>JBAZKN010000002.1:0-191846 GCA_041650755.1 Patescibacteria group bacterium | reverse complement strand
GGATATAGCCTGAAAGGCGAGAGACAAGAGAGGTGGCTGCATTAGTCTTGGTGGTGAAATAGAAGAAGGCAGATGCTAGACCAAAACTAATTAGGAATAATAGAAAAAATCTTTTATATTTAAACATAAGTTATTTTTTATTAATTATAAGTAAATTTATTTTTAAATCCTAAGTTAGTTTTTCTTTAAGCATTTTTTCCACTAAACTGGGGTTGGCCTTACCCTTACTCTCTTTCATCACTTGACCCAAGAAAAATTGCAGTAAGGCAACTTTGCCTTTTTTATACTGCTCAACTTGCTGGGGATATAATAAAATTACTTTCATTACCAAGCCCTCCAGCGTTGTGTCATCATCAATCTGTGTCAGATTCATCTTATCAGCAATATGAGAAGGATCATCATCACTGCCACTAAACATGGCCGCTAAAACCTGCTGGCCGGCCGTACTATTTATTTTTTTAAGATAGATCAAGTTGATAAACTCCGCCATATTTTCAGCGGTAATTCTTAAATCCTTAACAGTAAAATCATGGGGAATAAGCTTAAACAACTCACTGGTAATCCAAGCCCAAGTCAGGCGAGCTAGTTCCTGCTTGTGTTCAGCCCAAAGTTTTTCACCAGCCGCTGACTCTATGGCTATATTTTTCCAATCGCAAACCCAAGCCCGTAAATCCGACATTACCTCTTCAAAGTAGGCTGCCCAGTCTTTTTGGTTAATCAGCACTTTGGCATCAGCTGGGCGCAAAGCATATTCTTTGACAAATCTATCTTGTTTAGCTAGCGGTAATTCCGGCAAAAGAACGGCTATTCTGTCCAACATTTTCTGATCTATGATCAACGGGGGCAAATCTGGCTCCGGAAAATAGCGATAGTCTGACGAGCCCTCTTTGGTGCGCTGCAAAACAGTCATTTGTTTATTTTCATCCCAGCCGCGAGTTTCGGTAATTTTGGGTGCCTGCTTTTTATCCCACAAAGCATTCTGCCGCTCAATCTCATACTGCAAAGCTCGCTCAACCGAACGAAAAGAATTCAAATTTTTGATCTCTATTTTGGGATAATATTTATTATCTCCCTTGGGGCGCAGAGAAATATTGGCATCACAGCGTAAATGTCCTTTTTCCATATCCGCATCCGACACATTGAGATAGCGGGCCAGCAAGCGCAATTGGCTCAAAAATTCTTTGGCTTCTTGGGGATTACGAAAATCCGGTTCAGTGACTATTTCGGCAAGAGGCGCGCCGCCACGGTTGAAATCCACCAAAGTCTTGTCAGCCGTATGAATATTTTTGGCCGCATCTTCTTCTAAATGCAAACGGGTAATGCCGATCCGCTTTCTTTTTTTATCCATATCAATAAAAAATTTGCCCTTGACTGCCAGCGGCTCATCAAATTGCGAGATCTGATAACCTTTGGGCAAATCCGGATAAAAATAGTTTTTGCGGTCAAACTTCGATTTTTTATTTATTTTGCAAGCCAAGGCCAAGGCCAAAAGCAAGCCCTGCTCCACGGCAGCCTGATTTATTGTCGGCAAAGTACCGGGATGCCCCAGACAAATCGGGCAAACATTAGTGTTTGGCTTTTGCCCATCTTGGTTTGGGCACGCGCAAAACATCTTGCTCTTGGTTTTGAGCTGAATGTGTATTTCCAAACCAATTATTGTTTCGTATTTACTCATCCCGTTAGAAATTTATTTATTAAAAATTTTATATTAAAGTAAAGTTATTTTTTTATAGAATTATACTCACCCATCTTACAATCTCCAATTAATTTCTAACAGGACTCATAAAATTTTATCAACTGCTTGCTGAATTTTTTTAGCGATTTCTTGGATATCTCCAACCGCTGAAACAGTAAACCAATTTGGCTGCTTGGCTTGCTCTAAATAGCCAGCCCGTACTGCCTCATGAAAGGCCTGATTTTCAGCATCCAAACGATCATGTTTTTCATCACGACTGCGCTTGGTCGCCTCCTCTGGGCTTATATCTAAGTATACCACCAAATCAGGCGTTAAGCCGAATTTTGCCCAATTATTTATTGGTTTTAGCTCCTCTAAATCCAAATGGCGAGCCGCACCCTGATAAGCAAAACTGGAGCCGTCAAAACGATCACAAAGTACAATCTTCCCCTGTTCTAGGGCGGGTTTTACTATTTCTGACACATGTTGCGAACGATCAGCTAAAAAAAGCAGGAGCTCCGCGCGAGCCGTCAGGTTGGTATTTTTATTGTTTAAAATTATTTCGCGAATGCTTTGGGTAATATTAGACAATTTGCTACCCGGCTCGCGCGTCAAAACAACTTGGTGGCCTTTACTTTCCAAATATTTTTTCAGCAATTCTAGCTGTGTGCTTTTGCCTGATTTTTCTCCGCCTTCGAAGACGATAAATTTTCCTTTGTTCATTATTTATATTTTACCCATTCTTTGCTAATCCATTTTTTAAAAACTGCTTCATCTAAATCAATCTCCAGTTCTTTGGCAATCACCAAAACCAAACATAAAACATCGGCCAATTCTCTAGCTATCGATTGTTTGGATTTCTGAATAGACAAGCACTTCTCTTGTCGGCATCTTTTTTTGTGAATCAAATAGGATTGGACAAATTCGCCCAACTCTTCGGTAATTTTTAAAATCAAATAATCGTCACCGGCTTTAATTTTGTGGCTTTTTAGATCATCAAAAAAAATTTTATGAACTTTTTTCTGTACTTTTTTTATCTCCATATATTTTTATTATAACTCGTCCCGATCGACTCATGGTGGGCATGCCCGAACTAAGTTGAGCGGCAAAGACGATAAATTTTCCGGACATATCTTAATGTGTGGTATGGATTCCCGCTTTCGTGGGAATGACTAGCAGAGCAATAAAAACACCGCTAATGTTTGTCATCTTCGGGCTTGACCCGGAGATCCATCAAATAAATTATAATATAAATCTTCCCACTTTTTATTATACTTCTCAATTAATTCTATTTTCCATTTTCTATACCATTTCTTTATTTGTTTTTCTCTAGTAATTGCATTATAGACATTATCGATGACTTCGTAATAAACTAATTTATAAACTTTATATCTTTGTGTAAATCCCTTTACCCTACCTTGTTTGTGTTCAGTTACACGTCGATACAAATCATTGGTTACACCAACATACAAAGTCCCATTTTTATAATTTGCCAAAATATAAACAAAATATTGTTTATCCATCGCTTTTCTTTATTAAATTTATACTTAATTAATATCCGCTTGAAGCAAATCTATTTTCTCCCCGATTTGTTTCATCAAGCTCGCTGACCTCTTCTATCTCAATGTCTTCATGCTTTTCAACAATCATCTGGGCAATGCGATCGCCTTTTTTTATTTGATAAACTTCTTTTCCTAAGTTAATAACAATAACGCCTAAGTCGCCACGATAATTGGAATCAAGCACGCCCCCCATAGTATGAATACCATGCTTAGCCGGCAGACCGCCTCGATCACGGACATTGCCCCAGTAGCCATTGGGTATGGCAAATGCCACCCCGGTATCAACCACCACTCGCTCTCCTGGTTTCAATGTATAATCACGATAACTATACAAATCCAAAGCGGCGTCTCCGTGGCGCATGGCTTGGGGCAAAATTGCATCGGGATATAGTTTTTTAGCTTTTATTTTCATAATTATTTTAACAAGGTTTCAACAGCTAAATATTTATCTTTTATTATATCTTTGGCTTCTGAAGTTAATTTATTCCATGACCTCATTAATTTATTGTAGACAAATTCTTTAGCCTCGGCTTCGGTCATTTTTTTAGTTATAAGAGCTAATCGAAATAAGCCGACTACACTGTCAAAATGGGACATAGAATCAGCATCAGCCAAACATTCTGCTTCTATTGTTTCCCTCTTTATATTCTGACTACCCCTATGAGCAAAAATACAATGCTTAATGGCATCAATTTTATCTTGAGGGTAATTATATTTTTTTAATAATTCTTCTGCGTATATTCCACTACTAACATGATGATTTTCTGTATCACCTAAAATACTCCCCATGTCATGAAGCCACGCTGAAATCTTTACTATCTCTTCATCAGCTTTCCTTTTTTGTGCCAACATTTCCGCATATTTTACTACACTTTTAATATGCTCATAAGCATTCATACCATAGATATTGGTTTCTCTTTGACACTCCTTTTTAACTATTTGCTCTAATGGGATTTTCATACTTTATTTCATCACAATATCGTGCTCGCCGCGCTTGATATCAAAACGGCCCGGCTCTTGGTCTAAATGCAGTTTTAAGCCATAAGCGCCAAATTCTTTCGCCAAAATATGAGCCATTTCAATAGCCCGCCTTTGCAGAGTTGGATGCACAAATCTGGTAGACCGGAGCTCAATCAAATAAACCAAAGCTGGCAAATCACCGCTGACCATATTGGGCAAATCATAGCCCATGGCCGTATAATACTGAGCTACTTTTGGATCAATATTTAGACTCTTGATTTTTTGCTCCTGGGAAGCAACTAGTTCTTTGGCTTGTCTGCAGACTGCTTCAGGCAAAGAGTCAAAATAAAATTGGGCAAAACCGTGTTCAGTGGTCAAAAGAGGCATACGCTGCACAACAGCTCGATGACGTTGAATATCGCGAAACGAGCCAAAATCCAACATAAAACCAAATTGCAAAGTGCCGGCTTGAGCTAAAAGTTTCGGCAACTCGGTTTTCATAGGCCGATTCTCCAAAATATTTTTATATTGCTTCAAAATATCTTTATCAATGCCATCGTGCAATAATTTGGTTTCTTTGAATGTCTCGTGAGTAAAATAATAATTTTGCGTAAGCCACTGCTGATTATAATTTTCCGTGGTGTCAAAAATCTCCCAAGTAAAAGAGCTGGGATATTTTTCCTGGCATACTTCCTGCAGCTTTTGAGCTACTTCCCTCACCTCGGCCAAAGGATGATGCCGCAAAAGCATTAGCTTATCGGCAACTTGGCGCATATTGCTGTGCCAAGCTAGATTGGTAGATGCGCCGGCTGGCAAAAAACCGCGCAAAATATCAAAACCGCGAGCACTGATAGCTTTATTATAAATCTTTTCTTCCTCGCCAGCCTGAATGGGAAACTGCTTTTTCAAATGCTCTTCTACTTGGGCTCTAGAATTCAGATAAAACTGCCGCCAGTTTTCTAATATGGCTTTGGAAGCTTCCGTGCCAACCGGATCAATAAAAAGCTGCTGGGAAAAATCCACATAGCGAGTGGAAGATTCCTGGCCGCTATACAAGGCCCAGTCCTGAATAGCTTTAGCCGCCAGCATGGACACGCCTTCAATAAATAAAGTCAGACTGCCGCAATCACCGATTGACTTGTGTCCATAGCCCACATAAAAATTAGCCATAAAATCTTCTGACCCTTTTTTGGCTAAAATTTCCAAATGATGTTTGACACCGCCAGTAGAGCGCGAATGCAGTGCTTGGATCATGGCTTCTGATTCCGGACCAATGACCGCGCCAGTATCTAAAAGCATGACCATGCCACCGCTAGATAGTGGCCGTGATATATGTTTTAAATCAGCTAAAGACATAAATTTATTTTACCAAATTATCCAATTGTTTATATAAATCTTCCAAAATACCGTTGTTGTCGATTTTTATGCTAGCCCTACTCATTAAAAAAGGGATTTCTACTTCTGGTTCAGCTTTTTCATCTTGTAGAAATTGCTCGAAGGTTTTATCGGCATCGCCTGGATTTTCATTACGAGCCACTAAACGCTGATGTCTTATTTTAACATCAACCTCTATGGCCACTAGAGTAAAACCAGGCAACTTTTGCAAGTGCTCAACGTCAGTCAAACGACGTGCTCCGTCAATCACTATTAAATCAGTGTTAGTCGTTGCTGCATCATTAGCAATAACCTTTGACATTATATCCTGAGAAAAATTCTCCCGCAAAATACGAGATAATGTCTGCATATTTTCGCGAGAATCAGGTAAATACAGCCTAGTTAAAACATCCCTTAGCATGGTGGAAAATCTAAAAGTCCTAGCTTGATACTTTTCTACCAAATATTTAGCAACCGTGCCTTTACCACAAGCCAACAATCCTGTAAAAACTAAAATCTTTTTGTCCATTTATTCTTCTTTCTTAAAATTTTTCCACATCTGACTTGCCATTGGTTTAACATCGCCAGCATATTTGTTCCCATGCTCCGCGGAATATGGATGCAAACATGGTGAAGATAATTGTTCAAAGGCCATTTGAGCAATAGGCATTTTATAATAAAGCAAAATCGGCATACTAGCAGTATTATGTAACTCCAATGTCATTTTTAAGCAGTTTCCCGGATCCAAAAAACCAGCAGTAATATGAATTAATAAACCCATGCGGCCAATTGAACTTTTGCCTTCCAATCTACCAACCATATTATTTGATACGCCAGTAGTTTCATATATCAAGCCTAGCGCGAATTCTCCAGGATGTAATACAAATGGTTTTTTTTCATCAATAGAGACTTCCTTCATTAAATTATCAATAGGTTTTTTGGGGTCAATAACATAATTTTGATTTGTATCAAAAACCAAGAAGTATCTGTCTAAATGTAAATCAATAGAGGACGGTTGTAAATACTTATCATCAAATGGGTTTATGGTTATTTCCCCTGATTTTAAAAATTTCTTAATGTCGCGATCTGATAAAATCATATTTTTAAATTAATACTTTTTACAAAATAATTACCCTAATTTTATCAGATAAAAATCACTTTGCCAAAGACTTGACAAATTTTTATAGTAATGCTATACTATAGGGTATTTTGGTGAAACAGGCCTTGAAAAAGGCTTTGGCTGATAAGTATCAAGTCTACTCACCACTCGGTTCGTTCCCAACCCCAACGAAGGAGAAAGTCGTGAAGAGAATGCTCGTCTGCCTGCTGGTCGCCCTGATGGTGATCTCCACCACCAACTGCTTCGCTCAGTCGTACAACTACGCGTTCGACAGCATCCGGGTGCTGTACGGCAAGGGGCCGCTCAGCTCCGGCCTTGACGTCACCCTGGTCTCGAGCCAGGTGCAGGTCGACCAGAACGGCCGCGTGGTTCTCGACCAGAACAAGCAGCCGGTCAAGGGAGATCAGGAGTTCACCGTCGTGCTCGAAGCCGAGCAGGGCTACGGCATGTGGCGCTTTTCCAAGCCTGGGCCTTTCGAGCTCCTCGCCACCGGCGGCCTGTTCTGCCAGACCCCGTGGGGCGGACCCATGGCCAAGGTGAACTACTCGTCCCATCTGTCGTCCACCCACTGGGTCGTCTGGTCGTCGGGCCAAGTCGGCAACCCCCACTGGGGCACGAAGTTTATGACCTCGTACCAAGAGGTCGCGCTCGACTACAGCCATTGGATGATCTACGCCGCAGCCCTCAACTACCAGAAGGGGCAGCGGCAAGACCTGATCGGGGCTTGCGGCAAGATTAGCCTGTCGCCCCAGCTCCAGCTCCGGCTGAACTGGGACCGCGACACCAGCGACGCCCGTTGGTGCGTCAAGCCGCGGGACATGTTCTCGATCGGCGTGAAGTACATGCCCCACGGCTAGTCTCTCCTCGACTCCAACATGGCCGCCCAGCACCCCGCGTGGTGCTGGGCGGTTTTTCTTTTACCTTAAATTTTTTAGTTTTTTTCTTAAGAGTCTATAATCTGGTATTTTTTGACCCACTAAACGCCAGAAAGCTTGGGAATGATTAAACTCCTGCAAATGGCAAAGCTCATGAACAACTACATAATCCAGCAGTTCCGGCGCTAAAAAATACAGGCGATAATTAAAATTTAGATTACCTTTTTTGGAACAGCTCCCCCATCTGGTGGTGGCTTTACGGATAGTAATTTTTTTATAACTTAGCCGGTAGAATTTATTAAAATGCTCCAGTCGCTCTAAAATAATTCTTTTAGCCAACGCTTGATAATGTTTGATTTCTTGAGCACTATGTTGCTCCCGAAAAATACTGGGTCTGGATAAACGCTTGGCAATAGCTGATTGCACCCAAGCAAAACGATGCAAAATAAATTGCCTAATCAAAAACTGCGGATAAGCTACTGGGGCAGTGACGGACAAGCTGCCATCCACTCCCACGCTTAAGCGCAAATATCTTACTCGCTTGCGTCGGCGCAAGTTATATTTTATTTCTTGATCGCCGACTTTGACTGATTTAATTTCCATCCAGAGCTAAATTATTTTCCAAAACTAATTTGGCGCTCGTTGTGTAAGCTCGTACCAGACCGCCCACCCCAAGCTTAATGCCGCCATAGTAGCGCACTACTACTACCAAACAATTTACAATATCTTGATTTTTTAATAAATTATAAAGCGGCAAACCAGCTGATTGAGAAGGCTCCCTGTCATTGTGGAATCTTTCTTTGAGCTGATTATTCTCCTGCAAACGATAAGCATAGACTATATGCCTGGCTTTGGGATGCTCTTTTTTGATATCAGCTAAAATTTTTGAAATTTCTGCTTCGCTTTTGACTAAAAAAGCAAAGCTTAAAAACTTTGACTTTTTTATGGTAAAGTCGGCTGATTTATTTAGCTTAATAATGGGCATTATAATTTATCTTCCGGATGATTGTGCGGCGTCTCGGGCTTGGCCTTATCGTGATCGTAGTAACGATGATGCTTGTGCCATGGCCAGTAACAATAGCAAGCGCCATCCTTTCTATTGGCCACAATGGACAAACCCAAAAAGATCACTAAAATTGGCCAGACAAAACCCCAAAAGCTGCCCATAATAACTCCCATTTCTTGGAGTAGCCACAAAATACCCAATAAGATCAAAAAATAACCAAAATACATATTTTTCTTGTTAATTCATTAATACTTATATTATAAATTATTTTTCAACTAAAATAAAGACGCAAAAGCTTGCTTATTTACTGAGAACTGCTAAAATATCAGCGATAGTAGAAAATACTATCTAATTTATGACCTACCGAGTAGCTGTATCGGACGCAGCCGTCAACCAAACTTTGGGCATCATCTCTACCCCCCTCTACCAAGAAAAAGGGGCGGCTTTTTGGTTTTTGCAGAATAATAAAGAGATAAAAATCTGGGCCGATCTTTTGGTCGGCTGGCAAAAAAATCTACCTCTAGGGCAAAAAGAAATCATTACTTGGCCGGAAAGCGAGCCAATGCCAATCGCCACCTTTTTGGCTTATCAAAAAAACCAAAATTACCTGATACTGACTACAATAAATAATTTAGCAACGCTGGTACCGGATTGGCTGCATTTTAAAAATCGGCAGATTCAGCTAAATAAGGGTCAAGAATATCCCTTGCACCAATTAGTGACTGACTTGGTGGCTATGGGCTTCAGCCGGGAAAGCAGCCTGGCTAATTATCCCAGTCTAGCGGTGCGCGGACAACTGGTGGATATCTACCAAAATTTTTGCATTTACCGCATCGAGTATGATTTTAATAAAATCAAAAGTCTGCTAGTCATCAATACTTTGGATAATCAAAGCCAAGATGTCTCCAATATTACTATCTGGCCTGATAATATTTTTCAAAAACAAAAATTTATCAACTCTATCCCGGCAGCTTGCCTGCTGATTTACAATTTGACTGATCAGGAAAATTTTCCCCTGGCAAAAAACAAGCAAATTATCATTGACCCACTTAGCAAAAAGCCTGACTTTGAGCTACCTGGCCAAAATTTAAATTTTCTTTTCAGCCAAAAAGCTGACAAAATCAAATTTTTACAAGAGCAAACAGACTACCAAATTTTTTGGTTTAGCAAACAACCGGTGCTTGCTCAAGAAATTATCAAAAAATATCAGCTGCCGGCAAAAATCATAGACTGGCAAGCAGCCTTGAGCTGGCCGGAAATCATGTGCCTGCCGACAGCCAAAATCATCACTGTCCATGATCAGCTGTTCTTTCTGGCTGAAACTGGCCACACCACCGGAACAGTGGCTGATTGGCTGCCGGATTTTACAGTCGGCGACCTGGTTGTTCATCGTGACCATGGCATAGCCAAGCTTACCGGCATCCAAAAAATGACGATTGATGAGGTAGAGCACGAATATTTGGTCTTGACTTACGCGCAAAATGACACGCTGTTTGTGCCGGTGGACCTAGCCGACAAAGTGGAAAAATATCTCGGCCCAGCCAATCCAAAAATCAACCGCTTGTCTATCGGCAATGCTTGGCCGCAGACTTTGCGGAAAATAAAAAACCAGACCTTAGAGCTAGCCAATCAGCTTTTGACTATTGAAGCTACCCGCCGGCTGCATTCTGCCCCCAAAATAAACGAGGCCGACTTAGAAGAAAAAGTGGCCGCAGACTTTACCTATCAATTGACTCCTTCGCAAAAAGCTGCTTGGCAGGATGTCCAAACCGATTTACAGGCTACTTGGCCGCAAGACCGACTGATCTGCGGCGATGTTGGTTTTGGTAAAACTGAAATAGCTTTACGGGCAGCCGCTCGCGTAGTATCCAGCGGCTACCAAGTAGCCCTGCTCTGCCCAACCACCATATTGGCCCAGCAGCATTTTGACAATTTTTCCCAAAGATTAAGCAAGTTTGGCGTCCGGGTAGCTCTCTTGACTCGCTGGCAAAAACCAGCTCAAATCCAAAAAACCTGCCAGGCGCTAAAAAATAATCAAATAGATATAGTGATTGGCACGCATCGCCTGCTCTCCCGCGACGTCCAAATACCAAAATTACAGCTATTGATAATAGACGAAGAACAAAATTTTGGTGTGGCTGATAAAGAAAAACTAAAAAAATATAAAAGCAATATCCATGTCTTGACTCTGACAGCTACGCCGATCCCCCGCACACTGCATCTGGCGCTTTCTCTAATCAAAGATATCAGCCTGATAACTCATCCGATAGCCAACCGCAAAGATATCATCACTGAAGTTTTGCCGGAAAATGATGATACCATCAAACAAGCTATTGAACGCGAGCTCAAACGTCGCGGTCAGATTTATTTTTTGCATAATAAGGTAGAAACTATTGATTTTGCCTACAAAAAAATAAAAAAAATGTTTCCCAAAGCCGGTGTCGCCATTGCCCACGGCCAACTGCCCGATACTGAACTAGCCGATATCATGCATAAATTTGACACTGGCAAAATTGATATACTAATCTGCTCAACTATCATTGCCAATGGCCTGGATATCCCCAACGCCAATACTTTGATTGTTACTGAAGCTACACGCTTTGGCTTGTCTCAACTACACCAATTACGGGGACGCATTGGCCGTTCTGATATTCAGGCTTATGCTTATTTTCTCTATACGGCCAGCCACCTAGCCAAATTACCTACCCAGCGCTTGGCACATTTAAAACAGGCTAGCTCTTTGGGTGATGGCTTTAAAATCGCCAGCCGTGATCTCGAGCTGCGGGGCGTAGGCCAGATTTTGGGCAAAGCTCAATCCGGCAAAGTAAAAAGTATCGGTCTGGGACTTTATCAGATATTGGTAGCCGAAACTATTGCCGAGCTCAAAGGGCAAATCAATAAACCTTGGCGGGACATAGAAATCAAACTACCGATTGACACTTCAGTACCGAATAAAATGTTTTCTAGTCTGGCCGACAAAATTGTTTTTTATCAAAAAGTCAGCCGTCAGCGAGACATTGATCATATCAACGAAAAAATAAATCAAGCTCATGACCAAGCATTAAAAAATATCTGGCTCCTGCAAAAAATCAAAGTCTTGGCCCAAAATAAAAACATCAGCAGTATTTATACTTATCGTAGTCAGGATAAAAAATATCTGGCCATCAATTTCTTGGGCGCGATTGATTTTAAAAAAATTGATAAAATAATGGATCACAACCCCAGCTGGCGTTATGCCAATCATCAACTAAAAATTGACCAAGATTTTTTAAAAACAAATTTAGCCAGTGAAATTGAGGATATAATCAAATTATTGACTGTCTAATATTTTGAAAAAATAATGGTTTGTGTTATAGTCAAACTAAGAAAAGCAGGCAAAAAAACCTATGTCAACCCTAGCCCACAACAAAAACTTCAACCGCAGTTTCCAAGTTTTAGAAGAATTGGAAGCTGGCTTAGTGTTGACCGGGCCAGAGGTAAAATCGCTAAAAATGGGGCAAGCCGATCTGAAGGGAGCTTTCATCTCTATAAAAAATGGCCGAGCTATGCTCAAAAAAATGTATATTGCCCCCTACCAGAAAGCAGCCAAAAATTTAGCCGCTTATAACCCTGAAAGAGATCGCCCCATACTACTGCATCGCCGGGAAATGCTGTATTTGGCCAATAAAACCGACTCCAAGGGCTTGACAATAATGCCTATTTCCGTGTATACTACGCGCAGACTTATTAAGGTAAAAATTGCCTTAGTCAAGGGAAAAAAGCAATTTGACAAGCGACAAGACATAAAAAAGCGGGAAATCAACCGCACTATTGCCCGTCATTTGAAACGTTAATTTGAGGGGATGTTTTATATTCGACGGCAAGTGAAGGGATAAACTGCCAGTCAGTTCACGAACTGTAAAATCGTAACCAAATAAGTGCCAAAAACTTATTTGCGAAAGCCAAAGAACTTTTCCAAGTTCCTCAACTTTCACCAGTCTTAGCTTAACGCTTAAGACCGTTCCACCATGGCTTGCCTGAGGTTTTGGCTGGGGCGTCATTTATCAGGCTTAGGAATATCTAGCGTTAACCTGGATATTTCGAAACGCAAGTTAACTAGGTTATTGGTTTTTTGCTAATTTTATAGCCAATAGCCAAAGCGAAAAAATTAACTATATTGGTAGACGTTTATTTTGACATTTGTCAGACAGGGGTGTAATCCCCCTCATCTCCACCACTCGATTCGCCTTTTGCTTCGCAAAAAGCTCACTCGCCCTCGGCCGTGAGCTCGAGCCGAATCGGTGGTCTACGGTGCTTATTAGCACCTCCGACCATTCCGACCCTGGAATCGAGTGCCCTGAGCGAACGAAGTGAGTCGAAGGACATTCATAATCGAAGGCCACCGGAAATAGCTCGCAGAACTCGCGCAGGATGTCATCCGTAGCCGTGGCGAAGGATGACAAAACATATAATTTATCACATGTTTCTCTTATCCTTAAAGGATAACAAAAACACCAAATTAATTATTAAATAGAAAAAGTTGAATCCAAAATTTAATCGCTCTCAAACCGGCAACAAATTTTATCGTATCAACCACCAGATTCGCGTGCCCGAAGTCAGGGTAATCGACGAAAATGGCGAACAGCTGGGTGTCATCCCGACCAATGAGGCTGCCAACCTAGCCGCTAGCCGAGAACTGGATCTAGTAGAGGTTTCTCCCTTAGCTCAGCCGCCTGTCTGCCGGATTGTGGACTTTGGCAAATGGCAATACCAACAAAGCCGTAGCCAAAGCAAAAACAAACCTAAAAAAATAGATACCAAGGTTATCAGGTTGTCCTTAAAAATCGGCCAGCATGATATTGGGGTCAGGCAAAAACAAGTCAGAAAATTTTTTGAAGCTGGACACAAGGTGAAGATTGAGCTCCGCCTTAGGGGCCGAGAAAAAGCCTTTCGTGAAAAAGCCAAAGAAGTAATCAACCAATTTTTGCAAACCCTAGGTACCGAATACAAATTAGATAAGCCCCTAGAAATTATGGGCGGCACACTCATCACTATTGTTACTAAAAAATAATCTAAACAGACAAACGAAAATTCCTATGAAACTGAAAACGAAAAAACTATTGCGTAAAAGGGTAAAAATTACCGGCAAAAAGAAAATTATGATCCGTCCAGGTGGTCAAGATCATTTTAATTCTCGTGAATCAGGTAAAATCACCAAAAACAAACGTCGTGATAAAAATTTATCCACCGCCAATTTAAAAGCTGTTAAAAAACTATTACCATACATATAAAAGCTAATCGCCTATAGCTGATGGCATATAGTCACCACTAAGGTGGCGGCCATAAGCTATATACCATATACCATAAGCAATTAAAAATATGCCAAGAGTCAAACGAGGTAGAGCTCATATCAAGCGTCGAAAAAATGTCCTGAAGAAAACCAAGGGTTATAATTGGGGCCGCAAAAATAAAATCAAACAAGCCCGAGAGGCTATTTTACACGCTGGCCAACATGCTTTATATGATCGCCATGCCAAAAAACGTGTCGCTAGAGCCCTGTGGCAGGTAAAAATCAATGCCGCTGTCAGAGAACATAATTTTAATTATTCCCGCTTTATAGCGCTATTGAAAAAAAACAAAGTTGAGCTAGATCGTAAAGTTTTGTCCCAATTGGCCATGACCAAGCCAGAAGCGATAGCTAACCTAATAATAAACTTAAAATAAGAATATCAAAAAAACGCCCCTTAACCGGGGTGTTTTTTATCTTTTTCTAAATATTTTAAATAGGTGCAGCCTCTCAAAAAAATAAATTCCTAGGCCCACTCCAAAGGAATCAATAAAGATATCCCGAATACTGCCTACTCGGCCGGGCACACTCAGCTGATGCAGCTCATCAGTAAAAGCATACATGATTGCTGCCAGGATAACAAACAGCAAGTATGGTTTGCTTTTTTTAGTAAAACTAGCAGCCAACAAAAAGGCCAGAATAGCAAAAACAGTCAAGTGGGCCAATTTTCTTAAAATAAAATCCCAGGCTGACGGTAAACCGCTTTTCAAATCAGGCTGACTAGATAAATAAAAAATAAGGCAGCCCCACAGGACGGCTAATAAAAAATAGATTATTTGATTTTTTGCTTGTTTATTTAGCTTCATTTAGCCTGCCCGGCTACCGCCCTTAATTCGCGATAAGACAACCAAAGAAAAATCACCAACAGTAAGGTGGTATTTAGTGGCGCCAGCCAAAAAGGAAACTCTTTGCCAAAACTTTCCAAAATCATTAGTAAACCCAAAAAACCGATAGAATACATAGCGCCATTTTTTAGATAAGCAAATTTGGCAATTACTTTTATGCCCTTGATGGTAAACTCTCTGACCACAAAAGCACCGATGCCGTTGCCAATCAAAATCAGGGGCACGGACATAGTAAAGGCAAAAGCGCCAATCACGCCATCAATGGAAAAAGAGGCGTCTAAAATCTCCAGATACAGAATCTTGCTCCAAAAACTCATGTTTGAGCCCAATAGTTCTTTCTCCTTGCTTTCCGAGTTCTTCTTGAAGCCGTCAGTGATAAAAAAGGCACTAGTGCCTATAGTAGCAGCTAGGGCTAGTAGTGGATTAATCTGCAAAGAAATATACACTGCCAAGGTAACCACAATAGAAGCAATGGCATAAAACCAAGCTGCCTGGCGATGAAGAAAATTCTCCACCAAAAAAGCATATTTTTTTTCTTCCAAGAATAACCAGGATAAAAATACCAAAAAAAGATAAATGCCGCCTCCCAAAAGCAGTAGTGGAGCCGACTGTGCCAAGTGATGACTAACGTCTCCGCCATTAGAAAAAGCGGAAGTGAATATCTGGCCAGCTGTCAGGCTAGGATTTGATATCCAAATAATCAAAAATGGCAAACCGCCGCGCACTATAAAGACAGCAAATAAAATGCCCCAAAATAAAAAAATCTTACGGAATTTTTCCGGCAAGGTCTGCAAAACATGAGCATTGATAATAGCATTATCAATACTACTGATAATTTCAAACAAAGCCAAGCCAAAAATTACGATAATAAAATTCCAAATCATATAATTCTACCAAACTCCTTAATATTATACCAAAAAATCGCTAAAAAAGCGATCGATAATAACTATGCGCGCCTGCCTGTGGCGGGATGGATCCCGTAACGCGGGACGACCCCGCACAACCGCTTCACGATTTGCAGGGCAGGCCTCCTGCTCGTCAATTTTAAAAGCTCTGCATCTGTCTGGCGGGATGGAAGGGACTTGAACCCTCGACCTCCTGCGTGACAGGCAGGCGTTCTAACCAGCTGAACTACCACCCCATCAGACAGATGCAGAGCTTAATAATAAATTCCCATACCTGCGCTATGTCCCGCTCTGCGGGATGACAGGCAAAACATCAAGATGGCTGCCACCGCTTTTGGCGGGGTCCCGCCTGCGGCGGGAAACTATCATCCCATCACAGGCAGGCGCGCATGCTCTTATACTAACCCATGTTTAAAACATTGGATATATTACACTATTTTTATGACTTTGACAAGGGTTTATGGCGCAAGCCAATAATGCTAAATATAGCTAAGATAAATACTAGCAGGCTAATCACCTGCGGCGCACGCAAAAACCACCAAGTTGGCGTATCATCAATTCTGATAAATTCCAAAGAAAAACGAATCAGCGCATAGCCCGCTAGATAAAGCCAGGTGACTAAACCGGTTTTAATTTTGGCAAATTGCAAAAATTTATTTAAGGCAAAAAACAAAAGCAAGTTTAAAATAAATTCATAAAAAAAAGTTGGCTGAAAATAATCATATCGCTCATACCCCGACAGGCGATGCTGAGGAGCAATGGCTATGCCCCACCACCCATTGGTTGGCCGGCCATACAGCTCTTGATTAAAATAGTTGCCCCAGCGGCCTATAGCCTGCCCCAAGGCTGCGGCCGGAGCTACAATATCGGCTATCGCAAAAAAGTTCATTTGATGTTTCTTGGCCCACCATATCAAGACACACACTCCCGCCAAAAAGCCACCCCACCAAGATAAGCCTCCTTGCCAAACTTTCAAAATGTCTGCTAAATGATCCTGATAATAATACCAAGTAAAAAAGACATGGCCGATTCTTGCGCCGAGCAGGCTGAAGATAACTAAATAAAAAATCAAATCCTCAAATTGGCTGGCAATCAAAATCTGTTTTTTGCGCAGCTGATAATAAGAATAAAAACCAGCCGCCAACAGACCAAAAGCCAAAATCAATCCATACCAATGAACGGCTATTGGGCCGACAGTAAAAATATTTGCTTGTGGCCAATAATTTTGCCACCACATTTATGGCGTATCCTCTACAATATAAGCAAGAACTTTTTGCCAAACGTCAAATTTTATTTCTCCCGGTATCAAATTACCATTGATAACGTAGCTGGGCGTGCCTACTACTCCCATCTGCACTCCGCTAGCAAAGTCCTGCTTGATTTCTTGATTATATTTCTCCGTATCTAAACAATTCTTAAATTGCTTTTTATTTACGCCGACTTTCTCGGCTAAAGCTTCCAGATTTGCTTTGGAAAAAGCATCCGGATTAGCATCGTCGGGTTGATTGGCATAAAGCAAATCCCTATATTCCCAATATTTATTTTGCTCGTTGGCACAATCAGCCGCTAAATGGGCATTAGTCACGTTGGGATGCAAGCCTTCGGTGGGGAAATCTTTGACTATAAAGCGGACGAATTTGCCATATTTAGCAATCATTTGCTGGATGTCGACCTGATTATCTTTGCTGTATGGACAAGCAAAAGAATCATAGGCAATCACATACACCAAAGGTTCTTGGCTACCCAAATACGGATCGTCGCCAGTCAGCGTTTCATTAAACATTTTTTGGTTTTCACGATATTGCCCTTCGGTAATCCACATACCGGTTTGTTTGTTATAAATATCACCTTTGCTAAAGTGCTGGAACTGCACAGAAAGCAAATAAATAAAATACATCACTGCCAAAACTGCCGCCACGATGAATATCATAATCAAAATCCCCCACCAGCGCTTGCGCCAAGGCTTATAATAACTGTGAGAAACTGCCTCAGCCATTCTTTGTTTTAATCTAGTATCCAGGCTCATATATTTATTTTTTCAAGGTAATTAGCTAAAGTAAATAATTTTTCCTCGGCCAAGGGCGCCGCTAATAATTGTAAACCAATCGGTAAATTATTTTTATCTTTAGCAATTGGTAAAACCAGTCCGCAAATACCGGCGATATTGGCGCCGACTGTATAAATGTCTGACAAATACATACTCAAAGGATCTTGGCTTTTTTCACCCAAACGAAAAGCGGTAGTTGGTGTGGCTGGCGTCAATAAAACATCCGTGTTTTTGAAAACTTTTGCAAAATCCTGCCTGATTAAAGTCCTGACTTTTTGGGCCTGTTTATAATAAGCATCATAATATCCGGCTGATAAAATATAGGTGCCAAAAATTATGCGGCGCTTGCTTTCGGGGCCAAAGCCATCTTCTCGCACCTGCTTGTACCACTGATCTAGGCTTAAATTTTTCTTATCAGACAAACCGTAGAGCAAACCATCAAAACGCGCCAAATTGGAGCTGACTTCAGCCGGCATCAAAAGATAATAAGCGGCCAAAGCATAATCCGAATAAGGCAAGCTCACTCTTTTGATATCAAAACCCTGCGATCTTAATTTCTCTACTAAATCATTGATAGCCGACCTGATCTCGACGCTCAAGCCTTTGCCAAAATACTCTTTGGGCAAACCCAAGCGCAATGTCTTAGCTTGGCCGGATAGGGCTTCTATATAATCTGGTACGACTTGGTCTAAGGTAGTGGCATCCAAAGGATCTTGACCGGCCATAGTGCGCAACAAATAGGCGGCATCTTTTACCGTATTGGCTATCGGCCCGATCTGGTCAAGTGATGAAGCCATGGCCATGGAACCATAGCGCGAAACCCGCCCATAGCTGGGTTTGACCCCAACCACACCGCAAAAAGCCGCCGGCTGACGTATAGAGCCGCCCGTGTCTGTCCCCAGAGCAAGCGGCGCAAGACCAGCAGCCACAGCTGCCGCCGAACCGCCGGACGAGCCACCAGGCACGCGCCTAGCATCATGTGGATTTTTTACTGGACCAAAATAAGAATTTTCATTAGAGGCACCCATGGCAAATTCATCGCAATTTGTCTTGCCTAAAACCACCATGCCAGCCGCTTGCAGACGGCCAACAGCCGTAGCAGTATAGGCAGCGCGATAATTGGCCAAAATTTTGGAAGCTGCCGTAGCCAATAAGCCTTTGACCAGAATAATATCTTTGACAGCCAAGGGAATACCAGTGAGCACCGTTCCTCGACCACTAGCCAAAAGCTTATCAGCTGCTTTGGCCTCTATTAGGGCATTTTCGGAAACAGAAATGAATGCATTCAGCTTATCAGTTTTGATGGCCTGTAAATAGGCCTTGGTCAGCTCCACACTAGAAAAATCTTTGGCCCTAAAACCGGCCTGGATTTGATCAATGGTTAAATTTTTTATATCAATCGATGCCATGATTATTTTTTAAAAACATTGGGCGCCACCACATAGCCGTCAGCTGACATATTGGCTTGCTGTAAAAGGCTAGTATCGGAAATTTTTGGCTGATCCTGGCGCCAAACTGTCGCTCGCTCATCT
The DNA here is from genome assembly GCA_041650755.1 of Patescibacteria group bacterium. GTDB lineage: Bacteria > Patescibacteriota > Patescibacteriia > UBA1558 > GWA2-36-10 > JBAZKN01. The sequence continues at coordinate 172,619 of JBAZKN010000002.1, read as the reverse complement.
GCGCCAGACAGGCTTTCTTTGACCTGATTTAACTTTAATTTTTTGATTTTACCAAAATAAGCCAAAACTTTGTCCAGCTGGCGGGCATAATCCCTGATCTCTCGACCGCTAAGTTTTAATTTGGCTAAATCAGCCAAATTTTGTATATCTTTTTTGTCCAAAACCATAATCTAATTAATATTAGCTAAAAAAATAAATCGACGCAAATAAACTATTTTTTAAAATGCCAATTGTCTATCTTTAAAATATACAAAGTAAACAAAATAACAATGATGGTCTGGACAATAAATAATAATAAGTTCTGCCACCACCAAGCCATTAATGATAAATTATCTGCATGCCAAATATATGGCCAGAGAATCAAATTGGACAAAATAATGCTGCCATAATAATCCGCTGGTGCTCCACCCCACCATTTTTTGTGCCACCAAATATGCTCGGCCTTAAATCGCTTCAAAGGATAGTGAGGGTTCAAGACAAACCAAAGAAAATCCCACAAAACCACGAACATCAGAAAAAAAGATAAAGTTTTCACCCAATGTTCCCAAGTCGGAGTCAGGCCAAAAACATAAGGCAAATGAAAAATTAATAACACAAAAGTGAACATAACCATATGATAGCCAGTCGCTTCCCTGTCACTCATCAATTTTCTATAGAAGCGCAGGAACCAATGCTTGCTCTGCGGACGCCAAGTGGGTAAATTTTTTGCCCAGCCGTTTGGCCCCTCAATCTGAATTTCTAAAATAGCCAAAAAAATTGCCAGAATAAAAATGTAGATATTAGTGTAAACCCAAGACATATTTTTTATTTAACGTGGTGAATTAATTAATTTTAAAAATTCTGTTTCGGAGACTATTTTTATATTAGCAAAATCTTTTGCCTTACTAAGCTTTGACCCGGGGTTTTTCCCAAGTACCAAATAATCAAGATTTTTGCTAATATTAGACAAAATTTTACCACCCTGCTGGCGCACCATATTTTCAGCTTCAGCTCTTTCTAATTTTATGGTTCCGGTAAACAAAAATGTCTGGCCGCTTAATTTTTTATTTTTTAAACTAGCAGCCTTGATTGTCAACCCCAGATCAAGAAAATCCTGCAATAATTTTTTGTTGTGCTGATCGGTAAACCAGGTAACTATTGATTGAGCAATCTGCGGCCCGATCTCAACAATATTTTCCAGCTCCGACTGCCCGGCTTGGCTGATTTTTTTTAAAGAACCAAAATGGTCGGCTAATAATACGGCTGTTTCTTCACCCACGTGCCTGATGCCTAAAGCAAATATGAATTTGGCCAAGTCAACATTTTTGGCTGCCTGAATTGATCTGATTAAATTATTTATTTTTTTATCAGCGAAACCCTCCAAGCCAATCAAGTCTCCTGGTTTGAGACGAAAAATATCAGCCGGCGTGCTAATCAAACCCTTATCTACTAACAATTTGATGATTTGATCACCCAAGCCTTCAATATTTAACCCTTTTTTAGAAACAAAATGTATCAAGCCCTCAACATTTTTAGCATAACACCGTTTATTGGTGCAATAATAGGCAACCTCGCCTGGCTTTTGACTAATAGGACTAGAACAAACCGGACATTTTTTAGGAAAAATAAATTTCTTTTCTTTGCCGCTGCGTAATTTTGGCAAAACCTGGATAATATCAGGAATAATATCGCCTGCTTTTTGGACAATCACCGTGTCCCCCAGCCTGACATCAAGACGGTCAATCTCATCTTGATTATGTAGAGTGGCGCGCGATACGGTCGTGCCAGCTACTGCGACTGGCTGCAAAATTGCTACTGGTGTCAAAGCTCCAGTGCGACCAACCTGCACAGCTATATCCAAAACTTTAGTAGTCACCTGTTCAGCTGGAAACTTATAGGCAGCCATCCAGCGTTCCGCTTTGCCGATATGCCCCAACTTTTTCTCCTGCAAAATATCATTGACCACAATCACGCTGCCATCTGTCTGATAAGGTAAAATTTTTCTTTTTTCCTGCCACTTAGCCAAATATTTACTAATTGCTGATAAATCTGGACAATACTCATTATATGGACTGGTCTTGAAACCAAGCTTAGCCAAAAGGCTGTGGGATTCTTGGTGGGTTTTTTGTCCTAAATCAGTAATCAGCTCAAAAATAATACAATCCAGCTTACGACTAGCGGCTATTTTAGGATCAAGCTGGCGAATGGAGCCAGCAGCCACATTGCGAGGATTAGCAAACAGCGCTTCACCTTTTTTGGCCTGTCCTCTATTAAGGCGGGCAAAAACATCTTTGTTCATCACCACCTCACCGCGCACTTCAATAACAGACGGAAATTTTTCTTTGCCCAAGGGTTTTAGAGCCAAAGGTATGCTGTCTATGGTGCGCAAATTATTGGTCACATCTTCGCCAAACTGACCATCGCCCCTAGTAGCTCCACGCCAAAATATGCCGTCTTTATAAGTCAAGACAACTGTCAGGCCGTCTAGCTTCAATTCGGCATAATATCCTTTGATTTTAGCCTTTAATATCTTTTCATTACGCTCCTGCCAATCAGCTAAATCATTGTCGGAAAACACGTCTTGCAATGATAAAATTTTGGTTGAATGCCTGACCTTAATAAACCTATCCAAAACCTGGCCGCCCACTCTCAGAGAGGGTGAATCAGGTTTGACTAAATCTGGCCACTCTCTTTCCAAATCATATAATTCCTTTTTCAAGGAATCGAGGGCAGCTTCTGATATTTCCTGTTGATCCAAAACATGATTAAGATAGCGATGATGACTTATCTCTTGAACCAATTTATCAATCCTTTGTCTTGCTTCCGCCTTGGTCATAAAATATTAATCATTTGATCAGCTCTTCCTCGGAAAATATCACATAACTAAAAATGTCTGAAGCTGGGCTCAGGGCTGGTAATGTAGCTCGCAAACGATATTGAGATGTGCGATATACACCATCCACTTCTATCAGTGCCTGAGAATATATCCCCTTACCGTTTAAATAAAAGGTGATGCGTTTGGCCGTATCATCTAGCGGCCGAAAGACAAAACGATAGTAGCGACTAGTGGATAAATCTGGCCCACTGATGCCAAGACAACTCGTATCTGAATATTCAGAATATCCGCAAGCACACACATAAACATTCTTGGTAATGTCCGGGGAGGCTACACTGCCGCTGGGATCAAGATAGCCAGTACCAAATGAATAGACCGTCACTTCCAATCTATCGGAAGCATGGTCAGGATAACAGTTTTCAATGCTCCAGTTAATTGAATAGTTGGCTGGCTGGCTAGGATCTTCATTGGGCCAGACCACATTACTAATATTGCCGGCTGGATCAACAATATCGACGTGGGCAGGACTGTTGGTAGCCACATTATAGGTATCAAAAGAGATATTATCCAGAGCAGCTGTTTTGATCTGAAATTTTCCATTGTTATTCAAAGTCTTCTGCTCATCTTGCAAGTCAGTATAATAATTAAAATCGCTCTGCTGACGGGAATACTTTATATAATACAAAGCCTGCTCTACTCCGCTTTCAGCCACATAAGAAGCGGCTACTACATTTTCTGCATTCAAAGACACTTTCACTTCATCCAATAAAATACTGGTCAAACCCAAGACTGACGCCAGCATCAAAGATAAAAGCAGCAAAGCGATAATGGCTGATGCTCCTTTTTGATTTAATTTACTTAAAATCTTTGGCATATCAACGTTTATATATCCGTGAAGAAACAGTAGTTTGTATATTATATACAGAACTCACATTGCCCGTACCGCTATAAACAACCTGCAAGGCCACTGTCACCTTCGGCTGTTGATTTGAACCACCCTGTAAATATGGATTTATACTTGGCTGAATATAAAATCTCGCCAAATCAACTTTTATATTATTAACATCCGGGGATAAAAACTTAATAGAACTGCCTGGCTCATTGATGATCGCATAAGCGCCACCGGCATCTTTATTAATCAACAAATATTCTAAAGCCTGATCATTATGAGCAAAGGCAAACAAGCTGCCATCTTCCCTTTGCAGCAAAATACAACTATCAGTATAGCCTGCTATCGGGCAAGTGCTGGAAAAATCAACGATACTATTATCCCGGATTTGCCTAGACACAATCTCAAAAACATACTGCAAATTATTGACCATTTTTTGGGAAACATTAGCTCGATTCTGATTACGATTAAAAGCCACGTAAATACCGGACAAAATAACTGTCAAAATCATAAAAACAGCAATGGCTACCAACATTTCTACCAAAGAAAAACCAGCCCCCCTTTTGCCTACTGTTAATAAGTTTTTATACTTAAACATCATATGATCTAATAGCGCCAGTTATATAAATGCTCTACGGCATCAAAATCAATCGTCTTACCATGAATCCGATAACGCACTTTGGCTGTTACTACTATGCCGACTTTTTCTTCAATACCGGGCGTACAGACTGTAGATCTGGGTGTCTCCGTAATGCTGGTGCCATCATTGGCTAAACAAAGATTTTCTATTTTTATTATTCTAGAAAAATTAGTGACCTTACCCCCTGGTTGGTGGCTATAATAGCCAGTAGTTTCATTTAAATAAATCCTGCCCAAAGCGCTGCTGCTATCAAGACAATTATCCCAACTGGTACAGCCGGTCAATAGGCCCGTAGTTTCATAAGTATAATCTATAGCAAAAAAACCGCCATTGTCTTCAGCGTGCAGACGATAATCCCAAGGGCATATATCACTACCCCCGCAATCTGTCTGATTATCTTCTATTTTTAGCCAGTTGCTATCACGCACATTTCTTACCAACTCAATGCCTTCTCTGGCCAAATTAGCTACCAAAACCCTATCAGCACTTTCTTTGGCCAAACGCACATTGGCATCCGATAAGGTAATTACTGCCAAAATGCCAATGGCAAAAATAGTCAAAGCCAAAAGCACTTCAATCAAAGTGAAACCGCTATCTGATTTAAAAGCTATATCTTCATCTAAACGCATAATTTTAATTTGCTACCACTAAAAAGGCACGCGGCATATAGCAGAACATCCAAAACTTGAATGCCTGCATGCGCCTAGTTCATCCCAGACACAACTACCTTGATTTTGATAAATAGGATCACAGATTGCGTCAGTCCCACATCGATAACACCAAACTGGCTGAGTGGGGTCCGGACAAGTCCTGATGCCCGGACTATCACATTCCTCGACCCCCAAATATAAATGATTATCGCCGCATTCATTAATTTTACAACTTAATAAACAATAACCAGTGTCACTATTGCCCGACCCCAAGTCGCACTCTTCGCCCGCCTCTGTCTCCAGCTTACCATTACCACATACTGGGCTAATATAATCATAAGACAGGGATCCTCCGCCCCAGGCATAATTATCACCCGAAACTGATCCTAAGCTGACAAAAAATTTATTATAAGTATTATAAGTATATGCGCCTTGCTGAATTGGCACCAACTGCATAATGGCTATTTGATATTCGCCATTGGAGTTCAGTTTAAAATCACTAGCCGAAACCTTATTTTCACTAATAAAGGCAAACGACACCGAGGTAATTTGGTTTATATTAAATGGGGACATGTTTGGATCAACTAAGCGAAAAGTTTTATCGGACAAAGTTACGGTTTTTATTACATTGCTTTTATTACCCGCATAAATAATATAACGGCTATAGGTAGTACTACCGTCGCCATTATAAAAAGCAACTCCATAAGAGCCGGGGTAGTATGACCCATTATAGGTGGCTCGAGAGATGGCCAGATTTCTGGCATAATTGATATCTGATGCCATTTTCTCGCCTGCCATTTTTAATTTTTGAAAATTAGTCTGCTTGATACTATTAAAATATGCGGCGGCCAGAATAGAAATAATCGCTATCACTATCAAAATCTCGAGTAAAGTAAAGCCTGATTGATAGCTGGCTATGATCTTATTGTTTAATTTTTGCATATATTTAAATGAATTAGCCGACCAATAAAGATATGTACCAAGTCAGGATAGTCTGGCCATAAAGCATGGTGATAAAAGTGGCCAATGACAAAAATGTACCAAATGCCACCTTATCGGATAAGTGCTTTTTCCCAGTAAGAAGCAGGCCCAAGCTATAAGCTCCACCCAAAATATAGGCCAAAAAAAGAGCAATGCCCACTTCCGGCCAGCCCAAAACCGCTCCCATCAAAAACCCCAAACGGATATCGCCGCCGCCTATCCAGGTGCCTTTGGAGATGGCAAACTGCAAAAAGAATATGCCGGCGCCAAACAGACCGGCTAAAAACAAATTTATAAAATTGGCTCCTAGTAATAAATTAAAAACTAGGGCCAGAATAATGGCCGGCAAAACTACGGCATCCAAAATCAAATAATACTTTAAATCATAAACAAAAATAATAGTCAAAAAGGCAGTCAAAATCCAGGCAAACAGTAGACCCAAAATATTCTGGCTAACTATCAGATGCCAATCACCGGGTATAAATTTTATAAAAATCAGGGGAAATAATATGGCTGTGGATAGCTCTACCAGAGGGTATTGAGCGGAAAATCTGTGCCGGCAATAGCGACAATGGCCTCGCAAAAAAATATAGCTAAATAATGGCACCAAATCCTGAGCATAGAGCCGATGACCACAAAATAAACATTTGGAATAACCCCTGACAAAAGATTCTTGACGATGCAACCTAAATATCACCACATTCAAAAAACTCCCTACTATCAGGCCAAAAATAAAAACTAAAGCTATGACTAACATGGCTTTATTATAACATAATTGGGCCCCAAAGTCATGGCCCCTTTATAAAAAATTATTGGGCCTGACACTGCCAGACGACATTTTTAGTAAAGCCGCAAACTCCGCCTTTTAGACTCTTTAAACCCCAAATTGTCCAGGCATTTTCTAAAGTAAAATAAATAGCATAATTATCACTCTGGCCAACATAAGTAGCGCTCCTTGGCCAAACACCAGTTGTCTGCCAATAAACCTTATTACCCTCTTGATTTATGCCCTGCTCGCTGATTTGCATAATATCATCTACTGGCATACTAGAGGCAATTGGATAGTTTTGACGCTGGTCATAATATTTCTCTAGGGCAATAGCCAGATTTTTTGCTTGGATAACGGTCAACAGATCCTGGCTGCGGCTGCGATTGTAGCTTACCAGCCAGCTAGCGCCAGCGATTAACAGGGCTAAAATAAAACCGCTAATTATTTTGGTCTTCAGATCATAATTAAACATAAGTTTTATTTTTATGGCGATTTGGTGCAGCCAGTTTGATTGCAAGTAAAAGTCACGCCGTCAACGCTAGCTGAAAAAGAGAATGTTTTATTGGTGAGATCGCTAGTGCAAGTGCCAGGTATGGCGCCATTTTTCAAGCGCGGCCAAACATCACTTTGACAAAAAGTGCCTTCCGGAGTCCAAGGGCTATTATTACACCTAAGAGCTGGCGTGGCGCCATCCATAATTTCTTCGTCATTATCAAAACAAATTTGAGCTAAAGGCACCAGTGGCTGCAATGTCTCTTGCAAAGAAGCTAGTCTGGCTTTTTCTCTGGCTCTATTTAGGTTCACTATCTGCCGGCTAGCCAAAATACCAATGATGGCTATCACCACCAAAATCTCCACCAAGGAAAACCCATTCTGAATATATTTTTTCATAAGGTAATTATAGCAAAATAATCAATTTTATTCAAAAACCGCTCCTTAATGGGAGCAGTTTTTGGTAAGAAATATTGATAAAATAATTATTGAGTGACACAACCGGTTTGCGTACAAGTCACACTTCTAGCTGTCGGACCGGATGCGGAAACTGTCCAGGTGGGTGCGCCTGTCCCATCAACCGTTGACGTACAGGTATCATTATAATCCCAACTACTCTCTAGCGTTGGCCAAACACTGGAACCGCCGGTCGCGCAAACTGGCTGACCTTCAACTGGCGTTCCATGCCCGGCAGTAGCCGTATCACACACGCTGGAACCGGTGTAGGTTAAATGCTCACCATCATCCATACAAACAATAATAGCTGAAGTCAATGAGCTCAAAGCCGATAAAACATTGGCTTGCCTGGCTTTTTCTCGAGCAGTGTTTAGGTTGACAATGGCCACTGTAGCCAAAATACCGATAATAGCAATGACGACCAATAACTCAATCAATGTAAAACCTTTTAGTTTTTTCATTGTTTCACCCCCTTTCATACCAAGCTACCTTGATATGATTAAAGCTTGAGTACCCCAAAGCTCTAATCGCATAAAAAGAATGCCTTGGTTTGATAAAAAAATTAACTGATTAAATTATAGCATTTTTTGCCGGAACAGACAAATACTTTAGGACATGCTTTGCGCCAATTGATACATTGGCATCATCACGGCCGCCACCATGACACCAACACCAACACCCATAATGATCAAAATCAACGGCTCCATCAGGGTGGTGAGATTGGCCACCATCAGGCTTATTTCCCGGCCATAAAAATCACTCAATCTATCCAAAATAGTATCAATTTTGCCTGTCCGCTCACCGATCACCATCATTTGGGCAAGCATTTTTGGCATCAAATTAGATTTGGCAAACAAGGTAGAAATTGAGCTGCCGCCCTCCACTTCGGCTACGGTATCCAAAATTAATTTTTGATAAGCCTCGTTATCCACAACCTCGGCCGTAATGCGCAAGGCCAAGGCAATTGGCACGCCTCCGTGGATCAAAGTTGATAAACTTCTGGTAAAACGGACAATATATATTTTTTTGAATAATGGCCCAAATATCGGCAAGCGTATCTTGAGGGCATCCCACATCACCTTACCACTTTTACTCTTTTTCCAAAAGATAAACAAGGCCGATAGCGCGCCGACAATGATCAGCAGCCAAATCCATTGTCCGACCATAAAATCAGAAATACCAATCAGCATCCTGGTAGTCAATGGTAATTCGGCGCCGCTTTCTTTGAGCATGCTCATCATCTTGGGCAAAATGCCGACTATCACAAAAATGCCCACGCCCAACATGCCCACCAAAATAACCACTGGATAAATCATGGCGCCCTTGATATGAGAAGTCAAATCATAATCTTTTTCCATCTGACCAGCCAAATATTCCAAAACCTCCTCTAGGCGACCGGAGGTTTCACCTGACCTGATCATAGCCACATAAAAATTGCTAAAAATGCGCTTGTGCTTAGCCAAGGCATCCGACAACTTCATGCCGCCCTCGACATCATCGGCCATTTCTACAATCTTATCAATAAAAACAGCATTGGTGGTTTGTTGAGCCAAAATACGCAAAGCCTGTACCACTGGAATAGTGGCCTGAATCATCACCGCCAGCTGTCGAGAAAAAACAACCAAATCTTTCTGGCCCACGCTACCAATATTGATATTTATTTTAAATTGCTTGTGTTGCTTGGTTTCTTGCAAAGATAAAATAATCAGGCCACGCTCAATCAATAGTTCAGCTGCTTCGTTTTCTGTGCCTGACTCAACAATACCGCGGCTAGGCCGCCCATCAATATCCCTTGCCCTGTATTTATACAATGCCATAAATTATTTGATGCTTTGTTTAAAGGCTTGCGGATTATCAGCTAGCTTCATAGCCTCGTCTGAATTAATTTCTCCCGCATGCACCAAATCCCATAAAGATTTATCCATATGAATCATGCCCTCATCACGCGAAGTCTGCATAATACTATTCAGCTGATATAAATGGCTGTCTTTTATACTGGATTTGACGGCTGGCGTCATAGTCAAAACCTCAACAGCCAAACTCAGGCCGCCGCTAACTCTAGGGACCAGGCGCTGGGCCATAGCTATTAGTAGCACTTCAGCTAACAATGCCTGACCCCAAGCCCTTCTTTCTGGAGCTAAATTGCTGATAAACCTGTCCAAAGCTGAAATAACCGAATCGGCATCCATAATCACTATCACCAGCTTACCACTTTCTGCTAGCTCTAAAATAATTTCTTCTAAACCGTCTTCATGTAAAGATGAAACCAAAATAACATCCACGTCTTCATCAGCGGCCGTCTGTAGACCGTGGGAAAAGCTAGTCACATCGCGGCCAATTTCGCGCTGCTCGATAATTGACTGATTGTTGGTAAACAAATATTCTATCGGCTGCTCCAAAGTCTGGATGTGCAGTCCCCGATTATGATTTAAAGTTTCAATCAACGAAGCAGCTGTAGTTGTGCGACCACTGCCATAAGGACCAGTAATAATTATTAAGCCATTGCTTTTGGACAAAACTTGTGCAACTGCTGGTGGAATGCCCAAATCTTTGGGAGACATAATGACCGGCGGCACTAAACGCAAAGATAGGGCCAGATATCCCTTTTGATAAAAAATCTTAGCTCGAAAACGCGCTCGATTGGCCCAAGCATAAATAGTGACTATCTCCCGCTCTACATTGAGTCGATCCACCAATTCTTTATCCAAAAAAGAACCGATCAGCGAACTAATCAGATCCGGCGTCAAAACCTGCTCCTCTGTCAAAGTTATCAAACGACCATCAATGCGCAAAACAGGATTATTCCCAGCCACCAAATGCACATCGGTGGCTCGACGCTCTAAAGCAATATTTAAAATTTTGTTGATGAATAAAGTATCAGACATCTAAAAAAACTATTTATTTAAAATCTTTTTGATCTTATCAACCACTTCAGCTGGCACAAAATGAGCCTTGATTAAATAATCAACCGCACCCAAAGCAAAACACTTATCAATATTTTCCTTTTGGGAATAATTAGTCAAAACGATCACTGGTATATCTTTGGTGCCGACATCTTTTTTAAGGTTGTCCAAAACATCAAAACCGCTCATTTCTGGCAGATTAAGATCCAATAAAATCAAGTCCGGCTGGTCTTTGGCTACTACTTTTAGAGCCTGAAGACCGGTCGTAGCCGTAGAAACCTTAAAATTCTCCAGATTTAATTTGGTGCTATACATCGACAATAGAAAACTATCATCTTCGACAACTAAAATTTTCTTTGATCCCATATAAATAAATTTAATTACATTTTACTGACGCGTAGGACCTCTTCTATGGTAGTCATGCCTAAAGCCGCCTTAATAACGCCATCTTCCTCCATGGTGATAAAATGCTGCTTTTTTAGCTCTTCTTCAGCGGCTGTGCGCGGAAAACCCTTAGCAATAATCTCCTGAAGCTCACGGGTGACGTTTATAGCCTCGACAATGGATAAGCGGCCCTTATAGCCAGTTTGCGAGCAATTAATGCATCCCTGGCCTTTATAAAACTTAATATTATTGCGGTCTAGACCGCCATATATAGCTTCGTCGGGTAATTTAGCAATCATATTCCTCACCTCGCTGTCCAGGGCGGGTGGTAATTTCTCTTCAGTTTTGCATTTTGGGCAAATACGTCGCACCAAACGCTGGGCAACGACGGCATTCAAGGTATTGGCTAGTAAGAATGGCTCAACGTGCATATCAAATAAGCGCGGCACAGCGCCGACAGCATCATTTGTGTGTAAAGTGGTCAATACAGAATGGCCTGTCAGGCCGGCATGAATAGCAAGTTCCGCTGTATCATTATCACGAACCTCACCGACCATAATAATATCCGGATCTTGGCGTAATAATGATCTTAGGCCGGTAGCAAAGGTAAAATTGACCTCTGGCCTGATCTGTGATTGATTCACCCCAGGTATATAATATTCTACCGGATCTTCTAAGGTAGCAATATTTACTTCTTCTTTATTGAGATAACTTAGAGCGGCATACAGAGTGGTTGATTTACCGCTACCAGTCGGGCCGGTCAGCAAAAATAACCCATGGGGCTTCTCAATATTTTCTTCTATTACTTTGGCCTGCAAGCCATAGAAACCCAGATCTTTGAAAGTAGGTGCTTTATCTGGTGTTTCTAAAATACGCATCACGACTTTTTCCTGACCCATGAGTGGCAAAGTGGAAATACGAAAATCAATATCTTTATTATGAATATTCAAGCGTATACGGCCATCTTGAGGCACCCGCGTCTCATCAATTTTTAGGTTGGCCATGACTTTTACCCTAGAAACTAAAGCAGCATGCACATAGATCGGCAAAACTATCGTAGTATGTAAAATGCCGTCAATACGATAGCGAACCTTGCTTTGTTTACCTACTGGCTCGATATGAATATCAGAGGCTCGGCCTTCTATGGCATGACGAAGAATCACCGACACGATCTTGGAAACTGGCGCGCTTTTTACTACTTCGCCGACTTCCCCGCCGCCAGCCAGTTCCTCCTCATGGGGCGCAAAGATGGCCTCTGCCGTATCCAAGGCCTGCCCTACTTCTTCACCCAAAGTTTCGTATTGTTTTAAAGCTGCCCGATAGCTATCAACAGATATAATGTAATATTTGACTTGATAATTTTTTTTGCGCGCCAAAAAATTCAAAGCCTCCATGGCCTTGAGATTGTTTGGATCTACTAGACCGGCTGAAATATTATCTCCTTGCTGAGCGAATACTACTAATTGATAATTCTCTGCTAAATCGACTGGCAAAATATTTAATATCCGACTATCAATCGCCTGGCCTATTAAGCTGACGTATTCCATGCCATAAAAAACTGCTTTGGCCTGCGTCCAATCTTCATCTGACAGCAAAACCAGACGACGCACTGCTTTCTCTATATCAGCAAAAGAAGCGAATGTTTGATTCGCTAGCTCTTGATACTGTTCGGCGCTTATAAAATTGTTCTGCTTGAGCCAGTCAAGCAATTTTTTTGTCTCTATTTGGGTCATAAAATCTCTGGTGAAAATTTCGCCCGGCCTGTTATTAAGCTTTTAGGTGCCGGGGTTGGCAGCCGGAGCATCAGTGCTCGGCGTAGTGAAAGGATGGGTATTCCCCGGATTATCAAGGCTGATATTCACATCCAAACCTTGCAAATCCTGATACTGCTCATCGCTTGCCAAGTCGTCCAAACGATTACCCCTGACAAAATCTTGCAAATTTTGCTCTGTCAATCTTTTAGCTGCCTCGATCTGCTGTATCTGGCTAACCGTTGTGGTCTCATCCTTTTTAAACCACGGAAGAAAACTGAAATCAAGGCCGCGATTTACGAAAAACAAATACAAACCACCGGCTATCAAAGCTATAGCTAGAACAATCAATAAAGTAGTAAGTCTCTTTTTATCTTCCATAAATATTTAACGATAATATGTCATTACTGTGAACGTAAAACTTGGCCGCGGTATTTCATTTGGGTTTTGCTCCGGACTGATCTCGCCTATGCTGCTAAAAGCGACTGTCTGGATATCAAATAAACGAAGATTTTCCTCCAGGGCAACCAAATATTCTTTGAATAATTGATAGTTTGTCTTGTTGTCCAAAATTGATTGGCCGGCCAAATCTGGATTAGCTACGGCTAATTCTTGGGTGGACATTTTGGTAATGCTAAACTGCAGCAGCATGCTATTTAGGCTATTTTTTGGCTTCTCAATGGTAGTTGTTTCTTTTTTTACTTCAGTGGCCGGAGCACCATTATCCAGAGCATTGGCATTTCGCTCGACTGTCTTCGTCTCTGTATTTTCTGCCTGATTATCAACTATGTTTATACCGTTTAGTTTAAAGCCTTTGCTGACTGCCAATCTATTGGTAACCACAAACAACTCGGCTATTTGAGGATTATCGGGTATCATCTGGCGAATTCGATCAAGATCATTTTGCCGGGAAACTTCAATACTCTCGTATTGTTCTTTTAGTTTTTCAAGGCTATCCAACAGATGCTGACTAGTCTGCTGATTATTCTGAATACGACTCAATTCTAATTGTAAATCATTATTGGTATTAATTTTTGGTTTCAGTAAAAAGAAATACCCCGACATCAAAACAGCAAAAACAATCACCGCAATGATAATAATCAGATAGCGATTAAATAAAATCAAAATCTCGGAGGGTTGTTCAAATTGGATATTTTTTTTACTGGCCATTGTTATCGGTTGGCGAATAATAAAATAATTTCGGGTTTAAGACTAAATTGATAGTGAAGCTGACATTGCCATTTTCACCTTGTTTGGCAGAATTGATTCTGACAGAGGTGACAAATTCTTGAGCAGATGAATCTTCTAAAATCTTCAGTTGCTTAGCTACTGAATCATAGCTGCTGGCTGTGGCTGACAGGGTCAAAGCGCCATTATTGCCGGCCGCCAGGCCGCTATAAAATACGTCCGGCAGGGTATATTTTTCCAACAAGGCGAAAAAGTTTGTCCAATAAATATGCTTGTTCAGGGTTTCTTGAACCAATTTAATCTTTGCTCCCAAATCACTGATATTTTTATTTAATTCAGTAAAATTCAAGATGTTCTTTTCTATTTCGGTAATTTTCTCTTGTTCTACTTTTTGTTTGCGGGCTATATCTTTTTCTTGGAGATATAAGGCGCCATAAAACAAAGCCAAAACTATCACTGAAGCTAAGATGGATAAAAATAATAAGCCACTGATCTGCAACCAGCTGCGCACCCGAGCGGCTGTCGGCACCAAATCAATGCCGTTGCCATTCCCCAATAAACGCCCCTTGTCTCGAACACTTGGTTGGTGAAATTTAGCTGACGACAATTCAACGCTTGGTGCCTCTGGTTTAGCGGCTTTGGTAGCCGATATTTCTGGGATGATAAAATTATTTTCTTTCTTTTCTATCACCGGCGCCACTGGTATAGGCTCCACTAAGGGCTCGGGTTTTTTTTCTGGTACAAACTTTATTTCTGGCTCCGGTATGGGGGCAATGACTTTTTCGGCAGTAGTTTTTACTTCTAAAATATCTTCTACTTTATTTTCTGTCACCGCTGGACGATTCAACTCCTGCAACACCTTTGGTGCTGGCTCGGATTTGGGCATGCGCATTTCTATTTCTGGCTTAAAACCATTCTTTTTTGCGCTATTAGCTAGTATGGATCCGTTGGTCTTTTTGGGTTGAGGAACTTTGGGTATTTTTGGCTTGCCTTGAAAAAATTTGGCTAATATTTGCCAAAAAGATGGTTTACTGCCGCTCTCTTCAACCTTAGCCTTATTAGTAATGCCCGGACGCACTTCTGGTCCGTTTTTTGGCATCTTAAAATCTGCAGTCTTGGCTGTCATTATCGGTGAATCAAATTTTGGTATTTCAAAGTCGTGAGCTGGACCGGTCATTTCTTGCTTCACTTTTGGCGACTGATCAATACTGACTTTTTTTGATTTTGCCCCAAAAACCCCGATCAATTTTGACCAAAAAGAAACATCGCTGCCGCTGGGTCTGCCTTTGGGTTGAGAAAAGGTTTTACCAGGCAATGACAAGTCTGGCGACAAATGCAAACCGGACTTCGGCTTAAAGGATTCTTCTTTGCCGCGCAAATTTTCTGGCATCAAATTGATCTTTTTGTCATCAGCCATGTTTATCTGCCATTATTAAATATCACGCATAGCTAAACCTATGCTCACCGCCATGCGCGGGCCAATTTCTTGCAAAACTGGTTTGAGATCCAAAGGATATATAATCCTATCCCAAGGATCGCCGATCACCACCGGCAACTTCAACAAATCTGACAAATATTGGGGTAAATTTGGCAACCAAGCGCTGCCGCCAGTCAAAATAATCTTATCAATAGTGGTCGCTCCCTGTCGTTGGTAGATTTCAAAAATATATTTAATCTCATTGATAATAGAATTCAATGATTTCTGAATAACATCGGGAATGTTTTGATTGCTACCGGTTGCCGCTAGACCAAAATCTCGTTTAAACTGCTCAGCCCTGTCCTGATTAATATTCAAGCTATTCATAATAGCTTTAGTAATAGACTCGCCACCAGTATCTATGCCCCGGTTTAAAACTGGTACGCCATCTTCAATAATACATATATCTGAGTTACTGGAGCCGATATCAACCACCATAATAGTAGAAGTATCATTGCCTATCAAAGAACGCGACAAGGCAAAAGCTTCTGTTTCTAGGCTCAAAAGATTAAGTTTGGCTTTCTTAAAAATATCAATGTAGCGGGCTACTAAATTCTTTGGAGCAGCCGTCAATAATATCCGATAATTTTTATCGTCATTTTTGGTGCCGGCCACATTGCTCACCATATCATTTAAAACATTGCCCTTGGCGCTTGGTTCATCACTATTCGGCATTTCTTCTGATGCTTGATTGCCACCTATTTTTTTATTAAATAAGCCTGATATGGCTCCGGAGCTGGGCTTAATCTTCTTCTTATTCAAAATTTTCCAATCCAAAATCATCTCCTCAATGGGCACTGGAATAAATTTCTTCGCCTCCCATTTAATAGCTGCCGCTAGATCTTTTTTGGGCATAGGTGGTAAAGAGATAATAAAGTTAAAAACAGAAAAAGTGGGCAAAGCGGCTATCACCTGTTTGGTTTCTATTCTAGATTTATGAGCAATCAAGTTAATATAATCAGCGATGGCTTGGTTATTTTTTTCTACTGTGCCCCGCATTATGTTGGTAGCCACATCAGCATAACCATAGGTTTTGAGCTTCGCCTGACCCTTCAAATTTTCCAGCTCTACCATTTTAATACTGGAAGTGCCGATATCAATGCCTAGATAACTGGCGCTACTAGCAAATAATTTCATACTTTCTTTACTATATAAATAAGCTAAAATTTATTTTTTATATCCTAAAATTTTTCCTAGCATATCAGGATAAGCGAACATGTACTGTAGCTTAAATTATAACATATTTTCACCCTTTGAGCCAAATAATATCAATGGGTAAACCTGGGTATAACTTTGCTAAGGTCGGTCATGCCAGGAGGCGGATTGGTTTGCAAGCGGCCATCATTTATAAACTGCTCGGCCGGTGCACCGGTAAGGGGGTCAATATATGTCCTATTTAAAATAAATTTTTTAGCCAAAACATTGCCGACAACCACCAATTGATTGCTCAGGCTTGGCGAGCCGACATAATAAAAACCGGAAACAAATCGGCCGCAACCCTCTACCCCGGCAGAACAATTGGCTATGGTCGGCTTGCCCAAAGCAATAAATGTACCAGCTATTTTAGTCACCGAAGGATCTACCTTGATATCACCACGCACCACCCAAACTAATGATGGTATCTGTTTTAAGTTTGTCAAATTAGCGCTGCTGCCATAATCAATATTTCTATCAATATGCAGGTTGCCATCCACCACAATAATACCGGCGCCAGATGTATTGCCGCTGCCGGCCAAAATCGTCAAAACATTTTGGACATACAAAGATGCATTGCCACTGGCATTTTTGGCTACATATAAAACCTTGCCATTTAATGGTGCGGTAAATTGATCACCAAAGCCAGAGCTATCATTGGTAGATATAATCCCATCACTGTCAATAAACTCAAGTATTTCTGAACCATATTTATTGTATTTTTTACCAGTAACGCCATCTGTCTTAGCTGGGGTGATAAGACCCTTATAATCCAGCTTGCCCAAAGCATTGGCAAACTTATTATCAGTACCGACTGGCTGCAAAAAATCTATATACGGACGATTGCTAAGCTCGCCGGTAAATAGGCCGGTTGCTGTACTGGAGCTTATAAAATTAACAATGTTGCCGCCTGACTCTATAATGTAAGAGGCATTATATTTGCCGAATGGCGGATAATATGGAGAAACAATTCTGTTTTTGCTGTAAATACTGCCCCTGTCCACGGAGAAATAGGGATTAGTGCTAGTAGTAATCCGCGGTGAAAACTGAATCCAACCCAATAAACTATTATATGCAGAGGCCGGTTTATCCACGCCATTAAAGCTCCAGCCGCATAAGCGTCCGTATTGATTAGCGTCAAATGGATCAGCTGAAGCGACTATGGTGTCTTTTTCGTTATCCAAAGTCAGACCCGGCACCCTAAGCACAGATAAGCATGATTTACAACGATTAATATTTTTATTATAAGAATTTAGCTCGCAAGAATTACCAAAATTCTCAACCGTACAGTCAAAACAGTTGTAGCCCATCAGGACTTTCTTGATATTACCTATGCTTCTGCTCTCACAGCTGTTCCGTATGCCTTCAGTATCTATAGCTGGGCAGTTTACCCCCAAAGTACAGCCCAAAGCTGGGGTTTCATCGGGCAAAGCAACACATTTGTTGCCTGAGGTAGTTTGCCGACAGGTGCCACCGGATGGACAAGACGCATCACTGGTGCAAATTGTGCCTGGGCTATTATCACACACCTTAGGAAAATCGTTCTCTGTATAATAAAAATACTCCAGACAATTATCACAAAAATTTTTAGTTTCTACTAAAACACACCGATCATCAACACCGCCAACGCAATCAGCGCTATTACAGCTATTGGCCTGCGGATCGCTACATGAACAAGCCGCACCGCTTCCGCTACAAACAAATGTCTTCTGCTTATAACAATTAAAGCAACCGTTAATAGGATTATTACTATCTATATTTGGATTATCCGGATCATATTGCATGCTGTGAATATTGGAACGCTCGGTTGGATCAAGCTCAAGAAATAATGGAAACCCTAATTTATTATTAATAAGAGGCGCTGCTGGATTTTCCAGCTTCAAAACACTGGCATAGCCATTGGCATCCTCGGGATTTGTGCTTAAGGCATTAGAATATGAAGCAAAGGTTTGCTGATGTTCTGTACATTGATAACCATCGCTACAACTATACGGCGGCGTGGTGTTGGTGCAATCTACTACTGGCGATTCAATAAAATTATCATTAAAGGTGACTGAACAAAAATAACCACTTATACAATCATCATCATAGGTACAAAATTGCGCACTGTAAGAGACACCATTGAAACAGCGCCCCCTGCCTTGATTAAGGCTCTGATCAAAAACCTGAGGATAAATACACTCTTCCCCCATCCCCCCGGAAAGATAACCGGAGCAATCACGGCCTACATAGCAATAGCGCCAACCGACAGGCGGATTATTACCAAATGGATCATAAGTGGTCTTTAGTATTTCCTTATCTGGGTAGGCTGACTCGTCTCTATAATTATAACAAACACCGCGCATCAAATATTGATTATTGGGGCCGCCACCACAGCCATATTCACAATCCTTATCATCAACACAAACTCTACTTGTGCCTTGGCAATGTTTTACTGTGTCGCTAGGATCAATATAGGTGCAATCCTGACTACAAATAGAAAAATCCATACAAGACCGGCCAATATCTGTACCTTGATCGGCAGGGTTCAATAGATTAGCCTGGCAAACACCTCCCAAGACATCACAAGTATAATAAGTATAATCCTCATTCCCACCACTAAAAGACACACCACTGGCAGGAGCTTGGGTAGCGATAGCGCCGCCCGGATCAGAAAAACATATCCAACCCAAGGTATCATTTTGATTAGTGCCGGTCACACCATAAGCGCAACCTTGAATGTAAGATTGATTATCGACATTTTTCACGTGCAGACCCCAGGGGCCAGCCACACAACCATCTTCCAAATCGCCATCGCCATCATAATCATTCATGCAATTCAAACTAATCCAGCCGGCCTTATCTGACCAAGCCCAACCACTAATTGGAATTTCGTGAAAAACTGTCACCTGCTGGGCAGTGGTATCGACGGAAATATGCAGCAAAAAAAAGCCAAATAGGCCAATTAAAACACTAGCTGCTATCCGGCTATAAAAATGGAAATGGGAATTGAGATGCATTAAAACTTAAATAATATAATCGACTAGTTAAGGGTAGTATATCTCCAGCCACCCGCTCCGGTACAAACATACAAACGATTAGTTTGATCAAAGTATATTGCCCCACGATTAGTATTATCTACACAAGTGATAGTAGGCGCGCTGACACTAGTTAAGTAAAAATATCCATTAACACCAACGCTGCGAAAACCACCAGCACTGGTAACCAAGCCAGAAACATTTAAAACGCCAGCATTATTAATCTCCACCGAGCCATCAAAAGACCCGGCCATGCCGCCAGTCAAAGCCACGCCTTTAACACCTGTCATGCCTCGGCCATAAACACCCGTACCAGAAGTAGGATCCGATGCGTACCCATAAACACCGTAGCCCGTAACACTATCGCCACGAATAGCTGTCGCACTACCAGAAGTACCGCTGGCAACGGCACGTAATTTATAGCTAGAAGAAGGAGTAGTGCTAATAGCCATATTGCTATCTGCATAAATATCGCCGGAAAAACTAGCAGCTCTAGCGCCAGTAATGCCAGCGCCAGCAGCAGCCACGGCAACCATAGCAACACTATTTGAGCCCACGCCTTGAGCAGCTAAACCAATCCAACCTTTGCCATTCACACCAAGACCCAAGGCAGCAGTTGATTCACCATTGATAGCAAAAATATAGTCAGTATTAGTCAACACATTCAAACGAGCGGTCTGTGGAGCACCGCCAATACCAACATTGCCACTGTGTGTGAGATATAAAACGTTTTGATCACCACTAGTAGAATCACTGTTCCAAAAACGCAAATCCTCTGTAGCACTGTCATGATAAATGGCCCAATAATTATTGCTACCAGTCTGCAAGTCTATCTCGGCATTATTAGCGGAATCAGCTACATGCAGTTTACGGTTTGGGTTGCTGGTGCCAATACCTACATTGCCTGAATTGTTATTGCTGATATTATTACCATTCAGGGTCCAATAAGTAGCTCCAGCTGCTGGCCAATCTGTCCGACATACGCCACTTAAACACAACGAGCCAATATTAACATTGCCTGAATTGTTATTGCTAATATCATTACCAGCCAATGTCCAGTAAGAAGTCCCGGCTGATGGCCAGGAACTAATACAATTGCTGGGGACACTAGGGTCATTAAAGCAAATCTGGCCATGAAACAAGGCGGCGGTTGTACCGGTCAAGCTTGCGCCGACATTAGTGCCGCTAATGCTGGCCCCAACTACTGGGCTACTAATATCCGCTCCCAGGCCGCTGCCACTTATCTTCATGCCGGTCAGACCGTCGGGATTAATATAAAAATCCGTACCACCCTTAATAATCTGGCTTGAACCAAGGTCCAAATTTTGAGACAGCGGTGTAAAAACTATATTATTAGTGAGGCTAGTGGTCCCTGGTAAAGTAGTCGGCTGCACCCAGAGAGCCTTTGCCCCGTTTTCTATCACCACAATGCTCAAAACAGAAACTATAATGACTAAAACGGACAATGGCCAAATTTTAGTTTTTTTCATATTTTTTAAATAAATAATTCCTATATTATATCAAAGAGTGGCTCCACTATTTTGGGAACTCCATGACCAAATTATAACATATTTTGCCATATCAATACTAGACTTGTGGATAAAAAAATAAATTTTATACAGTCAGGGTCAATTTGCTAAAAAAACCAATCTCTAGTACAATAAAAGTCTATTATTTAATAAAATTAACTAGCAAAACTATGTCAAAAACCTTATTAATAATCCTGATCATAGTTGTATTGATTGCTTTGTGGCTGGTCGGCGTATACAATGGCCTGATCAGACTCAAAAATCGCGTTCAAGAAGCCTGGTCAGATATTGATGTACAGCTAAAAAGACGCTATGATTTGATCCCGAATTTGATTGAAACTGTCAAAGGATATATGAAGCATGAAGCTGGAGTTTTCACCAAGGTTACTGAAGCCAGATCAAAAGCTATGCAAGCTACCAGTACAGCTGATAAGGCCAAAGCTGAAGATGCTCTGTCCAACACTTTAAAAAGCTTGTTCGCTGTGGCCGAAGGCTATCCGGAACTAAAAGCTTCGCAAAATTTTCTTCAACTACAAGATGAGATTTCAGACACTGAAAATAAAATCCAAGCTGCCCGACGCTTCTATAACGGACAAGTAAGAGATTTCAATACTAAAATTCAGGTCTTCCCTACCAATATCTTTGCTAATATGCTGGGCTTCAAAAATTATGACTTTTTTGGCATAGACAATCCGGCCGAAAAAGAAAATGTTCAAGTAAAGTTCTAAATTTCTCAATCAACAACCCGTCAAACTGATCCAACTTGACGGGTTGTTTTTATTACAAACAATCATTAGCAAACATTGACAACGAGTGCTAATTTTGTTATCTTTTTATAATAAAAGCTATAAAATTTATGTACTCACAAATAGACGATAACAAAAGAAAAAGCTGGGCTTTGATGCTTATTTTTGCTGTAGTAATCGTTGCTCTAGGCTGGGTCTGGGGCAAATACTCAGGCGACCAATATGGACCAGTAATCATCGCTGTTTTATTGGCCACAATACTAAATCTCATCAGCTGGCTGGCTGGCGACAAAATCGCCTTAGCTACTGCCGGAGCCAAACCACTGGTCAAAGCTGACAACCCATATATTTACCGCTTGGTAGAAAACCTATGCATCACTGCCGGTCTACCAATGCCGCAAATATATATCATCAACGATCCGGCCATGAATGCTTTTGCTACCGGACGCGACCCCCAGCACTCCTCTATTGCCTTAACTACCGGGATTATCAAAGGCTTAGAAAATGAAGAGCTGGAAGGAGTCATTGCCCACGAATTATCTCATGTCAAAAATTATGATATCCGCCTGATGATGATTGTCATTGTCTGTGTAGGTATCATCACCCTTTTAGCGGATTGGCTGCTGCGCAGTTTTATGTGGCGCGGCCGAGATAATAATGACCGAGGCAGCAATGGCATCATTATGCTAATCGGCATTATCTTAAGTATTTTATCTCCCTTATTTGCCAAACTAATCCAGCTATCAATTTCCCGTCGGCGTGAATTTTTGGCTGATGCCAGCGGCGCCCTTTTGACCCGCTATCCAGAGGGCTTAGCCAGAGCTCTAGAAAAAATCTCTGCCCAAAGTCAGGCTCTAAAGCACGCCAATAAAGCCACTGCTCACCTATATATCGCCAATCCTTTTTCTGGAAAAAATGTAGCCAATTTGTTTTCTACTCATCCGCCGATTGAGGAACGGATTGCCGCTTTAAGAAAAATATAAATTTTTATGGCCCAAGACCAAACTTCTGACATATTGAATAAATTCACTTATCACTTCAAAAAAGTGCTGATTAATGCACAAAATTTAGCTTTTACCAAAAATAACGACCAAATCGAACCGGCTGACCTTTTGTCATCACTGCTCAGCACCAAAGGTGCCCTAGGTTCTGATATTCTGACCAGGCAACATGTCAATCAAGATTTTTTAAAGCCAACGGATAACAACACAATAAAAAACAATGCAGACCCGGCCAGTTTGCCGCAACCATCAGCCTCAACTCAGACTATCATTGAAAAAGCAGTGGTAGCTGCCTATAAATTTCAGCACCAATATATCGGCACCGAGCACCTGCTCTGGGGGCTGGCCAACAGCCAAGATGAAAATACTTATGATCTTTTCCGCCAAGCCAACATCAATCTGTCTAACCTGCGCCAGCATCTGAATCTGATTTTAAAAAGCACCTCTAAATTCAGCGATCTGACCAGCGAAGAAGCTGCCCAAGAACTAGAAAAATTGATTGAAGATAACTTAGACGAAGGTAGCGCTTTGCACAACTTCACCATCAATCTGACTAGCCAGGAGGTGCAAAAAGATATCGACCCAGTCATCGGCCGGCAAAAAGAAATTGACCGCCTGATAGAAATACTATCTCGTCGCACCAAAAACAACCCAGTGCTTTTGGGTGATGCTGGCGTCGGCAAAACAGCCATTATCGAGGGCCTAGCCAAGCGCATCACCGAAGGTCAAGTGCCCGATGTCCTATTAAATAAAACAATATTAAATCTGGATATCTCGGGGCTAATAGCCGGCACCATGTACAGAGGCGAATTTGAAAATCGCCTCAAACAAGTCATCAATGAAATAAAAAATGATCCCAACATCATACTATTTATTGACGAATTACATACCATCATGGGTGCGGGAGCGACTGCCGGATCTTTGGATGCGGCCAATATCCTAAAGCCGGCCCTGGCTCGCGGCCAGCTGCACTGTATCGGCGCCACTACTTTTGAAGAATACAAAAAACATATTGAAAGTGACCGGGCGCTAGAACGCCGCTTTCAAGCCATCATCATCAACGAATCCAGTGAAGCGGAAACTCTGGAAATATTGCAAGGAATAAAATCAAACTATGAAAAATTCCACCATGTCATTATCTCTGACGAAGCTATTCAGGCGGCCGTCACTTTGAGCAAACGCTTTTTACCGGATAAAAAGCTGCCCGACAAGGCCATTGACTTGATCGATGAAGCAGCCGCTAAATTGCGTGTCCAAAATACCAAAAAAAGTCTAGCTAAAAAAATCAAACAAGCCCAAGAAAATGTAAATAATAGCCAGCAAAATAAAAAACAGGCAATTTTAGCCGAAGATTATCTGGCGGCTTTGCAGTACCGCGACCAGGAAGAAAAATATATTGAGGAGCTCCTGCGCCTGCAGGCCCAAGAAGATAAACAGCAAAAAGCTAAATATGGGCGCATTGACGCTGGCCATATACAAGAAATTATTTCCGGCATGACTGGAGTGCCAATTTTGGCATTAACTACTGATGACAACAAGCGTCTGCTTAATCTAGAAAAATATTTGGGCCAGCACATTTTCGGCCAAAACAAGGCTCTGGCTACCATTGCCAACACTATTAGGCAGGCCAAAGCAGGTCTGGCTGATAAAAATAAACCTCTGGCTTCTTTTATTTTCCTAGGGCCGAGCGGCGTAGGCAAGACAGAAACCGCCAAACAGCTGGCTCAATATATCTTTGGCGGCACTCATAACCTTCTGCGCTTGGATATGTCAGAATTTAGTGAAGGTTTTAATATTTCCAAGCTAATTGGCGCCCCGGCCGGCTATGTCGGCTACAAAGAAGGCAATAAGCTGACTGATATAGTAAAAAATAAGCCCTATATCCTGATTTTATTTGACGAAATAGAAAAAGCCCACCCTGACGTGTTTAACCTACTCTTACCCATCCTTGAGGAAGGTGAGCTGACTGATGCTACTGGCCGAACAGTCAATTTCCGCAACTGCGTCATTATCATGACTTCAAATATCGGCTTATCAGAATTCAACCAACAGGCCACTTTGGGATTCGCCACCGATGATGATAGTGGCAATAAAAATAAATTTGAATCAGTCAGCAAGCAAATCATTTCTTCCCTGCCAAACTATATACCGCCTGAGTTTATTAATCGTCTCAACAATATCATTGTCTTCGAGCCGATCGATCAAACGGCTGGCAAAAAAATAATCCGGCAGGATATTGCCCGCTTGACCGCAACTTTGGCCGAACAAAATGTCGAGCTGGCAGTAGACAGCCGCGTCATCAATTGGCTGATAAAACACCACAGCCAGCTCAAAGAAGGCGCCCGCGGCCTCAAACGCCTGATTGATGAAAAACTAGCCAATCCAATAGCCGCTCATCTATTAAATAAAAAAACCGACAAAATAAAAATTACTCTAAGTCATCAAAACAAAATCATCATCCAATAATTTTAAACAAGAAAATCCAAGAAAAGCGCTATGTCTAATTATTTTTTAAATAACTTTTTTCTGGAAGTCAAAAAAATATTTTTTGCACTCCTGGATTATGTCTGGCCCAGATTTTGTCTGGGTTGTGGTCGAGAAGGATCTCTCTGTTGCCAAAATTGCGTCAATCAATTATTGGCCGTCAATATAGGGCCCAAACCCTGGCCAGAAGAAAATTTTCATTTTACTGCTTGCTATGTCTGTCTTGATTACCACCAAAGATTGGTACAAAAACTGATCAAGCATTTTAAATATAAATATCTGGAGAGTTTGGCATCCATTTTAGCCATGGCTTTGTTTGCCCGCTTGCAAAAAATAAATCTGCCAAGCAACACTATCATTACCAATATCCCCTTACACCCACGCAAAGCACGGCAGCGGGGATTTGACCAAACACAAATTTTGGCTATGGCTTTGGCTAAAAAAACAAATCTGGTCTATTGGCCACTATTATCCAGAAAAAAATACACAAAAACCCAGGCTCAACTCAATAAGAAGCAGCGGCAGACCAATGTAGCAGATGCTTTTGTTATCAATAAAAAAATACCAAATTTGGCTAATATTAGCAAAAATAATATTATTTTAATCGATGATGTAGCAACTACCGGCGCCACCTTAGATCAGGCAGCAAAAATATTAAAACAGGTCGGCTTTAAGCAAATAATTTGCCTAGTTTTAGCTAAAAACTAGGGTTGCCAAAATCAGCAAAATGTATTATGATATAGCAGTTAAATATTTTTACATGGAGAGGTGGCTGAGCGGCTGAAAGCAGCAACCTGCTAAGTTGTTGACTGGGTTAAACCGGTCCGTGGGTTCGAATCCCACCCTCTCCGCCATGCACCACGTAGGGTGCATGGCGTAAAACCTTGCGTGTTTTAGGCACTTAACCTAAACACTCTACCGCTACTTAAAAATAATATTTATCATGTCCCCGTAGCTTAATGGATAGAGCACTTGGTTGCGGTCCAAGAGGTTAGAGGTTCGACTCCTCTCGGGGACGCCATTCGACTCCCCTGCACCATACGGCGCAGGGTCGCTCATGGCCTTCGGCCACTTTTGTTGATAGAGCTGGGTCGAATATAAAAAATTTTGGAGAGTTGGCAGAGTGGTCGAATGCGGCAGTCTTGAAAACTGTTATCCATGCAAGTGGATCGGGGGTTCGAATCCCTCACTCTCCGCCATTCGACTCCCTCTCGGCTACGCTCGAGGTCGCTCATGGTCTACATCCTCGGCCTTGCCTCGGACTTCTACCACTCACTAGTCGAATGTCCCAAGTAAGCGAAGCGCATCGAGGGACATCGTGCTAGCACGAGGTACTTAAATAAAAAAATACCAATTTGGTATCTTTTTTATTTGCCTTAATAATATAAAATTAAGTCTCTATAAAGTGACTAAAATAAAATCTATTTTCCCACAAATACCTTTTCTAAAATGCCGCTTTTAAGAATTTTCTGTGAAGACTCTTCTGCTACCACGCTCCCTTTGTCTAAAACATAACCGCGACTAGCGATATCAAGCAATGATTTGATATTATGTTCAACTATTAAAAATGCCGTTTTGTGTTTCTCGTTTATTTCTTTAATCTTCGCAAAAACTTCTTTAACAATTTTAGGCGCAAGACCAAGTGATGGTTCGTCGAGCAGCAAAACTTTCGGTTTAGTCATCAACCCTCGTGCTAAAGCGAGCATCTGCTGTTGGCCACCGGAAAGCGTCCCAGCTTGAGATTTATGTTTTTGCTTCAATATTGGAAATATTTCCATCACTTCGGTGATTCGTATTTTCAATTTCTTTCTATCATTAATAATAAAGCCGCCAATTTCCAAATTTTCTTCAACTGTTAAGTGACTAAATACCCGTCGGCCTTGTGGCACAAAAGAAATGCCACGTTTCACTACTTCATAAGGAACTGGTATTATTTCTTTTTCGCACCATAAAATTTCTCCAGAATGAATCGGCCCCAAGCCGAAAATAGTTTTAAGTATTGTTGACTTGCCAGCGCCGTTCGGTCCCATTAAAGCCACAATTTCACCCTCATTAAGCAAAATATCAACACCATCGAGTGCGATTACTCCACCATAGTGAACTGAAACATTATTAATTTGTAGTAAAATTTCTTTCTTCATATTTATTATTTATTCACCAATATACGCCCCGATAACCTCTGCTTTTTCCAAAACAGATTCAGGTTTACCTTCAGCCAATAATTTACCTTCGTCCATCACAAAAATATGATCACAAAGCTCTCGGATTAAACCTACATCATGTTCAATCAAAACAACGGTTTTTTTATCCTGCCGCAATTCTTGGATAATGTTAGAAACAATTTTTTTCATCTCTGGAAAAAGCCCCGCAAAAGGTTCATCGAAAAGATAAATTTCAGACTTCATCGCTAGCGTTCGAGCAATCTCCAAAAGTTTTCTCTGACCGTATGAAAGATTGATCACCAACTGATCTTTCTTTTCCCAAAGACCGACTTTATTCAAAACGGTTTCAGCAATTTTATGATGGCATTCAGTGTGTTTTTCAAAAAGGGAGCTAAAAACATTCCTCTTCGTCACGATAACTAAAATATTGTCCAATACCGTTATCTGTTCAAAAAGTCGAACATCCTGAAATGTTCGGGTAATACCGTATAAATAAATTTTATGTGGCAATATCCTTATAATTTTTTTTGTACCATCAATAATAATTTCTCCATTATCTATTTCTATAATTCCGCTTAAAAGATTGATGAATGTTGTTTTACCAGAACCGTTCGGCCCGATAATGCCGGTGATTTTTCCTTTCTCAATCCCGAGCGAAAGTTGGTCAACAGCATGTACGCCATTAAATCGTTTTACTAAGTTTTTTGTCTCTATAATTTTCATAACTTATATCTACCCACTAACCCTTGTGGCCTATAGAGCATAAGCAAAATTAAAATTATGCCATATATCACTTGCCGCATTTGAGCTTCGATATCGGACGAGAAACCGACAAAACGTAGAATTTCAGGAAGTAGTATTAAAAACAATGCACCCAGTATCGAACCACGCAAGTTGGCAAGACCGCCCAAAATGATAATCACGAGAATAAACATCGACTCAGTAAACTGGAAGCTAGAAGGATCAATAAAAGTAATGTAGGAGGCAAAGAGAGAGCCGGCAACCGCCGCCATTGCGGCGGAAATAACAAAAACCACCAGTTTGAAATACAGAGCGTTATAGCCGAAAACGGCAATAGCACTTTCATCTTCGCGGATTGCTTTCAATACTAGGCCAAAAGAGGAATTAACCACAAAACGCGAGGTTAAATACGTCAAAACCAAAAATATCACAGCAAGAATCATAAAATTAAAATTATTCGCAAAGTTTATACCGAACAATTCCGGCCTGGAAATTCCGGGAATACCTAAAGAGCCATTAGTCAAGTTTCGCCAGTTCAAAAAAATAGAAAATATAATTGAATTAAATCCAAATGTACTAAGCGCATAATAATCGCCTTTAAATTTAGACGAAACTACGCCGATTAGAAAACTCAAGGCTAGTACTATTGCAATTCCTAAAACCAAAGAGTTAAAAAATCCAACATCACTTTTTGTCAGAAATATTGCGGTACTATATGCCCCAACTCCATAAAAAGCGGCATGAGTTACGGATAAGAGACCAGTATAGCCAACAACCAAGTTTAAACTAACACCTAGGATAGCGTATATTGCAAATAAAATAGTTAAATGTATCAAATATTCCATACTACTTATTAATAATTCCACGTGGACGGAAAATTAAAAATATAATTAAGAGCGCAAAGGCGATGGCATCTTTCCATTCACTGGATATTTTCCAAACGCCAAAATTTTCCACAAATCCCAAAATAAAAGCACCTAAAACTCCACCATAGATATTACCGACCCCACCGACAATGGAAGCAATAACACCTTTAAACAGTAAGCTTGATCCAATTTTCGGATCAATCCCCACATCAAAACCGACTAAAATTCCGGCAAGTCCAGCAATTGCTGAACCGAATAAAAAGACATAACCGATTATTTTATTGGTATTTATACCGATAATCCGTGCTACCTCCTCATCGTCGCTGATTGCCCGTATAGCCTTACCTAATTGGGTTTTATAAAAAAGAATAATAAGTGCCACCATAACTAAAACAGCAGATAATAAAATAATAAGCTGCATTTGTGTTATGACACCCCCAAAAATTTTAATAATTTTCTGCGTGTCAATATTTTGTGAAAGAGTTTTAAATTGACTGGAGAATAAAATTGAGATAACGGCTTGTAAAGCAGTCATGGCCCCGAGCGAAGCAACAAGCAAAACCATGTTTGATGCTTTACGTTTGCGAAGCGGGAAATAAATGAATTTATCCAGACTAAAACCAACCAATCCAGCTAAGATGACGCCAAGAATAATCGCGACATACATATTTAATCCTAATGTTTTGGCAAAATAAAATACCGCATAGCCTCCAATTGTCACCATTATGCCGTGCGCCAAATTAAAAAACTTTGTTGCACCATAAATAAGATTAAAACCGAGCACAACTAAAGTATAAATCGATCCAGCAATAATGCTATTTAAGATCAGTTGTGGAAGTATGGCCATTTTAATTTATTTTACCTATTTCATCGTTTTTTTTCAACAAAATTGCCTCGTTTTACGAGGTAATTTTGTTTAACATATACAACCAAGTTTCTACTTGACGATGCTAACTGGTTTTCCATTTTTTATCATACGGACGGCTGCCTTTGATACAACAATTCCATCTTCATTAACATTTAGATCGCCAAGCGCACCGCTGAAGTTTGTAATCTTCATTAATTCATCTACTACTTGGTCACTTGTAGGCTTCAATTTCCCTTCAACCTTTTCGTTAGCAGCAACTATCAAATTAAATATATCATATGCATTAGCCGCTCCCAAGGTC
The DNA here is from genome assembly GCA_041650755.1 of Patescibacteria group bacterium. Lineage (GTDB taxonomy): Bacteria > Patescibacteriota > Patescibacteriia > UBA1558 > GWA2-36-10 > JBAZKN01. The sequence goes on along the minus strand of JBAZKN010000002.1, from coordinate 142,315 downwards.
GGCGATTTGCCGGCTTTAGCATTGAATTTACTAGTAAAATCTGATGTTGGATCAGCAGAATTTATATACCATTCTCCTTCAAAAAGAGCTAACTGTTCACTAAGTTCGAAAGACTCTATAGATGTGATCGGTGTAGTTATTTCCGCCTCTTTCATCTGCTTAGCTAGTATTTCTAATTCAGGCGAGAAAGCCAGTAACAAGTAAATTTCAGCTCCACTATCTTTTACCTTGGCAATTGTAGTTCTGAAATCTTTTTCACCAAAATTAAACATCTGATTAGTTACTATTTCAATGTCGGTGCCTTCTAGTTGTTTTTTTAAATCGGCTATTACAGCGGCGGCTCCCTGTGCATTCCCTTCGAATATTCCAAGTTTTTTAATTCCTCTTCGCTGTAATTCTGAAATAAAAACTTTATTTTCTTCATATGGAGGTGTCCAGTGAATAAAATTGTATTCACCTTTTGCCACGTTAGGATCCGATGCTATGCCAAAATGCACAACTTTGTTTTGTTCTGCAATAGGTGTAACCACATTTCCGGTTACGGAACTAAAAGTCACAAGTGCATCAACATTATCGGCACTTAACAACTTATTAGCTGCACTTGCAGACATCTTAGGGTCAAGTTGGTCGTCCTCAAATATTACTTCATATTTATTTTTGGTATTCCTAAGGTTTTCTTCCGCTATTAAAATAGCATCTCTTATACCTTCACCCATAAAAGAAAGGTTACCGGTCATTGGCGCAATTACACCGATTTTGATTGTTTTTTGAGAAACTTCACTCGGGCCTCTTGATACAAAGTAGCCAACTGTAATGATGGTAATGGCCATAATTACTCCAATAACCCATTTTGTTAATTTTTTCATATTGTATAATATCTTATATTAAGAAAACTTTTATCTAAAGCCTAATTAGGTTATATCTTTTCTTTAGTTTATGCAAGGGAGTCTTTATTTTGTGCAGACAGCCGAATGAGACAAACACAACCCCCCCTCTTAGCGGAATATTCCGCAAAGCAAAATGATAAATTCTGCCGCAAGTAATACAAATATTTTTAAAAATCAAAGTTCGAATTTTCCCCAATAAATACCGCCACAATATTATCGGATACCAGCTACATCCTCTCTGGGACGTCTATATTAAGTAATGATAGTCCTTTTTTTATTACTAGCGCGACTGATTGTGAAAGTATAATTCTAGATTTTTTCAAATTTTCATCTTCGGTATTGACAATTGAGACCTCATTATAAAAACTATTGAATAGTTGGGCCAACTCCTCTAGATACACCGCAACATAATGCGGAGCATTGGACTGCTGGGCGCGCAATAATAAGCTGGGGAAAATCGCTATTTTTCTAGCAATAGCAAACTCAATATCTTTTTCAAAAGCCAGATTAGCAATCTGTTTTTTATCTGTTTTAGCTATGGCACCAAGATCTGCCAATTTCTTTATTATTGAATTGATTCGGACATAAGTATATTGAAGATAAACCGCGCTGCCGCCCTCCAAATCGAGCATTCTCTGCCAATCAAAAGAGATATTTTTAGTCCTGGACTGCCTCAAATCATTATAGATGATAGCGCCCAGGCCAATGGTTTTGGCTATCTGATCAAGCTCTTTGGGCTCATACTTGCTATTTTTGCTCAATAATATTTCTTTTGACTTGGCAACTGACTGTTTAATAAGACCGTCCAGCTCTATGACTGTCCCGCGCCTGGTCGACATCTTTTTACCATCCAGCAAGACCAAGCCAAAACTAATGTGCTCGGCTTTTACTTTTTTGGGCAGATAGCCACTGCGCTGACAAAATGAAAACAGTTGTTTGAAATTCAAATCCTGTTCAGTGCCCACAACATACAAAATAACATCTGGATGAAAAGTGCTGATTCTAAAAAGTATAGTGGCAATATCTCTGGACATATAGAGGCTAGCACCATCGTTTTTTCTCAACAGAAAAGATGGCAGACCATCGGCCTCGCCCACTACAACCGCCCCTGTTTCCTTGTCCTGATAGCATAGTTTGTGGCGCAGACACTCATCTACCACTTTCTCTGCCTGATCGACAAAATAGCTCTCGCCGATAGTCAAGTCAAAGCTCACACCCAGCATTTTGTAAATACGATCAAAATCTTTGAGGCTCAAATCCCTAAAGTGTTTCCAAGTGGCCAGCAGCTCTGGATCCTTTTTTTCTAATCGGAAAAAATAATTTCTCGCCTCTTCCTCTATCTCAGGCTTAGTCAGAGCAACTTGATGAAATTTAACGTATAAATTTTTTAGTTCATTAATCGGATCTTTCTCTATTTTTGCTTCATCGCCCCAGGCTTTATAAGCATAGATCAAAGCGCCAAATTGGGTGCCCCAATCACCTATGTGATTATCTTTGATGGATACATAGCCGGAATTCACATATAAATTGGACAGAGCCTGACCAATAATGGTTGAGCGCAAATGACCGACGCCAATTGGTTTGGCAATATTTGGCGCAGAATAATCGAGCAAAACAGTCTGGCCGGCATAAACATCATTTTCGCCAAACTTGGCGCCCAAGGATTCTATACACTCCAGCGATTGTTGAAAAAATTTCTTTTTATCAAGCGTTAGATTCACAAATCCGGCAATAACCGAAGTATCAAGAATCAAATCATTCTTAGCTGCATTTATAGCCTGGCTTATTTTCTTAGCTAAGTCATTTGGGTTTTCTCCTATCATTTTGGATAGATCAAAGACTCCAAAACAAAGATCAGCAGCCACATTGGCTGGGGGAAAAACCAACTCTAAAGAAAATTGATCTTTTATGTTCAATTTTTTGCTGACAATGCCCTCTATCTCCAAGCGGAGTTTTTCTAGAGGGTAGCTATCATATTTAACATACTTGCGATTCTTTTTATCGCCAGCTATTTTTTTCTTTGTCTGCTTGATTGATTCAGTAATTTCTGCGTTATACTTCTTAAATTCATCCATATTTTTTGTCATATATACTATATTTTACCCAATATTAACTACCTAAATATTACCTTAAATCAGACATTTCGTAAATATGTAAAAATCCAAAAAAACTAGACAAAATAGCCAAAAACTCCTACAATTCTTACGAGTTCTTATCAATTTATTTATGCCTCCGTAGTTCAACGGATAGAACACAAGCTTCCGGAGCTTGGGATATGGGTTCGATTCCTGTCGGAGGCACCACTCGACTCGTCGCCTTCGGCTCCTCGCTCGCCCTCGGCCGTGAGCTCGGGCCGAATCGGTGGCTTCAGCTCCTCATTGTATTCGGAGCTTCAACCATTGGAGAAATAATTGACATAGAGTGAGCCGAAGAGTATTACACACGCCCATCAACCATTTGGCTCCCCTGCACCGTATAGTGCAGGGTCGCTCACTAAGTTCAGGGCTGCGTGTGGCGAAAACGTGACCAAAAGGCATTTATTATAAAGCCTGCCAATAAAAAAATGAAATTAGATTTAAGCAATAAAACTCTTATAAAATCATGTAAACCCATTTTGCATGATCTATATACAAATCACAAAAAGAAATACATAGATTTATTTTTTTATGAAAAAGACATCAGGCTAAGTGAATCTACTTTTAGTCCGCTGATACGGTTGGGTATATTAAAAAAAATCAAAGATAGATTCCGTGCCAATTTTCAAATTTTTCCATGCTCCGGCAAATTCATTGTTACTGACTTTAACTATTCTGCCCATAGAAAAATAGGGAAAACTTATACAACCCAAAGGGATGGTGTGTGGGGAATATTACCAGAAGAAACACCAATTATCGCAAAGGGAGCTAAAGTAAATACAAACGATACGGTTTTAGATTTGGCAACTGGCTCGGGCATGATTGCCATTTTCTGTGCAGACAAGGCTAAAAAAGTAATTGCTACAGATATAAACCCGCGAGCTATCAATTATGCAAAATTTAATGCTATCTTAAATGATGCTGAAAATAAAATAGAATTCAAGGTTGGCGATTTGTTTAATCCTGTAAGGGGCCGCAAATTTGATCTGATTATTTGGAACGGCCCAACAGTTGCTGTCCCGGAAACTCCAAAAAAATATCCAATTTATTGCTACGCGGGAATGGACGGCGCAGAATTCACCAGAAGATTTATTGATGAGGCTTTTACTTATCTAAAACCAAAGGGAAGACTGCAATGGTATGATTGTGGAGTGGGGACTAAAGAAATGCCGGTGACCATGAGATATCTTAAAGAAAAATGGCAAGATAAAAAAATAAAAGTAATCTTTAATTCTTTAACAAAAGATCCTGTGTCGCTCAAAAAATCTTTTGAAATTTACGATAAATATAATCTAGAAAACCCCAAATTTAAAACTCCGCTGTCTTGCAAACCAATCACTAAGGAAGAGGAACTAAAATGGTATAATTGGCTTAAGAAAAAAGACTATACACATTTTTATTATGCTTTTGTAGAAATGAAGCCAGATCATAAATTTAGTTTGAAAATGGGCTTCCCCAAAAAAGACATCCGCACTGACAGATACCTAACAAGGTACTGGCTTTGGATGAGCTATCCAACGATTTTAAATAGATTAGAAAAATGCGAGAATCTTTAATGGGATTAAAATAGTGGCATGGTTATTAATTGCTCTGGATCGCTTTTTTATTTTTAGCCAAATATGCTATAATTTACCCAGTGAAATACCGCCACCCCCAGCTTTAATTTAAACAATATAAATTAGAGCTAAATAAATAACAAACACAAAAAGAGCATTGTTTGGCGGTAATTTCCGCGCAATGCGCGAAAATTATTTCACAGGGTAAATTAAAGATAAAATTATGGCTAAGCAAAAAAACCAAGAAAAGACAGCGCCAATAGAAAATTTTGAAGCCCAAGACTATGGCGACGAGGCGCCCGACTATGGAGAAATTTATGCTGCCTGGGAGTTCCCTGAACATATAAAATACGAACGCGGCTCAAAATGGTATTTGACAACTGGTATTATTTTGCTTGCTTTGGTATTTCTCTCGATTTATGGACTCAACTTCACCATGTTTCATCTGGCAGGACAAGCCTTTACTTTGAGTTTTGACCGCAACCCTTTATTTGTCATTCTCTTGGTACTATTTATCATTGTCTATCTCTACATTGAGCGCAAAGACATCAATAATATACAAATAATGATCACTGAAGATGGCGTGGTCTTAAACGACAAATTGATTGAATATAAAGATTTGGACAACTTTTACATCATTTATTATCCCCCACAAATAAAAAATCTCTATCTGCGGCCCAAAAATCTTCTACGGCCGATGATTATTATCCCCTTAGAAAACGAAAGCCCAGTTATCATCCGCCAAGCTCTCTTACACTATTTGACTGAAGACTTAAGCAAGGAAGAAATGCCTGCCCACGAAGCGATTTCCAATCGTTTAAAACTATAACTAAATCATATTATTTGGCACTAGATAATAAGCTGAAAGACTAAAGGGTTTTTCAGCTTATTAAAAAATATGACCAGAAAAACCATCAGCCTTGACTCACCAATTATCGAGCTGCACTCTATTGCTGCCAAAATATCCCGTGATCTAAAAAACATCGGCCTCAACACAATCAGTGACTTGCTCTGGTATTTTCCTTGGCGCTATGATGATTTGAGCCAAATAAAGCTGATCTCTGAATTAGAACCTGATCTTTTGTGTACAATTCAGGTAAAAATTGACAAGCTCAGAAGTTATCGTTCTTGGCAAAGAAAAATATTTATCACCGAAGCACAATTAAGCGACGCCAGCGGCCAGCTGACTGCTCTGTGGTTTAACCAAAAATTTGTCAGCCAAATACTAAAATCTGGCGATACCGTATATCTTAGCGGCAAGCCGCAGCTTAACAAAAAAACCTGGCAGTTGATCAATCCCACCTACGAAAAAGTCAAACCCAATCCTCTGCATAGTGCTCGGCTGGTGCCAATCTATCATTTGACCGGACACATCACCCAAAAACAACTGCGCTTTTTGATTGACCGCGCCCTCAACAACACAGTTGATCTAAATGACCCTCTGCCAGTAGATATCCTAAATAAAGAAAAATATCCCTGGCTGCATCTAGCCTTGCAGGAAATTCATTTCCCCAGCCAAAAACAAAAACTGAATCAAGCTATAAAAAGGCTAAAATTTCAGGAATTGTTTTATTTGCAATGCAAGTATCAGCTAGCCAAAAAAGATTACCAAAACAGGCCAGCGCCGGCCAACAAAATAAATAATCAAATTATAGCCGAAACAGTCAAACGATTGCCGTTTGAGCTGACAGCTGATCAAAATTTGAGCCTCAAAGAGATTTTGGCTGACCTAAATAAACAGCAACCGATGAATCGCCTTCTTGAGGGCGACGTGGGCTCAGGCAAGACTGTTGTCGCTCTGCTGGCTGCTATCAATGTCATGAGCCAAAACCAACAAGCCGCTTTCATGGCACCCACTGAAATACTGGCCGAGCAACATTTTAAAACTGCGCAAAAAATAATACCAAATCAATATCTAAATCAGGTCTGCCTACTGACCAAGGATCAACAAATCTTGGGGGCAGATAAAAATTCATCCACTACTGAACTTTTAAAAAAGATCAGAAATGGACAGCTCAAACTTATTATCGGCACCCATAGCTTAATCCAAGAAAAAGTAGATTTTAAGAATCTTAGCCTGGCCATCATTGATGAGCAACATCGTTTTGGTGTACGACAAAGACAGGCCATTAGACAGAAAAATACCAGCGACTTGTCTCCCCACTTATTATCCATGACAGCCACGCCCATTCCTCGCACCCTGTCTCTAACTTTATACGGTGATCTTGATATTTCACTAATAAAAAATAAGCCGCTGGGGCGACAGGCTATCAAAACTTTTATCATCCCTGAAAAAAAGCGGGCTGATGCCTATAAATTTATCCGAGAAAGAATAGCTCTGGGGCAACAGGTGTTTGTCATTTGCCCGCTGATAGATGAAAGTGATAGCTTAGGCGTCAAATCTGTCAGCCAAGAGTATAACAAACTGCAAAATGAGATTTTTTCTGATTTAAAAGTCGGCTATCTGCATGGTCAGCTGAAATCAGATGCCAAGCAAGATATCATGGCAGATTTCAGAGCTAATAAATTCCCCATACTGATAGCTACTTCGGTGATCGAAGTGGGTGTGGACATACCGGGGGCCACTATTATGATTATAGAGGGTGCGGAAAGATTTGGTTTATCGCAATTGCATCAATTTAGAGGACGCATTGGCCGCAATGACTTAGAAAGCTTCTGCTTTTTATTTACCACTGATCCCTCGCAAAATAATCTCAAACGCTTAAAAGCCCTGACGCAAACCAATGATGGCTTTGAGCTGGCTGAACTAGATCTGAAGCTCAGAGGAGCCGGTGAAATATTTGGCACTAAACAAACTGGCCTCTTACAGCTAAAAATAGCCAGCCTATCTGACACCGAGCTTATCAAAAAAGCCCAAGTTTGGGCTAAACAAATAATTTCCAACCCCAAATACAAACATCATCAAGATTTACTAAAATTACTGCAAACCCTAAAAACAGAGATGCATTTGGAATAATATATTTACTGAATTAATTGCTAAAATTAATCGGGCAAACAATGCGAACCATAATATGGGTCACTGCGAGAACGACAACGATGGATAAAACCCAAATTAACGCAACAATACTCTCCTTTGCCGCCAGTCAAGCAATCACTATTTGAACTACAACTAACGCTTTCTATATCTTTGCAACCCCAAACATATTCTGTGGAACGGTTATAGTCCTCATTATTGATGCCGCAAATTGTAGAAAACGTTGCATCATTGGCCATGGTTTGATTTAGACAAACATTATTCCGACAAGCATCTCTGACGCTATACGCGCCGCAGCCATCTTCCACGCCAATATCCAGACGAATCATCCGACAATAATCAGCCACGTTGGTTTGAGAATTAAAAGGCACAAATTCACACTCCAATTTCTCAGTTGCTGGTCCTTGTTTACAAGAGCAATCTTTACTTTTTCCAACATAATCATATCCTGCATGATTATTTGTCTGGCCACAAGGATCAGATATATATGCCGCCAAAGCTCCGCATTGCCGGCCATCTTCAGCTGGATCAGAAGTTTTGACATAAGTCTTTTGCATACAAATATAGCCCCCGGCACAATCAGCATCTTTAGTGCAGACAGCATAGGTCACCATAGTCGGTTTTTTTATCTCCAAACTCTTGAAATTGACCAAATTTTCACTAATCAAAGAAAGCAACAAATAGCCGCCAAATAAAAAGGCTAAGCCTATCAAAGTCATACGGATAGTCTCTTGAGCCTGATTTATCTTGCCGCTATTACCGGCAGCAAACAGCCATTGCCAGCCAGCATAGACCAGCATAAATAAAGCCACTGCGCCGGCCAAAATACCGCCTGCTTTATAAATTGCATTAATATAATTGGCTAAAGTTTCGGGACCAACAATCATGCTGCTGCTAGCCTTAAAAATATCACTACCTGGTATAGTGATGGACGGTATAAATGGTATACCTTGAGTCTCTTCGGCTGCCAACACCGTGCCTGCCAAAAGACAGCCGAATATTATCAAGCGCAAAATTATATTTTTGTTTTTCATATTATATTAACCATTAAAATGCCACCATTCTGCGCTGATTGGTGTAAAATCGGCCTGCTCCATGATGCGTCGTAAGGTATCCTGAACATCATACAAACCAGCCGGACAACTATCCGCACTCTTACAGTTATACTTTGTTTTCATATACTGGCAGGAATCAACATCGCCCTTTTTAAGGCACACATCGACTGCCTTACCGGTTTGGTGAGGAGCAGTACAGCTGGGCTTGGCTGCCAGCTGACAAGTAGCGCACTCGGCTGAACACTGGTCATCATTTATCCTATTCTCATAGCACCAATACAGCTGCGCCTGCTTTGACATTGATCGAAAAGCACTCTTAATAGTCAGACTCTCAGTTTTTGGATCCAGCATGTTGACGGCTGTTTTAAGTTTATTGATGGTCTCAATGGTCAGACGACAGTCAGAACAGCCAGATTCTTTCAGCCCGGCAATATTGACGTCTTGAACCAAAGCAGCGGCTGGGCACTCTTGAGAAGCGGCTTCAGTGCAATGGGCTGGCACAGTCGGTCCAACTTGACCAGCCGGCAAAGTAATCGCCTCTACCCAAGCACAACCATATTTATAGCACTCCTCTTCTTTAGTAATATCAACACAAGTATTAGCAAAACCCGGCGGCTTAATTTCTAAACTTTTGAATTTCACTAAATTGGTAGTAATCAAAGAAAGCAACAAATAGCCGCCAAATAAAAAGGCTAAGCCTATCAAAGTCATACGGATAGTCTCTTGAGCCTGATTTATCTTGCCGCTATTACCGGCAGCAAACAGCCATTGCCAGCCAGCATAGACCAGCATAAATAAAGCCACTGCGCCGGCCAAAATACCGCCATATCTATAGATAGCATTGATATATTGACCTATTGAGTCAGCGGTAATGGTAGTAGTGGCTCCGGAAAATGGTGTATTTTCTAAGGGTATGCCTATGCTGGGTTTAAATAAAATACCGGCCGCTGAGTCAGTAGAAGGTGCTGAACTAGCTTGCGCTCCAACTAGACGCGGCAACCAAAAAAGTAGGTTGACCCAGAAATAAAACAATAATTTTCCCTTTTTTGAAACCATGAATGATATTTATTTCAGTTTGATGCTTTGTAGGCGACCAGTATTAATATCAGTAAAATAAAGAATCGAGCCATCAGCTGAAGTAAAAAGATTATGCGCCGAGTAGCTGCCAGATTCGCCCACCGGACTGGCTAACAGAGTCTTGATGCCATTATTCAGATCTATGCGATAAAAAACATCAGGATATTGATTGGCTATCTCCGGATATATGCCGGCTCCACGAGGCAGGCCTTGAGGCACAGCGCACAAAACAGATGTCTCATCAGCGAAAGTACACTTGTCCGGCCAAGTCGTCACATTAAGAGAAACTTTGATATCGCCCAATTCATTTGTCCGACCCTTGGTAATCCATAAAGTAGGCATATAATCGCTATTTTTATTATAAACACTATACAGCATGCTATTGCCCTGCGGCGACCACTTGGCAGTAAAGCCTCCGCCAGCTACCTCAAAGGCCTTAAAATTTTCTCCATTCAAGCCAATGGGATATACCTCCTGCCTCTCGCCATCTATATATTTTGTATGCAAGGCAGCCACTTGGCTATCCGGAGAAAAAATCATCTGTGTACTATAAGCCTTATCGCCCAAAGCCTCAAGAAGCCGCATACCAGATCCATCCTCATTGGCTGTCACCAGCCAATTATTATCTGGGTTGTCCCCTATCCACTGGGCGACAATCTGGCTACCAGCGGTATTAAAAGAAAAATTTTGCAGCTCTGTGGGCAAAGTAACCTGTTTATTGGTCTTAAAGTTATAAAGAATTTTGACGCCATCTGGATATTCAATAATTGCCTTATCACCCAAATTACTCCAAGTGACATCCTTTACTTGATAAAACTTTTTATCAGTCAAGACAACTACCTGACCATTCTCATCAATCCTGAAAAATTGCTGTTTATCGGCATCGTAGTACTGCAGACCCTGTGGCGCACTGCCCAAGCCCAAAGCTGTACTATCGGTCAGCTTATTGACTTCGGTCAAGCCACCGTTGGCCACTGGTGAAACTTTATCTTTGATATACTGTTGCCAAGGCAATACCGTATTAAGGTTGGTATTGGTAATCGTGCTCACATTGCCTGGGCCGGCATTGGTCAAATTGCCTGGCTGAAAATTTTCATTGGTGACGGTAGTTGGTGCTGTCCTAAAAAATACCCAATACAAGGCAAAGCCCAAAACTAAAACTAGCAAGATAAAACCCAGCACAATAAGCATTTTTTTTCTATCCATAAATTTAAAATAATACCTTTTGAAAAACTACTACAAATGAAAGGCGTCTTTAAAGGCAGACCACAGAGATTCGCCTAAAATTTTTATGGCATCCCAATCGAAATGAGTGATTTTGACCATAAAGCTGATCATGGCGACTATCAATAAAGTCACCCCCATTAATAATAAAAGTGAAGCCAGCCACAATATGATTTCCCACAACTTCAGTGGTGGCACGATTTTTGATTCCAATACATTGCCAACTATAAACTGGAAAGTCCAAATCAAGACTGTGACAACGAACAATAATATAGTTGAACCCAGAGCTACATTTACCCAGCGCAAAACACTTTGCTTAGCAACAGCCTTGGCCTGCTCCTGAACCGCTTGCTCAACTTGGCCCTCTACTTGACTGGCGGCTGACTTCTGCTTGTCAGCTTTCTGTTGCCTCTGCAGAACCCTGGCTTGCGAGCGGGCATCCTCACCGGCAGCCAAATCTTGCTCGACTGCATCGCCCTCGGCCTGACCCTGCTCTGACCTCTCCGGTTCTCTCTGATCTGCTAAAAACTGCCTTCTTTGATTGGCTAAGACTTCTGCCATAATTTATGGATTTATTTCCTGCCAATACGCCCCGTCTACCAGCCAATCTTCACCAGATTTTACTAGGCTAACTTTTATATCCTGATAAATCGTGTCTTCAACTAATGCCGGACCGCTGGTTTTGGTCTCTAGGCGTTGTGTTTTCACAAAAACCTCAGCTGTCTGACTGTTTAAATTTTCTATTTCTGCCGTTATGGTTTTGGTGCTAACGCCAGAAAATTGGCTCTGGCTCGTATCGGTGTTGAGAGTTTTTAAATATTTGATCATCTTAGTGGTGCTCAAAGGATAAAGCTCCTCCAAATTATGTCCGGGCTGATCGGTCGACCAGCTACCAAAGCGCTCGGCATAATTACGAGCTAAATTCATTACGGTAAATTCAGTATTATTTACAGCTGGTGGCACATCCTTGTACTCAAGCTTGGCACTAGGGGCCACAAATTTTGGCGCTTCATTAGTCTTATCCTCTATCCTCGGATTGCCAAAATTTGTCAGTCTCCAAATTATTAAAAAGATGCCGACCAAAACCAAAATAATTATGGAAATAATAATGATCCTTTTTCTGTTTTGTGCAGTCATAAATTTATCTCTATTTTATAAAATTATTAATGGACTACCTTTCGGCTTCAGCCAGCATTGCCTCTTCAAATTCTTTTTTAGCCTCCTCAATCTCCAATAATTGCCGTGGGTCAGAGGTAATGATCTGATGTTCTGCATAAGAAGCCTGCACCTTGATAGCCGCGTGCTTGGCACCAGCAAAAAATATGCCTTCGCCCACGCCAGATTCCAACAGGAGATATTTTTCACCCTCGGTCAATATAAATGTCTTCTGCACTAAATTGATAGCGGCCGGCGATTGTTTGAGCAAAAGCTGCATAGATGAATTGGTTACTATGGCATTGCCAAAAGGCGAAGTCAAAAAGTCGTTAACATCTTGAGTAATAGTAGTAACACCCAGATAATATTTGCGGCAACGTTTAACCAGAGCAAACATAAATTTGGCACTATCCTCATGACGCATCATAATCCACGCCTCATCTACCACCAAAATCCTCTTTTTCATCTCACTGCGGATAATATTCCAAATATAATTCATAATGACATACATGGCGATCGGCCGCAGCTCATCTTCCAGATCACGAATACAAAAAACTATCAATTGATTATTGACTTTGACGTTGGTCGGACTATTGAACAGCCCGGAAAAAGTGCCTTCTGTATATTTCTTTAAGCGCAAAGCCATATCTTCGCCACCTTCCATGCTCAGCAGCACTGTCTCCAGATCGGACATTAAGGGCGGCTCAATATTATTCAGATCGCTGGCCGGGGTAATATCTTTTTTGGCATAAGTCTCAAGCAAGGCCCTATCGAGCAGAGAATCTTCGACATTAGTGATATCGCCAATCATTAATCTTACCAAACCCTTAATAGTGATCACTGCGCTGCGCAAAATATCTTCGGGCTTAGCATCGCCACCCACACCGCGCGGCAAATCAAATGGATTCAATTTGCTTTCCGAGTTGAGGGAAACATTGATATAAGCACCATTAACAGCTTCCGACAAATGCTGATATTCATTTTCCGGATCAACCACGATGACGTCTGTCCCCAACATCAAAGAGCGTAAAATCTCCAGTTTGATAGCATAGCTTTTGCCGGCTCCGGAAGTAGCAAACACCACCATATTGGCATTCTGCAAGCTAAAACGATCAAATAATATCAAGCTGTTGTTGTGTCGATTTATACCGTACAAAATACCTTCATCTGAGGTCAACTCTGAAGATACAAAGGGGAAAGATGAAGCAATTGGTGAGCTGTTCATATTGGTGGATACAGACAGCTCATCATTGCCTAACGGCAAGGTGGAGTTGAAGCCCTGCTCTGCCTGAAAAAACGCCCGTCGCGAATAAATCAGCTGTGTGCCCAATAAATTTTCTATCCTGTCCGAAGCCAAATCTAGCTCTGCTTTATCTTTGGCATATAAAGTAATATATAGGGCGAATTGAAAAAACTTTTCTGTGCCCTGACTCAAGGAATCACGCAGGGCCTCAATATCTCGAAGAGCGGTTTCAGCAATCGGATCGCGCGGTGCGCCTTTTTGATTATCAGAAATTATTTGGGCTTCCATGGTACCCACTTTATTACGCAATTGCTTTAAAACAATCTTAATATCCATGGGGTAGAAAAACATGGCAATATCCAGAGTCATGCTTTCATTAATAATGGGTGCAAACCAACCGATAGTCACATAGCGCGGATAAGTCACCACAAACATACTGCGCACAAACCAATCATTGAGCTGCAAAAAGCCGCTGTCCACCTTAAAAGCTGCCGGGGCAATAATGTCGCGCACCGATACTATGCCCTCGCGAAAAACTTTCTCCGCCTCCAAAAGCTCCTTTTCCCCCTCAACGGCATTAGTCTTGGCGCTTTGATTTTTATAAGCCGCCAATCTAGCCTCTATCTGATCATTTTGATTAGGGGTAGCTGTCGCTTGCTTGATTTTATTAGCTTCAAACATTGGTTTCTAAATTTAGCTTATTTATATCTTCTAGCGGTTGTTTTTGGAAAATATTCGGGTTATAGCTGTTGTAATATAATTCAATCAAGGCCTGGGTATTTAAGCGTTGGCTGCGCAGACCCAATGAGTTTAAACCTGCCTGAATAAAATTGCAGCGCTTGGTCAGCTGGTTGCTAAATTCAGTAAAACGCTTGCGGCTCAAACGCACTACTTTAGCAGTAGAAAAAACCGCGGCAAAACGATTGGTAAACTTTCTACTCTTATCGCCAGCTGAATTATATGGCACTACAATATAAAAACGCTTGCTCATAATCTTTTCCAAGGTCAAAAGCTCTTCCACAAATTGTCGATAATCAGCTGTTTGCATACGCAGCAATTCGTTGGTTTGCTCCTTTTCCACTTTTTTCAAACGGCCAAAATAATCATCAATATTTAAAGGGCGCGATTGGATCACAATCTGTAAAGGGTAGTCTAAAGTATTTAAAAAGCTGACATAGCCACTAATAATAGCTGCTTGTTCATCCTCTGATTTCAAATCAAAATTGATAGAAGAGACCAATAAAACTCCCCGGACTGTGCCGTCATTTAAAACAACCATATCGTCTCTAATTTCAGCAATATCCAAAAATCTCTGCGTCGAAGTGGATGGCCGATTGCCAGCTAATTTTTTGTTCTTCATATATTATTTTTTAATCGCTGTGGTGCTATTTATAATATTGGCTTCTGACTCGCCTTTGTATACGCCGCCAGTGTCAATAATTAAAGATAATTCTGATAATTTTTTATTGGGTAAAAAAGTTTTTTGGGGGATTGGCTCTTCTTTTATTAGCTCCCCTTTATCCCGAAAGTCTTCCACTTTAATATATTCTTTGTGCCAAATTCTGACCCAAGGACGCTTGATTGTTTGAATAACATTCAATAAAAACATGTGAAAAGGGGCGCCATTTATTTTCAAAAAGGCCAGCACCACAACCAACAAAATAATAACTACCGTTTGGAATAAAAATAAAGTAAAATCAGACAACTTGTAGCTCAAGAATATGAATAAACCGCCTAAAATCATGATCACAAACTGCCTGACGGTCAAGGGCCCCCAGATCTTGTCTTCAGCATCAATAAATTGCGGTACAATAAACCTATTTTGCATATATTAAAAACGTAATAATTTATTTAAATCACCAATGGCATTAAACTCTTCCCAACTTAAAGTAGCTACGCCCTGGTTGGCCTGCTCTTGAACCAGGGTAGCAATCTCTTTGTTTTGCACTAGGCTAGCCGCGCCCAAATCCAAATATAGCCTATAAACCGGGCTTTTGCGCCAAGCAGCAATCCCCAAAGATTTTTTGGTAATAGAATCTTTTTCTAAAATTGATATCTTGCTGTGAATTTTTTCTGCCCGATCGACTGCGCTTGCTCCTAGTCGCCTAAAATTAGCCAAGGTCATACTCTCCAGTTCCTGCACCGGTCCGACCAAAACTTTGCTAGCAGGCGCTGACCTAGCAGCAGTGGCAATTGGCTTATTCTTTACATCAGAAATTTTTGGTTTTACCTCTTGATCAACTGGCGGACGATTAACTTTGGGTAAATCTGCTTCTATTTTTACAGCTAGAGTCGGGGCTTCAACTTTGGGTGATAATTTTGGCTCTGGCTCAATAGTCTTCTGAGGTGATAACTCTGCCGGTTCTATCTTGGGAGGCTCTGGTACGGTAGGTAAATCCGTCTTAGCTACCGGCTCCACTGGCTTAAATTGAGAGGACGAGGTCAAAAAATCGTCCTTGACCACTAAGCCACCCACCGCTTCAATATTGGCCTTAATGCTTTTGACTACAGATAAAATTGTGTCTAAATCGCCAACGCTGATAGGTTGACCAGCCAAAAGTAATTTGCCGGCCAGATATTCTCTGGCAGTTTGACTGTTTTTGCGGTTACGAAAAAAGTCAAACAAAACATTGGTCAATAATTCTTTATTTGCCTGGTCCAGGCTCAATTGTTGTTTGGCTATCAAACGAGCAACTATCTTATCAAGGCTATATTTTTTACTTTCATCAATCGGCACATTGGGCATTATTTGAGAAAGGTGTTCTTCGTCATCAGGATGAAACACCAAACTAGCTTTTGCCTGCGGGTGCCCCACTATCGTCTGCCAATTGAAGCTATCGTCAGCCGGAGCAACATAAATACTTGGCGGCATCGGCACATCAAAATCCTGCAATGGCTTCACAGCAGCTGAACCTTTGGGGAAAGCCACCTTAAATTCGTCGCTGGGGCTACTTTGTCGAAAGGAATGCAAGCGACCGCTTGGTTCTTTGATCAACAAATCATCCAACCAATCCCGATCTATTACCTGAGCATTAGCTTGATTAAAATCAGCCATTATTTTGTGTCTGTTATTTCCTATATTATAACATATTTTGCCATCGCTCGCCAATAATAAACCCTGCACCATACGGTGCAGGGTTTATTGGTTTTTTAAAATATCTTATTTTTAAGCGCGCGAGACGTATTCGCCGGTTTCTGTATTAATGATTATCTGATCGCCAGTCTTTATAAATAATGGCGTGCGCACCTCACAGCCGGTTTCCAAAGTGACTACCTTTGTCACTGCACCAGCGCTATTGCCTTTGACGCCTTCTGGCGCAGAGGCTACTGTCAAAGTAATCTTAGCTGGCATATCTACGGCCACTGGCTTGTTGTTAAAAAATAATACATCTACCTCTTGACCATCTTTCAAATATTTGACTGCCTCGCCCAAAGATTCTTTATCAAATTGAAATTGTTCAAAATCCTGAGTGTCCATAAAAAAATAATTCGCATCTTGGACATAAAGAAAATTTGCTTGCCGGTGAGCTAAGTCAGCTAGTTCAATATTATCAGACCCAGAAAAAGTCTTTTCCAGAGTATTGCCATTGACCAAATTTTTCAATTTAGTCTTTACAACTGCTCCGCCTCGAGCTTGCTTGATATGCTGGTTAAACACTACCTGATATGGCTCGGCATTAAATACCAAAACACGGCCAAGCTTCAAATCACTAAAAGATCCCATAAGATTATTTGGCTACATACGGCAATAGTGCCATAAATCTGGCCCTTTTTATGGCTTGAGCTAGTTTTCTTTGATGCTTGGAGCAAACCCCATTTCTTCGCTTGGGGGTAATCTTACCATAAGAAGAAATGAATTTTTGCAGTTGCTGCCAATCTTTATAGTCAATCACCAATTTATTGTTGACGCAAAAATGACAATGCTTGTTTTCAACTCTATTGTGCATAAAAGTCTAAATTATATTTTTAAAAAGGGATATCCTCGATGCTAATTTCTTCTTCGCCTGCCGATTTTGGCTCTGGCTGTTCAATATTAAAATCATCAGCTGGAGTATTTTGCCGTCTGGTAGTCGACGCAGAATTAGTGTAGCTTTCGCCAGCATTACCAGCTCTATCGAGCATAATCATGTTTTCAGCCATGATTTCTGTGCGATAGCGCTTGATGCCATTGGGATCATCCCAAGATCTGGTTTGCAAACGGCCTTCGATATAGACCTTGCTGCCTTTCTTGAGATACTGATTGGTAATCTCGGCCAATCGACGCCAGGCTACTACATTGTGAAATTCGGCTTTTTCCTGACGATTACCGCTGGCATCTTTCCAAGTAAAGTTGGTGGCCACCGAAAAAGAAGTGACATTTTGACCATTGGGCGTAGTGCGCATTTCTGGATCGCGAACTACATTGCCAATAATCATTGCTTTGTTCAGATTCATATAATTAAAATTATTCTAATTTTGGATCGTTGGTTAAAATCTCATCCAGCTTTTTATCAATATCGTCTAAACTAATAGCCGGCCTGTGGCTAATCTCGCTCACTGGAGCGGCTACCGGCTTCATAGTGGCTCTAGGGCGACTCACTCTAGAAATAGGCTTTCTAATAGTTCGGCTGCGGACAACCGCCTCCGGCTTATTGGCGGCCTGCAGTCTGGCTAAATCAGCGCTAGCGGCCGGTTTGGATTTAGCAATCACCAAATGACGCAAAATATCATTATTATGCTTCAAGCTGGTTTCCAGTTGCTTTAGACCACCCTTGTCCTCTGCCAAGCTAAAATCGACAAAAACATAAAACCCATGCTTTTGTTTTTTTATTGGGTAAGCTAATTTGCGACGACCCAGAGGATAAAAATCATTAGCCACGCTAGCACCAATTGTTTTTAGATATTGGCCAACAGCTTGGGTAACTCGAGCCTGCTCAGTCTCGGGCACCACCGGACTAATAATAAAAAGTAATTCGTAGTACATCTTGGTTTTTCAATTACCTGGAACGGGCTTTTGCCTGCCAGGGACCCCAAAAAATAGAATTGTTTAAGGGCCGTGGTTAATTAATTCGCCAAATAATTTGACCCCGACACTCTACCATAGTTGGTGACATTAGTCAAGGCTGATATTGTTTGCCTAAAAGACTATTTTTTACTATGATAAAGCCATGGCAAAATACATTTTTATTTTGGGCAGAATCCCAAAAATTAGCCAGGCTGAAATTTTTAGCTTATTGGGACAAAAAAACCAAATCGAAATCCAGGGTGCTGATTTTGTTTTGGGTAATAGTTCTGAAACTCCTGAAAAACTAATCAGCTCTCTGGGCGGAACTATAAAAATCGCCCAATTTCTAAAAAATATTGACTCGCTTGATCAGCTGACCGCCGATTGGTGGCAAAATATAATGCCGCAAAATACCAGTAAAAAAATAAATTTTGCTTTCAGTTTATATAATGATACGCCAGCCAATTTTGCCAAAATAAAAAAAATAGCCTTGTCGGTCAAAAAAAATCTATCCTTTAAAGCAAGTGTCCGCCTAGTCACTGGCCGACAGGCGCAATTATCTTCGGTGATTGTCGCTAAAAATAAACTCCTGAACAATGAACTAATTATCATCCGCCACCAGACAAAATATTTACTTGGCATTACGCAGGCGATCCAAGATTTTGATCGCTATAGCCAGCGCGACATTGGCCGACCGGAACGCGATGATAAATCCGGCTTGCTGCCACCCAAGCTAGCCAAAATAATGATCAATCTGGCTGGGCCAGACAGAAATAAAACTTTACTTGACCCATTTTGCGGGTCAGGCACTGTCTTGCAAGAAGCAGCTATACTGGACTTTAAAAAAATTTATGGCACTGATATCAGCCGTGAGGCTATTGTGTCTTGCCAAAAAAATCTAAGCTGGTTTAATAAGCAGTTTAAATTCAAAACTCAATACCAACTAAAACAAACAACCGTAGAAAAATTGAGCCAGGTTATCCCTCGTGCTTCAATTGACCTGATCGTGACTGAGCCATTCATGGGTGATTCAAGACAAATAAAAAATACTGACGACCCAAAAATTTTGTCTAATATTAGCCAAAATCTACAAAGATTATACTTATCCGCTTTTACTGAATTCAAAAAAATATTGCGATCAGGCGGACAGGTTATTTTTATTTTTCCGATTTTTCAGCTCGGCCAGCAGCCAATCTCTACTTTAAATTTATCAGCTATAAAAAAATTGGGTTTTGTACCCAAATTAATTCTCGGCGCCGACTCTTTTCTGATCTATAGCCGGCCAGATCAAAAAGTCCAGCGGCAAATCACTGCCTGGAAAATATAAAAATTCTTAATCTCGCCAAGCCAGCTGATTATCTTTCATCACTTGCATGATACGCCATTTGAGATTGCCGTCAGTAGCATCCAGATAAACCACCTGACCAGATTGCGGCCAAAGATTGGTCAAATAAAAAGCTATGGTGGCAGCCTCTGCCTCTGGCCAGCGCAATTTATCTGCCAAAATCATTTCTAAAAATAGACGACGGGCCAATAATTTATCAGAGTTCCCCTCCAGCCAATTATTGAAACCTGAACCATAGCGAATGCCGATAAATCTTTTCAAAATACTGCGAAAACGATTATCCTCGGCGATCAAACTATCTAAAGATTTCTTTTCGACCAGGACCTTGAGGCAACTCAAGGCTTTTTCTTTATCTTCAGTACCGACAGCCTGCCACAAAATATCCCTGACTTTAAACAGATCATTTCCCGCCTCTGATAAAATAAAATCGGCCGGTAAAGCTATCTGCTCTATCTTCTTTATGTTCTGCTGCAGCTCGGCTACAGCCTTGTCTAAATCTACTTTGACTGGCTTATCTGATTTTGGGGCAGAAACGGGCAGCTGGACCTTGAGCATGCCCTCATTATTCTCCCACTGCATGCCAAGATCATCATCATAAGACAAAAGAAAATTGCGCAACGACTCTTTTTCCCCAAGCTCCAAAGGCACGCAATTTGGCCCTTTGGCTAGATACTGGGCTCGCTGCAAAGAGTTATGATAGCCTGCTCCTAAAAAATGATTATAATCTTTAAGCCAATTATCTACCGAAGGGGTAATCAGCCGGCCATTATTATCCGTAATTTTTTTGGCAGTTAGTCTCAGCTCTTTAAAATCATCAAAGCTAGACAAAAATTGCTTGACCGTGCCAGAGGCTGAACTGGGAAACAGCCTTTTTTGCAAAGTCACGCTTTTTAGATGCTGGGCCCTCGGCACTTTGCCACCCAAACGCAAAATCAGGCGATCGACATTTTGCAGATAATCTTGTAGCGGCCAAAGGATGTTTTGGGCAATATCCAAAGTAATCGCCCGCAAATCATAGTAGCTGGCTCGCTCCATGCTTTCCAAGCGAGTCGGCAAATCTAATGGTGATAATTTCTTCAAAAATAATAAATTTTCCAAATCTAAAATTAAATTGATTTGGCTTTGGTTTAATAAAAATTTATCTGCCAAAGCTTGATTTTTTTCTACTAAATCATTGCTAAAAATAATATCTTTTACCTCGGTTGGTAATTGTTGCAATTCGGATAATATTGTCATTAAAAATTATTATTTATTCTTACCAAATCTTTTGTTGATTACTGCCTGCACGCCGCCGCCTGATCCTGGAGCTTGATTACTGGGGGCAGCTGTTGGAATAGCTTGAGCTGGTCTGGCCGCACCAGCGCTCGATCCACCAGCAGAGGGTTTGATACTACCATAGCCGAGTTTTGCCATAGCCTCAACCATATTTTCCGGCAATTTGCCATTGTCAACAATATCGTCAAGTGTTAGTTTATCATCTATTTTGATGAGATCGGCTGGTTTCAAAGTTCTGGCCCAGGCATATAAGCCGTCCTTATCGCCTGCAAAAATCTTGTGGCCATATTCTATGTTCTGATTGGCGGCCTTAATCTTATCCGCCAATGTCCCGGCTGCATCACGCAAAACCTTGAAGTACGCATCAACATCATCCGCATTATTCTTCTGAGCTATCGGGCCAAAAACCGGATCTTTCATTATCATCTGGATATTACCAAGCCTGATTTGGTTCTGAACTACGGCTTGCATTTGCTCATCAGTAGCCTTGTCTTTCATTTGCGTGCGCTGACCAGCATTGGCCTGACCGGACATATCTTTAAATAAGCTGGTACTATTGTTAATTTTTAATATCTCATCACCGCTAATAATCTTGCGCAAGTTTGATATAAATCCTTTTTGATCTTCTTCATCGAGATCTTTATATTGGTCGGCCAAACCATTGGTGTCGGAGTTCTTACCATCAAATCTGGCTTGCAGCATAGCTGCCTTATAGAAAGCAGAATCACTATCATCTTTAGTTAAGCTGCCTTCCAGGTGGCCTGCGCTTTTTACATTGCCCAAAGCATGCATAAATATCTCGCGCTTTCTTTTTTCCATATCATCAACCGTCTTGCTTAAGGCTTTTTGATCTTGACTCATGATGCGCTGCATAACGGCCCTCAACTCTTCGTTATCCAAACCGCTCATATCCATTCTACTCAAAACGCCAACGCCCTTTTCTTGGATTAATCTACCTAGACTTTCATTAGTATGGACAGCCACGCTTCTGGTGCGCAATTTTTCTACAGAAGCAGTATCACCAGCAGCTTGAAAAGCCGCATTCATATCCTTATATCTTTGAGCTGTACGAGAACTTACTAGGTTCTGATCCACTTGGTCAACACTATCAACCCCATATATCTCTCGCAATTGCTCCTTAGTCATGCGCGTAGGATCGATATCATGCAGTTCATTATTATTATCTACATTGGTCTTATAAAAAACTGCTGCTGCTTCGCGTCTGCCCCACCCTCTCCCGACTGATTGTGCATATTGCAATCTCTGTTCATCGTCAGTAATGCCTTCCATCTGTTTTTCAAAATAAGCAGTCTTACGACCGCGACGCAAATTCTCTTTAGCCTCCATGCGCCTGCCGGCCCGCAAGGCAGTACCCGCCAAACCAGTCCTGCGCAATAATCTTTGCGTATTATCATCAGCTAGAGTTGTGCCTATACTGGCGCGCATTTTACTCAAAACTTCTTTGGCTCCGCCTTCGCCGCTAGTGCCCTGCCAAGCCAGCCTGACAGCTCCTCGAGCAGTGCCACTGACAGCGCCAGTAACACCCCTTTCTACTTTTCTGCCGGCTTTACTTACGACATCATTTATCTTACCTCGCGCCTTGCCAGCCAACCCAGAACCAGCTACGCCGGCTTTGGCTGCATAGTTCAAGCCGCCCAAAAGCATAGCAATAGCTATGACATAATTTATAAGATTTGGGACTTGAGCAGCTTGGCTCACCTCTGAGGGCGCACCAGTTTCCGTCACTTGCGGATCCTCTTTCAATTCAGCCGGCACGTTAAAAGAATCTGAAATATTGGCATTGCCTACCACAGTAAAAGCCAGCCATAAAAAGAAAGCGATTGCCGGACCGGTAATCAAATATTTGCTTAAGTCATTTTCCCAATCTTTATATAAATAAGCTGTCTTGGGAAAAGCATTGGCTAAAAATGCCATCGGGGCAGTCACTGTCAAAATCCACAAAAACACAATGCGGGCAACCAGCATAGCGATAAATACAGCAATCACCACCACGGCTATTATACACATAATAGCACCCAGGCCCATAGCCATCAGAAAAGAATTGCTGGTAACTTCCGGATTATTGGTCATCTGCATAATCTGATAAAGACCCAAGGCAGCCATGACATTACTGCCCACCACGTCTTTTATGGGGGCCACAAAAGTCAGCATCACAATTTGAGACGCATCCACCAAAACCGAGACAATCGTCCTGCTGAAATTAATAAGAATCGCGTAAAGGATCAGATCTCTAAGCAGCGCTTTATAGCCATAGCTCCTGACTTGCAGAATGGTGGCAAATGACATGATCAACAAAATCACAATAAAAAACATATTAGCTAAATCTCGCAAAGTCCTCCAAGCAGTGATCACACCAGGCTGATTGGTAATATTGTTGTATTGAGCAATAATTGGCAGTAAAATCATTTCCTTTTTCAATAAAAAGGCCGGCAGCTCAATAAAAAGATAGTGTATGACCTCGCCTAAAAATTTTGCTAGGGCACTAACTTCAGCAAAAGCCAAGTTGGGGAAAAATAAAAATACAGCAGGGATAGTCAGAAGCACAAACCATTTTTTTGAGGCTGAAAATGAAATTTTGACCATAAAATATTTTAATTTTTTATACTAAATTTAAGGCTCTATCACTACTTGACCGCCAAAGTTGGCTGTCGTCGAATTTCCCCAATGGTCAGTAACGGTCACGGTCGGCTGAAAACAGACGGATCCAACGGCCGCGGTAGCACTACAAGTGGCATTATGGACTGGGGAAGATAACTGATAATCATGATAGAAAGTCTTGTAGCCTTCGCGGCAAGCTCTATCAGTGCCGCCAAAGCCCTGCAAAGTATCCGCTGCCTTGCCCGGCATTGGTATGTCTTGATTACAATCAGGAATGTTGTTTTTGTACTTACCCGGAGCAGAAACCGTACTGGAACCATCACCCCAATTTACCGTAATATTGGATACCGGCATATGATCAGGATGAGCATAATAATAAAACTTCAAGGCTACCATCAGAGATTCTTTGGCTTTGACTTCACCAGAACCACGATCATCGACCGTCACACCGCTGGCATTATCACAAGTATTGTTACCGCAAACTTGTAAAATCGCCGGATTATAATCTGGACCAGCTTTAATATTATATTTGTTGGTAAAATCACTACCTTCATAAATATCCACTGGGCTGCCAAAAATCTCATAGGTCTGGCTGGTGTTGTTCCACTGCAAATTAAAAGACCTGACGAATAAATAATCTAACTGCCCGCTGGCCGTACCCCAGGCTTGGGTAAGGGATAAATTGGCGGGACCGCCCGGCCAATGATAGAAGAATGTAGCCGTAGACAATGGCGAAAAAGCCGTGGCATTAAATGGCGCCCGAACATTAACTACGTCCTTGCCAACATAACCCAAAGCCGCCCCAAAATGAGTAAAGGACACGGTTTCGCCGGTAATAGTCTTATAATTCACGTTGCTATTCTGCAAAAAGCTGGATTTATAATAGTACGATAACCAAGTATTATTTCCCGGATAATTATTGCGGCTATTGTTTTCATTGCGCCACCAAATATCTGTCCTCACCCAAGATTTGTCGCCTTCCGGATCCAACTGAGCTACCAAACGACACTGCTGATAACAAGCTAATCCAGTACAAGGGCTGCCTGACATTTCAGCGGTATAATATTGGCCAAAGGTAATGCAGCTTTGAATACTACTAGCAATTCCACATGGCCGATCGACAAAATACACATTGGGAGTGGTGCTGGTAGCGGCTGAAGTATTAGACTCTATGCAGCCGTCATCAGAATCATAAATGTCTGTCATTTCAAAAGTGGCACTAGAATCATTGAACAAAGCTCTTAGTAGACCCTGATCAACTGATGTTATAACATTCACTGAATAGCCATATTGCGTCAAAGCGCCAACTGAAAATAATCTGTCCATACAGCTGGTAATACCAGACGAACTAGATAAAAAGATACTGTTAAATACCCGACCACTAATGGACATGCCGCCGAATTCTGAACAATACAATTGATACCCCGCAGTCGCGCTGTCATTATCTGTAACTTGCCCCGACAAACACCAAGCGAATTCACAATTAGCGTTACCACGACAATCATCTTCGCTGGCAATCGTGCCATTTGTAATTTGCGTCCAATAATTAGCAAAGGTTGTTGAGCGAGAATTTAAACAAGCAATACCCTTGCCCGGAGGGGAAGCATAACCGCTAGCAGCATCGCTGCAATCGGTCTCAGTAACTATCTCTAATGGCGGCGTTTCTGCTTTAACGTAATAATTATACGGTAAAGGATTATATAGGCCACGCCAGACCTCGTGACAGCCTCTGTCGGTCAGGCCCGGAATATCAACACCACAATTACAAACACTGCTGACGTCATTCGGCTCACTATCGCTCATCACTCCCTGACAATCAAAGGGTGAAGCTGGCGCAGTAATATCGCGCACCAAGATTCTAGCGTCAGGGTTACCGTCGCCGTTTCTATTTATATCTTCATCATAAAAATACAGCTCTATCTTGTTTGTGCCAGTGTCAAAAAATTTAGCTAACACAGCTCTATCAACCACTGGTACGTTGGCCTTATCGGTGCCCGGGGCGATGACGAAATCATCCACGGAAAACTTGGCCTCTTCGTAAGAGACACCAACATCTATACCGACTTTCTCTATGCGGTCAAACATATAATAAGGACCAGTGGTCATGTTGCCTTCTACAAAATTGAAAGCACTGGAACGCAAATAGCCGTAATTTATTAAATTATTATTGCCGGCCATATTACTTACTAAAACTTTTGAGCCTGCCGGCACGCGCAAAAGTAGATTACAGTGATTTGGATCGGACCCACCACGACGACCGCAATATATCCTTTCGGTTTGCAATTGGAAGGGCTCGGCCACTGAACAAAATAGAGCATCTTGGCCGGTCGGATTATAATACCCGGCCTCACGATAATTGTCATACAGACTATTCATGCCGTTGATTTGTTCGGCTGGATACCATTGATTGCAATAAAAATTGCCGCCAGTATCATTGACTAACTTAGCGTTATAATCTTTTTCCAAACAAATGCCCGGCCAATTATAGACTGTCTCAGCTTTTGTTTTTTTGGAGCACATACCATCAGCCCGAGAAGTACCATCATCATTATAGGTGTCGCACAAATTATTTCTGACCGCACCACTGCTATCTACACAATCGATCTTGCTATCTAAATCGCCAGAAGTGCAGATACCATTCGGCGTGGGTGAATTCTTTGGATAATAGCGCACTTCACCGCTACTGCCATAAGTTAATTTTACATAAGAAAGTTCACAGCCGTTTGGCGTCGAAACGCCAGAACTATTGATCGATTGGCACATGTTGGCTCCCGCATAAGCTGCCAGCCTATCGAGCTGATTTTGGTCAGGAGCAATACTGATGGGAAAAGGAGCATCGGCGCTAGTGAAGCCGCGGGTATCAACCAATAAATTATTATTTGATAAATCTGGGTTGATGGTGCATTGGCGATCCTGACAAACGCCGGTATACGTCGTGCCATCCAAAACCACATCACAAGAGCGGCCATTTGGCAGACAAGTCGGGCTGCTGACAGCGTAAACCAAGCGAGGATTTGGACTAGCCGCTGTGCCAAAATTGACCACTGTCAGAGCAGCAACCGGCATGAAATCTGGTATTGAAAAACCAGTATAGTCCATGTCGCCCCATTGCAAATGATTATTGGCTCCCGTAGTGCGGCTCTGATATAGGTCCTCAGTCAGCGGCAAGTTCCCCGGATCAACCCAATTGCCGCATTTAGTGATATTATTATCCGGATCAAACTCATTGCATAAACTCAAGTCAGCGCAAACTACTTTATATTTATTATTATCACTATCCCAAACCACTGATGAAGAGCGACAAGCCAGCCATTCCCCGCACTGGCGATCTTTCTTTACCTTCAGAAGAATATTAGCATCTAATTCGCAGGTTGGATCCTGGCTACTATTGCAAATTACCGGACTAACCGGCTTACCAGTAGACACATTGCTATCATAAGTCTTAGTAGAGTCATAAGTCACATTGACGGCACTGTGATCGGCGTTCCAATCATTTGCCTCATAAAACAAAGCGCAGCCACTATTTTTATCTACCTCGCCGGCACAAGAATCCTTATCAATGTTATCATTATTATAATAGTAATAAGTCTGGCAAGTGCCCGGCACCCATCTCATTGATGGATTGGATTCACAGGCATACTGGCTGGCATACCCAGACTCTGGCGTGCCAGAAAGATTGGCACAATAACCAAAAGTGCAACTCTGCGGATCCGATGGGTCAACGAAGGCCGTGCATAAATTTTTATCAATTGAACAGACCTGGGCGCCCTGACGCTCCCCTTGCATATACAATACTGAATCGCTCAAATTTATTGATCCGTCATTATTGTAATCATTGCAGGCTATCGGCGAGTTGGTATTTATGGTGCTGGTCTTAAACCAGCCGGACACGATACTGCCATCGACTGATATATTTTTCTTGTAGGTACAAGTTTCTGTGCCTGGATCACGGAAATAATATGTGCCCTTACTGGAAATATATTCATCACAACCCAAGGCCGTGCTGGGGCACAAAGTCGTACCATAATAATCAGGATTATTTATCTTATATACCGTTGTCAAATAGCTGGGCTGCGTAAGGTCTGGCACACCCAAGGCCATACAACCTTTATATTGGCTAGCGCAATATTTAGTATTATCCGGCACCAAATAAGTTGTATTATCAGCCGGTACTGTGATTTCAGAGTTATCGCCAGCATTGAAAGTCTCGGCAAATGGATTACTGGAATTATGTGTATCAATAGCCGGCATACAACCAATAGCTTCTACGCGACACAGGCTAGAAAAGGAGTGTAAATTGTATTGATTATTATTGGTATCGGTGTAGGTCTGACAACCCAAGTAATAACCAGTATAAGGAGTGTCGCAAGCTATTGGTGTTTGCCAAGAATTCTTAATAACAGAAATGCTGCTATTGACTTCTTTAAAAATTATATTATCAAAAAATAATTGATCGTTACTAGTAGAGTTAGAAGCATCAATGACCAAAAGCGTATTATTCCAATTAATATCAGCTAGGGTACGGCCAGCATCTAAGACGATATCATTGAAATCAAGCGTATTGCTGGCTTCAAACCGATGCCAAGTAGCCGCACTGACATTGCTTAAAGTACTATCATTTAAAATATTCACCAAAAATCCATCAGTAATAACAGATGAGTCCTTGACTCTAAATCTGACATAACCGCCGCCATTATATGATGGCACTAGGCGCACCCTGACATAATTTAGCGGCGCATCATTTTTCATCCACCAAGAGACCTGATATTGTTTATTATTTTCCGGAGCTATGCCTAAGGGGCGATATATGTCTGCCCAATTACCGCTCTTGACTATCTTCAAAGAATGGCCATTATTTTCCAAAGACTCTGGAGACAAGTCAATCGTGGCTAGATATGCTTGCCAAGGTGAGTAGACATTCTGTTCAAAGTTATCGCTAAGAATCTGGTAAACATTATTGGCTGTATTGCCATAATAAGAGCGACAATCCTTGTACTGGGCCTCACACTGCGTGCTCAATGAAGGAATGGCTCTAAAGGTGCTGCCTGTGGCCGTGCGGCGATAATCGTGACAATCGCCGCTAGCAAAAATTATTCTATTTTGATAACGATAATAGGATGTCCCGTCCGAATCAAAGAACTGCCGACAATTTGGGTCAGTAGCCGCTTCAGTAGCTGTACAAATCGCTGCTGCTGTACTCGGGCTAGAGTCATCCAGACAGACATCACCAGCTGGGGCGACATTGGTACAGGGGCCACCGCTATTGCTAGACAAAGCCAGCCAAGTCTTAATCTGATAGCCGGCTACATCAGAACCCTCCCAAGTATAATAAGTATGCCCCAGATCTTCCGCCACGCATTGACGGAGATAAGTATAATATTCTTTGCCCTCTCCTCCCTTAGCTACTTCATCAAGATTAGTGAACTCCTCGCAGCCAACTGCTTGGGCTGGGCAAGTCTTGGTGTTTTTATCTTTAGGAATAAAATTATAATATTCTACTTCATTGCTGCTCAAAGGATCGACGGCATCAAAAATATCTGTCTGCTGAGCAAAACTAGCATAGCCGACGCATTGTGACGGACATAGATCTGTCTGATTGATGACAGCCGGAATCATTGGATCACCATTACTAGGAGTATATCCTTGACAACCAACTTCTTGGGCAGTGCACATGCTGCGAGAGCCATTTAAAACTATCTTGGCACCGGCACCATAAGCAGAATAATTCGCTTCTGCTTTCGGCTGACTGACTATTTCTACTTTTAAATTATCCACATACTGATATTCATTTACGCCGCCGGCGCATACCCAACAAGAAACTGAATCACCGGAATTGATAGTACCGGCAACACGGGTATAACCAGTATTATTATACTCAGTGGATTCCAACCTGACATAACCTTTATTTGGTGGGAAAGTACTGCCCCCATCATTAAATACTGTAAAAGACCCATCGGGTGAGCTGATATTACCAGGCTGACTATTCGCGCTAGTGCAAGATTGTAATAATATTTCTGCTTGAGAAACTATGCTTGATTGCTTAAAGGAGGCGGAAAAATTATATAAAGTATTGGGGAAAACATCTATGCGGCGGCAAGCATTACCCGCTCCGATTCTAGATAACGCGGCGTTGGAATTATCCACCCCTTGACCAGATACTAAATATGGCGCAAATAATGGCACAGAAGCAACGTCAAAAACTGCATATCCATCTGGCAACAAGTCGCTGTCGCTATCCATCTCAAAATCACCGTTGGCAAATAAATTTGCTCCACTGTCTGCCGCCATTATAATAAATTCCGAACAACCATTTTCAGCTGCTGAACAAGTTTGAGCCTGTTTATTTAAAAATAAATCATTGTCATCAGCACCGATACTTTGGAATACCCACTCGCCATCATCATTCTTCTCTTGGGAATAGCGCTGGCAGCCTACCTGATCGGCCGTACAATAACTTAAGGATTGTTCTAAATATGATTGTATCGGCCGGCTGGCGCCAGAAAAAGTCAAACAACCGCTATAGATATCTCCATCTTGGCAAATATCACCCTGAAAACGCCAAATGTTTTCACTCTTGGTACAATAGCCATATTGGCCATCTAGACAATTACCTTTATCATCTTCGCGCAAACATACTTTGGTGTCGGCACAATATTGCTGCCGATTGCTTGAATCTGGTGCTTCCAAAACTGGGGCGTAGACATAGGCGCTGCAAATAGCAGCTGGCGCTTTCAAAATCCAATTAGGGTCAATCAAATGATAATATGGATTATGGCCAGTAGCCGGCACGCTACATTTACTAGCGTCATCTTCAAAACAATCAATGGCCTGCTGCAAAGTCGCTGGCTTGGTACTGGGGCTCTTGAGAGCGGCCATTTCCCAACCTACCGGTATAATATTAGCTTTGCGTAATTTGACTAAATTACTATAACACAAGCCATCCCGATAACACTGGCTATTACTATCACGCAAAGCATCGTCGCGCCCTACCAAAGGCAAGCCGCCATTGATATAGCCACTATCGATCGCTTCCTGCACGGTGACTTTGCTGTTGACAGCCTGTAAAAAATCAGCCGAGATGACACAATTGTCCGGTTTACGATACTGCGTATCTTCTGGACAAACGGCAAAATCATCCAGTAAACCATAGGACTCCACGGTGTCAAATTCTATCTTTTTAAATTCAGAATAAAAATCTACACCGCGCGGCTGATAGAGATCTGCCCCTCCCCGCAATTGAGCCAAAAGATCATCGCGCAAAGATTGATTACTTTTAAATAAAGACACAAAAGAGGCCATGCCTTCTTTTAGCCATTTATTTACCAGCTTCAAGAAAATAGGCTGTGACTTGGAAGCTAGAGTACTGATAAAATACTTGCCGGCATTCTTCATGACCTGACTCAAATTCGGGTTGGGCGAGCTGACCTGAGATGGTAATTTTATCTTTTCTATATCAGACACTGCCAAAGTTGCCAAAGCCGCGCCTTGTGAATCCACTATTGCTTTACAGGTGGTTTTGACATCTTCACTAACAGTAGTCTCATTATTTAGATAGCCATTGCAGATTTTAAGATAGGTGTCTTTGGCAGCCACAGCATCTTGTTGAGCTTTTTCATAAGCCTCATTCAATTTACCAAAAACACCCCAATCACTTTGTTCCAAGGAAAAACTCTTGAAAAAATCATCATAATTCTGCCATACATTTATGCGGCTGCTGCTGCCCTCCAGTGGAGTAAGACTAGTATATTTACTAGGAGCAGTATCCAGTTGAAATTTGACCATATCAGAAATAGTCAAATTACCGAATCTCTCCCATTTGGATTTTACATCTTGCCAATTACACTTTGGCGTTGGCGGTGCAGTAGAATCTATTAAGCCTAAGGTAATAGATAATCTGACGTTCAAAGATGGTTCGCAAAGGTTAAAGCCCAATTGGCTAAAGCTGCTAGCGCTCAATTGGCCGATAAACTCTCCGGCGGCTGCCTCTTGGGCCTGTTTTAGGGCATTTTTTACACTTTTGGTCTCAAATAATGGCTTACCGCCTGCACCATTAGTGGCAATACTGGTCGCCATATTATAGGCCAGATTATTAACATAAGTTTCAACAGTGCGTACCAAGAGCTGGCTAGTCAAAGCGCTTTCCACTTTATGATATGCGTATTTAGCACGTGTCCAAACCCAAGTAGCTATCTCGACAAAGTTTGGCAAAGATGGACCCAAAGCTTGAGCTGACTGAGGTTTTGGGATGCTAAAAATCATAGTAGCAGCGACCACCGCCACTAAGACGCCTAATAATATTTTTTGATAAGCTCTCATCCCGTTAAAAATTTACTTAATAATATATCTGGTGATTAATTTTCGTTTTTTATAATGATTTATTTTATTATTGCCCACTCAATAATTGGTCTTTGATGGTTAGCAGCTCTTCATTACTTAGCTCCTTAATCCTGGTTTGATCGGCGTCTGGCTGACTGAGCAAAAATTCTCGCACTTGCTCGGGAGTAGTAGAGGCGTTCATTGATTCGGCCGGCAATATATTCTCTTCATCGGCCAGCTGAATGATAGATAGTAAATCATCATCGCTCAAAGAATCAACCTCTTCTTTGCTCATGCCATTATCTATCAAAAATTTACGGAACTCATTTAAAGCGGCTTGCTGCAAAGTCAGATTTTGATCAACGCTGACATCGCGCAAGACATCAGCCAAGTGGCTTTCGGGGGTAATCAATTTTAATAAACTACAACTTTGCCCCTCTGGGCAGAGTGGATCCATGCCCTTGGTCACCTCATCGTAATCAGATATCCCATCGCTATCGGTATCTTCCAAAAACATGCTGGTATTGTATTGATATAGCTCAGCATAATCCGTCAGGCTATCGTGATCAGTGTCTTTATTTTTTAATTCGGCGATTTGCTGTTCTTCAGTCTTGTCGGATGTCAATTGCTCTTTGATAAAATCCGGCAAAGTATAGCGCACCGACTGCCTGATATTGCCATACCAATAGCTACCGACAAATATCACTAAAACTAAACTCAAAATTAAAAAAGGCCACAGCACGCGATGCTGTTGCTTGCTTAATTTACGCCGACCACCGCCACGCATGGACAACTCATCCTGATTAATCAAATCTTTAATATCAACTTCTTCGCCAGTGTCAATCTGGTATAATTTTTTAGCCATAAAATCATTTTGATTTAGCTTTATTATAACATAAATTCAATAAATTTCCAAAACATAAAGCGGGCCACAGCCCGCTAAAACAAAAAAAAGTTATCCTAAAATTAAACACTACAACTTTTTTGCTAATATTAGCCAATTTTCTACAGATAAATCTTCTGCCCGCACATTTTGATCTAAGCCAATCGCAGCAAAAGCACCAATCAGTTTTTCTCTATCAAGGCGCGTGTCAGTCAATAAATTATTAAAAAGTTTTTTTCTTTTTTGAGCAAAGCCGCGTTTGACCAATTGCCAAACTTTTTTTTCATCCACTTGATGTGACCATACTTTGACATTATAAATATATACCAAAGCAGAATCAACTTGCGGCGCGGGATAAAAACTTTTTTTATCCACCAGACAAATTATTTCTGCTTGGCCATAAAATCCAACCGCCAAAGATAATAAGCTGTTTTTTTTATCCTGGCCGACTAAGCGCTCCGCTACTTCTTTTTGCAACAACAGGGTCAGACTGCTAGGAGCCGGGTGCATAGTCATAAACTTTTGAATAAATTTACCGGTCAGATAGTATGGTATATTGGCCACCACTTGATAAGTCCCAACTTTATATCTGGCCAAAATATCCTGCCATTGTCTAGGGCTCAAGCGCATTATGTCCTGCCAAATAATTTCTAGATTACCTGTGGCTACCGCCAATTTATCTAGGAGCGGTTTAAAATTATTTTCTATTTCCAAAGCAACTACCGGTTTGCCCAAAAGTATCAGCCGCTGGGTAAGGGCGCCCATGCCTGGACCGACCTCCAAAATGAGATCCGCTTCTCTTTTTTGAGCTGTATAAATAATTTGATCAAGAATAGCATCATCAACCAAAAAATTCTGCCCCCGCAGCTTATTAGGGCTCAATTTGTATCGATTTAATAGGAATTTTAGCTCAGCCGAAGTCATAAGACTATAACAACATATAAAGCAATGACATGGCTCCAGCTAAGATAAACGTGATTTTAAAAGCCAAAATATTATCAGCGACAAAAAATAACGCCAGATAAATCAAGATAATAGCCAAGAGCTTGCCCACCACCAAGCTCATCTCAAAAAATAAAACATTGCTCATGATATGGCGGTGCTGATCCGGCTTGACGCTTTTGGCCCGCTCATAAGTGATGGCTGTCAATGGCACAGAAATAGTATTTTTCCCTAGGCGCGATAAGGTATCTAAGAAAAAAACTCCAGTCGCGCTGTTTACAAAAATCCTGATAAACCAAGACAGGCTATAAAAAGCGCTGCTCAAAGAAAGGATGCGGTGATCTTGACCGCGATCAGATAATTTACCGACATACAAAGTAATAACAGTGGTGACCAAAGTAGCCAGAGCCACCACCACGCCCATATCAAAAACATTAGTGATAATCAAAGAAATAAAAATAGGCCAAATTGCCAAGACGATAAACTCTTCACCAAAACCCAAATAAGCTAACAATGACTTTCGGTTAATTTTACTAACCAGCTGCTTATAAACAATGGTAAAAGAAAAACCTTCGGGAGTAAAAGATTCTTTGGTAATCATCATGGGTATATTGGAAGCGAAAAATACCACAGCAGCAAAAATAAACAAGGCCGCATAGCCGAACTGGGCAATGATAAAACCAGCCAGAGCCGGCCCAATGATATATACCACCGAAGTAATGACTGTCATAACCCCGACTTCTCTACCCTCCTCTTTTGCTTCAGAAAAACGGGCAAAATTGGCATGATAAGCCGGCCAATAAAAAGTCTTTTGCCAGGTAAAGATAAACGGCACAACGTAAAACAGGAAAGGATAATCCTTTATCAGATATAACCCTAAATAATAAAAAGCAAACAGGCAGACGCCTATGGCAATGCTAGGTTCATAGCCATAACGCTTGGCAAATTTGGCTCCCAGAGGCATGGTGAGCATGTAGCCAAGGTAAGTCAATAAATAAAACAAAATTATTTTTTGTAAGGGATAATTTATCTGATATAAATAAACCGGCTCCCAAAGCATGACTAGGGCTAAAGCAAAATTAACCAAGACAGATGAAATAAAAAGCTCTTTCACTTGGCGCTGCATGCGCTCCGGGAAAAGAGTCTGAAAAAAACCCAGATGTAACATTTGTTTTTATTTAAATAAATTAAGATTGACCTGCAGCGCGCCTTGCCGCAAAATAGTGGCGCTATCCCTCTCGCATTTTATCATGGTGGAAGGCTGATTAACTTCTAGATCACCCGCGTTGATAAATAAATCTGGCTGATATTTTGCTTTAGCAAATTGCTGCCTGATATCGTCAACTCGATAGCTAGGAGAGTTGCCAGAAATATTGGCAGAGGTAGCTACCAATGGACAAGCAAGCAATGCCGCTATGGTCTGGGCTAGAGCTAAGCTAGAAACCCGCAAAGCCAAAAATTTATCAAAATAATCCTGCCAATGATGGTGTTTGAAGGGTAAAACCAAGGTCAAGGGACCAGGCCAATACTGTGTGGCCAGACTTCTGGCTATATGATTAAAATCCACCAGAGAGCTGGCATAAACAAAATCTGACACAATCACCGACAAAGGCTTGTCTTTATCCCGTCCTTTGACTTGATATACTTTTTTAACTGCCGTGGGGCTGAAAAAATCCGCTCCCAGACCATAAGATGTTTCCGTGGGATAAATAATCACGCCGTCATTTTGCAGAACGCCCAAAGCGGCCTGCAAAACTTCTATTCTGTTTTTATTGGTCAGAATGATTTCCTTCATTTATCTAAACCACAATGCTTATAATTTTATTCTTTACGTAGATAAATTTTTTGACTGGTCTATTTAGTATAGCTTTGAGGACTTTCTCACGCTGTAAAATCTGCTGCTGCAATGCCTGGCTATCAGCTGTATCTAAAGGTAGTTCAATGGTATCGCGCAGCTTACCATTTATCTGAATAGCTACTGTGACCATTTGTTTCTTCACTAAATTTTTATCGTACTCTGGCCAATGGGCAAAACTCAGACCTTCTTTATTGCCCAAAAACGACCACAATTCTTCGGCCAGATGAGGAGCAAAGGGCGACATCAACACTAACAACTTGGCCCAAAGCCCTTGATCAATAGCCGACTGTTTATCCAAAAAGTTGGCCAATATCATCAACTGGGAAACAGCTGTATTGAAGTGCATGCTCAAAATATCGTCACCGATTTTTTTTATACTTTGGTTAAATAACTGTAAAACTTCAGGGGCAGACTCATGATTTTTAACCACTTTGGCTTGTAAATTCCAAATTTTATTGACAAAACGATGCACGCCCAAAACTCCTTTATCATCCCAGGCAATAGCCTGATCAAACGGGCCCATAAACATTATATAGAGCCGCAGGGTATCAGCCCCGTATTTTTTCACATAATCATCGGGGTTGACCACATTACCGCGGGATTTGGACATTTTGACATTGCCCTCGCCCAAAATCATTCCTTGGGCAGTGCGTTTTCTATATGGTTCATCGCCGACCTCTTTGGGGATGACGCCGATATCATATAAAAATTTGAAAATAAAACGGGAATACAATAAATGCAAAGTATTGTGTTCCATGCCGCCATTATACCAATCAACCGGCAGCCAATATTTTATTTTTTTAGGGTCAGATAATTGTTTTTTATTTTTAGGATCAGTATAGCGGATAAAATACCAATTTGAGCCTGCCCAGTTGGGCATGGTGTCAGTCTCGCGCTTGGCTGGACCACCGCACTTGGGACAGGTAGTATTTACCCAGGCCCCTACTTTTGATAAAGGCGACTGGCCATCGGGACCGGGCTTAAAATCTTTTATATCCGGCAAAACCACCGGCAAATCTTTCTCGGCTATCGGCTGCCAATCGCATTTTTCACAAAAAACCATGGGTATGGGTTCACCCCAATATCTTTGCCGCGAAAAAATCCAATCATGCAGGCGATAATTGACAGTCTGCTTGGCCTTGATGTCTCGGCTGATTGCATCTGCTCCTGCTTTGGTATCCAAGCCATCATATTTTCCAGAATTAATCAAAACGCCATCACCGCTATAAACACTGTTTTTGGTTTGTTGCAGGCGCTCCATCCATAAATCAAGTTCAGCGCAAGTAAAATTTTCTGGAGTAATATTTTTTAGGTCAAGCCAAATAGGCTCATGCTTGGCTTGCTCAACCGGAGAAATATCGTCTGGCTTATCTTTGCTTAGCTCAAAAACTACAGCCGTAGTATAGGCTATTCTATTCTCATCCTTATGGGCGGCAAAATATTCCCCCCTTACCTGGCCATCCAGGCTTTTGACAAATTTCAAATCTTTGTAGCCAGTCTCTTCATAAACTTCACGGCGAGCCGCTGCGACTATATCTTCTTCATCATCTACGCCGCCAACTATGAAACCCGTCCAAGGATGCTGCTTCCATTTCAGGCACAAAACTTGGCCGTTTTTAGGATTAAATACCAAGGCATGCACTGTGCGGCGAATTACACTCCGCTTACCCTTGACTGGCGGGTTTTTCTTATCTATGCGCAATGGCACGATCACTTCCCTGATAGGTAATTTATACTTCTTGGCAAATTCCCAATCTCGCTGGTCATGAGCCGGCACAGCCATGATGGCCCCCGTGCCATAACCCATAGTCACATAATCAGCCACAAAAATAGGAATTTTTTCCTGATTAATAGGATTTATGGCCCGCCAGCCCTTTAGCTCTATACCGGTTTTTTCACGAGCCAAGTCAGCTCTTTCCAAATCACTTTTTTTGCGGCTGGCCACAATATATTTTTTGACTTCACCCAAGTTTTTTATTTTATCTTCCAGCTTATAAATAACAGGGTGCTCCGGCGCTACCACCATAAAAGTCACACCAAACAAAGTATCTGGCCTGGTAGTAAAAACTTTTAATTTTTCCTGGCTGTCTGATATAACAAAATCAATTTCTGCACCCTCTGATCTGCCAATCCAATTTTTTTGCTGTAATTTTATTTGCTCCAAAAAATCAACCCCATCCAAACCCTCTATCAGACGATCAGCGTATTTGGTAATCTTCAAAAGCCACTGCTCTTTTTCTTTTTTAGTGACCTGGCTACCGCAACGCTCACAGTGGCCGTTAATCACCTCTTCGTTAGCCAGACCAATCTGGCAAGCCGGGCACCAATTTATATTTTTTTTAGCCTTATAAGCCAACCCATTTTCCCAAAGCTGAATAAAAATCCATTGTGTCCAATGATAATAATCCGGATCAGTGGTCGCCAAAAATCTGGACCAATCAAAACTGCAGCCGGTGCTAGTCAGCTGGCGAATATAATTAGCTATATTCTTCTTAGTGGTCTCCTGGGGCGGAATATTTTTTTTGACTGCATAGTTTTCGGCTGGCAAACCAAAAGCGTCCATGCCCATGGGGTACAAAACATTCTTACCTTGCAAACGTTGATAGCGGCAAATCACATCCAGGGCTGTATAAGAACGCAAATGCCCAGTATGCAAACCCTCGCCGGAGGGATAAGGAAACTCCACTAAGCCATAAAATTTATCCTTGCCAGAATCTGGAACGACAAAAGCTCGGCTATCTTGCCATCTCTTTTGCCAAACCGCCTCAATTTTCTCGTGATTGTATTTGCCTATTTTCACCATAAAATTTTCAAAAATATAAACTAATTTTAACATCTTGGAACTTAAAAATCAATCTGTTTTCAACACTTAAATACCTTGACCAGAGGCATCTATTTTGTTATGATAACTAATGCTTTACTCAGATAGTTTACTATTAATTTAGGTTATATTAGTATATTTCTCAAAAAAATAATCAATAAATTGGCTCTAAAAATTGCCGATTTCTTTATTTGGGCGAAAAATCGTGCTTTGCCCAAATTTTTTAGACCGCTAGTCAAAATACTCTTAACTATCGGTAAATTCACCATTCTGCCGATTGTTGTTTTAATTTACAAAAATATAGTTCTAAT
Source organism: Patescibacteria group bacterium (assembly GCA_041650755.1). GTDB lineage: Bacteria > Patescibacteriota > Patescibacteriia > UBA1558 > GWA2-36-10 > JBAZKN01. The sequence continues at coordinate 103,634 of JBAZKN010000002.1, read as the reverse complement.
TAAAATAAAGCTAAAAATACTGGATTTCAGAAAATTAAATTATTTACTTTTTATAAAAAAATATCTGCCGGGTATCACGATTGCAATTATTATTTTTGTCGCTAGCACCAATAACATTTTTGCCCAAAATGGCAACGCTGATGAATACGCCAACTACACGCTATTATCTAGTCTGGTCAAATCCAATGAATCACAATGGAGCGAAATTATCGAGGATACTGGACCAGCCAACACCGCTCCTCGAGTCACTAGCTATCTGGAACAAGCAGGAAATTTACAAGAGCTGGTCTTCAATCATCAAGACATAGATTATGATAGCGCCGACAATGTGGCCATTTCCCCTGACGACAGCAGCTTGGTGATCCTTGGCCCCCAAGATAATGAACCAACAAAAACAACCCGAACCAGTGATGTGGTCTATGTTGTACAAAATGGCGATGTTTTGGGATCGATCGCGGAAAAATTTGGCGTCACGGTAAATACTGTGCTTTGGGCAAACAACTTGACCTGGAACAGCACTATAAGGCCGGGACAAAAACTGACCATCCCGCCCGGTTCTGGCATAGACTATGAAGTCCAAAGAGGTGATACCTTGGCTTCTATCGCCAATAAATATCAAAGTAATGTCGATAAAATCATAGCCGCTAATGAATTAGCTTCTGCTACCAGTATACAAGTTGGTGACTTATTATTTTTACCAGACGGAGTAAAACCAACCCAGGTAGTATCTTCATATAAGCCGCCCAAAAAGGTTGCTGTGGTGACGCCCAACACTGATGATGATTACTATAATGGTGAAGCCACACCATATGCTGCCAATATTAATACTGGCACTAAATTATTATGGCCGGTTTTAAGCCATCGTATTACCCAATATTTTAGTTGGCGACACACTGGCTTGGATATTGGCGATTCGGTCGGCAACCCAATCTATGCAGCCGAAGATGGCAAGGTGCAAACTGCCGGCTGGAACAGTGGCGGTTATGGCAACTATGTAATCATCAACCACGGCAATGGCATTCAAACGCTCTATGGCCACGCTAGCAAAGTATTAGTTTCGGCCGGAGACAGTGTTTCTCGCGGTCAGATGATAGCCCTAGTGGGATCAACTGGTCGTTCTACTGGCCCTCATCTCCACCTTGAGGTCAGAGTTGGCGGAGTACGGAAAAATCCCATCAATTACATTAAATAAAACAAAAAATCCGCTTCAAACGTAACTAAATAAGCGGATTTTTTGAATATTATTTATGTTTTTCACGTATATAAAAGAAGAAAGTAACCAGAGCCCACATATACAAAGCTGGTAGCCAACCCCACAGCCACCAAACCAAGAAACCAAACAAACAAGCAAACATTACTATTAGTTGAAATTTTTCAGTAGAAGTAAATTTTTCATTGATGGTAACTATCGACAAACACCAGGCCAAAGATAGAAATAATATGACAGTGGGCTTGACTTCTTGACGCTGCATGATCCAGTCCCCCCAGGTCCTGATAATATACAAAAAACCTAGACCGACAAAAGAGTTTAAAAAAATCGCATAAATGTTGGAATTATCTACATTGTGTTTCACCAGGCTATCATAAATCAACTCCAACAATGACCCGACAATAAAATATAAAATTAAGCTAATAACTAAAGCCCCTAAAATAAACAATCCATAACTAGAATAATTTGCCACTAAGTCCAAAAATAATCCCTGACCGAACATAGCCATCTAAAATTTTAATTTAATCTCCAAATAACAAAATTTAAATAGGCGGCAAAACTCACCCAAAATAAATACGGTAATAATATCAAGGCTGCCAATTTTTTGACTTGCCAAAACTTGATCATCGTTATCAAAATCAACAACCATAAAATAATAATCCAGATGAATCCCAAGCCTGGATTATTGAGGCCAAAAAATAGAAACGACCAAAGCGTGTTGGCCAGCAAGTGAATATAAAAAATCAGCAGAGCTGACTTGGCTGCCTTGGCTCGATTGGGAATTTCTTCCCAAATATAATAGGCCGCCACGCCCATCAAAATAAATAATAATGTCCAAACTGGGCCAAACCAATTATTGGCCGGGCTCCAAATTGGTTTTATCAGGGTAGCATACCAGGTGTTTATCTGCGGCGTAGTAAAAATAGACCCCAAAACACCAGCCAATAAACATAATGCTATACTGATGATCAATTTAACAAAGTTTTGTTTGCTCATAAAATTGCTAATATATTATAGCACAAATTAGTCGATAATTACTAAATTAATAAAGTATAAAATAGGGATAAAGCGGCCAGAGCCATGACCATAAATGTCAGCCAAATCAAACCGCTGGACAATTTACCGCCCTTGTATTCCCCCAAAATTTTACTATTAGCATTTATTTTAGCAATCACAAACAGCAATGGCACAGCTGCTATACCATTGAACACGGCTGTAAAAATCAAGGCCTTAAATGGATTGATGCCTATAAAATTGATCAATAAACCAACCAAAGTAGAAATAATAATTACGCTATAAAATCCCTTGGCCTGCCTAAGCTTGCGATACAGGCCCTCTGGCCAGCCAAAAGCTTCTGACAGAGCATAAGCTGCCGAACCAGCCAAAACTGGGATTCCTAAAAGCCCCAAACCAATAATACCGACTGCAAAAAGGTCTTTGGCTATCTGCCCAGAATTTGGAAAGGCCTGAACCAATGGTTCAAGAGCTCTGGCAGCATCAGCCGCGGAGGCTATATCGTTAATGCCATTATTAAAAAGCACACTGGCCGTAGTCACAATAATAAACCACTGGCCCAATTCAGAAAAAGTCATGCCTACCACTGTATCAATCCTCATATTGCGCAAAAATTTGGGCAAACCCCTAGGCTGGCCACCTTTTTGCGGTAAATTATGATGAGCGATTTCTTCTTCCACCTCCTCTGAAGCCTGCCAGAAAAACATATACGGCGTAATGGTGGCGCCAAAAACGCCTGTAATTATAAATAAATAAGCAAAACTAAATTCTATATGCGGCACTAAAGTTCTTTTAAGGAATTGCCACCAATCACCTCCTACGATCAAGGCTGTCAAAATATAAACCAATAAAGCCAGAGTAAGCCATTTCAAAAATTTTACATATTTTTTGTAGCTGACAAAAACTTCCAAAACTATCACCAAAATAGCAAAAGCTATTGCATAAAAAATAAAAGGCAGGTCCCAAATTAATTGCGCCGAGCTAGCTACTGCGCCAATGTCAGCCCCAATATTTATAATATTGGCCAAAACCACTAGTGAAACAACTGCCACCAATAACTTTTTGGAGTAATTGGCTTTTATCACGCCAGCTAAGCCCTTGCCGGTAACGGCACCAATGCGCGCACAAGCCTCTTGGATGGCTATAACCAAGGGCAGCTGATAAAGAGCCGCCCAAAGCATGCCTAGGCCAAACTGAGCGCCGGTTTGAGAATAAGTGGCAATCCCCGATGGATCATCATCAGCCGCACCAGTGATAATGCCCGGGCCAAAAATTTTTAGCCAACGGCTAATCTTTCTATTATTAACTTGCTTATTTTTATGATTAGACATTATAAAAAATTTAATCTATGGTCTTAGTGCCGATTCTTTTTATCATGCCGGCCAAAGGTAATTTTACATAAAAAGTAGTTCCTTTATTCTCTTTTGACTCAAACCAAACCTTGCCTTTGGAATGCTCGACAATTGATTTAACTAAATATAAACCCAAGCCCGTGCCCTCTGCGTCTTTAATGCGTATATTATCAGCCCTAAATAATTTCTCAAATATCCTCGACTGATCTTTGTGACCAAGATATTATAAGATATCTTTTCTTGGTGCTAAAAATGTGACTGTTGAAATAAATAGGATAAAAACAATCGCAACTATCATAAAGTACCAACTATAAACTTGCGACAAATACAAAATGACACCGAAAAGCAGGAATAAAAATGAAAAAAGACGATAACTTTTGGGAAAATGCCTCTCTAGAATGGAAAAGCCCATAAATTGATAGAGAGCCATACCACCGATTGTTGCGCAAAGAGTGACGATACGCAAATATAAGTCACTAGTAATTACGTTTACTGTCAATGGAATCGATAATACGAAAAGATAAATTCCAATATATTCAGAGATCGCATAACCATAAAGAATATGCTTCTCAACTTTTTTAAACTTATTTTTAGCAACGCTCTCGCATGAATTAGCAATAATAAGACTGGAAAACAAAAATCCAAGCGTGCTAATAATCAAAAAAGAGATGGGCACTTTTATGGAGTCACTAAAAGAATCAAATCTAGTCAGTAATAAACCAGCTAAAAAAACTGTCACAGCTGTCATGAATGACAAAACTGAAACATCTATTTGCAACTCGGAAAGATAATAACCCTTATCTTTTATTATCATCATTTATATTATACCAAATTTATTATAAAAAACCAAAAGTCTTTGTGGGTAAATTGGACGAGTTAGTAAAAAGCAATTGATTGTTGTATAGAATAATATAAAAGGCTCCTTAAAAAGGAGTCTTTTCCATGTTAATTTCTTACGAGCAATTGAATGGTTTTTATGAACGCATCAAAAAACTCATTAGCACAGCTAAAATGCATATAAGGAAAAACGGTATGACTATTAAGCTCAAAAAGAACCGGCCCCTTTTTTGTTATCCCCATGTCAATAGTGTAAAAATTATTAGGATATGCTTTATTTATGGTCTCTCTGATTTCCCAGTAAAAATTTACAACGTTTTCAGGCAAAACATTTTTTGAAATTTCAAAATATGGAGAATTGTATGTGCAATACTCTTTTCCTTGCTCTGGTATGCGCAGATTAGCAAAAAATTTATCTCCAATAGTAATAAGTTTTATGTCGTGGAGACTATTGATCATACCTCCTACTTTAATATTTGTATCTGCAAATTCTTGCAAAAGGTACCCTTTCTCATTTAAAATTTCTTTATCTAGGAAGGGTGGGTTATTTTTCCCAAACACAATAACGTTTTCTCCCTTTTCACCACGTCGTGGCTTCACAACCGCTTTTTTGGTTGTAATATGCCTCAATTTTTTAATAAATTCTTCCTGGCTTTGCACCAAGAAGGTTTTTGGCATATACCGAGAGAGCAGCTGATATTGATTCCATTTGTCGGGGCACCACTTTTTGAACTCAGGAGTATCAATGATCGGTACCGCATAATCAAACGATTCATCCGTGAGTCTTTTGCGCTGATAAACCACATCTGCTTTAAATATTTTTTCAGCCGGTACAAATTTCCAATTTTGATATTTGTAAACATTACCAAAAATTCCGCCACCAACATATGAATCTGGATTATTGGCTATACGAAAATCAAATATTTCACTGCATTTCATAAAAAATGCATGATATTGGGGCTTATCAGAAAAATAATCATCCACTGGATCGCCCGATATCTTTCTCCAAAAAACAAATTTTATTTTCTTGGTCTTAGTCATATAAAATAATGTCTATCTAAAAATACTAATTTAAGATCTGGCGGAGGCGGAAGCCCACCTGCGCTAAAGCTTCGGCGGGTAAAGATTCTCACCTTTATATAACTTGGCGGTGGGAGAGGGATTCGAACCCCCGATACCCTTTTTGAGTATACCGCATTTCGAGTGCGGCGCCTTCAACCACTCGGCCATCCCACCTCAATTCAACCTCATACTTTAGAATATTTTATTTAGCTTGTAAAGTCAACTTGCATATTCTATAATTTAAATGGAGGTTGCCACTATCTTCACGCAAAACGGTGGCAGCCGATTTCTGTACCTCAACATCTCGAAGGAGAGGGTCATGCCACTACGCGTGGTCACAGAATTCCCTCGGGTGCTATACCACGTATTGAGCACTGATCCCTACCAAGAAGCTAGCTTCACTTTGCCGCCCGGCGAATATCTCTTTCTGTCTATCCCGAATCCTATGCCTCGACACAGGGGCAATTGGGCAGTCTTGAGCCCAGACGATCTGGTCAAGCTCGACCTCGACCAAGAAGCTATTGTTGGCATGGGCTATGAGGCGCTGATGTTTTATGGCCTACGTCGCGGCCTTTTTGGCGACTTGGCTGATATGTACATGGATATTGAGGAAATCCCCGAAGCAGTAGTTGCTAAGGTTACGGCAGTTGCTAACGACAGGCCATCTGCTGCTCGTAGTCGCATCATTGCATCTTTCCCCTCACATGCGCGTTTCATGCCTACTTCGCGGGCGACCCGAAGCAAACCGCCCCGCCTGGCGCCTATCGTACCTCTCCGCGTGCCGCGGAGAAGATGGCAAAACCCCGCCTCTGCCAGGCGCCTGGAGGCTTGAAAACTCCTTCTGCGTGCCGTCCATCCTGGACGGCATTTTTTTATATAAAAAGGTGCTGACGCCAGCACCCACCCTAGATCTTGATCTACCGAGCACGGATAGCCAAAAGGGTTGTCCGCAGATTTTCTGGACTACCCTTAATACGAAAGTCGACCTGGCTGTGAACAGCAGTCAAAAATAAACCGCCGTTGATGCAGATGACGAGACAGCTGGGGCAAGCAGCCCTGATGGCTTGAATAAGCTCGTCGCCGAAGAACGGCTGATCAGCAAAGCCATGACCAATGACCACCACTGACGGCTGATTCTTCCGCACCAGCCGCTGAGTTGCCCGCACCGAACGGAAACTCATAGCTGGGATTAGCTCAGCCAGCTGATCTACCTGAGCGCGACCCCACATGCCCTGTAAGCTCTTCAAAGCCTCGGCACCACGAGCAACCAGCATAACTTTGCTAAGCTTCTTCATAGCTCACTCCCTTCGGCAGAAAACCAAGGAACATCTAAACCGCCTAATAATATAGGCCAATTAATCCGATAAGTCAAGCAACAAAAAACACTAGTTTACTAGTGCTCATATAATATTTGGTGCCGAAGGAGGGATTTGAACCCTCACGACCTTGCGATCACATGGCCCTGAACCATGCGCGTCTACCAAGTTTCGCCACTTCGGCAAATAAGTCCGCTGGAAATATAATACTATTATAATAAAAAGGCAAGTAGGTAAATTACCGCCAAAATAAAGGTATTCAAGATTATTGCAGATTTTTTACTTTGATAACTTGCCCGATAAACTTTAGATATTTTTTATCAACTTTGGTTTGCAATTTATAATCCTCTATCTCTTTCCCTAAAGAAATTTTTTGCTCGGATTTATATTTCCTGATTTCCGCAACTGCTTCTACGGCTAGGCCAAATGAAGCTAATGTATCTTTGTCAAATTTTATATCAGTCAAATTTTTTGGCCAGCTACTCAAATGTATACTTTTTACTTTTTCAAATTTTACAAAATATTGTTGATAGACTTCCTCGGTAATAAAAGGTAGAATCGGAGCATAGAGCCTTATCACGCTTAAAAGCACCCGATACAAAACAGCCTTGGCGGTCTCGTCCGAAGTATCAGCATAAAGCCGCGGTTTGACAAATTCAATATAATTATCACACAGCTGATTCCAGAAAAAATCGTCTATTTGGCTGACCGCTTTGGCATATTGATACTCCTCAAAATGTTTGGTTACGGCTAGGATAGTATGATTTAAGTTAGATAAAATCCAAACATCTTCCGGCTCCAGTTTACTGGGCATTTTGGAATAATCTTTAAAGACAAAGTGCCCTAAACAAAATTTGGCTACATTAAAAATTTTGGTCACTGCCCGACTACCGCGCTTAATCTCATCTTCATTGTAGCGCAAATTTTCTCCCAAATTTGCTCCCGTGGTCCAGTAGCGCATAGCATCAGCACCAAATTGGCTTATCACTTTATCCGGCGAAACAAAATTACCCAAGCGCTTGGAAAACTTTTGGCCCTTTGAATCCTGGCCGTGCCCGGAAATCATAATGTCTCTGAAAGGTATACTCTGGAAATGATAAAAAGACTTGACTACCGCATAAAACAACCAGGTACGGATAATATCATAAGCTTGCGGCCGTAAAGTGGCTGGATATAATTTTTTGGCAACTTTTTCTTCAAACAATTCTGCGCCAATATTGGGTGTCATTGACGAAGTCATCCAAGTATCCATCACGTCTTTTTCGGGCACAAATGTTGTGGACTTACACTTTGGGCAAGCCTTTATTTTTGGTGCCTGGACAGTCGGGTCAACCGGCAAATCTTCAACGGCCGGCAAAATCTCTTCGCCGCAATCCGCACAATACCAGACTGGAAATGGCACACCATAATATCGCTGCCGCGAAATGCACCAGTCCCATTGCAAAGATTTAGTCCAATCTAAATAACGCTGTTTCATATATTGCGGATACCACTTCATCTTATCGGCTTGCTTGATCAGTTGGTCTTTTATATTCAGAACTTTTATAAACCACTGTTTAGTCTGAATAAGCTCTACCGGCGTGCCGCAGCGCTCGTGCACATTAAGGACATGTTTTATTTTCTCTTGCTTGACTAGCTTACCACTGGCTTGCAATTTTTCTAAAATAGCGGCTCGGGCTTTATTTATCGACAGACCAGAAAACTCACCGGCCAATTCGCCCAAAGTCCCATTTGGATTAATCACTGCTCTGGACGGCAAATTGTTGAGCCGATATTTACGCACATCTTCGGTATCTCCCCAGGTGCAAACCATCATTAAGCCTGTACCAAAATTTATATCCACGCTTTCATCGGTCAAAATTGGGACTGTTTGGCCAAAAATTGGCACCGTGACTTTTTGGCTAATTAAACCAAGATATCTTTTGTCTTGCGGATTGACAAATAGAGCCACACAGGCCGGAAGTAGCTCTGGCCTGGTAGTGGCAATCAATAAATCCTGGCCACTGGAGCCTGAGAAATTAATATAATTTAAATTACTGTCTTCTTCTTTATCCTCAAGGTCAGCTTGCGACACTGCCGTCTGACAAGCCGGACACCAACTAGTCGGCTCATCACGACGCTCTAATTTTCCCTTTTTATACAAATCAAGAAATGACCATTGGGAAATCCGCTGGCAATGAGCATCAATGGTGCTATAGGTCTTACTCCAATCAACTGAAATGCCCAGGAGTCGCCACAAGCTACGGTAAGTCTGAACACCAATCTTAGTTTCCGCCAGACATTTGGCAATAAAATCCGCTCGGGAAATTTTATTTTTATCAAGATTATATTTTTTTTCCACATACCTTTCGGTAGGCAGGCCATTATCATCAAATCCCATGGGATAATAAACCTCACAACCAGCCATTCTTTTGTAACGTACCACAAATTCGGCCTGCGAATAGCTCATGATGTGCCCGGGGTGCAAGTGGTCAGCCGAAACATAGGGTGGCGGTGTATCAACCGAATAAATTGGTTTTTTGGTATGAGGATTAAATTTAAAAATCTCCTCGCTTTCCCAAAACTTGCGCCAGTGCTCTTCTCGATCTGTAAAATTATATCGCTCCGACATGCTTAATTAAATATTTAAATTAATCTTATGCTTATATACTTTAATATAAACAGCCCATAATATCAAGGACATTTTATTGGAAATTATCTACTATTGACAAAAGTGTCTATTTTTGCTATATTATTATTTTCCGAACATTCCACAATCCACCGCGAAATCACCCATAAAGGAGGTGAGATCATGAAAATGCTAATCACTGGCATTGGGATCACGGGCAAAAGCACATTGCGCCGAAGTATCGTACAGGGTCTGAAGAGCAGGGGCTGTCTGGTGTTACATTTTGACGCCGATCACTTCCCCGAACTGCGCGACCAACGCGACGCCGACATCCTCACCGAGCTACCCGCCGAATTCCGGACCGACACCTCGTATATCATTGAAGATGTACACGCCACGCTGAAAGATGCCGTCCTACCCCTAAAGTCCTATGACTTCATCATCTACCTCTACCCCTCCTTCTTCTCTCAGCTCATGTTCTGGCTCAACCGTATACCACACTGGTATCGGTCTGGACACCACAGCTGGGAAGCAGAGCTGGGTTGGCGGGGCTCGGGCAAGCCTCGCGACAAGAGGAACCTCCGGAGCATTGCCAAGCAACTATGGCGCAACATGCGTTTGCGCCGAAAATGGCTATGTGAGGACATGATTGCCCTGCGTGCGTCAGGCGTCAGTGTCTGCATCGTGAAATCGCGGTGGAGCAAAAACGGCCCAAAGTTCATCTGGCCGTCCGGCTAAACAACCGTCTAGTTCGGGAGGACTAGGCGGCTGTTTTTATTTGTTTAATTATTTCTAGTTGAGAAAATAAACTTTGTTTGGCAAATCTAGCATCCTCCTCGTCTTGAGTCACATCTATAAAACGTAAACAAAAAGATAGGGCTCTTTCTAAAATAGCAAATCTAATTGCCATGGGTAAATATTCTTTTTCCAAATCAGTTAAAACTCTTTTTGTCTGATAACCTTTGAGTAAAGCGATAAAATTTTCTGCTTGCCATGAGTGCCAATCGCGACTAAAGCACCAGCCTCTGGCTGCCTGACCTAAATCCCAAATAAATTTGCCAAAATAACAACGGTCAAAATCAATCACTGCCGTAATTTCGTCATTGCACCAAAGCACATGACGCCTGCCTAAGTCTTCATGGATCAAACCAGCTGGCAAATCATCGGGAAATTCTAGTGAACAAATTTCTTGTTCAAATTTATCCACAAATTTTTTTGAGTCTGGAAAGTCGCTCTGCAGAATCTTATTTTTATTGGTAAAAAAATATTCTTTGGTGTGTGCGGGATTAAAAATATGTTCTCGTTTGTTTATTGTTTTAAAATTTTGTAATAGCTCATGTAAGCTGCCAATCATTGACCCAAATTTTTCTATTTCTCCTATACCGGTATCTAATTTTTCTTGCGCATCCACAAACTTCCGCAAATAGCCATATTGCCCTTGCCAAGAAATAATCCGCTGACCATTTTTATCAGACAGAGCTGGCAATACCGGTAATTTGTGCTGATATAAATAATCTAATAATTCTATTTCAGCAGCGATCTCCTCACTACTTCGCCAGCGTGGGCCAGTTGGACAAAGACGAAAAAAATAAGCGCCATTTTTGGTCTCTATTTTATAGGCAATATTACCGCTGGTTGCCACTGGTTCAATTTTGGTTATTTCTGCCAACGTAAAGGGCTGTAAAATATTATCCAAAATATCTGAAGATAAGTATTGCTTGCTTAACATAAAATTACCCGTAATTATTAATTAGCTTCTTTGCAAACCACCTGTGTCTGGCTAAGTTAAGAGAAAATTTAATAAAGCTGCTGGCTAATATTTTATTAAATTTAATTAAAAAAGAAATAAATGAAATGGCTCTTTCGTGATGGCGCTTTATTCTCAATATTTCTATTATTTTTCTACATTTATATTTTGGATCAAGTATTTTTCTGGCTACCTCCCTGCCGGAAACTAAGGCAAAATAAATGCCCTCGCCGGTCAAACCAGATGCAAAGCCGCCAGCATCACCAACTAAAAATTTATTGCCAAACTCAAACCCCCGATAATCAATGTTTATTGTCCAGCCTTGCAATTTAAGACCTGCGACTGATATCTTTTTTTTCTCTAGCCATGAAACAAAATTCTTTGATAAATCTGAAGGTTGATTATTTCGTATTCCTTGGCCGCAGCCAATCGAAGTATAGCTCTGGTGAGGAAAAATCCAAGCATAGCCGGACCCGAATAAATCAATGTCGATAAAAAATTCTAAATTTTTATGGTTACTTGATACTAAATATTGAATAGCGGTAATAAATTTATTATTTTTTAAACCTAAAAATTTTCTCACTATAGAATGACTGCCATCGGCTCCAACTAGATACTTATATCTTATTCTTTGGCCATCGGCTACAATAAAATCATCCCCCACTTGAGACACATTACAGTTTGTTTTGACAGTAACTTTATCAGATATTCTTTTCAACAAAAATTCTCCTAATTTCTCCCGATCAATCGTGCCAACAAAAGGAATGTTTTCTTGAGAAATTGATACTTTTTTATCCAGAAAAGATACATTAATGGAAGAAAATAAAACCTCGGCAGTATCCAAGGGTATATCAACATCTTTAATTTTGGTGGTTATGCCGCCAGCGCAGACTTTGGGACCAATCGCTCCATTCTTTTCCAACAAAAGAACGCTTAGGTCTGCTTTTTGCAATTCAATGGCACAACTTAATCCCGCCGGTCCCCCTCCAACAATAATTACATCGTATTCATCTAACATAAATTTTATTGGTGGACCAAGTGGGATTCGAACCCACCACCTCTGCAATGCGAATGCAGCGCTCTAGCCAGCTGAGCTATTGGCCCAAGATATTTATGCTTTACCTAATTTATTTCTCTGCGCCTCTACTTCACTGTCCTCTATGTGCTTATACAAAGGCTTAGGATCGACAAGCATCAATTTGCCGGTTTTGGGATATTGCCACTGAAGATCTTTATTAGACAGACCAATTTGGGCGGCAATTTTTTCACTGCTGCGCGGCAAAAATGGATTGATTAAAATAGCCAAAGCTTTGATCGCTTGCCCGACAACTGCCAAATCAGCAGCTGCCTGAGCTTGATCACTTTTTATCTTTGTCCACGGAGCAGCCGCATCCAAAAAACGATTGCCGGCCTCTATTAATTTAAAAACCTCGCGCAAAGCTTCTCTGAATTTAGCGGCTTCTAGCGCCTTAGCCGTGGACGGAAAGGTAGCTTCAGCCAACTGCAAAAATTCTGCCTGCTCGGCTGATAATTTTTGAGGGAAATCTACCCCTTCCGGAAAATTATTTTTTATAAAAGACAAAACGCGATAAATCAAATTACCAAAATTCCCAATCAATTCTTTATTGGTGCGTGCTTGATATTCTGACCAGGAAAAATCCGCATCCGAAGTCTCTGGACCGTTGGCTACCAGATAATAGCGGATAGTTTCGCCGTCAAAGCTGGATAAAAAATCCGGCAACCAAACTGCCCAGTGGCGGCTTTTGGAAAATTGTTTACTTTCTATGGTCAAGTATTCTGAAGAAATGATCCTATCCGGCAAGTGCAAATCACCACAACCGAGTAAAATCGCTGGCCAAATAATAGCGTGAAAAGGAATGTTATCTTTGCCATGCACATAATAATGCAGGGCATCTTTTTTTTGCCACCAATCTTGCCAGGATTTTTTATTATTGGCTGCCCACTCCTGGCTAGTTGTCAGATAGCCACAAATAGCCTCAAACCAAACATAAATTCTTTTACCCTCATAACCATCTAAGGGCACCGGGATACCCCAGTCAGTGTCGCGGGTAATAGCCCGGTCGTGCAAACCCTGCTCCAAAAAATTAATAGTAAAATTAATAGCATTGGCCCGCCAACCAGTAGATTTTTTTGCCCAGGATGTCAGCTTGTCTTGATAGCGAGATAATTTCAAATAAAAATGTTCCGATGGGCGCCACTCGGGCGTGCCTCCGCAAATCTTACACTTGGGACCTATCAGATCTTTGGGGTCAAGCAAGGTGCCGCAATTATCACACTGATCACCGCGAGCTGGATTAAAATGGCAAACCGGACACTCACCCTCTATATATCTATCCGGTAAAAATCTTTTGCAATTTATACAATATGGTAAATCCTCGGTCTTGGTATATATGTCACCTCTTTTATAAAGCTGCAAAAAAATATCCTGCACAATCTTTTGGTGGAATGGCGAAGTGGTTTTTGAATATAAATCATAAGAAAAACCCAAGCCCCCAATCAGGTTTTCGACAAATTCTTGATGATACTTAGCGGCAATTTTTTCCGGAGCAATGCCTTGACGATCAGCCTCTACAGAAATTGGCGTGCCGTGACAATCACTGCCCGAGACAAACAAAACTTGATTCCCGGACAAACGAAAATACCGAGCCAGTATATCTGACCCCAAAAGTCCGGCTACATGCCCCAGATGCAATGATCCATTGGCATATGGCCAAGCAGCAGCAATAAGTATTTTCTTGTTTGTCATGGAAAATTTATTTTAATGGTTTTTTATATTTAATTAAATTTTCTTTTTTTATTTTGCTCCATCGTTTGACTTGAGTCTCTCTGCGCATTGCTTCAATTCTCGTATCATATTTTTCCCAATAAATTATTTTAATGGGCAATCTGCGTCTGGTATATTTTGCGCCTTCACCAAGATTATGCCGATGCTCACGCCTCTTTATATTATTAGTATAGCCGGAGTATAAAGTATTGTCATTACAACGGGCTAAATAAAAATAATATTTTGTCATGTTGCTTTTCTTCGTTCATTATTATTTAACTTTGATCGCCCTTCGACTCCTCTTCGCTACACTCAGAGTCGCTCAGGACACTCGATTCGCATATTAAACATTACTGGTCGAAGGCGCTATGGGCGCCGTAGACCACGAGTGAGCCTCGAGCGAAGTCGAGAGGCGAATCGAGTGGTCGGAGTGGTGGGGCTCGAACCCACGACCTCAGCGTCCCGAACGCTGCGCGCTAGCCAACTGCGCTACACCCCGATAAACTAACTTACCACCGTGAAACACCTAAGATTTAACGGCAGTCTTGCCCCGCGAGGTTTCACGGGGTTAATTCTAACAAAAAAATCAGCTAACAGACAAGTTTATAGCTAGCTGTTTAAAAAGTCAATTCTAAAGACTACTGGACAAGAAAAACTACCCCGAAGCCCTATTTCTTGGCTAATTTACCGGAAATCGCCAAAATATAGACAGCTGAAACGCCCACCACAATATAGATGATTTTGGCAATAATCATGACGCTGCCAAAAAGAGCTTCAACCAAATTAAAGTCAAATAGGCCAACCAAACCCCAATTCAAACCGCCGATAATCAAAAGGATTAATAGTAGCCAATCCAACCCATTTAAATTTTTCATAGTTGTTTCTCTTTAATAATTAAATTACTTAAATATATAAAATTAATTTATTTGACAGCAAACAAAATTGCCCCAGCAGTGACTAGTAATGCTCCTACTCCTGTTTGCCAAGTCAATTTTTCACTCAAAAACAAAATTGACAAGATCAAGACAAACACCACGCTCAAGCGATCAACGGCCGCTACACCAGAAGCTTTACCGTACTTCAGTGCATAAAAATAGAACAACCATGATAGGGCGCCGGCTATACCAGCCAGAATAATAAATAGCAATGCTTTGTGCTGAATAGTGCGCAGTAGTGGCAATTTGCCCAAAGATAAAGAAACTAAGAATAAAAAAGCAGCCATAATAAATGACCGCACGGTCGTAGCCAGAGTAGTGTCTAAATCTTTTATGCCGATCTTGCCAAAAATCGCCACTAGGGCCGCAAAGACGGCTGATAACAATGCATACAAAATCCAAATTGGCATATATACATTATAGCAAATTTTTGGAAAAAATAAAAATTAATTTTTTTGGCCGTGGCGCTGATTAAATTCTTCAATAATGTCTGTATTATAATCTCCTTCGGTGATAGTGCCAACCCTGGTGGCCACCAATTTATCATCTTTTATCTCCAGATTGATAAACTCACCACTATCAACACCACTTTTTTCTCCGGCGGAAAAAATATTAGCAATAAAACCCATCAAAGCATCGTGAGTCACTATAATAATACGGTAAGGCTTATCTTGCAGCTTTTTTAGCCTATCTAATGTACCCATCATACGCCTCGTAACTTCGATAAATTTTTCCATACCGTCAATTATTTGCACGTATTCAACCGGCCATTGGGTCTTGGCTTCTGGGCTAATCTTGCTAATACAATCTTCAGTAAAATATTCAGGGTAAGCTAAATTGTTTGGGTTGCTAAGTTTTTTGTCAATAAAAAATTTATGTCCAGCAAAAGTAAGATCACCGCCTTCAATCAATGGTTTAAAAAGTTGCCAAGAAAAATCTTTTACTTCTATCAGCTGTTCATGTGTCTGAATACCGGGTCTGTCTGATTTGGCCTTGTCGCGCAAATGAATACCTTTCTGCTCCAATGTTTCGGCAATAATTTTAGCTGTCTGCAAAGTTCGTCCTATGGGCGATGACCAAATCACCACCTCTTCATCAGGACCAATAAGCTCCGTTAGAGCTTCTGCACTAGCCCTGACCTGCTCCTCCCCTTCTGGAGTCAGATCCTGAGCTTCAGCGAGGGAAACTTTTTCTTGACCATATTTGGCTTGCCCATGACGCACTATATCAATTTTTGGATGATTTATTTTTTCCATATAAACTGATTATTTTTTAAAATCGCCAAAATATTTTTATAATACGTTTTGGCTGGCTTGAGGTTGAGTTGAGGGTAAAATTTGGGAGCAATATAAATAATGCCACACAAACCCATAACTAGGCTAACCGCTTGACGAATTTCTTTATCTCCGGTTTTTCTTATATAAATCTCCAAAAATTTTTCTCCCGATTCTTTGAAATATTCATTATTGGTTTCATGATAGAGCCATAAATACTGGGCCAACCACCAACCAACGTCCAAACCGGGGTCGCCCCAAGGAATACGCGAATAATCAATCACCCAAATTGATCCATCTTGATCAAAAAACAAATTTGCCCCCCAAAAATCACCATGCAAAGCAGATAAACGATCATATCTGTCTTTCCAAAGATGCATTAGATTAAGCATCAAACCAACATATTTACCATGCTCACGGGCTGGCAAAATTGGATGTCTATCATCAAAATCATGTAAGAGCATTATGGTCAGTTCTGGATTAGTAATAACGCTTCTCAGACCATCGTTATATACAATTTTTAATTGTTCTATGTCCTGTGAAGGATATTTAACCTTGTGCAAACGACAAATATAGTCAGTAATTTTTTCCAAGTCCTCCAAGTCTTGCTGATCCAATCTGTTTTTCGCTTTTCTGCTTTCAAGTTGTGACCAATAGCTGGCACCATTGGTTTTATATTCCTGGATATGATAAATTTCACTATTTTCATCAAGCTCGGGCATGATTACCGCCTCATTTTGGTTATTAATAACCACACCAATAGCCCGTGGCGACATGCCAGAACGGCGATACATGCCATTACTGACTAATAAAGAATTCAACTTGCGTTCCGGTATTTCAAATCCATAATCATGCGATTTCACTCTTTTCAAAAAGAAGTTTCTATTTTCTTTGCTGGTTAGCTTGAAACCATCTGAATGATAACCGCTGCCAATTTTCTCTATATCAACAATTTCAATTTTTTCTTTCAGTTTTTGAGAAATTAGTAATGAAATTTTTTCTAAATTAATTTCTGGCATATTATTAAAAATAATTGGTGAGGGCTGGAGCAGGTGACGGGACTCGAACCCGCGGCCTTTTCCTTGGGAAGGAAATGTTCTACCAACTAAACTACACCTGCGAGTCAACTAAAGTATTATCTTTAATAGTATAACACCGATCACAAATAGATTTCCAAGCTGGATTATGAGAAACGATCACAGCTGTTTTATCTGTCAGATGTTGATCAAAAAAATTGATCACTTTAGCTTCGGTGGCCGCATCCAAATGCGAACCCGGCTCATCCAATAGTAATATCTCCCTGCCAAGCAAAACTCCTCGGATGAGGTTGATACGCTGCTTTTGCCCGGCTGACAACTTAATCCCCTTTTCACCAACAATCGTATCCAAGCCATCGGGCAAAGTTTTGGCCCAATGAGATAAATCAAACTTTTCCAAGATTGACCAAATTTCAGAGATGGGGATATTCTTGCCCAGACAAATATTATCATGCAGAGAAATATTAAACAACTCAATCTCTTGGGAAATCATGGCGACATTGTCTTGCCAAAAATCCGGACTAACCTTCTTATAATCCACTTCATCCAAAAAACAATGCCCTTTGTTTGGCTGCCAAAAATTAGCTAGCAGATTCAAAAAAGTTGTTTTGCCTTCGCCGGATTTACCGATAATGCAAACCTTTTCTCCTTTGCTGAAATGAAATTCTGGGATATTAACTTGTTTTTCTGTGCCCGGATAGCGAAAAAATACGCTTTTAAAATTGATACTCTGCCAATTCTTTATCTGACGACCAGATCGTTGATGCTTAGCAGGAGAGATGATATCCGCCAAGCTGTCAATATAGGCTTTCATCTGCATAAAGGTCTTTAGATTCTCTGATAAACGCTCAATGCCATGTCTAATACTAGTATAAGCAGCCACGAACAAAATCAATACAGCCACGGAAATGCGTCCCAAAGCTACTTGCCACAAAATAAAGCCAATCGTCGATAAATAAGTCGAGCCATACAAAAAGTGCAGCCAAAACCAACGGCCAGCATGAAATCTTTGCAGCTGGTGAATCTTCTCGTAATTATCATCTGTTTTTTCGCTGAGATTTTTCGCAGCAAAAGAATAAACCCCCAGTCTTTTGACTGTCAAAATATTGGCCATAAAATCAGCATATGCGCCCAGCATAGAAGCTCGTTTAATATTCAGTTCATCGGCTATGTATACGGTCTTTCTAGATAACCAAGTGCTCACTACGACAAAAATAGATAAAATAACCAGATTGATGAGGGCCATCAAACCAGATTCTTTGGCCGTGAAATAAAAAAATAATATCAGACTGGCCAAACTACCCGACAAAGCCCAAAACATGTCAAAAAAGATCGGCGTCAAACCATCGGCCACCCTATTTATCAGAGACAAAACATAGCCGGAATGATGATTGGTCAAATCTCTGACTGATAATTTAGCTAGATCGGCAAAATATTTTAATCTGATATGATTGGCAAATTGAAAACCCAACGACTCGCCGTATTTTCTGATAATCCATTGCAGAAAAAGAGTTGCCGCATAAAGCAAAACAATGAGCCAGATCAATCTATAAAAACCGGCCGTAGTAAATTGACTTTTAGTAAACTCGGCCAAAGTTACGGGTATAAAAAAAGAAGCAAAGCCATTGGCCAGCCCCGATAACAAAACTAAATTAAATCTGGTTTTAAAATTGTCTAAATTTTGGTAAATAAATTTTAGAACAGACATGGTAAGAGTCGTGCTAAATATTTTATTATGCGCCGCTAGTAGATACAAATAATTGATACTTGCCACCGCCTTTGGCAGGGTCCCGTCTGTCCCGCTTCGCGGGGCGAGCGGGAAACCATCGACCCCCACTTTACCTGCCCGCCGGACTAAATACCGCGGATTATATAATCTAAAAAAGTATGGTGGGTATACCTGGACTTGAACCAGGGACCCCGACTTTATAAGAGTCGTGCTCTAACCAACTGAGCTATATACCCATACAAAAATATAAAATTAAATTTCGGTGGTTCGGCTTAGGCAGGTGAGTAAGAGTGATGCTCTTCGCCCAGAGGGCGATTCCACTAAAGGCGAGGAACCAACTGCCTGTCCATCTTTGACCAAAGCTACCTACCCTCCATAGTGCAACGAAAAAGGGTGTACCCACCAACAACGAACAAAAATCTATTAAACTAATTATAGATAAACTATCACTTTTTGTGAAGCCAACTAAAAACTATTTATTATTTTTAGCTTTTCCTGGATGCGCTCTATGACCAACTGACGAGATTCATCTAGCGGTTTGTGGACAGCAAACTTAGCAAAATGTCGCTGGCCCAGGCCACCTAAACCCCTGGTTAGATCCAAGGCATTGATATTACTAATAGCATAAAGCCACACTTCAGTAGTATCAAAATCCATCTGATAAAATATCATCGCCACCTGGGCCTGAGGGGTGGATAATATCAGGTCTCTGACCAGCTCCGAGAAATCCAAGGGCAATTTTTCTACTTCATCGTGCTGCAAATATGAGCTAAGGATGTTTTCTTTTTTCTGCAAACGGGAAAGTATCCTACCCCAATTTTTTAACGTCTTTAAATCTTTGGTTCGATACAAAGTTTCTACAATTTGTGGCTGATCAGCCCCTTTGACTATCAACTGGCTAGCCAGTTCCAAGACCTGCGGCGTCACTTGAGCCGACTGAAAACTATTGGTGGCTGCCATCAGACCCGCCAATAGACAAGTGGCCATCTCTTTATCAATACCAGTTTGCAAAGCATAATAAGAAATCTCGGATAGTGAGGTAGCGGTCGACTCCACGATATTCAATTGGCCATAATTTTCATTGAGCACCTGGCGATCAATATTGATGACTGGCACATTTTGGAAAAAATGACGATGTCCGCTGTTGATTTGACCCAAGGCATCATGGTTGATTG
Source organism: Patescibacteria group bacterium (assembly GCA_041650755.1). Lineage (GTDB taxonomy): Bacteria > Patescibacteriota > Patescibacteriia > UBA1558 > GWA2-36-10 > JBAZKN01. The sequence continues at coordinate 83,553 of JBAZKN010000002.1, read as the reverse complement.
CTCCCAAAACAATCACCAGATCGTATTTATAATCTCCCTGGCTAAACTTAATATCGCTTTCTCTAAAGTTGCCGCCCAATGGCAGAATATCAATCACCAAAAAATCATCAAGTACATCATAACTTAGTTGTTTGACTTTGGTTTTAGAAATATCAACCGAAATTTTAAACTTATTCAAGTCACTAATGCCGGAAGAGATTTGCACCCGGCCGGGCAAAAACTTCAGCGGAGTCAGGCTGCCAGCCAGGACTATATCAGCTTGCTTATTTTGTGACCATAAAAAAATTTGCCAAGCAGCCGCACTGCAAATAACATCAATGCTCGGATCTTGTGGCCCGGTGAGCAAGATGCGCTGGCTTGATTTCAGTAGATTGGTTAATTCTTTTAATGGTAATTCCATACTTACTAAAGCAAATTGACCCTTAAATTTATAATAACACGCCTCCTTTGTCAATATTTACAAATTGTCTATCCAGACAAAAACAAGCAAGGCGTTGACTTTTTCGACAAAATTTAGTAAAGTTAGGGCAAAATTTATAAAAAATGGCCCAAAATAAGGGCCTAATTTATCTGCTAATGAACACATCGGTTTTGGCTAGACAATTAAAAGTGACTACGGCTGAACTTTTGGAAAAATTACCTTCCTTGGGTTTTGATATTGGTGTCAAGGCTATCAAAGTAGATGACAAGCTGGTGCCAAAAATAATTGAGGCTTGGAAAAAATCTGAAAGTAAAGAGGCTTGGAAAAAAGAATTCGCTAAAGTCACGGAAATTAGCGTCAAAGAAAAAAGCGAAAGCAAGGCTGATACAAAAGAAGTTGCCATTGGAGATACTGTCATAGTCAAAGACATGGCTGCTAGCATGAACTTGCCGGTAGCTAAACTTATGGCTGAGCTGATGAAAAATGGCATCATGGTTTCGCTCAATGAAAAAATAGATTTTGATACCGCCACCATAATCGCCGAAGACTTGGGCTTCAAAGTGACCAAAAAAATAAGCGACGAACAGCAGGCTGAAGTCAGCAGCAAAGAAAGACTGACAGAACTATTGTCTGCTCGGTCTGCTAAACACGCCAAGCCACCCGTCGTAGTAGTCATGGGCCACGTCGATCACGGCAAGACAAAATTACTTGATGCCATACGTCAAGCTAATGTTGTGGATCAGGAGGCAGGCGGTATCACCCAACATATCGGCGCCTACCAAGTAAAAACTCACAACCGCACTATCACTTTTCTGGATACCCCCGGGCACGAAGCTTTCAAAGCCATGCGCTCTCGCGGTGGACAAATTGCTGACGTGGCCATATTGGTCGTAGCGGCTGACGATGGGCTGCAGCCGCAAACACTGGAGAGTATTTCGGTCATACAAAAAGAAAGCTTGCCTTTCATTGTCGCCATCAATAAAATCGACAAGGCTGGCGCGGATATTGATCGGGTCAAACAAGGCCTCTCGGAAATCAACCTCATCCCCGAAGATTGGGGCGGCAAAACTATCTGCCAGCCGATCTCAGCCCTAAAAAAGGAGGGCATCAGCGAACTCTTGGACATGATCCTCTTGATTGCTGATATGGAAAACCTGAAAGCCGACGAGCATGGTCCGGCCGTGGGCACTATCATTGAATCCAACATCAATAAAAATGAGGGGCCGGTAGCCACCGTCTTGGTCCAAGCTGGTACTCTGAAAATCGGCGATACTTTTATCGTCGGTCAAGTACCGGGAAAAATAAAAACTCTCAAGGATTGGCAGGGACGCAGCGTCACAGCCGCCACTCCGGCTATGCCCGTAAAAATCCTGGGCTTAAAGCAGCTGCCGCAAATCGGAGAAATTTTGGAAGTTATCAATGACAAAAAACTCTACAAAGAAAAGCTAAAAAATCTAAATAATTTACCCAGCCATAGACTAGAGGTCAATAATTCCAAAGAGGAAAACAGCGACAGTGATGTCAATATATTGAACCTTATCATAAAATCCGATGTCTTGGGCTCGGCTGAAGCCATTGAAGAATCTCTGCAAAAAATATCAGTGCCCGGCACCAGAATAAAGGTTTTAAAAAAGGGTTTGGGGCTAATCACCGAGACCGATGTTTTGAATGCTGCCGCCACCAATGCCCTGCTCATTGGTTTTCATATCAAGGAAAATAAAAATGTCCAAAGTCTGGCGGCCGAAAAAAATGTCAACATTCTCTATTTTGATATCATATATAAGCTGCTAGAAGATGTGGCCAGGAGGCTTGAAACCATCCGCGCCAAAAAAATAATCCACAAAATTTTGGGTAAGCTTGAGGTCTTGGCTATTTTCAAAACTGACAAAAATAGCATGATTTTTGGCGGTAAAGTGATAGAGGGCAAGGTCACCAAAAAATGCAAAATCAAAGTGATTAAAAAGGGCGAGCTGGAAGCCATTGGCACCATCGCCAACCTCCAATCGGCTCGAGAAAATGTCAATGAAGTAGTGACCGGCAATGAGGCGGGCATAGAGTACAGGGGCGAGCCAATTGTGGCCGTAGGCGACACGCTAGAATTTTTTGAAGAAATAGATGAGTAAGCGCACCGAACAAGTAGCCTCCCTGCTCCAACAAGCCATCAATGATATTATTGTACGTGATTTTGAGGCTCCGCGCGGCACCTTGATAAGCGTATCCCAAGTGACCATTGCCCCTGATCTCAAAAATGCTACTGTTTATATTAGCGTCATCCCTGATAGCCATTGGGGCAGCGGCCTGAACGCCATCAATAAATTTTCTTCTCACATCCAGCGAGAATTAAAAAATAAAATCATTATGCGTTCATTGCCGCGCTTACATTGGCAATTGGACGAACGAGATTTTAAATACAAAAAAATTGACGATGCCCTAAGGCAATCATAAGCCCCATGACTCCACAAAAAAGAAATGGCTATATTTTTCTGGCCATCCTTGTCAGCGCAATTGGTTTGCGTTTTTTAAATCTGACAAAATTTGACCTGCAAAATGATCCAGCCGCTTATGCTTTTAGATCCTTTGGCTGGCTGGACTATCTATCTGGCGTAGGCCAAACATCGCCTCTGGTTTGGTTTAAGACTTTACCTTGGTGGGCGCAATTATCTTTTCATGACGCCCCACCGCTGACTTTTGTCATCCAACATATTTCTTTTTTAATCTTTGGTAATAATATCATCGCCGCCCTACTACCCTATATCTTAGCTAATTTAGTCATAATTTATCTGCTTTATTTATTATTAAAAAAAATAGGCCAAGAAAAAATGGGCCTAATCGCTGCTGGCATTTTCGCTATTTCTTCATATACTATCTGGATGTCTCGGACCGGCTACTTAGAAGGCATGGAAACCTTGTTTATTACTTTAAGTATTTATGCTTTCTTGATTTTTTTACAAAACCAAAAAACGCGCTATTTATATTTTTGGGGCCTAGCTGTCGGCTTGGCTTTATTGTCCAAATACACGGCTATATTCATTATACCAACGACATTTTTTTACTTGCTAATTTGGCAAAGACCAACTCTCAAAAATAAACATTTTTGGCTGTCCTGCTTACTGATAGCCATCATTCTGACACCAGTGATTATTTACAACATCATGGTCTTCAAAGCCAGAGGCCATTTTGATGCCGCCCTATCTTCCATGCTGGGCATGAAGCCAGCGGATTTTTCTACTCTGTCCGGACGTGGCCTAAATGCTAATTTATTTACCAACCTAGTGGACGTTCTGCGCTCCTTGATGGACTCCATATCGCTGCCCTTGAGTATCCTCTATCTGTCTGCCCTGGTGCATTCTTTTTGGCGGGCAATCAAAAAACAAAGCACTCCTCTTAACAATTTTTTGCGGGTGAATATTGTTTTAATATTGTTAATGTTCACCTTTTCCGGCGGCACGGCCAGATTCTTATTGATTATCACGCCCTTCTTGGCAATTCTATCTAGCCAGGCTATCTTATACTGGTGGGAGTGTTTTGCCGTCACTAAAAATAAACAAAAAATCTTTATTGCGATTTTGACTCTGGTGGCTGCTTTTGAATTATTCTTTTCTCTCAACACCAACATCTTGGCCAAACCGCTAATCAATAATAATTTATTCTACTCGCCTGATCGTTTTTATAATAATGGCTTCAATGATTTAGATAAATTTTTGCGTCAAGATGTGCTGGGCAAATTACCAGCCAAAAGAAAAATCAGCAACCTAAAGGATGTGCAGGAATTCTACCTGGAAAGCCAAGATGTTGTCTTGGTGGATGAAAGGCTTGATTGGTTTTCTCGACTTTGGTACATCAATAAATATATTTTTTATTATCACTCTCCTCTTTTTTATTTTAACGATGTACTAACCGCCACGGCCAGTAGTAATCTTAGCATGGTACAATACCTACGAGACGTCGGCGCTCAAGGCATTTGGTTTGTCTTTTCTACTGATCAGGGAGCAGTAGCCAATCAAGCTGACAAGGGCTATGCTGCCAAAATGGCCAACTACCAAAAACAGTTAGAATCAACTGGCCTAAAACCAAAATATGAAATAAAAAATTATGCTGATCAGGTGGTCATGAAAATTTATTACCTACCGGATAACAACTAAAAAATTTAAATTTCTCTTACAAAATAAAGGGGTTGACTAAACCTCGTTTTTTACTTACAATAATAAGTTATGAAAAGTCACCGAACCATTAGTCAAGCGATCTGGCAAGCCATAAATCGAGCTAAAGACGTCCTGATTTTTTCCCACCAAAAACCCGATGGCGACACTTTGGGGGCTAATTTGGCTTTGACTAGGTTTTTGAAAAATCTCAACAAAAATGTCACCAGTTTTTGTATAGACCCACTGCCTCTTGGTCTCCAGTTTTTACCCGATAGCCATTGTCTTACTCAAGACCACCTAGTATTTACCAAAAAATACGACCTGATAATAGCCCTGGACTCTGGCAGTTTGGATTATGCAGGCGTCAGATATTTGCTAACGGCCTTGCCGATAAATTATACCCTGATAAACATTGACCATCATGCTTCAAATGATCACTATGGCCACATCAATCTGGTCATTCATGATGCCTCCTCTACTTGCGAGGTTATTTATAGATTATTAAAAGACTGGCAGGTCACCCTGGACAAAGAAATGGCTACTCATTTAAGCACCGGGATTATTACTGATACTGGCGGCTTTAGAAACAATGCTACTGGCCACCTTAGCTTATCAGCTGCGGCTGATCTCTATAGACAAGGCGCCAACCTACAACAAATCATGAATCAAACTTTAAACAACCGGGAGCTAAAACATCTAAAATTATGGGGTCGGACCTTGGAAAGACTACAGCACGTTGACCAATATCAACTGGTCTATACCTTTGTCACGCAACAAGACTTCTTGGAATGTGAAATAAGCGACGGCAATATTGAAGGCATTGCTAATTTTCTACACATTCTCAATGAAGGGAAAATAATTTTGGTCCTCAAAGAAGACGCTGATAATATGATCAAAGGATCTATGCGCACTACCACTGACATAGATTTGGCAAAGATTGCCACCCTCTTGGGTGGTGGCGGCCACAAAAAAGCTTCTGGCTTTTCCTTGCCAGGAAAGCTGGTCTATGATAATAATAAATTGCGAGTCATCTGAAAGATGACGAGCACCCCGGACTTGTTCCGGGGTCTCACAATAATAATGCCCCAGCAATAATTAACCACAAACATATGCTAATACCTACTGTCATTGAAAAAGCCCCCGGCGGCGAACGGGCTTACGACATCTACTCCCGCCTTTTGAAAGATAGAATTATCTTTTTAGGCGATGTGATTGATGATCGAGTAGCCAATCTGGTGATTGCTCAACTATTATTCCTGGATGCTCAAGATAATACTAAACCAATCAAGATGTATATCAACTCTCCGGGCGGATCAGTCACTGACGGACTAGCCATCTATGACACCATGCAACATGTAAAAAGCCCGGTGTCTACTATTTGCGTGGGTCTGGCTGCCTCTATGGCCGCCTTACTTCTGGCTAGCGGGACCAAGGGCCAGAGATTTGCTTTGCCTAACTCCGAAATACTAATCCATCAGATCATGGGCGGCGCTACCGGACAAGCTAGCGATATAAAAATAAAAGCCGAACAGATCTTGAAGCTCAAAGACCGCCTCAATAAAATCTTACACAACCATGCTGGCCAGCCCTTAAAAAGAATTGAAGCTGACACTGACCGCGACTACTATATGGCTCCCGAAGAAGCCTTAAACTACGGCTTAATAGACAAGATTATCAAATAATCCAAGCACCCCCTTTTATATTTTTTTAATTTGTGCTAATATTTTTGCAAGGTGAGTTTTTGAGGATGCAAAACACCCTCAAGATAAAAATCTCAGCCTCAAGACCATCGGTGCCTGACACCACTCATAGCCGAAAGACTTTGGATGATGTTAGGCTCACGCCGATGGTCTTTTTATTATAAAATAAAGCCCAACCATTGGGGGTTGACTTTTACCCTAAAATTAGGTAAAATGCGCTTGAGAATTATTTTATTCTCAACCTTTATTATTTTTATTAGCTTAATTTACTGTTTTGGCTAAATCTTGTCTTCTTTGACTGATTATAAAAATAATAGCAAATACCCATACTGGTAAAATTAATTCATGAAATTTTCATCTATTCAATTAATCAATCCAAAAATTATTTCTCCACTTGACTGGCTTGGGTTTTTTAAATTTGTCTATACAAAACTAAAACAGTAAACCGGAAAGATCTATAAGATGGAATTAATCTGGTTATTTGCCGCCTTGATATTCGGCCTATTTTTTGGTTTCTTGATCAAGAAATTCTTAACCCAGCAAAATGTCCAATCAGCCGAACGCAAGGCTGAAAGCATGCTAGCCGATGCTAAACAAAAACAAAAAGATTTGCTTTTGGAAGCCAAGGACAAATCTCTAGCCTTAATCGAAGAAGCTAAAGCTGAGGAGCGGGAACGCCGCCACCAATTGCAAGACCTGGAAACTCGCTTGAGCAAGCGTGAGAGCTTGTTTGATCGTAAAATATTAGAATTCGAGGACAACAAACAGCGCTTAGAGCAGTCGCAAAAACAATTAGAAAAAAATAAAGAAGAAGTCAAACAAATCAAAGAAGAGCAGCTGGCTAAACTTGAAAAAATCGCTGCCCTATCTCAAGAAGAAGCCAAGGAGGTTCTGCTTAACAACACAGAAATGCGCATGAAAGATGAACTCTTACATCGCATCCGTAAACTGGAGGCCGAAGCCAGCGAAGAATTAGAGTCAAAAGCCAAAAAACTTTTGACTTCAGTCATAGAAAGAGTGGCTGCCCCCCACACTGTTGAAACCACTACTACTGCTGTTGATCTCCCCAACGAAGAAATGAAAGGCCGCATCATTGGCCGCGAGGGCCGTAACATAAAAACTATCGAACAGTTGACCGGCGTAGAAATTATTATCGATGACACGCCCCAGTCCATATTAATTTCGGCTTTTAACCCCATCCGCCGCCAGCTAGCCAAGCGCTCTCTAGAAAAACTAATGGCTGATGGTCGGATTCACCCCGGCCGCATCGAAGAAGCTATCCAAGCTGCCAAAAAAGACTTAGCTCTCGATATCAAAAAAGCTGGTGAAGAGGCTGCTTACCAAGTCGGAGTTGTGGGTTTAGACACTAAACTGATTCAGATATTGGGTCGTTTAAAATACCGTACCAGCTACGGCCAGAATCAATTACAGCATGCCCTAGAAGTATCGCACTTGGCTGGACTTTTGGCCGCTGAACTAAAAGCTGATATTAGCATCTGTAAAAAAGGTGGACTACTACATGACATTGGCAAGGCTCTGGATCACGAAATTCAAGGTCCGCACCCAGAGATTGGCTATGATTTACTGAAAAAATTCGGTTTGCCCGAAGAAGTGGCCTATATGTCGCTTGCCCACCATGAAGACCAGCCCAAGACCTTGGAAGGCGTCATAGTCAAAATCGCCGATGCCATTTCTGGCTCTCGGCCAGGCGCCAGACGCGACTCTTTTGAAGACTATATTCAGAGATTAACCGAGCTAGAAGACACAGCCAAAACCTTCCCTGGCGTAGATAAGGCCTATGCTATCCAAGCTGGCCGAGAAATCCGTGTTTTTGTCTCTCCAGAAGAAATTGACGATTATAAGGCTACTACGTTGGCTCGCGATATCGCCAATAAAATTGAAAATGAGCTCAAGTATCCCGGTGAAATAAAAGTCACCGTCATTAGAGAAAAAAGAGTCATTGAATATGCCCGCTAATAATTTAAAAATTTTATTTATCGGCGACATAGAGGGTGCCCTGGGGCGACAAGGCGTCAAAGAGATTTTGCCGCGTTGGCAAAAAAAATATCAGCCAGATCTAATTATCGCCAACATAGAAAATCTGGCACACGGCAAGGGCCTGACCAGCAAAACAGTAGCTGACATCAGCGGTATTGGCATCGATGTCTTCACCGGTGGTAATCATACTTGGCGCAAACAAGATTTAAGTGATTTTACCGATTTGAAAATCGCTACACCCTTAAATGATGTGCGCACACTACCCGTACACCGCTATCAAGAAATTTCTTTAGGCGGCCAAAAAATCGCCATAATCAATCTTTTGGGCCAAAGCCTGATGAATAGCGATACGATCAATAATCCATTTCTAGCTATCCAGGAATTACTGCCAAACTTAGCTTCAGATATTATTATTGTCGATATGCACGCTGAGCTTACCAGTGAAAAAAGAGCTATGGGTTTCTTTTTGGCCGGCAAAGTAGCAGCTGTTATTGGCACCCATACCCACGTGCCCACGGCTGACGCCCAGATTTTACCGCCCGGCACAGCTTATATCACCGATGTAGGCATGGCTGGATCTTTTTCTTCTGTCTTGGGCATAAAGAAAGAAGTGATTATCGAAAAATTCTTGACCGGCAGCCATATCCGCCATGAATTACCCGAAGCTGGTCAAATTGAAATAAATGCAGTATTATTATCAATAGATAGGCAGTCAAAAAATGCCAATGATATAAAACTGCTAAGAGAAATAATTTCCGCCCCCAGTGGAAACTAACCAATAAATATATGCACAAAGCCCAACTTATTGAAAGCCTAGCCATCAAAGCTGGCGTCAGCAAAAAAGAAGCAGAAAATATCCTCCAGGCTTTAGAGGATCTGATTATTGAAAATTTAAAAGCTGGCAAAGAAATTACCCTGACCGGCTTTGGCACTTTCTCTGCCCGCCGTCGGACTTCTCGCCGAGGAGTCAACCCGCAAAACCCCAAAGAAACCATTACCATACCTGAAGTTATGGTACCAAAATTTAAGGCCGGCAAAACTCTCAAAGATTCTCTTAAAAAATAGATATAAAAATAAGCCCTAAAGTAAGGGCTTGTTTTTTATTTTGGTAATAATATCAGGGCGCGTCTTGGGCCCATAGCAGCATTCTGATCCTCGCCCCAATCAGCGATTGCCCCCATCAAATTTGCCTGAGTATAAATAAAATCCGCTCCTTTTCTGGTGCCAGGATCATTGGTGATGAATTTATCATCAGCAAACCCCTTAATAACTAGCATGTGATAAAGCGGCCCGCCATTACGAAAATTAGGGTTAGCCAGTTTCTTGCCGTTAGCCGGCACAATCACCGGCCGGCCAGCCTGTAAATATTGCTTTATCTTATCAATTGTCAAATCATTCACTATTTCTGTTTGATAACCATAGTAGTTTTGCGCAAAATCAGCCACTTCTGCCACTGGCATATTTTTATGGACTCCCCAGTGATCAATTTGCCACTGAACCAAATCTAAAATAATCTTTTCTACATCTGCGCTAGAAGGAAACTTTCTATTTTCATAATAATATACTGCCATCAAAACGCTGGCTTCCTCGCAAGCGTCCTGAAAGGGCTGATTCCAATTGGCAGTCGGCGCCTGCGAAGTAAAAGGAATATTTAAATTAATTTTATTGGGTAAATCCACTGTAGCAGGAAGAGTAGCCTCGGGCTCAGCGCTAGTAGTTGTTGACTCAACTGCTTCGTCACTAATTATTGGGGTACTAGTCTGCTCTACAAACTCCTGAAAATTCTGCGCTGGCGGCAAATTTATAACCAAATCAGGATTATTGCGCTTGGCATATTGCCAAACACCAAAGCCAACCAACAAAATAAATGCTAATAATAAAACGAGGTATTTTTTCATGTTCTTATCATAGCAATAAAATCATTTATTGACAAAAAACAATAAAGCGATATGATTTATATTGACTACCTCGCTCTTTGAGCTTGCTGGATGCCATCCCTGACTTCAAGGAGGGAGAGGGCCATGGAAAACCTGATCTGGGTTCCCTTCATCGCTTCGCTCTACGTCTTCTACAAGAGTTGGGATGCGCTTCTCAAATCCCCGACGAACTGGGCTAGCTGCCCCTACTTTTTCCTGGCTCTGGGCTTGGCTGCCCCTGTGCCGTGGTTCTTCATCATCATGGGCGGGGCCCTGGCGTTTCATGGCTTTAACATGGCCAACACCTCTCTCGGCCTAGGGCTGTGCGAGAAATTGATCGGCTGCATGTTAGCCAGCTCTCTGGTATGCAACCTCAACGCACACTACGCCCATCGGCACTGCCCTCAGCAGGACTGACCCACTTCGGTGGGTCTTTTTTTATTCAAAAGAAAAGGACCGGCGTGAACCGATCCTCCTTTCTGGTTTTCCTCTGGCATCAAGCTCTTTGGAGCTTGAGGCTAGAGAGTGGGCGTTTGGTTGGCCAAGTGATTGAGCACCGCATTGGCGATGGTCAAAACTTGAGTCAACATTTCGACAAGGAGCGAATAGACTCCTGGAGCGAATAACTTGAACAGCACAACCAGAATGATCATCTGGAAAAAGGCATACAAGGCACGAAACATATAATTATCGTTACTTGCAAGGCCTGACTAGAGAATATTAGGATGGGTCGACACTCATCCTAAGACACTTTACTGTCCAAGCATATTCTCTTCAGGTAAAATACCCTCAAAAATGCCTTTAAAGACACTTGCCTGAAGAGAATAGCCCAAAAATATAAAAGAACTTTGACCCTTATATATATAATATGACGTCAAATTTGTCAATATTATTACAGTGCCCCCAAAATTTTATTTCTGTACTGCAGGGCCTCTAAAATATGATCTTTTCTGATGCTCGGGCTGTCAGCCAAATCGGCAATTGTCCGCGCCACCTTCAAAACCTTGAAATATCCTCTGGCTGTCAAGCCTAGAGAATCAATAGCCTGATTTAAAATCTGCTGACTCACATCATCCAAACGACAATATTTTTTTATGGCTGCTATAGCCATCTCGGAATTTAAACATCTCTGACTAGGGCGCTCTATTTGTCTGCTACGCGCCAAAATTACTCGCTGTTGTACTATGGCCGAATTTTCACTGATTAAATCAATGCCTTGCAAATCCTGACTTTTTACTTTGTCTACCAAAACATGCAAATCTATCCTGTCTAAGACCGGACCAGATAATCTCTTTTGATAACGTTTGATATCATTCTGGCTGCAATGGCATTCCTTGTCCGGATCTGTCAAATAGCCGCAAGGGCAAGGGTTGGCTGTAGCCAAAAGTATAAAATTGGCTGGAAAATCCAAACTACCTTTGACTCGCGACACAGTGATCACCCCATCCTCCAAAGGCTGGCGCAGAGCTTCCAACACCCGCCGAGGAAATTCCAAAATTTCATCCAAAAACAAGACATTGCGGTGGGCCAAAGATATTTCACCGGGCTTTGGCCAAGAGCCACCACCGATAATAGCCGACACTGAGGCTGAATGATGCGGGCTGCGCAAAATACGCTGGTTAATAAAATAATTTTCTTCTGACAAAAGCCCTGCCAGACTATAGACCTTGCTGATTTCTAAGGCCTCAGCTGCATTGAGCGGCGGCAAGATAGATAAAAAACTTTTAGCTAGCATGGTTTTACCAGCCCCCGGCGGACCAACCAAAAAAATATTATGCCCGCCGGCCGCCGCTATCTCTAAAGCGCGCTTGGTCACCAGCTGGCCCCTGATGTCAGCCAAATCAAACCCAGTCACAATCTTTTTTTCCTCCCAGGCGGCCGGCGGGTAAATCTCCAATAAAGAAAAATTCTTCAGGTGGTCTATCACCTGCCGCAAATTTTTTACCGGATAGACATCTATGCCCTGAATAAGGCTGGCTTCTCTGACATTACCGGCTGGCACAAAAACTTTAGAAAAGCCGTGTTCTTTTAGGCTTGATGCCATGACCAAAACTCCTGGCACAGATTTTATCTCACCGCTCAAGGATAGCTCGCCAATAAAAGCAACTCTCTCGCCTGCTAAATCTATTTCACCACTAGCCTGTAATACGGCAATCGCCATGGGCAGATCATAGCTGCCACCTTCTTTGCGAATTTGAGCTGGCGCTAAATTTATCACTACCTTTTGTCTGGGGAATCTGGTGCCGCTATTATCAATAGCTGCCCAAACCCGCTCTTTGGCCTCTTGGACAGCCGCATCAGGCAAACCAACAATAATAATCTTTGGCAAATGCCTGGACAAATTGGCTTCTACTTCCACCAAAACACCTTTCAGGCCCAAGGTAGCAATAGTATAAATTTTTTCTGACATAAAACCGCCTCTCTTTTTATTGCAAGCAAGAAAAGCGATTGACAATTTATTTTTTATTACTAATGATAATAAAAAAAACTAACCCATGCCCCGTCCCCAATATAATGGGACGCCTCATCAATCGCTTTTCTTGTTGCCAATATCTTAAATTATGCCAAAGAATTTGTCAAGAATATAAAAAAATAATATTAGGTTTTTTTTCGCCCAAGCTCTGACCACAACAACCACACCACTCCCAAGCTAATATAAATATCGCTGATATTTAAAACCGAAAAATAGGGAATATGTATAAAATCTATGACTGATCCAAAATTGAGCCGATCCAGTAGATTGCTGACCGCGCCAATAATCAGCAAGCCCCAAGACCATACCAAACGACTCTCCTTTTGTAGACTGTCCAGCCAAAACCAAAAAATCACTACAATTATAATAATTAATAATGGATACAAAACAAGCTCCGGCAAGGGCCAGGAAAAAGCAATGTTTTTATTCAACTGCAATTGCAAAAAACCACCTAAAGCTTGGGACTCAAGTGGTTGTTTGATAAAATATATTTTGGTAAAGCGATCAAGTAAAAATAACCCAAACAAAACAAGATAATAATAACGCCTCATAGAGACTTTTGCTTGCAAACCATACAAGAAGTAGCTGAAGGAAAGGCCTCTAAACGCTTGGGGTTTATGGGCTGACCGCATTTTTCACACAAGCCATAGTTACCTTCCTCAATCTTCTTGATGGCCTTATTGACATTATACAAAGATACCTCTAGGGTCTTTTCCAGTGACAAATTTTTCTCAAAATCAGCCACTTCGGCGGCATTTTCATCCTCTTTATCGCCATAATCAACAAATTTGGCATTATAATCATTATCAGACACTTGCACGGCATCGGCACTTAACTCTTTTAAAAGCTCTTCCCGGCGCTGTTCTAGGTCATGCTTTCGGGCGGCTATAAATTTAGCGTCCATTTTCATATAGTTTTTATACCCACATAGGATAGCAAATCAGCCGCAAAAAATCAAGATTTCGATCAATTGCAAAAGGCGCATCCATACACCCCAAACATTTTCAAAAAATTTTGTGGGCTGTAATGCGCCCTTGGTGTCTTTAGAAATACCCATTTCCGAGCATATGTTGCTCAGATACTTTTTGTAAGTTTAAATTGGCTGGGATATTATTTTGTAAAGACATCATGTGACCTATCTGACTCAAGGTCTATTTAGCCGCTACACCGTCCTACGGTATCGACCTCTCCGGGATTTTAGTCCCAATAGAAGGGTGAACCTATTTATATTTCTATTTTTGTTTTTTTTGGTGCCAATGGTCAGGGCATTGGCTGAATTGAAGGATAGAATAGCGGAAGGAACTGGGCACAAATATATACTTATGCGCAATTCCTTATTATTTTAAAGATCTTATTTATCAACATCTTAATTATATCATATAATCAAAAAGGCGTCAACTATATATTAACGCTAATATTAGCCAAAATTTTTATGTTTTTCCACAATAGTTGACAATTTTTTTAAGAAAAGTTCACAATTATCAACAAGTTATCCACACCATTAAATGCCGCTAAGCAGCCTGTTTAACAGTGCAGGCAAGTTTATATAAATTTTAAACTTCTACGCTAGTGTAGAAGTTGATTTTACCCTAAAAACAAGCTTGCCAGCCCTTTATTTGGTTATTCTCATAAGAAAACACCAGCAACTCTTCTATACCCCTATCTAGTAAAGTTTGTTTGATCTGACCATCGGTCAAAAATTTAGCTTGCAGCTTAATAATGTCTTTAACCTGTAAATTCTGACTGGATAAACAATTTTGTGTAATATTAGCTAATTTTATCTGGCTAGCAATGGTTTTCTCCAATAAACTGGGCTGATTAGCTAAATAATAATAACCGCCCAGCTCCATACCATACAAATCCCCTATTTTCCAATAGACATGGCTCCGATAATCGTATTGTTTGACATTCTGGTTATTCTTATCCTGGCTATTGATGGCTTGAGTAGAGCTGGCTAAATACTCTATATAGGCCGTGCCATCAGGCAGAACTTTTTTAACTTCAGTTAAATCAAAACTGGGCAGTAAAGCAGCTGCTTGGCTCTGCCAATCTAATCGACTCATCATCAGCCAACCGTCACTATTTTTTAGGATAAAATTACCCTGCATTAGCCTGGCCATATCTTTTTCTCCCAATTTATAATATGGTAAGTCGGCAAATAGCGGCTGCAAAATATAACTTTTTATCAAACCCTGCTCCTCTTGATTTAAACCGCTAGAAAAACCTAGGGCCAAATCAATGTTATAAGGAATTTGGGCGTCATTGGGCCACGTAACTGTAGAAGTGGAGTTTATCACTTTGCGTAGTTTATCTTGCCAAAGATTAAAGGATGTTTTACCAGAATCCAGCAGCTTGATATTGGTATAGACATGGGGATTATCAGTAGAAATTTTCAGCCAAGCAGATAAATTTTTTAAAAATTGCGGAGAGTCCTGGGTGGACCAATATATATTCACGCCCTGACCCAAATCGTTCTCTGAAACATCAAAGTGCGCTCCGCTATCCGCCGAAGCTACAAGACTAGCTGAATGGGAAATCAAAATAACATTTTTACCTGGCTCAACAAAAAGGTAATCAATCTGATATTCTTGCAGCCACTTGAGAATGGACCTAGATTTATCGAAACGAACCAAATAGTGATCGTCACTATCGTCCTTTACTTTGAACCAAACAATCTCTTTGGCTTGGCCAAAACCATCCAAAAGTATCTGCTGCAATTTGCTAAGCTGCTCTTGGGGGATACTGGCATCAATAATTGGTAATTTAGCCAAAACCTGCTGATTAAATGTTTCTTGATTGGACCATTGATAATAAAAAACAGTATCTTGGGGCAAATAGCTAATGGCTGGCAAGGAATGTTTTGGCGTCCACAGCATGGCCACTATAAAAATAAATACTAACGCCAAAATAAACCAAATAAATTTTATTTTTAAAAAGGCTGCTTTATTTTTTAGCGATTCTTTGATAGGCACGGGACTAAAGTCGCAAATTTTTTGATTATGAGCGCTTAAAAAATGGCTTTTTGGCTGGACCGCCGGGACGACGAGGCCGAAAATCTCTGGTGTCATGCTCCGGCAAGCCGGCTGGACGGGGCACAAGCTCTTTCATGGATAAACTAATGCGATTATTGGCAGTATCCACATCCATTACCTTGACTCTGACTGTGTCGCCAATATTTACCACGTCAGTGATCTTGGCAATTCTTGAGTGAGAAATTTGGGAAATATGAACCATACCATCTTTACCTGGCAACAATTCTACAATAGCGCCTATTTCATTGCCATTATTTTTGTCTTTGATTATTTGGGTGACTTTACCTTCATAAATTTCACCCACCGTAATATCTTTGACAATGTTTTCTATCCACTGCTTGGCCTTTTGAGCGCCAACTTGGTCGGTAGAAGTAATTAATACCAAACCATCCTGCTCAATGTCGATCTGGACATTACATTTATCAATAATTTCATTGATGATTTTACCACCAGTACCAATAACTTCCCGAATTTTATCCGGATCAATGCGCAAAGTAATAATCCGCGGCGCATAAGGAGAAAGTTCCGCTCTCGGAGCGGCAATTGCCTGCTTCATGACCGACAAAACCTTCATTCTAGCTTCACGGGCCCGCTGAATGGTCTCTTTGACAACCTGATAGCTAATGCCGCCCAATTTTATATCCAATTGAATGGCGGTAATGCCAGCTTCGGTGCCCGCTACTTTAAAATCCATATGGCCAGAATGATCTTCAATGCCCTGGATATCTGTCAGAATCTCATATCTTTTGGGGTCATTATCATCAACTACCAAACCCATGGCAATACCAGCTACCGGCGCAATAATTGGCACACCAGCGTCCATCAAGGATAAGGTGGAACCACAGATAGAGGCTTGTGAAGATGAACCGTTTGAGCTCAATACTTCAGAAACAACCCGGATAGTATAGGGAAAGCTCTCCTCATCCGGCAAAACTGGCACTAGGGCTTTTTCAGCTAAGGCGCCGTGGCCGATCTCCCGACGACCCGGACCGCGCAAAGGCTTTACTTCACCCGTAGAAAACCCCGGAAAATTATAATGATGCATATAGCGCTTGGAACCAGATTCTTCCATTGAATCAAGCAGCTGCTGATCTCCCGGCGCACCCAAAGTCACTATAGACAAAACCTGGGTTTCGCCCCTAGCAAATAAACCACTGCCATGAGTGCGGGGCAAAATCCCCACTTCAGCAGATAGTGGTCTGATTTCATCAAAAGCGCGGCCATCTGGACGCTGTTTTTTATCCAAAACCAAAGATTTGAAAGATTTCTCTAACATAGAATCGAGCATGGCTACCCCCATGGCTCGAGCATCTTTAGAAACTTCATTATCAACTTTTAATACCTGATCAAGCTCAGCTTTAATGTCCTCAATGGCTGTTTTCATCTTTGATTTATCGGGCTGAAAACAAGCTAATAAATCTTTGCTTTGCAAAAATGCCAAAACCTTATCATGAATCATCTGCTGAGCTGCTTCGGCATCTCCATCTACCTTGGGCTGAATTTTGGGTAAGCCAGCATCCCGAATAACGCCCTCAATAAAGGGCATCAGACGCTGAATATGCTTACCGGCAAATTCAATAGCAGCTATCATGGTGTCTTCTGGGACTTGTTTGGCTCCGGCTTCAATCATTACCACTTGATCAGCTGTGCCGGCAACCAGTAAATCAAACTCGCTTTTTTGTTTAGCCTCGACGCTGGGGTTTATTACCCACTCCTCGCCGATTTTACCAAGCTTAATGCCGGCCAGTGGCCCACCCCAGACAATCGGTGAAATGCCCAAGGCTATAGAAGTGGCTATCAGGCTGGGAAAATCAGGCTCATTGATGCCGTCATAAGATAAAACTGTCACCACTACCTGCACGTCATTCCGTTCTGATTCTTTAAACAATGGCCTGATGGACCGATCAATCAAACGAGAGGTGAGAATTGCTTCATCGGTAGCCCGGCCTTCACGCTTGATAAAGCGCGAACCCTTTATTTTACCGGCAGCATAAAGCCTTTCTTCATAATCAACCAGCAAAGGGAAATAATCTATGCCCTCGCGCTGGGTTGAGCTAGTCACAGCAGTTGCTAAAACTACTGTCTCACCATAAATGACAGTGCAAGAGCCATGAGCTTGTTGAGCCAGCTTACCGATCTCTACTGTAAGCTCTTTTCCGGCTACCTCGGTCTTAAATTGTCGTACCGACATATTTTTTGATACTTTCCTATAGGCAAAATGTCGGTTCTATAGTTGATATGACAAATTCCAGATCACTGTCCATGATCTAAAATCTGCCTACCAACTACTAAAGCTCCGCTATTTTGCCTTAATTGTTAATATATTTATTTTATAAAACCCTAAGGTTTTTACGGCCTTGGGGTTTCATAAAAATTATTCTTTTATTTCTTTGCTGTCTTCGCTGGTCTCGGCTTCTTCTGGAGCACCCAAGATCATCTCGTCTCCCAAAATATCCTGTTTTTCCTTTTTGGCAAACTTTAAACCCAAAGCCTTGATGAGTTTAACAAAACGCTTTTCGTCTTCCCGCTCCAAATAGCGCAAGAGACGATGGCGCAAAGATACCTTGGCCAGTAGGCCGCGGCGAGAAGAAAAGTCTTTTTTATTTTCCCGCAAATGCTTGGTCAGTTCTTTGATCTCTTCTGTCAAAATAGCAATTTGCACCTCCGGAGAACCGGTGTCATTTTTGTGGGTTTTGAACTTTTCGATGATTTTAATCTTTTTCTTCTTGTCTAACATAATATTTACCTTTCTCCCAAAAGCCGAGCCTGACCTCAAGTTAGCTAAGTCGGGCCAAACCAAGCATAGGGTTCTATGATTAAAAGTAATCATAGACTAACATTTTGCAGGTAAAAAGTCAATTTTTTTTAACATTATTGACAAATAATTAAATATATGTTATTATATAAAGTTGTTGGCAAATAGCCATAAACCCCTGCCCCAGGGAATGTGGGGTAATGTTCATTCATTTGAAAGGTGACTCCCATGAACCGAAACAATATGTCGGCAGCGATTGCCTCCCTACTACTCTTGGTTGTGATCATCATCGCAATCGCCCACCACACCGGACCCAACAAAGACGAGATCGCCGCCATCCAAGATTCCGCCGCGCAGATGATGAATGCGGCCTTGATGGTCTACTACGACCAAGGTCTGAATGCCACAGTCAACTACTGCAACGCACACCAAGAGCAGATCAAGACGCGAGTTGGCCTGATTGAAATCAGCTACAACATCACTGGTGATTGCTACAGCCCGGATGACACAGTGGTCACTAGGGGCAACACGACCATCCTGCCGACCAGCGTCTATGGCCGCATCGACGATTTCATGCTGCACAAGCTCGACCAGGGCTATTGCCTGCGCGACGTCTCGATCTCTGTAATCGCTCGACTTAACGGGCGAATGGGAAACCTCATCTTCCTTACCAGGGCTGTCGACCCTCCTTCGACATAAGCACCCCGCCCACCCCCCCCTCTCCCTCAAGCTCGCTGCGCCACCATCAGGTGGACTCACGCGGCGAGTTTTTCTTTTTGTGTCGTTTTATGATAAAATTTACTCTGTTAAATGCCACAAAGCGGCAGTTCCGCCTTGCGGAACTATTTAACAAGGTAAATTTATGGAAAAAAATATAAACAAATACCAAAATCTGCTCAAAAAACGTGGCCTAAAACCTTTGACCATTAAAAATTATCTCTGGCATATAGATAAATTTCTGCTTAGTTTGGGCAAACAAAAAATAAACACTGCTAATCTAAAAAAATATCAAGAGCGATTATTACGCTCGCGCCAAAATGTCGGCAGCCTCAACCTGCATTTTATTATCATCAACGACTATCTGGAGTTTTTACAGGTCAAATTTAAGTTTGCCTTGCTTTCCTATCAAGCGCCGGCCGTCAAAGTGCTAAGCCAAAAACAGCTGACTGCTTTTTTGGCTGCTGATTCTGATCAAACAAGCCTGATCGGCCGGCGCGATAAAGCTATGCTGGAAATACTCTACTACAGCGGCTTAAAAGTCAGCCAACTAATCAAATTAAAACGCCACGATATCGATACTATTAAACAAGAAATATTTATCAACGGGCAAAGCATTCATTTGGATCCTCTCACTTGGGCGGACTTGGAAAAATATTTAGCTTGGCGGCACGACAATAGCCCCTGGTTATTTATAAACTTTGATCGGGCGCAAAAAAATCCAGTCGTCAATCATCTGTCGGTTAGATCAGTAGAAAGGATTATTGATAAATATGCCCGCCGACTAAGGCCGCCGCTTATCATTACCCCGCAAATCCTCCGCCATACTCTAGCCCACCAAATAAAGCGTCAAGGTGGCTTGGGTAGAGATGTCCAATCTGGTCTCCACTTACAAAATCCCCGTGCCACTCAAAAATATTGGCAAAAATTATGATATTTACCAATCGCCAAACGGCTGGCCGGCACTTAGCTGACAAATTAAAGGCCTGCCAAAACGACCGGCAGGCAATCATCTTAGGTTTGCCGCGTGGCGGTGTAGTAGTCGCCGCGGCAGTTGCCAAAAAATTAGCTTTACCGCTCGATATCATCGTACCCAGAAAAATCAGTGCCCCGCAAAACCCAGAATTTGCTATTGGTGCTGTCACTCTGGCCGGAGAAGCTTTCCTGGATCATGGTTCAATCGTTGCTTACGGCATATCTGATGTTTATCTTGAGCAAAGCATAGCCGCCGCCAAGCAAGAAGCCGCGCGACGCCAAAAAATATACCGAGCCAATCGGCCGCCGCTGATACTAAAAAATAAAACCGCTATTTTAGTAGATGATGGTATAGCTACCGGGGCTACTATGCGAGCCTCCCTTTTGGCTGTCGGCCCACAAAAACCAAAAAAAATAATTGTAGCCGTGCCGGTGATTGCCCGCGACACAGCTCAAACAATAAAAAAATTAGTTGATAAATTGGTTTATCTGGAGGCGCCAGACTACTTTGGCGCTGTGGGAAATTTTTATGAGGAATTTGAGCAAACGACCGATCAAGAAGTTATTGAATTACTAAAAAATCATCTTCTCTGATACAAACCAACTAGTTCCGCCTGGGCCAGAATGTGCCCGGACACCGCCTGCTCTAATTGGCCCTTGGTACTAGACTGGGGCAAATCTAAACTGGTGTCCAAGGCGTACAACTTAAAAATATAACGATGCTGACCGTCTGGTGGGCAAGGCCCATGATATTTTAAGTTGTTACTGGTACCTAAGCCATGAACACCAAGCGGTTCCTCGCCTTCTCTTATTGTTCTGATGTCCGGCGGAATATTAAAAATTATCCAATGATCCCAAACCTTACCGGCCGGCTTCATAGCATCAGGGTCGTCCATGATCAACACCAAACTTTTGGTATTTTCTGGTACCTCTTTAAACTCCAGTGGCGGATTAACGTCGCGGCCATCGCAAGTATAGTCACTAGGTATGATTTGTTGATTGGCAAATTTTGAACTAATAATCTGCATGGTGTTATCAATCTTAGGGCCTGATTGAACCTATGCTTAAGCTACTACCACAATCAGCCAATAATATGATATGTCCTATCGGCCATATATAATCAATATAGCACGAGCTTGACAATATTTAAAATTGAAACTAGGATTGCTTTTGCTACCATCTGTTCCTTCTGCTCTTTGGGGAGGCCAACAAGATGTCTAGATGCTCCAACACCAGCCGTCCTTCTCCAGACAAGAACAAAAAGCAGTATTACAATGTCTATGTAGACGCCCAAGGCCAAGAAGTGTTTGTGGCCAACTTATGGGCAAGATCCAAAACCCAAGCCGAGGGCTTGGGAGAAGGCTTGCGCCGCCGCAATCCACGCCGCTATCCTCGCGGTCCGATCCGCGCCCGTCTGGCAAGATAGTTTCACCCCACCTCCTCGCCCGCTGGCCGAACTTGGTCCGGGCGGTTTTTTATTTTTAGATATTAAATTTATTTTTTATTTCTGACCGCTTAGCTAGGGCTGCCTGTTCTCCCTTTCTTATCAAATCATGAAAATGTTTAGTGCCCTGCAAAAGACTGCGCCCCTCCAAATCTGGCTCAATCAATACTACCTTGTCGTCTGGCACTTGGGAAAGCTTCAAATAACTAATCTCGTTTTGCATCATTTTTATACTGGCTGCCAAAATATCTACTAAATTTAATTTTTTCTTATACCCCATTTTTTCAAAAGGTGAAGCATTAATAATGATATAATGACTGGTATCTTTGGGCAAAATGGCAAATGGATTTTGGTTTAAGACTCCGCCATCAACATAAAAGTCCCCCTTTATTTTTGCCGGAGCAAATACTCCCGGCACGGCAATGCTGGCCCTAATGGCGGCAAATAAATCACCCGATTTAAAAATAACTTCCTGGCCTTGGCTCAAGTTGGTAGCATTGATAAAAAGCGGCAATTTTAATTCTTCAAATTTTTTTACTTTGATAACATCAAAAATGGCCTTCTCTAAATTACTTGTCTTGTTTATGCCCAGCGATGATAAGGAAAAATTTAATAATTTATAAACCTTGTTTAATAAAATAAAATCCTCCATCTCTTTGGCGCTCTTGCCGGCCGCATAAAAAGCACCGATGATGGCACCGATGCTACAACCAGCCACATAATCAAATTTTATGCCCAAAGCCTGTAAAATTTTTAAAGCACCGATATGGGCTAGGCCCCTTGTCCCACCGCCGCTCAACACTAAACCTATTTTTGCCATATTTATGAGTCTCTTAAATAGCCCCAGGTATTTAACTTATCGCTATCTTCATACCAGCGATCGCCAATATCCGTACGATAATACATGTTAGGTATCATGATGTTACTCACCCGATTATACACATGCCGTTGGGCCTGTTTCATGGTCAATCCACTGCCGGTGACAGTCAGCACTACGCCGGCATCGCCGGCTACCAGCCATTCGCCCTTATCTTGCTTGGCATCTTCAAAATGCACACCATCATAATTTGGCTTTCTGAACAAAATCACGGCATTTTTAGAAAAAGAATCAAAGGTGGCTGGGTCATCAAATGGATAGGGCGGCACTATAATCCTGACACCTATTTGAAAACCCTTTTTGGTCTTGATGGCAAAATCTTCGCCGGCTGCCATTTTGTAAAAGAATTCTCCCATCGGCATAGCTATGCCCTCTTGTTGAATAAAAATAGTCGGATAACCAAAGCGGGAAGTAAATTCCAGGGGATAAATGCCGTTACCGTTGACTATGCAATTAATATCAATATAGCCGACAAAATGCTCTTCGCGTAATTTTTCTTCCAATTTTTTTAAAGTGGCATTAAATATCTTATTGGGCATACTCCAAAACATGCTGGTGCCCATTTCACCGGTCGAGGGGCCGATGTTGCCGGGGAATAATTTTTTATGTTCAAAATTTACATTGATCGGATTCAAAAAAATATGCCCATTAAAAAATGCTCCCACTGCCACCTCAACGCCGACTACCCTCTTTTGCAGCTGGAGCTCTTTGACCTGATCAGCAAAAACTTTTTTATAGGCCTCCAAAATATGCAAGACATCCTGACCGTCATCCTCTTCGCCAATAAATAAAAAAGCCTTAGAAACGTGTGATTCGCCGCTTGATTTAATAACATAACGGGAGGGATTTTTTTTGACAAACTCAACGGCCTCATCAAAGGAGGTAAAAATTTGATAAGGAATAATGGAAATGCCGTGTTTTTTCATCTCCTCCTGGCCAAAACTCCTGTCATCTTCCAGACGATCGGTATACCTGGTACCGCCTATGACCAGCTTGCCCTGTTTGCGCAAATCTTCAGCCATAGCACCATGCCCCAAAACATCATCAAAGACAATGACGTCTGCCCAGTCAACCCAATTTTCCCAATTATCGACTCGCTCCACAAAGCCAAGACCAATGTCGTTAGCGCTGGCATCTCTAATATAAAATTTTACTTCGTTGCCCTCCTTGGAAATAATCCAAGCAATATCGCAAAGCAAACCCTCAATACTAATAAATAAAAATTTCTTTCCCATGAATTTAAATTTAAAATTAAAGGCAAATTTATTATACCACTTTGATTTAAAAATAAAATAGTTTATCCCCCAAAAATCGCGATTTGTGTTATAATATATTTAATCAAAGCAAAAACAAAAAATGAACTCACTGCGCTTAGTTTTAAGACACTCTGATAAGACCACCGCCCACCAGCCAGGTGAAAAAATTTTATTATCCTTAAAACAGGCCGCCTATCAGAATTATAAGCAGGTTTTACATAATCTCAACAGCAAGCTAGGCGGCCTAGATAAAAATGAGGTAAAACATCGCCTAATAAAATATGGGCTAAATATCACCACTCAACAAAAACCCAAACCAATAACCCTGAGGTTGATTTTGGCTTTCAAGGACCCCTTGGCTATCTTATTACTGGCCTTAGCTTTCATATCACTTTTGACCAATAACCCAGCCTCTGTGGTCATGATTCTAGTCATGGTGCTGATAAGCGCTGTAATAAAATTTTGGCAGGAAACTAGGGCCCAACTAGCTGCCGATAAATTAGAAAAAATCATCAAGAGCCAGGCCACGGTCATCCGTGACGGTGAAACTAAAAAAATATCCTTACCCCGACTAGTGCCAGGCGATATCATATCTTTAACAGCCGGCGACATGATACCGGCTGACATCAGGTTGATCGAATCACAAAATCTTTTGATTGACCAATCAATGTTGACTGGCGAATCGCTACCGGTAATAAAAACCGAAGACCTAGAGCAGCAAGACCTCAAAAACCCGCTTTATTTTTCCAACATATGCTTTATGGGCACCAATGTAGATAGCGGCATTGGCAAGGCTGTGGTGGTGGCCACCGGCCAAGAAACTTATTTTGGGTCAATGGTCAAGACGATTTTAGCTGATCGAGAGCTGACCAACTTTGATAAATGGATAAAGAATTTCACCAAGTTGATCATGCGATTTGTATTGATCATGGTGCCAGCCGTATTTTTGATAAATCTTTTGACCAAGGGTGACTTTTGGCAATCCTTTTTGTTTGCTCTGGCTGTAGCCGTGGGGCTGGCCCCAGAAATGCTGCCCATGATAGTGACTGTCAACTTATCCAACGGTGCTCTGCGCATGGCCAAGAAAAAAGTGGTCATCAAACACCTAAGCGCCATTCAAAATTTTGGGGCCATGGATATCTTGTGCACCGATAAAACCGGCACTCTGACCCTCAATAGAATTATTTTGGAAAAACATTGTGATATTAATCACCAAGAAAGCCCGACCGTTCTCAAATATGCTTATTTAAACAGCTATTTTCAGACTGGATTAAAAAATATACTAGATCAGGCTATATTGCACTATGAGGATGTCCCTATTTCTCAATACAAAAAGGTGGCTGAAATACCTTTTGATTTTGAACGCAAGTTAATGTCTATAGTAGTCAAAGACCGGGAACACCATTATTTAATTGCCAAAGGTGCAGCTGAAGAAATTTTTGCCCGCTGCGACTCCTATGAGCTGGCTGGCCAAAGCCATCACGTCAATAAACAAATTTTTATTCGCTTAAAAAAAGATTTTGAACAGTTGAGCAACGATGGTTTTAGAGTTTTGGGCTTGGCCATAAAAAAAACTGCTGTCCGTGAAAAAAAATACACCCATCACGATGAAAAAGAGTTGACTTTTTTAGGCTACTTAGCTTTTTTGGACCCACCGAAACCCAGCACCAAAAATACCATAAAAGAATTGGCCGAACTGGGCGTTGATATAAAAATATTGACCGGCGACAATCACCTGATTACCCAACAAGTCTGCCAACAAGTGGACTTTAAAATAAAGGGCATAGTGACCGACCAAGAAATCGAATCAGCCAGCGATCAACTTTTAAGTAAATTAGTTGAAGAAAATAATATTTTTGCTCGACTTTCTCCTCTGCACAAAGAAAGGGTTATCCGCGCCTTACGACAAAACCAACATACAGTCGGCTACTTGGGCGATGGCATCAACGACGCCCCGGCTTTACGGGCAGCCGATGTCGGTATATCAGTAGATGGTGGAGCCAATATTGCCAAGGAGTCATCTGACATTATCCTGCTGGAGAAAAATTTGCTCGTCCTCAAAGATGGAGTCTTGGAAGGACGCCGCATTTTTTCTAATATTATAAAATACATACGCATGGCGGCCAGCTCAAATTTTGGCAATATGCTAAGCGTAGTCGGCAGCAGTATTTTCTTGCCATTTTTGCCTATGCTGCCTCTACAGATCTTACTCAACAATTTGCTTTATGACATTTCCCAAACTACTATCCCCACCGACAATGTTGACAAAGAACAGCTTAAGCGGCAAGAAACTCTAAGTACCGAGCACATCAAAAAATTTATTTTATCAATCGGGCCAATCAGCTCCATCTTTGACTATATCACCTATTTTACTATGATTTTAGCTTTCAACTGTTGGTTCAACCCGGCCCTTTTCCATACTGGCTGGTTCATAGAATCTCTCTTGAGCCAAACTCTAATCATTCACGTTATTCGCACCCGCCGCCTGCCTTTTATTCAAAGCCGCGCCAGCTGGCCATTGATTATCACCACTTTAGCTATATCTGCGATAGGCATCTATCTGCCTTTTTCGCCTCTAGCCAACTATCTTGGTCTAGTAATGCCGCCGCCTCGCTATTGGCTATATCTAGCAATCATCTTACTGCTATATTTCACCAGCACACAGATAGCTAAAAATTGGCTGCTCAAAAAAATGCATATAAATTAAAATCAGCCCCGGGATTTCCCGAGGCTGATCTATTTTTTATAAAAAGTTATTTATTCTTTTGCTCCTGACGAAAAATAATATAAGAATAAAGTATGGTGCCAACAACCGCCAACAAAACGCCTGCAAAAAATATGACAGCGCCCCAAAACGGTGATAAGTTTGGCGAAATAATAATGCAAACACCAAATAAAATGAACGCCCAACCGCCAACTCGATGCGTCTTGTTCCAAACATTTTCCGAAGACAAAGTCCAAGGGGTACGAATGCCCATAAACCAATTGCGCTTGATCTTACCCAGGTAGTTACCGATAAAAATCATCAACAGACCTATCAACCATGGTATCCAAAATTCCACTCTGACTGGTATGCCCATATTATATAGACCGGCTACGATATAAATAATGAAAAATAAGGTTAACAAAATATTTTTAAAGGCCTGAAAGACTTTGGCAAATTCGGCATAGCGCTCTTTTTTAGGATCGACAAGTGGTAGCAATAAAAACATCAGATATAGACCAGGTATGATAGCCATTACACCAAAGGCCGCCCCCGCTCGACCTGACCAGCCATTGGGCACGCCTCTAAAATCCCAATGGGTGACTGCCCGCTCGGGAAAATGAGCATAAAAATAAAAGCTTAATACGATAACGGCGATGACCAAAAGTATCGCCCAAATTTCGCTTTTCCAAGTTAACTTAATTGGTGATTTCATAATGATTATTAATTATTATTTTTATATTTTTTTACGGCTAAAAATTTAGCGATTTTTTCGGCGACCTCCTCTAAAATGCTAAAATTTAAAGAATAAATAATCTGCTGCCCCTTACGACGACTGGAAATCAGGTCAGCTCGCTTGAGGATATCCAAGTGATGAGATAGGGTGGCCAAAGTAATGTCTAAATTCTTGGCGATCTCATTGACTGACAATTCACCTTTTTTCAATAAATCTAAGATTTTTTGCCTATTTGGCTCGGAAAGGGCGGCAAATGTTTCTGTTAAAGACATGGGAATTAATTAGATATTTAGATATATGTCTAAATATATATAACAAAAATAAAATGCTGTCAAGTGTAAATAAAAAAGCCCCATAATAAGGGCCTTTTTATTTAATAAGCTTTAGCAAATACCCAACGCTTATTGCTAGGAGATTTTTTACCGCAAGCAATGCACTTATGCTCCCCCGTTTCTTTTTTGGCATCAAAAGTCAAGCAACGACTGACGGCCTTTACTTTGGCTTTGATGTCAGCTTCGCACTCCTCGGATTCGCACCAATGAGCCAAGACATAGCCGCCTTTCTCTAGGGCTTTGGCAAACTCTGGCCAAGTATCTACCCTATGAGTTGAGTCTTCTCGACGATTCAAGGCTTGCTGATATAGATTTTTTTGTATTTCCACCAAAGCCTGACTAATTTTTTTTTCTAAATCAACTAATTTTACCGTCATCTTTTCACCGGTATCACGACGTACCAGGATTGCCGCTTTGGATTCTAAATCGCGCGGACCAATCTCTACTCTGACCGGTACGCCCTTCTTTTCCCACTCGTAGTATTTTTCACCAGGACGAAGATTGTAGCGCTTATCCAGATGCACCCTGTATTTCCTTTCTAATTTTCTCTTTAAATTGACTGACTGCTTGGCCACAGGATCGCTAGCAGCTTGAGCAATGGGAATAATAACTACTTGATGAGGGGCTATTTTAGGCGGCAAGATCAGACCATTGTCATCACCGTGCATCATGATCAAGCCACCAATCAGTCTGGTACTCACTCCCCAGCTAGTTTGATAGACATATTGCAATTTGCCGTCCTTGTCCAAATATTTTATATCAAAAGACTTGGCAAAATGATCGGATAAATCATGCGAGGTGCCGGCCTGCAAAGATTTGCCGTCCTGCATTAAGGCTTCTATGCCATAAGTATCTTTAGCCCCGGCAAAACGCTCGGATCTTGACTTGATGCCAGCCAAAACCGGCATAGCCAAAAACTCTTCCACAAACGGCTGATATATTTTTTGTAAAATCATCAAGGCATAGTCGCGCGCCTCCTCTGGAGTAGCATGCGCAGTATGCCCCTCTTGCCACAAAAACTCGGAACTACGCAAAAACAATCGAGGTCGCATCTCCCAACGGACAACATTAGCCCATTGATTGATTATATATGGCAAATCGCGATATGATTCTATCCATTTACTAAAAGACTTGTTTATAATAGTTTCGGAAGTCGGTCGGACAACTAGTGGCTCTTCCAATTTTTTGCCACCAGCTTGGGTGACAACGGCTAACTCTGGGGCAAAACCCTCGATATGTTCGGCTTCTTTTTTGATAAAACTTTCTGGAATAAAAATCGGAAAATAAGCATTTTGTATATCGTGCTCTTTAAACCTTCTGTTTATCTCTATTTGAATATTCTCCCACAAGGCATAGCCATAGGGTTTAATAACCATACAACCCCTGACCGGTGAATTCTCCGCTAAATCAGCCGCGGCAACTACGTCCAGATACCACTGGGAATAATCGTCGGTTCGCTTAGTAATACTTAGTTCGGATCCTTTTTTTGCTTTTTTAGCCATAAATTCTTGTTAAATTATATAGAAAGTATAGCCAAAATAAGGCTGGCTGGCAATGGTTTAATTTGATCATTTGATAATCACCAGCCCCAGAAAAACCAATAATATTATAATCAGCAAAAAGGCTAATTTACAAAATATCAGCCTAAGCGCTTCTTTTTTTTGGCCATCCACATACCAGATGATTGAGCGGCCAAAAATAGTCAGGCCCATGACCGCTACCGAAAAAACCAGCAACAGTAACATGGCTACCCCGGCCCAGACATCGCTATGCTGATCAAAAATTTTCTCAGAATTATTCATCAGCCCGACCACCAAGCCCACGTAAATAATCGCTGCCCCAGCTTCAATAAGGCAATACTTAATAATTTTTTTGGACATAATATTGTAATTAATTATTATTTTAATAAATCTGCCGGATTTATCCAAGCGCTTAAATGTTCCGGCTTCTGTACATAACCCAAAATATTGACGCCGGTGCCTTTGTGTATGCTTAAATGTAAATGCTTTCTCTCACCATCAGTCTCGACGCTAAATCCGCTACCCAAAAAACCAATCTGTTCTCCACGATTTAGCTCCTGCCCAATTTTTGCCGTGATGCTGGCAAGACGCAAATGGCCATAAACAACTGTTACCGCCTGTTTATCTATCGTGCAACTCTGCACAGCCACCCCGCCATAACCGCCGGCCCGCTTTTGCAAGATCAGTGGCCCAGAACAAACGGCATAAATTGGTATATCTATATTTTGTTCAATGCTGGTCGTCTCAAAATCAATGCCAGTGTGATAACCGGAAAATTTTTCCGGCTGAATTGGTGAGTCTTTTGGCGAAATTTTTATACCAAACGGTTTTTTAGTGATGCGGGATAAAGCATCGCTAATTGGCTCACCTATGACTGACTGATCTTGATCTGCAATATCAATACTATTAGTAGATAAAACGTCTTTCTGTGCCTCGTTACTTACCGGTAGATTCGTGCCCACACCCCGCGATCTTTGCAAGGTATAAAAACGCAAGCAATAAATCAGCCCGCTTAAAACAAAAATTATTAAAACCAACGATATATATTTTTTCATATATTTTAAGTATAGCAAAAAAACTATCTGAGGGCTAAAAATAAAATTTTCTGGCTCTAACTCCTCATCTGTAAAGCAGTTAATAACCAGAAAATTTTATTGGGGAATATTTAAAATCGTAGCTAAAACTAATTCTCAAAAACAGCTATCCCCCGACTGGCCCCGGAGCAGGCTCGGCCCCAACCGGCATCTCCGACCTAATCTGTATTGCTTGAGCACTAAGACTACCGTCAGAATTAGTTGTGCCATTGGCACTGACACTTTGGCCGATCTGCAAATCACCAACAGAACCAATAGTAGATTTCATGATTGGCGTAGAACTGGCATACAAAATAATCCTAGAGCCACCGTCTTTCAACTTAATAGTCAAACTAGCAACATCTTGCTTTAGAACCTCCCCACTCACAAAATCCATGCCAGAGCGATTATTGATCGCTCGGTTGGTGCCATTCATTTGCCCAGCGTTAGGAAAATTGGCCATATTTTTTTGACTCATCTTTGACCTTTGATAAACTATGCCGCCATAGAAAGCTCCTCCCGCTATTATGACTGCCAGAATAATCATGATTGGTAAAAATTTCTTCATGTTTTTTATATAATTAATTATTTTTATTCAAAACGCAAAGCATCGATCGGATTGAGACGAGCCGCCCGGCGAGCTGGATAATAGCCAAAGATAATGCCGATGCCAGCTGAAACACAAAAAGCCAAAATAATAGACGATAACGATACTTGAGTAGCAATATTACCAAATTTATGCACGCCCCAAGACACTAACCAACCTAAAATTATACCAATAAAGCCGCCAATAAAAGTCAGAGCCACAGCTTCTGCTAAAAACTGGGAACTAATATCCCTGCGCTTGGCGCCAATAGCTTTTCGTAAACCAATTTCTTTAGTCCGCTCTGTCACAGTGGTCAACATCATATTCATAATACCTATACCACCCACCAAAAGTGAAATGGCGGCTACTGAAGCCAATAATGTGGTAAAAGTGTCGGCCACAGAAGTAGCGGCGGCTACTATATCAGTCTGATTCAAGGTGCTAAAATCAGCCAAAGTAGAATCAGAAATATTGTGTCGACTTAATAATAGGGAGGTAATATCCGATTGCATCTGCATCATAACTGATTGATCGGTGGCCTGCACGCTGATAGTGCTAACCCTATCATTACCCGCTAAAAATTGTTGAGCTGTCGTAATCGGCACAAAAATCATATCATCTTGATTACTAAAACCGCTACCGCCTTTGACCTTGGTGATGCCAATCACTTTAAAATCTATCTGATTAATACGAATGGTCTGTCCCACCGGATCTACCCCCTCACCAAAAACATCATCCCTAGTAGTCGGCCCCAGGACAGCCACCTTGGACATACTGCCAACATTTTGATCTGATATAAATAAACCACTATCAATCTCTACATTTCTAATGCTGGGATAACTGGACGTAGTGCCGACTATAGAAGTATTAGTGTTGGTGCCTTTGGCAGTCACTTGATAACGACCAGATAATTCCGGGGCTACTGCCTCAACACTATCAACCTCATCTCTAATAGCATAAGCATCCTCCAGGGTAAGCGTCTGAGCTGAGCCTCGCCCCTGACTTATTTGCGTGCCCACCCCTCTCTGCATGCCCGGCATTACCAGAATCAAATTGGACCCCAGAGATTGAATGCTGGATTGAATTGTCCCCTGCGATCCCTGGCCAATAGCTATCATGGCAATCACCGAAGCAATACCAATGACAATACCAAGTATGGTCAAGACCGATCTGACTTTATTGGCCAGCAGGGCCAAATATGTTTCCTCGAATATATCTGAACTTCGCATATTATTATTTTAACGATGCCTTGTGTCTCCAACAATCAAACCATCTCTAATGGTAATAATTCTGTCTGCATGCTGGGCAACATCGTGCTCGTGAGTAATTAAAACAATGGTGCGATGATCTTGAGTATTAAGCCTACGGAATGTATCCAAAACAATTAAGCCAGTCTTGGTGTCTAGGTTACCTGTCGGCTCATCAGCCAAAATCAAGCTAGGATCATTAACTAAAGCCCTGGCTATCGCCACTCGCTGCATCTGGCCACCAGATAGCCGATTGGATAGATGGTGAAAATGCGCTTCATCTAAGCCAGCGTTTATCAAGGCGGCCTTGGCTAGCTTTTCTCTTTTACTCTTGTCTATACCGGTATAAACCAAGGGTAAAACTACATTCCTCAAAACTGTGGCCCTAGATAAAAGATTAAAGCTCTGAAAAACAAAACCAATTTTTTTTCTTCTAATATCAGCCAGCTCATCATCGGCTAGCTCTGACGTATCTTTGCCATCAAAAAAATACTGGCCACTGGTAGGCGTATCCAAAGCGCCAATAATATGCATCAGGGTGGATTTACCTGAGCCGGATGGGCCCATGATAGCCACAAATTCTCCGTCTTCAATCACAAAAGATATGCCTTTCAAGACTTTTGCCTCGGCTTCACCGCTCTGGTAAACCTTAATGATGTCCTTACATTCTACCATGGATGCTAAATTATGGTCTGCCTTGCGGTCCACCACCAGTCATTTGGAAAATGCTCTTCCCCTGGGAAGAAGAATTTGTATTATTGGTGGAGCTGCCGGAACTTATGGATCGCAAAATTACCAGATCACCTTCAGATAAACCGCTACTTATTTCTGTCAAAGAATCGTTGGCTATGCCTATCTGCACCGCTTGCTGTTTTAGTTGATTCTGCAAAACCACGCCAGTACTAGCTGTGGCCGCAGCGCTATCCAGCTCTTCGTTTGGCACTTCAACATAATAATTTTCCCCACTTGATTTGACGGCCGCAGTGGCAAGCAATAAAACCCCCTGCTTGAGATCAGTGATAATGGAAACACTAGCGCTCATACCAGGCCTCACTCTTTCATCTTGAATATCAAAAACAATCTTGACGCCATAAGTCACTACTCCCTGACTGACGGTTCCTAGAGTATCAACTTCTCCCACTTCCCCCGAAATAGTCAGATCGGAAACAGCATCAAAAGTTAGAACAGCCTTTTGCCCCGGCCTTACTGTAGCTGCGTCTACTTCATTTAGGGAAATCTCCGCCATCTGTTGCTTAGTAATCAAAGTGGCTATAGCCGTAGCTGATGAAACTATATCTCCTTTTTTGACATCCAAAGCAGCAATCACGCCATCAAATGGCGCCTTGATCACATAGTCGGCTAGTTCTTGTTGAGCATCAAGCAGGGCATTCTGCCGTTGCTGCACCACCAATTGCTGCGCTTGTAAATCTAGGAGGTCTGTACCAGCCTTTAGATCGCTCAAACTGGCTGTCTTTTCTGCAATAGTACGATCAGCGTCAATAATCGCCTGTTCGTTTTTTTGAATTGTCTGTTTGATAGATAGCAAGCTAGCAATATGATTATTAATCTTTCCGGTATAAGTATTTAGACTGCTCAGGTAAGTATCGGCAGTTGCCAGCGGTTTCAAATCATGTTTGGATAGTTGGTCTTCATAAAACTGAATTAAATTGTTAGCGCTTTTGACTAATTGGGCAATGTTTTTACTGGCACCATAAGTTTCGTTAATCAATGCTTCAATGGTGCTGATGTTAGAAAATCTGTCCGTTACCTTATAATCACTAAAATTTTTATCATAAGAACTGCGGGCTGTATTATAGGCAGCCGTAACATCGTCGCGATAACTCAGGGCTTTCAAGTCATACTGACTAGCGCTGTCAGTATAATAATCCATATTGCTCTGACTAATATTGATAGCACTACCATAAAGCATAGTATAAATTCCTGAAATTATGTTCGGCAAATCCAAAAAAGCATTAGCCACGTCATTAAAACCATCGTCATAGGCTTTTTGCAGGTCTTCTTGGCTGCTTTGTTTTGATTCTTGGGCTTGAGCCAAAGAATTTTCTGCTTGCAAGATACTTAGATCATCAGCTGGCTGTTGAAGTTTTGTTAAAGACAATTTAGCGCTGGCTAAATTAGCCTGGGCATCTCTGACTGCTTTGTAAGCGTCTCTAGCATTGATCTGTGCTATAATATCTCCAGCCTTAACTGATTGGCCAACGCTGACTGCAACACTGATGACATCGCCGGAGACTTTCGGCTTAACATCTACTTGATTGGATACTGACACCTGACCGCTGCCGGAAATATTTTTGATCAGGTCTCCTTTTTCTACTTTGGCTAAAACATACTTGGTTTCTACTTTTTTGTTGGCCATATTTTGCCAAACAAAATACCCGACTACCAGCACAAAGGCTAAAATAATCGCTCCCCATAATTTACGTTTTTTAGACATAATTTATAAATAATAACTAACCAATAAACCAGAGCATCTTTTATATAATACGCCAAACTGACTCAATTTATTTCAAACCTAAAATCCAGCCCTTATGAGTTACTCGGGGCTGGATTTTAGAGGTGAGTTTTTTGCTAAAAAATTATTCAGTTGTTTGCCCAGTATTTGTACTAGCTGCATTTGGTCCGTGGCCCATGCCCTTATCTCCCATGCGCCCGCCAAATGGGCCGAACATGCCCAATTCGTCAAAGATAGCTTTAGCCTCATCTTGCTTGCCGGCTTGCATAAGCTCATGAGCCTGCACTAGTTTGTTGAAAGTCTCCTGATTTATTTTGGCTTCCAAATCACTAGCTTGCTGGCGCATTTCAGCCACTCGAGTCGTCATAGACGCTGCCCAAGAATTATAATCATTATTGGTGATAGCTTGCATGTTCGCGGGGGCTTGTCGCTGCTCTTTAGCTGGCCATGTCTGGCTATTTCCATTGGCGCCAAGGTTAGCTCGGCCACCAAAAGCTAAAGTGGTTGCCCCGACCGCTACCGTAGTGATCAATAGCCCCAAAAATGCTACTAGTAAATATCTTTTTTTGTCCATAATTTATTTGATTAATAGTTAATAGGAATTGGCCAAATTCCTTCGACACTAGATTATACGCCAAACAAATAAAAATTATTTCAAATAATTATGGCCGCGGAAACATTGGTGGTGGGGCCACATGACCCTGCGGTTTAAGCCAAGGCTTAATGCTCTCGCAAACAAACCTATCGTCATCTCCTATTTTGCCGATCAACATCACTCTCTGGCCAACACGAAACTGGCTAGTACTAGTGTTGATAACCCAGACATCTCCTTTAAAATCCTCCACGGTAATAGCATCGGACGCCACTGATCTTACTACTCCAGCCAAATGCCCTTTATCTGGCTCGACTAAAATCCTGCCACCCCTTCTAAACATCTCTTTATAAAAAGGCACGCGCCTAAAAAATACATCCTCTAGCCTTTCACCCACGCCGGCCTGATAAATAACAGCACCCAAAACAATGCTCACCAGCAAGCTGCCGATCACTATCACCCAAGTATGGTATTTGTAGCCGCGCTTGGTGTTTTTAAAATCATACCAGGCCAGCAAAGAAAATAATGCCAGGCTGACTAGCCAAAAAAATGGCAAATCTAGCAATAATCTTTTGAGTGGATGAAAATCTGGTATATAAGTAGATCCCACTGCATGCTTGAGCATAAAAATCGTGACCGAACTAGCTAGACTGGCTAAAAAAATAGCCGAAATCAAGATGACCCAAAGAATAATATTCTTAAACAAAAACTCCCAGCGTTTTTTGGGCTGAATATTATGCTCTTTTATTTCCGTCAAAATTTGTTGACCAAAATTATTCATATATTTTCTTTTTTTAGCTCTTGTCGAAGGATTTTTTTACCCCGTCGTAATAGGGTACCGACCGTACTAGCCGGTTTTTTGATAATATCGGAAATTTCCTCATAGCTTTTATCTTCTAGGTACTTTAAAATCATCACCTCACGATATTTCCAGTCTAAGCCCCGTAAAACGGTGGTTATTTTTTCCCGCAAAATTTGCTGATCGACATTATGATTGATATCAAAATCACTAACCAACTGCTCACACGACTCTAAATCCAAATCAAATAAAGACATTCTTGGCCGGCTTTTATTTTTACGATAATTACTGATCACCTGATTATGCGCTATACGGTAAAGCCAAGAAGAAAATTTTAAGTTCTGATCAAAATCATTTAGATTCTGATAAACTTTTATAAATACTTCTTGTAATAAATCTTCGGCATCTTCTTTATTTAGACCAGATATTCTCTTGATAAACTTTAGGAGTTTTTGGTCATAACGATTGACCAAATACAAAAAATTCTCTTGATTGGCCAAGGTCAGTCTGACTAGCTCTATATCGGTTTTATCAGCCACGATCTGTTCGCTCACCATATGTATTAATACGCAAATGCTGAAATTTTTATTTCACCATAGATGGTGATAATAAATACTTTATATCTTTAAAATGGTCTGCTGTCTATCTGGCCCCACAGAAATAATATTAATTTTACCGACAGTATATTGTTCAATAAATTCCACTATGGTTTTTATGGCTTGGGGTAGGGTAGCATAATCTTCTATACTGGAAATAGCTGTCTGCCAGCCGTCAAACTCCTGATAGACTGGCTCGCAATTATATAAAATTTCTGAAAAACGCGGAAAAAAATCTATTTGCTGACCGGTCTTTAATTCTCTACCAGCATAAAAAATATTTGGGCCGATATATTTATAGGCTATACATAATTTTATTTTTTTAAATTTATCCAAAACATCTACCTTGGTCAAGGCTAAACTATGGCTATTGTACCCCATGGCATATTTAAGAGCTACTAAATCTAGCCAGCCATTGCGACGAGTCCGGCCAGTAGTTGCCCCGTATTCATCCCCCAATAAACGCACTGCTATGCCCGTCTTTAGTTGGTCTCCTGAATTTATATACTCATCTATTTTATTGGCGTGATCAGCTTTTTCCTGCTCTCGAGTAATGCCGCGTTCACAATACTCCTCGCTTTCCCGGCCACCAAACTCACTGGGAAATGGCCCGTGCCCGACTCTAGTCATATAAAATGCCTTGGCAATACCAAAAACATGGTCAACTTGATTTTCTCTCAAAGCTGCTCCCTTGGCCAGGCCGGCTATAGTGCAGTCTGAAGAAGTCTGGTATTTGGTAGTGCCATGATCAACACTTAATAATGCGCCCTGGGCGCCTTCCAGAAGAATCTTTTTATTGTCAGCCAAAGCCTTTCGGACGAAATTTTCTAAATCAATAATATATGGCTTTAGCCTGACGGCAAAATCTCCGGTGTATTTTTCTACAATAGCCTCTATATCCAAAATTGTTTCGCTGTTAAAATAGATTCCGCCACCTAAATGCGGATGGGATAAAACTTCTTTAGCTATATTTTTATCAAGACCAAGCAAAACATTTTGTTTACCGGCTAAATACTTGGTCAATTTTTCTCTAAAAACTTCCTGATTAAAAATATCGTTTACAAAAATAGTTTGGCGGGCAGCGTAGTCGGTATAGAGCGGCCCAATACCTCTGCCGGTTGTCCCGATCTTTTGCTCTTTATCGCCAATCCTATCTACCAAAATATGATAGGGCAAAATAAGCGGCGCCTGATGGCTGATCTTTAAATTTTTCACATCACTGCCGGCGGTCTGCAAAATATTTAGCTCATCTATCACGGCTTGCGGATCAAAAGCCACGCCGCGGCCAATCACGTTTATTTTGCCAGCCAGATCGTGCAAAATCCCTGAAGGCAAAAGATGAAAAATGTGTTTCTGGTTGCCCACTACAATGGTGTGTCCGGCGTTGGCTCCACCGGTGCCACGAATAATAATATCAGCCCAAGTGGATAAAAGATCCACCAGCTTGCCCTTGCCAGTATCACCCCACTGGTTGCAAACTACGGCAAGACATCGCTTGTCTTGTAAAAATTTGTCTAGTAAATCTTGATGCATATTTTTTCGATCAAATAATCAACTTAGCTAGTATAACAAAAAAATCAATAAAAAAACAACTCTGTACTGTCCGGTGCAAAGTTGTTTTAGATGTTTTATTATTTTATCTTGGTAAATGAGAATAGTCCCTCTCACTCATGTTTATATTTCTTTCCAGCTTATCAGCCGATTTGTTTTGGCTGCCCGTATCACGCTTGGGAAAATCACTTTGCGTATTAAGGTTTTGTGGGACTGGATTCTGGACAGAATCATTATCCCTGCCCGAAGTTCCATTGTCGGACTTTTTGTGTTTATTGCCTTTATCCAACACTGCGTTGTATTTATCAATGGCCCTTTTGGCCTCATTTACTTTATTGATAACTTCTTTGTTTTGATTGATATCGGCAATTTTTTCAATATTATCCAAGTATTGAACAATGGCCTCATTCTTTTTCTTGATCTTATCCTTGGCTCTTTGCGCAGCCTTGACATCAACTATTTCTTGGGAAGTTTTGACAGCTGAATCAATATTATTAACGGCTTCATCAATGGTTGCTTGAATATTATTACTGGCTACCGCTTGCTGATCAATTCTATCATTTTGCTGGTTTTCTTCAACTAAATTCACCGCCTCTTTTAGCCTTCTTTCTGAAAAATTATTTAAAGTATCAACTTTTGAATTTTTGGTCAAGGACAAATTCTGCTGGACGTTTTCGACTGCCTTCTTGAGCGGATACAGGGCGCTACCTATGGTTACGCTATCATTAGCATATGCATAAGCCGCCGTTGAGCCAAAAATAACAGCCACGATTAGCAAGCTCAAAAATATTGGTCGTAAAATCGGGGTCTTGGGTATCGGCAGATCAAGGGCTACCCGCAAATTCTTGAAAAAAACAAACCAGCGGATTTTTGATCTGATTTTTAAATCCGTGTTTCTACCTAAGTTGGGTTTGGGTAGGTTTAATAAATTTTTTTCTAAATTATCCATGTCCGTCTAATTTTTCTCTTAACTTTGCCAAGCTGCGACTAATTTTGGTGCGGACTGCTCCTTCTTCTTTGCCCAAAAGCTCGGCTATTTCAGAATTATCCAGCTGATCCACAAAGCGCAGCAATAAAATATCTCTGTCGTTGGCTTCCATTTTATTTATTTCTTTTAAAATCAACTCTAGCTCATATCCTAGCTCTATTTTTTTGTGGTCGCTTTGGGTGATGGAAACATTTTCCGTCAGCTCCACTTCGCGATTAGCTACTCGATAATGATTAACCAAATGATTATGAGCAATGGCATAAATCCATGACTGAAAAGATCTATTTTGGTCAAAGGTCGAAAAACTCTTGAGAGCTTTCAAAAACACTTCGGAGGTCAGGTCCTCGGCTGTTTCCCTATTAAAGCCGACTCGATACAAAAAATATACATATATTTTATCTTTGTATTTTTCGTAATGGGCTATAAAATTGTCCTGACTAAATCCCATAATAATATACAAATAAATCGCCTTTTTGTTGCGTGTCTAATATATCTAATATAGCAGAATATTTTTCCTTGTCTAATTTTAATAATATTTTGACTAAAATTAGCTAAAATATTAAATATTTCTCATTATAATACCCCAAACCCTACTTGTAACAAAAAGGGGGTTATTTTGTATTAATTTCATGAAAGGATAATACTTTCTCCTATAATAATTAAATAAAACTTATGAAAAAAATACTTTTAATCTTGGGCGTACTCGTAGCTGCCTACTCCTCTTTGACACTTATCAAGTCCGCTCTAGCTGTGGATGACACCACTCCTCCATCTATACCAACTAATTTAGCGGCCACTGCAGTTTCAAACTCCCAAATAAATTTGAACTGGACCGCTGCTACTGATAATATTGGAGTAGCTGGTTATAGTATATTTAGAAATGGTCTTGGAGTCGCCAATGTAGCTACCACCACATTCAACGACTTGGGACTGACAGCCTCTACTACTTATACCTATGCTATTAAGGCCTATGATGTGGCTGGTAATAAATCGGATTTTTCTAATCCAGTATCAACTACGACTCTGGCTATGCCCGTTGATTTGACTGTGCCCAGTGCGCCAACTAACCTAGTCGCCAACACAGTGTCTTCTTCCCAAATAAATTTGAGCTGGACCGCTGCTACTGATAATATTGGAGTAGCTGGCTATAAAATATTTAGAAATAATATACAAATTGCCACATCAACCGATACTACTTTCAATAACACTGGTCTAACTGCTTCTACTACCTATAGCTTTTTTGTAAAAACCTATGATGCGGCTGGCAACATATCAACTGCCTCCAATACTGTCTCGGCTATAACCTTGGCAAACCCCACTGACACGACTATACCTAATGCACCAACTAATTTAGTCGCCCATGTGGTCTCTTTCCAGCACGTCAATCTAAAATGGTCAACTTCAACCGATGATCTAGCTGTGGTTGGCTATAAAGTATTTAGAGATGGAATCCAAATTGCTCAAGTTAAAAATCCCCATTATAACGACATCCGTCTAACTGCATCTACCACCTACTCTTACTTTGTCAAAGCCTATGATGCGGCTGGCAATGTCTCCCCAAACTCTAGTATTATTTCAGTAACCACGTTGGGTAGAAACAACAATCAAAGATGCCAATGTGAATGCAAGTGCGATGATTGGTGTGAAAAAAATCGTGAAAATGATCGCAACCCAATCCATATTCTAAAAAATAGACTACAACAAAAAATGGCTAAGTTCAATGGCAACTTAAAACAAGCTATGCCAAAACAATCATCTGGCAATGGTAAAGGACACAATAAATAAATCTTTGAAATAAAAAACATCCCGCATCAAATGCGGGGTGTTTTTTTGTTAAATCTACATACCTAAAAAACCCATTAATTTATAGACCAGAAAAGCTGGCCAGACTAGGGCCTTAAGAAATCCCAGCACCCCCAACCAGAAAGTATTGGAATGTTGAATGTTATAAATCAAGGCGCCAATAAAAGCTAAACCATAAATGCCCCCTGATACTCCGCTGTTTTTATTCATATAATTTATAATTAATAATTTTATGGGGTTTCGATATTTCCGGCACTTGGATTAGGATCATACGGATTTGGGCAATCGCCATCCATATTAGCCTGAGCATTACAAAGTGTACCATCAATACGCTTGCACATCGGAGTGGCCGTGCCCACACCCTGAACCTCGCCACCTGTAATCGCGCAATAAATTTCAGCTTCATTTTCATAACCAGTAATCTTTAGGCCGCCTGCCGGACATTCGCCCCGTAAGAGAGCCCATTCTTCGCATTGACGATTATCGTCAAAAAGACAAACACCATACTGACCATTCTT
This sequence comes from Patescibacteria group bacterium, assembly GCA_041650755.1. Classification (GTDB taxonomy): domain Bacteria; phylum Patescibacteriota; class Patescibacteriia; order UBA1558; family GWA2-36-10; genus JBAZKN01. The sequence continues at coordinate 42,329 of JBAZKN010000002.1, read as the reverse complement.
GGCTTGCCTAATTTCTACCCGGCCACCTTTTTGAAGGCAATTTACTGAAGCCGGATTATTTGTGCCGGCATTTGGCTGATTGGTTGGCGGCGGCGTTTCATAGCAATGACACTTACACTCCCCGTTGATAAATTCGCCGCCGGTGGGCGTGCCAAAACGGCAACGGTTATCGGCTGTACTAGCAAGGCACTCTTCTTTACATTTCGCATTTACTTCCGCTGACGTATTCGCGTTATTTGGGCGCTCAATCCCTTTGGGAATCAATGTGCAGCCAGAAATAATAACCGGCGCTAAAACTAATAAGATGGATTTTTTCATGTTTATATTTTATTGATTAAGTATAGCAAAAAACCATGGTAAAGGTAAGCGGCGCATGAAATATTGTCTATTACCCCGGCGTATTATATAATAAAGCTAAGATTAAATTTTATTATGAAAAAAGAACTGATTATTGGCGTATTAATAACCGTGGCTGTAGTAATATTTGCAATAGCCATGGCTGTGCACTACAAAAATCAAGCTGGCAAAAATTTGCCGAATTTTAATTTAACCAACAACAATCAGGTAAACAACATTAACCCAGGCAGCCAAAGCACCCTATCTGCCGCTGAAGTGGCTAAGCACGACACTAGCAACGACTGCTGGCTGATTATCAATAATAAAGTTTATGACGCTACCAATTATTTAGACCAACACCCCCGACCCGATCAATTGATCGTGCCATATTGCGGCCAAGACGTAAGCGGACAATTTTCCAGCCAGGAAAAACATCAGAGCAGTAAAGCTATCAATGCTCTCGGACAATTATTCATTGGCCAAATAGGTGATCAATACACTCCATAATTTATTTCTATGAATATCTATCTAATATCTAGAAAGGTTCACCGCTATCTGACTCTGGTCACGGCCTGCTCAGGCCTAATCATGATGATTACTGGCCTAATCCTAAAATACCCCCACTTGTTTGATTTTTTAAATTTTAGCTTAGCTCAATATCTGCACAACCAGATGAGCATTATCTTTGGTATATTATTGTTGGGCATGGCTATATCTGGATTGATCATGTATTTTTTGCCGATAATTAAGGCTAACAGCCAAAAAGACAAACAGGATAATATATAATTTTATAAAAACCCTCGCGTCACCTGAGGGTTTTTTAATAAGACCCAATAAAAATAATGATTATAAATTAATATTATGAATTTTTAGTTAATGACCACCATAACGCAACTATCAATACTATGAACCATGCAATAATAAAAGTTTTCCAATACCTTTTAACAAAACCCCAGTTTGTAGACCAAAGATTTAAAATAGGCACATATTTCCAATTAGCCAATTCCTCTTTAGTTGAATATTTCTTCATTATAAAATAAAAGGCAATAACGCCAGCCCAAATCATACTTATAGCAATTATCACAAAGTATTTCATGGTGAATTTATTTTCTCCATTATATCAAAAAACCACCCATTCGACTACGCTCAGGGTGATTTTGTGATCCTTCGACTCACTACGTTCGCTCAGGATCTTCGATGGGGTCGCGTCGTAAAACGTATCGGGACTATACTAATTTCAAATACTTATCATATACCCTATCTACAATTTTAAATAAATGAAAACGCCATCTCTCACCTGCAAGGATTGTTGAGACGGCAGTTTGGGTTGCGAACCTCTCACGATGGCGGATCAGCGCGACATGGTCGCGTAGATTCCGATCATCTCGGAGATGATCTCCGGGACGAGCTGGAGCTCTTCCCGCACGACGAACTCGCGAACGCCGTGCAAGTTGCGGGCCCCGGCTCCCATGTTCGGCGACGGGATCTTCGGGTACGTCATGTTCAGCATGGCGCCGTCGGTGCCAGCGCGCACGCGATGCAGCTTGGGCTCGACCCAGAACTTCCGGATCGCGTCCAGACCCGGCTGCAACAGGTGGCGGTTCTGGTCGATCGCGACCTCGGTGGAGACGTAGAGGATCTTGGCCTCACTGACCACGGCCTGGACGCCGTAGTGCGAAGCCGCCTCCTCGGCCACGAGCCGGATCGTCTCCCGCATCTCAGGGATCTCTTCCTGGCGGAAGGTACGCGGGAAGACCTTGATCGTCGACTTGCCGGCCGTGCAGGCGGGCAGAGAGGGCACGTAGATGAACGACTCCTCGCCGCTGGTCCGCCAGGGCGTCGGCGCCAGGCCGAGCTGATCCACGAAGCGACAGGCGGCGTAGTGGGCGGGCTTGAGCGAGTGGCCGGAGACACCCGGATGGGAATCGTTGCCGATGAACTCGACGTCGACCGAGGAGCCGTAGAAACAGCCAATGTCCACGACTTCGAGACGCTCCCCGTCCACGGTCCAGAAGAAGTCCCACTTCTCCGCCGTGCCCGAAGGCAGGAACTTCACGCCGACCTCGCCGACCTCCTCGTCGGTACAGATCCAGATGGTCAGCGGACCGTGCGGCAGATTGTGAGCCAGCATGCTCTCGATGAAGGTCATGATGGCCGCGACTCCGCACTTGTCGTCGCCACCGAGCAGCGTGGTGCCGTCAGCGGTGATGATCCCCTTGCCCTCGAGACCGGCAAGGTCCGAGGCCGGGATGACCACGTTGTCGTTCGGGAGCGCGATGTCGCCGCCCTGGTACTCGTGGATGATCGGGTTGGCCCCGCCGGGACAGCCGAAGTAGGTGTCCACGTGCGCAGCCAGAACGACGTGCGGGGCGTTCTCGTGGCCCTCGGTCGCGGGGATCTCGATCAGGAACGAAGCGTCTTCGAGCTTCCTGGTCCAGTTGGACGGCACCCCCATGTCGGACAGCTCGGAGAGCAACAGGTCGATCAAGACCACCTGCTCCGGACTGCTTGGGTGAGGGAGCTCCTCGCCCGGCATGGCCTGAAGCGAACGGGTGTTGACCCGCGCGTACTTCAGAAGCCTTTCGATGACCTGGGATTGCAGCATGGTCGACATCCTCCCATACCTCCTTGAATGAATCCAGAACCCTAGCACACGAGATTGCCGACAGAACAACGGTCTGGTTCACCCCCCTTCGTACACAAAAAATTATTTAACGGAACAAAGACTAAGCGTTTTCTTAGCCTGCTTTTTACTCATATAAATAAACAAAAAGCAGACTACGAAATATATGAAAAACAACAAGATACTATAGCAATTATTATATATTTAGTCAAATTATAACGAACAAAAAACACTCAAAGAAAATTGGGTGTTTTTTGATCCTTCGACTCACTACGTTCGCTCAGGATCTTCGATGGGGTGGCAGATGGGTCTCGAACCCACGACCGCCGGGACCACAACCCGATGCTCTAACCAACTGAGCTACTGCCACCATGTAAATAATCTTATCTTTTTATCAAACGACGCGCTTGTCCAAAATCCATATTTAATCTCTTGCCTATTTCTCTATAACTTAAACCATTTTTTCTCAGAGCTTTAGCTGATTTAGTCAATAGTTGTCTCTTTAAAATCCTATCTCTATTATTGGAAACTGCTTTTATGAGCCTCGGCAATACTATATTTATTTTTTGTTTTTTAACTATTGAAAAATTTTGGATATGTCTCACAAAAAATAAAATGTCTTCCTGTTTGCTTATATAATATACCCAACTATCTTTCCAGTGAACCTGACGTTTGGTGACCTTTATAACCTGACCAATTTTTGTAAACCTACTTATACTATCTAACACCGTAAGGTTCGTTTGGGCGATTGTTAATCTAAAACCACTACCATTGTAAACTATGGATCCTTCGCCATCAAAAAAACCTGCTATATATTCCCATGTCATGGGGATATATTAACATCTGTGGTAAAAAATGTAAAGGTGCATAACTACTATTACCACAGGGGTTTACTCTCTCTGCGAGTCCGCCAACTGGCGGAGTCCCGCAAAAACTATCGGTGGTGCCCCCAGTAGGAATCGAACCTACATCGACGGCTTAGAAGGCCGCTGTTCTATCCGTTGAACTATAGGGGCTTAAAAAAATTTCGTGTTGCGGGACCGCGCAAAATAGTATTCGCTTCGCTCATACATTTTGCGGGGGAAGGCACTTATATCTTAATGTTCCTATCCATTGAACTACCGGGGCTAATATGTAAAATGTCCATTTTTTCAAATAAACACAGCCAAGTATAACAATAAACAGCCATTACGTCAATGGTAAAAAAATCCAAAGTATGCTAAAGTTTAACCATATAAACAAAAGTAAAAATATTCTTATGGAAAAAGAATTTAAAGTTTATCTGGGGGCCGATCATGCTGGCTTGCGCTTGAAAAATGCTATCAAACAATATTTATCTGAAACCAAAATCAATTATGTGGACTTTGGCGCTGACACGCTAACGTCAGATGATGATTATCCTGATTTTGCCAAAAAGGTTGCCCAGACCATCAGCCGCCAGCCAAAAAATTTCGGCATACTGATCTGCGGCAGCGGGCACGGCATGTGCATTGCCGCCAATCGCTTCAAAAAAGTCCGGGCTATCTTAGGCTACTCGGTCAGCGCTGTCATGGTCGGACGCGAGCACAACGACAGCAATGTCCTCTGTTTGGCCGGCCGCTTCTTAAGTACTACTCAAGGCGTACACTTAGTCGAGACTTTTCTTAAAACAGATTTTCCCGGAGAAGAAAGGCATGCCCGACGCATAAAAAAAATCGGATGAGGCAAATAAAAATTGTTCCGGCAATCCTTGCCAAAAACAAAAGAGAATTTTACCGACAATGGCGCAAAGTTGCTCCTTTTTTTTCTTATATCCAACTAGACATCATGGATGGCAAATTTGTCAGCGGCCAGACTAAATTCCGCCCCGCTACAGTCAAAAAAATCACCCGCCAGCATCAACTAGAAATACATCTCATGGTCAGAGATGTGGCTAAGTATATAAATCTCTGGGAAAAATTATCTAATGTCAAAAAAATAATCTGGCACTACGAAGCTAAGAAAAATCTGGCCGTCATCCTCTGCCTCAATGATTATCTAAAAAAGAAAAAAATAAAGACCGGTCTTTGCCTAAATTTGACCACTCCGGTAGAAAAAATCGCCAAAATAGCCAAGTATTTTGACACCATTCAACTGATGAGCATAAAATCCGGCGCCCAAGGCCGCGCCTTCCACGCTAAGGCTATTTTGAAAATAAAAAAATTGAGAAAAAAATTCCCCCGGCAAAAAATCTCCGTTGATGGCGGCATCAGTGACAAAAATTTTCTGCGCATAAAAAATGCCGGCGCCGATATGGCCGTCATAGGTAAGTATCTGCAGACTGCCCCAGATATTAGAAAAGCTTTACGTAAAATAAAAAGCCCCACCAAATAATGCGGGGCTTTTTTAAAATCTATTGAGGAAAACCGGTTGGCGTATCACTAGGAGGCGTACTGGGCATGGTCTGGGTATTGACCCGGCTATCAACTGCTCCGGCGATAGGCTGACTACTCGATAGGAACGCTTCTTGGCGACGATGGCGAGCTACCGAAATAATAACTAAGGCCACGATCAAGACCGCTACACCGGCTAAAATAAAATACCACCAAACAAATTGAAAACTAGGTTTGACGGGAGATTCATCCGTAAAAGTGACTTGGGCGCTGGCTGCTGGGGCGGATAAATTTGTCACAGAAAATATCAAAGCGGCTGATTGCTTAATGATCTTGCCGCTAGCATCATTAATGGCTACATAAGCTTGGTGCACACCCTCACTCAAATTAGCCGGCAAATCATAAGTCCACTTGCCGCTAGCATCAGTTCTAGTTGTCAACAATATGGGCAAGCCGCTATATAAATAAATATTGACCCAAGTTTCGGGATCAGCTTGACCGCTCAAAGCCAAGTTGCCATTTTGAGAATCGGCCGCCATCACTTGCCAGTTGGTATCCAAAAGCAGTCCAGAAGAGCTTTTTGGTTGTTCTAGGCTCAAGTTGCTTAAAATAATTTGGTCTAAAACTGTCCTAACAGTAGCTAATTTGCCTTGGCCTAAGGGGTTATAGGCATTTTTGACTTCCTCTCCATCTTTGTAGCCATCATTGTCAGTGTCAGCATTATTCAAATCAGTGCCATAATATTTTTCCAAATCATTAGGTAGCATATCACTGTCGTTATCCGGCAAAAGAATGGCCGGTGGCGTAATTTCGAGTTTATCATCTGCAGCCAAAATCGTCTCTGCCTGAGCCTTGACTACCATAACCTTCAATTCTGGGGTGGCTAAAGTAGACAGATCTTCTGACAAGCCGCTTTCCTTTAATTTTTGATTAAGGTCGGTGACTGATAAAGTCTGATTTAATACTGCCGCGGTAGCGCTTGATAAAAAATCTCGCTGTTTGATAATGGCTGCTAGGCGATTCAAATAATCGTCGCGTAATAAATCAGCACAAGTGCTAGTAGCTGTCAGCTGACAAACTACTTGGCTGGCATATTTTTGCATCAAATAATCCTTGCACTTTTCAGCGTCAGTAATGCCCTGCTCCTGGCATTCTACTGAAAGGCTTTGGTTCAAAAATTGTTCACAGGCTTCAGCATCATACACGCCAGCCTTAAGGCAGGCACTGGGGAAAACTCCACTCAACTCAGCCATAAATTTAGCACAGGCTATTTGATCGGCGATGCCTGACTTTGCGCAATCTAGCCCACTATCACTCGGTTCTGAAATTGGCTCCTCTGGGGTTGGAATATCGGTAGGTTCGCCTTCTATTTCTTGGGTGGAGCTGACAATTTCTTCATTGCCGGTGGTTTCATTAAAAACACTGATCAATTTTTTCTCGCTTTTGACTGTGTTCCCGCCAGCATAGGCTAGAGCTTGGATAAAATAATTACCATTAGCTGCGGTTTTCGTGTCCCAAATATATAAATATTCACTGCTTGTACTAGCAGTACTTGCCTTGCGGACTCCAGCTGCCAGTAAAACTTCCGCATCAGTCAAAGAATTTGTGATTAAAAATCCCGCGCTATTGGCATTAGCCGTCGCCATAGCCCTCAAAGTCACTGAACCAGATAAATTAGAACCAATATTAAGCAAAGATATTGCTAAATCTTGATTTTCAGTATCAGCGCCAGTCAGAGCCAACATAAAATCAAACGCCTTTTCAATGCTTGCCATATCATCTTTTGGATCGGCCGATACCAATAGTTTATAGTCGCCATCTATAAAAGTGTTGCCCAAGGTGAGAGTTTTGTCCCAACTCAAACCATCCACCTTATTTATATCTATACTACCGGTACTGATAGCTGCATTATTTGTATTTATTAATTCCACACTGACGACGTCAGCCTCAAAATTAGTGGTTAGTTTCACCGATAGTTGTGAATCACTAATAATACTACCGCTAGCCGGCGATAATAAAATTATGTTTTTATCTGAATCACTGGGGGTGGTAGTACTGGTGGGACTGGTGCTGGTCGGTGTGCTGGCATCACTAGAGGGGCTATTATCCGAACTAGTATCCGGCGGCGTAGAAGTAGTTTGGTTTGTCTTTGTGGGGAGGGGCATGGACTCATCAGCGGCTGCCTGGGTGCTAGTCGAAACGCTACTGGTTTTTGCTGGCAAAACACTTTCTCCAGTACCCATATCCACCAGTTGAACAAGTTGCGGAGCAGAATTCAAGCTATCAATCAGCTGACCATTGGCATCTGTGATGTTGGCTGTGACTGAAATTTGATAAATCGCTCCGGGCCAATCAGTGGTCTGCCAGGTGCTGTCAGCCAGCCACGAGCCATCAACTTGCTTACTTGCTTCAAAATTTAAACTAATGTTTTTATCAGCATTGGCAACAATAAAATATACCGAAGAAAAATTGTTAGCCGCTTTACTGGATAATCTGGCCTGTAGACTGACGGAATCGCCGATTGCCAAGCTGGTATAAGGCATTGGCTCAATAAAAATAGCCGCCAAATCATAGCTGGCTTTTGGCCGGGCTTGAGTGGCCACCAAAACCAAGCATTGGGCAAAAAGCAAAATAGCTAAAAATATAAAACTGGCGTGATGATAAACTTTTTTCCAAAACATAAGATTTTAATCAAATAATGGCTTTATTATAACACAAAAAAATACAACAAAAAACTTCAAGTTTGGCTTGAAGTTTTACTCTAAAATTATTCGCACGGGCAAGCGTTGATGTCGCCCGCATCGCGAATACTATCGCAGGCAATAGCACTGCTTTGCGTCCAACAACTCAAGCCGTCACTGGTATAAGAAGGCGGGTAATCACTGGTGCCAGCCTGACAATTGGTGCCGCAGGTAGCCCCCAAGGCTTTATTTAAAACGCAGAATGGATGATTGCCGGTATAAACATCGGGACCATAGGTCGCACCCGAGGAACAAACCAGGCTTTGAGCAGCACAAACCGTATCACAAGTCTGCCCAGCTATGCCCGCATACCAGCAGTGACCGCCGGCATAAGCTGTGCAGCTGACCCTGATGCCCGGCTTGGTGCTGATAGCTGAATCAGTATAAGTACAAGCGCCAACCACCAAATTTCCATCTGAATCTTTCTGGAGATAATACCCTGTATCAGTGGTATCGGTTTTTTCCGGATCTACCGGCAAGGCCGACAAATATTTATCATAAAAGTTTTGGTCATCAACTACTAAACAAAGCTGTGAGGTACCATCGCAAGTCAGATTGCTGCCGCTTTGGCTGGAGCAAAGCACTTTTTTATTGGTGGTCACTGCGCCCAAAACTGGCAGAGCTCCTTTATGTTTCTGCACATAATCAGACAATGCGCCACTAATCACCAAAACATCATGCTGGCGCTTTTTATCTCTAGCAGTACCCACTTTGGCAGCTGGATCAACCCAATAAAATATAACTGCTCCCAAAATCGCCAAAATAGCCACTACTATCACTATTTCTGCCAGAGAAAACCCACCGTTCTGTCTACTAAAAAAAATATTTTTCATATTAGCTAAATTCAGCCAGCCACTTATCTAAATTTCGTATATTCATCGGGCGCTTGGCTAAAGCTGCACCAGATAAAACCGGTAGACTAGCAGTCAATTCTCTTTTATCTTTCTGATAAAAAATGCCGTAAGGAATTTTATCCCCCCAAATCAGGCTTTGTTCTAGAGCGCTGCCTAAATTTTTCTTATCATAAGCGGCTTGCGTATCCAAATTGTATAATCGATCAAAAAACCATTTAAAAGTATTTACCTTATTAAAAGTCACGCAGGGCTGGAAAACATCAACCAAAGAAAAACCTTTGTGAGTAATAGCCGCTTTAAATAGTTCTTTTAAATGCTGGGCTTGGCCGGAAAATCCTCTGGCTACAAAGCTAGCGCCGCCAGCCAAAGATAGAGCAATAGGATTGAGGGCCTCGTCGGTCGTACCTTGAGGTGAAGACTTTGTCTCAAAGCCCTGATCTGAAGTCGGCGAAGCTTGGCCGGTAGTCAGGCCATAAACTTTGTTATCATGCACAATATAAGTAATATCAACATTGCCGCGGATAGCTTGCAATAAATGATTTAAACCCTCGCCATAGCCATCACCGTCGCCAGCCAGCGCAATCACGGTCAAATCTTTATTAGCCAGTTTTGCGCCTACGGCCGTGGGCACGCTGCGACCATGCAAAGAGTGCCAAGCATAAGCTTTAGTAAAATTATAGCCATTGCCAGAACAGCCAATGCCAAAAACCAACAAAACATTGTGTGGGGCTAAATTTAGTTCAGCCAGAGCCTGACGCAGTGCTAGCCAAATCGCATAATTACCGCAGCCCGGGCACCAAGTCGGACGATTTGGGGTCAAAAAATCTTTTTCGGTCAACATATTTTTATAATTTATTTAAAGCCGCAACCAAGTCTTCCCTGAAAAACGGGCGGCCATCATATTTTAATAATTTATCTTTAATAATGATCCCCGTTTCTTGGGCAATTAATTGACCGGCTTGAGCATTATTATTATTTTCTATTAACAAAACTTTGCTGGACTTCCGCAAAATTTCTGCCACAAAATCTACCGGAAATGGCCACAAATATTGAAGCTGCAAAATCTTGATCTCGGCTTTTTTCTCTGCCGGCAAAGAATTGTATACATCCAAAACCGGGCCCTTGGTCGAACCCCACAAAACAATGGTTTTTGGCCCTTTTAGATTACCGTGTACCGGTGGCTCGGGCAAATTCTTGGCCATAGTTTCCAATTTGCGCTGCCGTTTGTCTACTTGCTGCTTGCGATCAGACGATGTTTCTGACACGAAGCCATAGACATCATGCTCATCGCTATTGGCCACAAACAAGCCGCCTATCATGCCCGGCAAGGCGCGCGAAGAAATGCCGTCACTGGTCACCTGATAACGCTGGTAATCTTTGATCTTCTTGAGCTGCTCTTCGGTCAATAATTTGCCTCTGTCAATTTTAATTTTTTTGGTGTCAAATTTAGGCACGGTGCTATTACCTTCACCGATAAATTTGTCCGATAAAATTATCACCGGCGTCTGGTAAACTTCAGCTAAATTCAGGGCTTCGGCTGTCAAATAAAAAGCCTCCTCTGCATCGCCAGGCGCCAAAATTATCCTGGGAAAATCTCCCTGAGCTGCCCGCAGGACAAATTGTAAATCACCCTGCTCAGTCCAGGTAGGAAGACCAGTAGCTGGACCAGGCCGCATAACATTGATAATCACCAGAGGAGTCTCAGTCATACCAGCCAAACCCAAAGCCTCTACCATCAAGGCAAAACCGCCGCCCGAAGTAGCTATCATAGCCCGAGCGCCAACATGAGCAGCCCCCAAAGCCATATTAATTACTGATATTTCATCTTCCGCATGACGCACCACTATACTGGCTGACTCGGCTACACCAGCCAAATAGTGCAGAATTGAAGAAGATGGCGTCATGGGATAGCCAGCATAAAAATTTAAACCGCCGGCCAAAGCCCCCAAGGCCATGGCTTCGTTGGCAGCCAGTAAGATATTATGGTGATCAGTCTTAGTGGGTAGATGACAAATGAATTTTTGCCTGTAATTCTTTTTGACATATTCAAAACCCAAAGACAGCGCCTGTAAATTATTTTTGACAACCCCCTCTCCCTTACTCTGAAAAGTGTCTTTGATGACTCGGTTAGCAATCGCTAAATCCTGCCCAACCAAAGCCAAGGTGGCGCCCATAGCCACTACGTTGCGCATCAACTCGCCACCAGCTTGATTTGCCAGAACAGACAAAGGCACGCCCAAAAGGTTTATTTTTTTGTCTAATTTCAAATTTTTGGCCTCAATATTTTCGTGATCAAAAATTATCACGCCCTGGTCTACCAGTTCACCAGCATGCTTGGTAATAGTCTCCTGATTGAGGGCCACCAGGACATCTATCGCCAAACTGACGCCGTTCACCTTTTGACTATCTATCATCAATTGGTAAGTATTGTGCCCGCCCCTTATCAAAGATGGATATTCGGTATAGTCGAAAACTTCATAACCGGCTTTCATGAAAATTTTGCCAAGGCTTATGCCGGCCGACTTTATGCCAAAACCGGCCTCACCACCGATTTTCCAACTCAAATTATTTCTGTTCTCCATAATAATGTTTAATTTTCTAAGCTAATGGTATTATAACAAAAATACTGATTATTTTCTAATCAAAACCCACCCCATACCATATGGTACAGGGTGGGCAGGTAGGCCTTAGAGCGAACCTTAAAAAATCATGGTGACATATTGTTTATTTTTTAACAATAAAGAGCATAGGGGGCCCAGGTAAATAATAATAATATCAGGGGGCCCAAGAGCTGTGTTTTTGACCACATATATTTTAAATCTTTATACTATGGTGCTCATTAACACAAAGTAGCTCAAAACTACCAAGCTGAAAATTGCCCAATTTTCATGGCTGGCTACTTCTGGGCTACAATAAAAGCCAGCTCTCTTCCAAGACTTTACTTGGCACATTGGTCCTTCTGGAGTCATAAATTTTATATTTAATTATTAATTTTAAATGGCCTGAGTCATCATCACAATTAAGGTAATAGAGCCAACCAAGCACAAAACCAAAATTGCCCAATAATCGCCCGAACGTAATTTGCTATCGCCGGGCTTTATTACCATTTTAAATGACTGTAATTTTGGGGTTTGAAGAGCATTAGTAATCATATATTTTTATAATAAAAAAATTGGCCGCCCCTTCTACTGGGGCTCAAAGCCAATTTCAAACTACATAGTAATGATAGCACAAAAAAATGGTTTTGTCAAGTTTCGACTTCGGCGAACTCAGCTCGCCTGCGCTCAACTTGCTTCGCAACCTCAAAATTTATCTTAGCTCAGGTTGCTTTGCTGGTTTCGAATACGCTTTTGTAAAAAATTTATAAAAAGAAAAGAGCTCGGGGTGTCGGCTGACGCCGCTCCGAGCTCTTCGTGTGCCCAATCAGTAGTGCGACCTACTGCGATTGGCCACTCGACATTCTGTAGCGAATTGTCTGGCACCGGCTCAGGCCGAGCTGATACCACTTGCAGGACTTCCCGTCGCAGACATTGGCCTGCGAGCAGATCATCTCGCCAGAAAGGGCCAAGATGACCGCCTGACGGATGGTGGAAAGGGACAGACCGGTAGCCGGCGTATCGGGGTGGGTATCGCTGCCGTTCAGCAGCATTTCACCCTCCTTAAGATAGTACCAGCGCGCCACAGCGTCGATGGAACCAGGCGCTGCCAGCTCCTTCCAGTTGGTAGTCCTGACATCGCCGCGAGCCTTCTGCTCCAAGCGGCGGATGATCCTGACAGCGTCAGTGAGCCTGATGTTGTCACGCTTCTGCGTGAAGATGGCCACTCGGCCATCCTGACGCCGGCGAACAATCGCCACCGCCGCACCCCTAGTGAAAAGCACCTTGTAGACCTGCTGGTTGTCAGATTCTGCGGTAGCTACCCGCACAGAGCCGACCGTATCCCATTGGGCGATGTTGGCATCGGCCTCTGCCTCGAGGAACTTGACCTGCTGTTCATACTTGGCATCAAGCGCCAAGAACACCCAGGTGAGCAGCTCCGGCAGACCTTTGCCGACTTCGTTGGCCGCCTTAACGACAGCCGAGATGTCCCAAGGATTGGCGCCACCTTTGGTGTCAATCCGACGAACGAAGTCCAGAATCCTTTCGAGAGCCGGGTCGTCTTGGATGCCCAGACGCTTGGCGACCAGAGTGGCCGCGCACTCACCAGACAGATCGTCAGTGCCGTTGGTCGGGTGCTCATCGAACTGGCCGCCGCCAATCCCGATGAACATCGTGCCTTCGTCCTCATGCTCCTCAAAGGAGCGGCCGTCGGCGGACTCCAACCCCTTGCGCCAGACCTCTACTGGCACAGTGTTGATGCCGGGGAAGTGTTTCTCCCCCCACCGGACGAGCAGCCAAATGGCCACCAGCTCATCCAGATGGGGCTTGACATGAGTCACGATTTTCTTGACTAGACGAACTGTCCCGCTCATTATGGTCTCCCTTCTGGCCAAAAGGCCAAGAAAAGCTACAGAATAGTTGTCTATGTACGACTTAACATTATATTATATCATATATAGAAAAAATTGTCAATATTCATATATTTTACTCAAAAATTGACTGTTTTATCTATTTTCATTATTATTAATACTATAAAAGCTAAATATTAACTTGCACTTATATATGAAAATAGAAATCGATCGAGAAGCCTGCATTAGTGTAGCTTCTTGCGTGGCGGTCGCCCCAAATACTTTTGTATTGGATGACAAGGGTATTGCCATCATCAAAAATCCGACTGGCGACGATGCCAAAACTATTTTACAGGCTGCTCAAAGCTGCCCGGTCAATGCTATCCGCATTTTTGACGATAATGGACAGCAACTTCATCCTCCCCAAAAATAATGCCTAGAAAAAATATTTATTTGGACTACGCGGCCACCACTCCCGTCGACCCGGTCGTGCTTCGGGCTATGGCGCCATATTGGTCGGATAAATTTGGCAATCCATCCAGCCTCTACTCTCTTGGTTTAATGGCTAAACAAGCTGTTGAAAATGCTCGGACTGATCTTGCTCAAATTCTAAATTGCCAAGCTGAAGAAATAATCTTTACCAGCGGCGGTACTGAAAGCATTGCTCTGGCTATCAAGGGCTTGACTTATAATTTTTTGACAGAAAAAAATAAACCGCACCTGATAATTTCAGCCATCGAGCATCATGCTGTCCTGCATACAGCCGAACATCTGGCCAAACAGGGCTTCACCGTATCCATTGTACCAGTTGACGATGACGGCATTATCATGGAGCCGCTGCTCAATCGAGCTATTAGGCCAAATACAATGCTGGTGAGCATCATGACTGCCAACAATGAGATTGGCACGCTCCAACCCATCCAAAAAATTGGCGCTAATCTTACTAGGGTCAATATGGCTAGACAAAAAAGCGGGCTCAATAAGATTTATTTTCACACTGATGCTTGCCAAGCAGCCGGAGCCCTGCCGCTTGATGTCCAAAAAATGCACGTTGATTTGCTGACCATTAACGGCAGTAAAATCTATGGTCCCAAAGGAGTTGGTTTGCTCTATGCGCGACGCGGCACACCTTTAGCGCCGCTGATAGATGGTGGCGGTCAAGAAAAAAATCTGCGTTCAGGAACAGAAAATGTACCTGGCATCATCGGCCTGGCCGCAGCTTTAAAATTAGCTCAAAAAAATAGAGAAAAAGAAAATCGACGCTTAATTATTTTACGAGATTGGCTGATAAAATCTATCCTCAAAAAAATCCCCAAAACTATACTCAACGGCCACGCAGAAAAAAGGCTGCCCAACAATATAAATATTTCTATACTGGACATAGAAGGTGAAGCCTTGTTATTGTACTTAGATGAAGTTGGCGTTCAGGCATCTACTGGCTCGGCCTGTACCTCTACTACCCTAGAGCCATCCCACGTCATCCGCGCTTTGGGCAGGCCTTATGAAGCCGCCCACGGCTCACTACGCTTTACTTTGGGTAAATACACCACCAAAAAAGATCTAGAATATCTGATGACTAAGCTGCCTGATATAGTTGACTATTTACGCAAAGGGTCGCCAGTCAGAGTAGATATGGCGAGCTTGGAAAAAAGCATACGCTTGGCACCTAAAAAAATAATTAATTTGCCCTGTTAAATAAAATGCCTACATATAAAAAAAATAAAAAATCGATCTTATCAAGTATCGATGTCTTGCCGACCGGCCAGGAAGATACCTGGCTATATACCGACATCGTCAAGGAACATTTTTTCCATCCCAAAAATCTCATCATGGATGCCAATAAAATAAAAAATTATGATGGCGTGGGCATGATTGGCTCACCGGCTTGTGGCGACATGATGAAAATGTGGATCTGGGTTAATAAAAAAACTGACCGCATAAGAAAGCTAAAGTGGCAAACCTTTGGTTGTGCTTCAGCTATCGGCGCCACCTCAATGCTATCGGTCATGGCCACGGAAAAGGGTGGCATGAAAATTGATCAAGCTCTAAAAATCCAGGCCCAGGACATCACTAATCGCTTAGGCGGCTTGCCGATTCGCAAAATCCATTGCTCGGTCTTGGGCGACAAAGCCCTGCGCAGCGCCATCAATAATTATTTTTTGCGTTCTGACCAGAAACAACGCATTGTTGAAGAAAGCGCCCGCCTGATTGATAAAGTGTCAGGAGTCAGCGACCACGATATAGAAGAAGCTGTTTTGGAGGGCGCCACAACCCTAGAAGCTGTGCAGAAAAAAACCAAAGTTGGTATAGGTAACCCCATAGTCATACCAGAAGTGGAACAACTAATCAGATTTTATAAAGAAAAATATTTTGGCTAATCAATTAAATAAAAACATATGAGCAAACAATTTATTACGCCCGAGCTGCCTTATGGTTATAATGCGCTCGAGCCATATATTGATGAAGCGACAATGCGAGTTCACCACGACAAGCATCACGCTACATATACTACCAACCTAAACAAGGCTTTGGAGAAATACCCTGATTTTTTTGACAAAACTATTGAAGATATTCTAAGTAATCTCAACCTAATACCCGAAGATATCAGACTAACGGTTAAAAATCATGGCGGCGGGCACTTGCACCACAATATACTCTGGCAGATCATGGGCCCAGCTGACGAAAACACACACCCTAAAGATGAATTACTGGCAACCATTAACAAGCATTTCGGCAGTTTGGATAAATTCAAAGAAGAATTCAACAACGCCGCCAGCACTGTCTTTGGCTCAGGCTGGGCTTGGCTGTCACTCAATGATAATAAATTGATTATTGAAAAAACCGCCAACCAAGACAGCCCTTATTCTCTCGGGCACACACCCTTATTGGGCATCGACGTATGGGAACATGCCTATTATCTAAAATACCAGAATCGCCGAGCAGAATATATCCAAAACTTCTGGTCAGTGATAAACTGGTCAGTGGTAGCTAAAAAATTTATGGCGGCCAAAAAATAATCCATGGGGCAAGACCAACGGGACATTATTATCATCGTTGAGGGCGGATCAATCCGCGGTGTATTTAGCGCTGGAGTATTTTCGGCTTTTCAGGCAGCTAATCTCTACCCCCGCATTCACTCCATCTATGCTGTATCTTGCGGCTCACACAACGCCGCCTATTTTTTATCAGAAGAAACCGATAAGGGCTTGATAGTATATTTGGATTATTTGGGCCGCAAAGATATTTTTTTGCGCAACCTGTCTTTTTTTAGGATGGCCAAGCAATTCTTCATGATGATACTTTTTAAGCGCAATTTTGACGTTATGGATTTGACCTATCTAGAAGATATTGAAACCAAAATCTTCCCCCTTAATATAGAAAAAATAAAATCCTCACCGATAAATTTTTATGTCAAAGTTCTAGACCCAAAATCTTTGCAGATAAAATACCTGGATGCCAGAGAAAATACCATTGAGCGCATCATCCAATCATCAAACATGCCGCTTTATGCCAGCTCCTTGCACCAAAAAGATATGTATGTGGACGGCGGCATTATGCCGACTGATGATTTCATCAAAAATGTTGTGGAAAAAAATCTTGACAAACAAATCGTCTACATCCTCAATGAAAAAAAGACAAAATTTTCTGTAGCTAGATCTTTGTGGTATGATCTACTGGATATTGCCATGAAAACCAGATATTTTGGCATCAAGTATGGCCGCAAACATTTGCGCAATATCATGAACTATCCCTATGCACACAATCTACGTAAATATCCTCATGTCCACTTGCTCTTTGACGATACTAAAAACTACAAATTACGCGTAGACAAAGAAAGGGCCCTGAGATCGTATCAATATGGCCAGACCAAGGGTAAAGATATATTAAAAAAATTAAAATCTAATTTGGATAATAATTAACTTAAGATATATGCAAGAAAAAAATATTTGCCAATGCAATACTGACTATTGCTGCCACAATATCTGCGACTGCTCGTGTTGCAAGATCAGCACTCCCCAAATAAATGCTCCTGCACCAAATTTTACCGCCACTGCCTATCATCACGATGAGGAAAAAAAGATAAAATTGTCTGATTATAAAGGCCGCTGGGTCATACTATTCTTTTATCCGGCTGACTTCACTTTCGTCTGCCCAACCGAGCTCGAAGATCTGGCTCATCACTATGAGGAATTAAAAAAACTGAATGCCGAGATACTGTCAGTCTCTACCGACACTGTCTATGTACACAAGGCCTGGCATGATACATCGGACGCGATTAAAAAAATAAATTTCCCAATGTTGGCTGATCCGACTGGTAATATCAGCCGCGCCTACGGCGTCTATATAAAAGATGAGGGCTTGGCCCTACGTGGCACTTTCATTATTGACCCCGATGGCAACTTAAAAACTATGGAAATTCATGCCAATGGGATCGGCCGCAGCAGCAAAGAGCTCATGCGCAAACTACAAGCTGCGCAATTTGTCTCCAAGTATGGCGACCAGGCTTGCCCAGCCAACTGGGAGCCGGGCGAAAAAACTTTAAGGCCAGGAATGGACTTGGTGGGTAAAATATAATACTTATAAAACCGCCGAGCGTTCTACATTGTTATTGCAAGTGCAAAGGGCGTGGCAATCTACCAGCTTATAGGTTGCTTCGGGCCAAAGCTCTCGCCATAACAACAAAATATCGGCGGTTTTTGTTTTCCTAAAATTCTATTACTTAATTATATAGTTGACAAGATGCAATATATATGTTAAAAAAATATTTACCAACGTTCCTTCCCTCATACATAGCCTGATAAAAGGAAAGGAGGGCCATGCCTAAAAAATCAGAAATCCTACTCAACGCGTTTTGGCGGAGTGAGTCCCGCTCTAGCAAGATCGGAATCGTCCTAGTGCTAGTGATAATCATCATATCGGGAATATGTCTGCTGGGCTATGGCATCAACGATGCCATGAGCGTGAGTCACTAATAACGACTAGGGGCCTCTGCCTTGAGAGTCCGGCAACGGACTCTTTTTTCTCATATAAAATTACCAGCTGCCGCCACCGCCGCCACCGCCGCCACCGCCGGCAAAACCACCACCACTAGAGCTAGGAGTGGCAAAAGTAGCTTTGGCTTGGGCGCCAAAATTTTCTAGACTATGAGAAAAATCTGCACTGCTGAAAGTACCCACATAAAAACCAGCGCACCAACTCGGATTTTCTCTGTATATGCCCTCAAACTGTTTGGCCCATTCTTTCTCTACGCCCAGCACCATGGCATAGGGCAATAAAGCCTCGAAGTGCTGTGGATTTTTTTCCGGAGCATTATGAAATTTTATTCTGTCTTTTTCCGCTACTCGCAAATACTCTTTTAGCCCCAGAATATATTCTTTGGTCAATGCGCCTTTTGGGGTCTTCTTTGGCATTTGCCAGCCAAAGATAATCAATATTATCATGCTCAAGGCCAGGGCTATGCGTGCCAAAGGAGTAAAAATTCCCAGCAGACCCAAAACAATGACAATCGGCAGGAGGCAAAGCAAAAATACGGTAATATATATGCCTCTGATTTTATTTGGATTTTTGATAAAATATCCCTTATCAGCTACTGACTGAAGGAGTTTGTTATCAACAATTGGGCGCCATTCATAAGCTTTATCCAGATCTGACAACAAAACCGCCACTGTGGTCCGAGGATCAAGCTGATAACCCTTTAGTTTATCGGGAGAGCTGGCTCGGTGGAATAAATTGGCCAGCAGATCTTTTTGAAATTCATTGGGCAAATCTTTTTCATCTTTGAATTTTTCCAGCAGATAATCGCTTGACTTTTTAATAAGGCCCGATTTTTCTAGTCTGGTAATTTTCAAGTAGCCATTGATGGCTAAATATATGACCTCGGCAGAAATGTCTTGATTGGAAATTTTCTCATTAACTACTACCGCTACTTCACCCGGCGACAGCTTATCCGGCACATCATACTCGGCAATAATATTGCCCCGGCCTTTTGGATCACGGCCGCGTTTAAACCAAAGGATAAAGGCGATAATAAAAGCTAAGAGCGGCAAAAATATTATGCCGTTATATTTGAAAATCTGCCAAGTTTTATGCCAAAAACCCGGCTCCATGATCGCGCCTTTTGGCAAGCCTATCAAAACCGTCAAAATGCCGCCGGCCGATAAATCATCTTGCTTGAGAACCAGGCCACTCACTAAGGTACTACCGTCATCAGCATACAAATACTTGATCGAATTACAAGACGAATTACTGCCATAGTTGCCGGCATAGCAATCTGCTTCTAAATCGCCAGTTGAAATACTTTGGGGCAACCAAATTGTCACCGTGCTTTGGCTAATGGGTACCTGCCAGCCACCACCTATAATATCCCAATAAAATTGGTCGCTGTCCTGACGAAAAAGATATGGATCAGAAACTTTATATTTAATAACATATATTTTTTGACCAGTCACATAAACATCGGCTTTGCCTATTTTTATCTGCTTATCTTTATTGTGATTACTGACCACAAAATTGTAAGCCTGGCCATTTTCATCGGCCACGGATATCTGGCTAATTTCGGCAGCTCGACTCCATAAAAAATTATTATATAAATAGGGTATATTGCGGTAAATACCATGTCTTTGGGCATCACCAAAATCATAATCGATCCGCTCGGTCACCGTCATAGTATTATCGGCATTCAGTTGGACTATTGCTTGATAATTATTTATCTTTTCTAGAGCCAAGGCTGGCCTAAACCAAAATAAGCTCAAGATAAACGCGGATAAAAATAGTTTCCAATGTTTTTTCATAAATACTTTATTAATCTTACAAATTTACCCTGTTAAATGCCGCCGCGCGGCAACTCCGCTAAGCGGAGTTATTTAACAGGGTAAATTCTATCATAGACCCTAAAAAAATGGTATTACTCATATAAAAATAAAAGCCGCGCCATCGCTTGATAAACGACGACGCGGCCGGCTCTATGCTCATCTGCTGGGTTACGCCCCAGGGAAATCCCACTGCTGGTGCTCGACGATCCGAGCACGATTGAGCAGGTAGTAGATCACCTCCGGGTAGGAAGCACCGAAACTGTTGTCCACGTACTTCTGGACCTTGGCGGCATCGTCCATGGCCGCGAACAGGGAGTTGGTCGTGCCCTTGCCCTGGGAAGCGACCATCTCCAGGGTCCAGTTGACCTTGGGCGGCACCATCATGTGCCACTCGATCCAGTAGCCCAACTCTTTCATCACCGCGACCAGGCAGGAGAGCACTCTGGGGCCATGGTAAGGCACCGTTACGCTCATCACGCTCCGGTACCCGTGCTTCATGGCCGCCCGGACGATGGCGTAAGCCTCCTCCTTGGTGTGGGTGATGGGATCCATCACGATGATCTGGTCTTGGGGGACTTCGCGCTTGGCCAGCTCTTCGATCAGAAAGCTGGACCCGACCCAGGATGCTCCCGGAGCCGACTGGCCCGTCGGACTGCCGTCACCGCCGACCACTGCCATGTGGCTGGCAAGCCCTGAACGCCAGAGCTCGGCAGCGCACTCCAGGAGATTCCCGCTCTGGTACATGCCGGCCGAGAGTCCGTGAATGGCCAGCATATCAACCTCGGATGAAGGAGGGTCAGAAGCGAGCATGTGCACCACCAGTAGTTGGGCCACGGCGACTTTCTCGTCTAGTCGCCCGGCCACCTGTTCCAACAACGCTTTGTCCATGAGGCCTCCTTTTGCCTGCCGTTAGGCGTTTTGTTATAGCATAGTACTTGGGAGAATAATTGAAGGTTCAAAGTAACAGTCTAGGGCCTGTTTCACAAAGGCCAACTTTTGACTGTATCAAAATATTATAGCAAAATATAATAAAATTGTCAATACACGCCCCCTAAACACAAAAAAATATGGTATAATTGCCTATATGCGTTTACCCATAGAATACGAGGCCACTTTTTTGGATATTAATGTCTCGGCAATCCGAAGACAACTTAAAAAAATTGGCGCCAAAAAAATCTACTCCTCTTTTTTGCAAAAACGGTACATTTTTAATTTACCTAAAAACAAAAAAGGATCATGGCTAAGACTGCGCCAGGAAAAAGACAAAATTACCATGAGTCTAAAAGTGGTCCGCGGCTCAAAAATCACCGACCAAAAAGAAATTTGCTTAAAAATAGACAACCTGGAAACAGCTAGACAATTATTACTGTGCTTGGGCTGCGAACAAAAAGCCTATCAAGAAAACTGGCGGGAATTGTGGAAACTAAATGGCGCCGAAATAACAATCGACCATTGGCCCTTCCTAGACCCATATCTAGAAATCGAAGATTGTTCAGAAAAAAAGGTCAAAAATATTTGCCGGCGGCTTAGTTTGGATTACAAAAAAGCTATTTTTGGTGCTGCCGACATCATCTACGCCAAAAAATACAAAATATCTCTGGATAGAATAAATAATCACACACCAAAAATAATATTTAATATGCCTAACCCATTTTTAAAAAAATAAAAACTATGCCCGACAAAAAACCTATTTATGTAAGTTCCACGCCGCCAAAAAGTAGCTCTTCTGGTCCAATAGTATTGATTGCCATCATCGTTGCTCTGCTGGTTGGTGGTGGAGTATATTATTGGCAAAATATGGAAGCCAGGAAATTAATCAAAGCTAATGAAGAAAAAATACGCACTGAAATGCAAAACAAGCTTAATGCTGCGGAAAATCAAATTACAAAACTAACAAACAAATTATCGGAGAATGAAAATAAATTAACTGAATTAGAAAAAAACCAAACAATAAATAACTTATGCACTGCCGCGCCAACGCCAACAGAAGCTGGCTACAACATATACCCAATAGACACAAAGTATGAATCCCTGAGGCATCTAGGAGAACTATTCACTGCTTCCGACTGTGGTGACGCCGATCGCCTAAGTAAAATCTTCGGCGTTAGTGGAGAAAATTATACGCTCGGAGCGAATATATCATTGAATAATAATCCGTCTACCGATCTGCAAACGACATTTAAGCAAATTGGTTTTCAGTGCATCCAAAAGAATACCGCCAATGCCAGTTGCAAACAGTGGCAATTGAAAAATACGGTAAAGGTTATTGATATTTTGAAATTAAAACCATTTTATCAAGAATTGCAAAGCTATGACTGCATAAATTGCGGATAAAATGCCAAAAATCACCCTAACATCCTATGGTGCCACGCAAGAAGTCACCGGCTCCTGCCACTTGCTCAAAGTGGACGATTTTAGGGTTTTAATTGATTGCGGCTTTTGGCAAGGCGGTGATGAAAATTATCTGAAAAATTGGTCGGAATTTGATTTTGATGCCAAAAGCATTGATGCTGTGATTTTGACCCACGCCCATCTTGACCACTGCGGCCGATTGCCCCTGCTTTTTAAAAGAGGCTTCCGCGGGCCTGTATTTGCTACCAAAGCAACCCGGCAGCTAGCTGACATTATCCTAGCCGACAGCTTCAAAGTAATGCAGGAAAGGGTGGCTGAGCATTCTCTGAGCTGGCTATATGCTCAAACTGATTTAGACGAATTGAATAAGCACTGGACTCTAGTAAACTACCACAAAAATAATCAGCTGAATTCTGAATTAAGTTTTACCCTCTACAATTCTGGCCATATTTTGGGCGCCAGCCTGGTGGAAATAAAAGCCGGACCAAAAACTATTGTTTTCACCGGTGACATTGGCGGAGAAAATATGCCTTTGGTGAAAAATATTGAATATTTATCTAAAGCTGACTTTGTCATCATGGAAAGCACTTATGGCGACCGGCTGCATGAACAGATCAAAAATCGCAACGCCAAACTCCTAGAAGCTGTGCAAAGAGTCACCCGCCATAGCTCTACTTTGATTATTGCTGTCTTTGCTATTGAGCGTGCTCAAGATATCCTAAAAGTCCTCAATGATTATTATGAAAAACATCTGGACTTTAGAGTGCCGGTATATTTGGACAGTCCTATGGCCTATGAAGCTACCAAGATATACAAACAAAATGTCCAGGATTTAAACGTAGCCGCCCAAGGCGCCTTAGAGCATGATCATGATATCTTTAGTTTTCCGCATCTCAAGATCACCAACACTGCCGCCCAGTCAAAACAAATAAATCTGGCTCCTGCTCCGAAAATCATCTTGGCCGGAGCTGGTATGGCCGATGGCGGCCGCATCATCCACCATCTGGCTGTTTATGCCAGCCAAGAAAAAAATCACATTCTGTTTATGGGCTATCAAGTGCCTGGCACCCTAGGCCATGCTCTCGTTAATGGCGCTTTTGATTTCCGCTACGGCGGGCACAAAATACCAATCCGGGCCGGGGTAGAAAAAATCGATGGTTTTTCAGCCCACGCTGATCAAGCTGGCCTACTAAAGTGGCTGGAAGCTTTTAAAAATAAACCAAAGGTGTTTTTGGTGCATGGTGATCCGACTGCAACTCAAATTTTGGCTGACAAAATCCAAAAAGATCTGGGTTTTGCGGTCCAGGCTATAAAAATAAAGGAAAGTATTGTTTTAAATTAAAAAAACGCGCCGATTCAATGAAAAACTAGCGCGTTTTTTATATTTATCTCTTATTCAATGGATTTTCTACGTCAAACTCCTGTTCTTCTTTTTTGGTGGGCGGCAAAACAGGATATTTACCCAAATCCAAATCTCCGCAATAAGCAACCGGGTCAACCAGGTCCTTATCAGAGGTGCGCGGTCTATGCCGCTCAAGGCGAGGCCTATTTTTTGGGCCTTCTTTTCTATAATTCTTCTTTTTCTTAAAAATACTGGCCATATGTATAGTTAAAGCAATAATAGCAGAAAGGTAAATTTTTGCCAACTTTAGTAAGACTTTGCCGTCTTGGAGCAAACCCCGCTCCGCTGAAGCTCCGCGGGGTGCCCTCCTTTGCCCATTTTCTAATAATTTAATCCCTGTTTTCCCGCAAAGGAGGGCAAGTTATGCACAGCTTGGATTTTTAAAATCTTTGGGTTATAATATTTTGGCTAAAAATAGCCACAAACTAACAAAATTGCTAAACCTATATCTTGTATGCTATAATGATTTTGAACACAATATGTTGTGTTTTACAGCGTAAAATGTCCTTTGGCCATTTTTTTATCGGCCAATAAAACTAATAAAAAATCCTTAAATAAAAGCAAATTTATGGCTCGCCAAGTGAAAAAACGCTCCGGTAACACCGAAGATTTTGACCAAGACAAAATCGCCGCTTCTCTAAAAGGCGCCCTTTTGAGTGCCGGCCTGCAAGACAACCCTTTAACTGATAAATTCGCCCAACAAGTGGTCAAATATATCGAAAATATCTATTCAGACGAAGAATTGATTACCAGCGACGACATCCGCAGTGCTGTAAATATAGTATTATTGGAAAACAATCTGCCCCAAGTAGCCAAGGCTTACTTTAAAACTAGAAATGCTAAGGCTGACGCCCAGCAAAAAATTTTTTCTAATATCACTAAAATACGCAAACGGGACGGCACCATTGTTGACTTTGATAAAAACAAGGTCTTTATGGCGATTCTTAAGGCCGGCAATGCTACCCAGGAGTTTGATGAGCTGGAAGCCAAAAAACTGGCGGATATTACCATCTCCATACTAGAGCATAAGTATGACGGCCACACCATACCAAACGTCGAACAAATCCAAGATATCATAGAAATCATCTTGATCCAGTCAAATTGGGCCAAAACCGCCAAAGCCTTTATCCTCTACCGCGAACAGCGCAAAAAAATCCGCCTCGAACTGGGTAAGGAAGTCACTTCGCCGGAAGTAAAGGCTCTGGAGGCCAAAGGCATCAATCTCAGCAAGCAGGCTAAGCATATTCTAAATAACTCTGTTGGCTTTGATGAGCTGGGTCGGATCATTTTTCTTGATCGCTACTCTATCAAAGATAAAAGGGAGGATATAGAGCTAGGTGATCTGGTAATTGTCATCTCCAAAGAAGACCGCAAATATCCCAAAAAAGACTTGGGCATCATCAAGCACATTTTGCCCGATGACAAAACTATCCTGCATATGCTGACTGGCGCTTTTGCTGATCCGGCCAATAATTTTGAATTTGAGCAAGACCTATATAAATGCGACAAGCCGCGAGAATCCATAGAGGATGCTCACCGCCGGATTGCCAAGGCTGTGGCTTCAGTGGAAACTAGCCCGGAAAATAAAGAAAAATATTTTGAAATATTTTTTGAAGAATTGCACGACAAGCATATCCAGCCAGGCGGCCGCATCATGACCGGCGCCAACGTCGACACCCACGGCAACTACACCTCCAACCTGACACTATTCAATTGCTATGTCTTGCCCGGACCGCGCGACTCCCGCAAAGCCATCATTGCTGACACGCTCTATCATATGACCGAAGTTTTTTCTCGCGGTGGCGGCGTGGGCATGTCGCTATCTGCCTTGCGCCCCAGATATGCCTACGTCAAAGGCGTGCACGGCAAATCTTCTGGCTCTGTTTCTTGGGGGGGATTATTTTCTTATGCTACCGGGCTGATAGAACAAGGCGGTTCGCGCCGAGGAGCCCTGATGCTGATGCAATGGGACTGGCATCCGGATATTTTAGAATTTATCAGCTCCAAAACCAAAGCCGGCCAAATAGAAAATGCTAATATTTCCGTCATGGTATCTGATGCCTTTATGAAGGCCGTCAAAAATGACGAATATTGGAATCTGGAGTTCCCCGACTATGAAAACCCGGCCTATAAAGATATCTATGACAATATCTGGGATGGCGACCTGCATGCCTGGAAAGCCGCCGGCTATCCGGTAAAAATATACAAGACCATCAAGGCGCGGGATCTATGGAACAAAATCATTGCTTCGGCCCATGCCAGTGCTGAACCGGGCGTAGTATTTATGGAGCGCTACAACAAACTGAGCAATTCCAGCTACTACAACAAGCTAGTGTCCACCAATCCCTGCGGCGAGCAAGGCTTACCGCCCTGGGGCGTCTGCAACTTAGGACATCTTTACTTGGCTTCTTTTGCCAGACAGGTGGGTGAAGACGAACTAGGGCCATTGTATGAGCTTGATTGGGAGGGCCTGAAAAAATCTGCCAGAGTTTTGACCAGATTTTTGGATAATGTCATTGACCTTACGCCCTATCACTTCAAAGAAAATGAGCTGAATCAAAAAAATGAGCGCCGCATCGGTGGCGGCACTTTGGGCTTGGGCGAATTATTAATAAAACTGCGCCTCAAATATGGCTCCAGTGAAGCAGCCCCACTTATTGACCGCCTTTTCCAGACTATTACAATCGAGATGTACCGTGAATCATCTCGGCTGGCCAAAGAAAAAGGCTCATTCCCGAAGTTTGAATCAGAAAAATTCTTAGAAACCGGATTTGTCAAAACTTTGCCCGAAGATGTGAGAGGCATGATCCGCGAGCAGGGCCTGCGCAATGTCACGCTGACTACGCAAGCGCCAACCGGCACAGTCGGATCAATGTTGGGGACGTCTACCGGCATCGAGCCATATTATGCTTTCAAATTTTACCGCCAATCCAGACTTGGTTTTCACGAAGTCTATATACCGCTAGCTGATCTCTACAAACACAATGGTCACCTGCCTGATTTCTTTGTATCAGCCATGGACCTGTCTCCTCTCGATCACATCAAGGTGCAGGCAGCTGTCCAACGCTGGACAGACTCTTCTATCAGCAAAACGGCTAATGCTCCAGCTGACTTCAGCGTCGAACAAACTACTGTTCTCTATGAACAAGCTTACGAGCTAGGTTGTAAAGGTGTGACTATTTATCGTGATGCCAGCCGGCAAGAACAGGTATTGTCTCTAGATAAAGAAACCGAAAAGAAAAATCTGGCTTACAACGGCAAAAAAGAAACCGAGCAGAAAACTCTTAAGGTGGCCATTGCCCCCACGCCAGATACGGTAGAAATGCCGGAAATCCAAAACCCCTTAAAGCACTTGGAAATTGCCAAAGAAGTACTGCAAGAAGAGCTAGATGATCGCTATGGCACAGAGGTCGGTAAAATCTGCCCCAACTGCAAGCAAGGCATTATGGTCAAAATGGGCGGTTGCACGGAATGTTCAAAGCAGTGTGGATTCAAAGGGGCATGTGATATGAAATAATTATAAACCCCTGCCAAAAAGGTAGGGGTTTAGTGTAGTGAAATACATTTCCCATTTATATTACAAAATAAATAAAATTAATTACATAATCTCGCTCTTTAAAACATCTTGAGAAGAGGCCAAAGAACCACATCCCCCAAAGGAGAAAGACCATGTTCCCTCCGCCAAATTACACTTGGGCGTGCTCTAACGTTGGATGTCTATACACCGACACCAGCCACGAGGATGTGAACAATCCTCCTCCATTCCGCAAGTGCCCACGATGCCGCTGGCCAATGAACGGCGAGCCGATCAAGCACGGCGGCCCTGGGCCTGAGCACCCTTATCGCAAGTACTGAATCACCAGTCTTCTCGGGGATGCACCCGACGCATCCCCGCCCCCTCTCAGGATGTTTTCTATAATAATTATACTTAGAAAATTTGATTAAAAAATAAATCAAACGACCCCGCCCTTAGAAAAACTTAAAATTTGGCAGCGACTAGCCACGTTAAAAAACCGTGTTGTCTGACCCCGAGCGACTTGTGGTGAGCGTAGTCGAACCAAGTCGAGGGGGAGTTGAAGGGTAAAAAGGTGGCAAGAAAAAAATAATTGAAAAATAAAAAAACACCGCCCACAGAACCCTCGAAGGGTCCCAGTGGACGGCTAAAGGCAAGCCTACGGTCGCGACATCATGATCTCCCACCACGAACGCTGCTCTGGCAGCACCCGCTTCGGCGCGGGCGCGATGCCGCTGCGGGCGACCGCGCAGTCGCACATGAGGCCCCGCTTCGTGAAGCACCCCATCGTATGAGGGATATCGACATCCCCCATCTCCTGGAGAATTGCCCTGATGCGAGGACGATCAGACTCATGCCCACAGGTGTAGATGGTCCCCACGCCCTTCTTCTGACGAGCATTGCACCCCCTTGGACCATGCAGGCGGGCCATGAACTTGCCCCATTCGGGGTGATCCGTGGTCATGGCAAGCAAAGCAGACTTCTTCTTCATGGTGCCTCCTTGTCTCGTGTGTACATGGCCAGAACGAACACTTGTAGCCACTGGCAAAGTTTCCTGACTATACGACGTATTACTTTATACTGATGGCACAAAAATGTCAATAATGCCAAAACCTGCATTTATTTGACAAGTTTAAATAAAATAAAAACTAATGACTAAAATTGAAACTATTGCCAGAAAACATTATGGCAAACTTCCCTATCACAATTTTGCTCATGCTCTCAAGGTCAGGCGAGTAGCTTTAAAATTTATCCACCGCTGCAAAAAATACAAGGTGCCAGTCAATCGGGAGATAGTAGAAATAGCCGCCCTATTTCATGATGCTGGCTATGATAAAGTTAAAAATAACAAAGAAGAACTAGCTGGCAAAATTACCGCTCGAGAATTAAAAACTTTAAAATACCCAACTGGGGCTGTTAAGCAAGTCCAACAAACAATTATGGCGACCAAAGCTGGCTACCCCCTAAAAACCACTGAGCAAAAAATATTACGAGCTGCCGACTTATCATCGTTTACTGAAAGTTATAAAAACTTTTTAGCAGCCAGCAAAAAAATAGAAAGAGAATATCATCTATTACACGACGGTAGACCATTCCCCATACGAGCTTGGACCAAGTCAATACTCTCTTATTTAAAACCAAAAATTCAGCTGACGCCAAAATATTATAGAGATAATTTTCATGCTAAAGCTATAAAAAATATTGATAGATATTTAAAAAATAAAAATATTGATAATCTAACCAGAAAATTTTTAATATAAATTAATCATGACTAAATTTAAAAAGGTGTCTTGATTAAAAATAAAAAACCGTCGAGCTCGGCTCGACGGGTCAGGTACACGGAACCATGTCTGCCCTTCGGGATGGATGGGCGGGGCTAGCGTCGCCGCGCCCTAATGCGAGGCAGATAATCACACCCTGCCCAGATTGCGAACAAGAGCAGGATTGTCGCGGCCATCACGATGTAGACTGACCGCAACTGGGTCAATTGCTTCAAAAACTCCTGTAGCATATCCACACCTCCGTCTACTCGGATCATAGACGACGGCTGATCGCGATCCAAAAACCGGTCAGCAATAGCAAAAAGCAGAGCACAGCTGTACCCACCAAAGCCAACAAGAGGCTGACCAGCCAATCGCCGGTTGAAACCTCCAGGCCACCGTGGGTCCAGAGATAGAGCGCCAGCATTGTCGCTAGTGCAAACCAGTTGATTGGAATCACGGTCCGGGTGGCGGACAGGCGAGACCTGGCCAGAAAGAAGATCAGGCCCGAGATAGCCACCAGCGCGCCGATGAAACAGACGAGGTTCGACTCGCCAACCGAGAATAGGACAATGATCGCGCCCGTCAGTGTGACCATTAGTGGCCAAAAGTAGCGATACGCGCCGCCTTCGTTCATCTCCATCTTCTCCCTTCCTTGTCCTTGATTAGGGCAATGGTTATGCCAAGGGCGATAAACAAACCGCCGATGACGTCAAAGACGTGATGCTGGATACGCCAGATCATGACCGCGCCGATGGCCACACAGAATGTGACCCAAAAAGGCCGAGTCTGCCACCAATGCATGGCTGCCCTCCCTGATGAAAAGAACAGCCGGGGGACCTCAAAATTTAAACACAAATGCTGACTTTATGTCAAATAATAAATTAGGAAAAATCCATGTCTATACTGGCCACGGCAAAGGTAAAACCACAGCTGCTTTAGGATTGGCTATCCGCGCCTTAGGACAAGGACTAAAGGTGGGCATCATATATTTTGATAAAGGCGGCGATTATTATAGTGAAAGAAAAATCCTGGACAAGATAAAGCACCTAAACATAGATTATTGCGCTTTCGGTCTACCGCGCCTGTCAAAAAATAAGGGCTTCCGTTTCAAAAATCAGGTTGGCGACATCAAAGGAGCAGCTGCGGCCATCAAACAGGCAAAACTATGGTTCAAAAAAAATTTTGATTTACTGATACTGGATGAAATAAATACCACGGTAAAAACTGGCCTGCTAAATTGCGACGATATCCTTATCTTGATCAAGCAAAAACCAAAAAACTTGGAGCTGATTTTGACAGGGCGCTATTGCCCCCAAGAAATCGTGGATCTGGCGGATTTGGTGACCGAAATGAATGCCAAAAAACACTACATCAGCCAGGGCTTGATTGCCAGACCGGGTATTGACTACTAATATTTTTAATTCATCTAATTGTCAAAATAAAATATATGCGAAAAAATCTTAAGCTTATTATTTTTCTGGCACTGTTATTAATAGTAGCCCTGATCTTCTGGCAAGTGCCACGAACAATTAAAAATCAAAATGAAAC
Source organism: Patescibacteria group bacterium (assembly GCA_041650755.1). Lineage (GTDB taxonomy): Bacteria > Patescibacteriota > Patescibacteriia > UBA1558 > GWA2-36-10 > JBAZKN01. The sequence continues at coordinate 11,586 of JBAZKN010000002.1, read as the reverse complement.
CATAGGGCAGCTTACCGGCCAAGAGCAAGGGCAAATATCCATAATATTTAATTTCGGTGATGATAAAAAAATCAGCTTAGCTTATCCTTACTCCGACCAATTGAGCACTAACCTTTTTACTATCACGGAAAGTGTCGCGGCTAAACAGGCTTGGACTTTTAACTATGCAGATTATAGCACTATGGGCAGACTAATTACTCAGATTAATGACAAAATCAACGGCCGGGATAATAAATACTGGCAATATTATATCAACGACATTTTGGGCCAAGTGGGCGCCAGCCAATACATGCCAAAAGTGGGCGACCAGATTGAATGGCGTTTTGAAACTGCTAATTTCTAAATTTAATAAATAATTTTAATTTGATGAAAAAAGATAATCTCTACCTCTTCATAATCTTAAGTGTTTTGGCGCTGCTGGCCAGGCTGATCTGGCATCTGCCAAATTTTTCTCCACTGGCTAGCCTGCTGCTATTTGCCGGCGCTTATGCCAGCCAGCGGAAATATTGGATCCTGCCATTTTTGGCGCTCATATTATCCGATCTGGCGCTCGGCCTCTATGCTTGGCAGCTGATGCTAACGATCTATGGCAGTCTGGCTCTCAACTTATTATTTGGACTTTACTTAAAAAAGCATGGCCACTGGATAAATGTCGGCTCTGCCACGCTGCTTTCAGCTCTAACTTTCTTTCTGATCACCAATCTAGCTGTCTGGCAATTTAGCCACTGGTATGCTCATAGTCTGACTGGCTTAATGCTTTGTTTTACTTTGGCTATACCATTTTTCTTTAATACCTTGCTTAGTAATATCTTATACACCGGACTACTGTTTGCCCCAGTAAAAATCATGACTACCATCAAAAACAGACAGCTGGCTACTAATAAATAATTTTAAAACCTGTCCCGCCCAGCCCTTCACCAAGGGCTGGGCGGATTTTTTTGTTGTTGACATTTGAGATATACCTTACCATTGACAAATATGATATAATAAATACATTCAAATTATATAAATAAAAAGCAAGCAAAAAAATGCTTAACATCAACAACCTTTTCAAAATCGCCACCAAAAACAAAGCTTCTGATCTGCACATCATTGTTGGCAAGCCACCCATCTTGCGTATTGATGGCGAACTGAAACTCATGCCTGACACCGAAGTGGTCACTAGAGAAATAGCGGAAAAAATGATCTTTGGTATTTTGACTGAACGACAGCAAAAAAAATACACCGAAGAAAGAGAGCTGGATATTTCTTATGAAATAGCCGAATACTCCCGCTACCGCGTCAATCTCCACTGGGAAAAAGATAACCCCGGTTTAGTCGCCAGGGTCATTTCTGGTGAAATACCCTCGATAGAAGATATTGGCCTGCCAGAAATTGTCCTGCAGCTGATTGCCCGCACCAGCGGATTGATCCTGGTCACTGGTCCGACCGGCTGCGGTAAGTCTACTACTCTAGCTGCCATGATAGAAAAAATAAACCAAAGCCGTACTGCTCATATTGTTACTCTCGAAGACCCAATAGAATTTATCCATCAACCAAAAAAAAGCATTATCAAGCAGCGCCAACTAGGCACCGACATGCTGAGTTTTGATGGAGCCTTAAAACATGTCCTGCGTCAAGACCCAAATGTCATCATGGTCGGCGAAATGCGTGATCTAGAAACTATCGCCACTACCATCACTCTGGCAGAAACCGGCCACTTGGTGCTGGCTACCCTGCACACTCATAGCGCCGCCCAGACTATTGATCGTATTATCGATGTTTTTCCGCCTCATCAGCAGGCTCAGGTCCGCCTGCAGCTGTCCATCTCCTTAAGCGGCATTATCTCCCAACAATTAGTGCCAAAAATAAACGGCGGCCGCGTGGCTGTGCGAGAAATATTGGTCAACACTCCGGCAATTGCCAACATCATCCGAGAAAATAAAATACCCCAGATTAAAAGCGTCATCCAAACCAGCGCCGATGAAGGCATGTTTAGCTTGGAGCAAAACATCAAAGAACTTTTGGAGAATAATATTATCGATGAAGCTACCGCTCTAGCTTATCTCAACCACACTTCCTAAAAAGCCAAAACTGCATGGCTAAAATATCTTTAGAAAAAATTCCTTTGTTGGCTGGTTTAGCCAAGTCAGAGACAGCTCTGCTGGGCAATTTTCTGATAGAAAAAAAGTATCCGGCTGATGTCTATCTTTATCAAGATCAAAAAGCCGCCGATCGCCTGATAATTGTCGCTAGCGGCCAAGCCGGTCTAGAAGCCCAAGTTGGTTCAGAAAAACAAATCATTGCCTTGTTCAACAAGTGTGAATTTATTGGAGAAAATTCCCTGTTAAACAATATTTTATACCACCGGCACAGCCTCAAAGCCCTGAAGGCTTTGACTACCTTGGAGCTGTCCCAACGCCACTGGCCCAAGATCATAAAACAGGCTCCCAAAATAGCGGAGAAAATCTATAAAAATACAGCTGGCATATTATATCAACGCTTGGAGCATGCTGATAATAAATTAACCGCCTTGTTCGCCATCAGCCAAGCTATCAGCCGACAATCAAATCTCAACAATATTGCCGGCTTTGTCTTGGATATTATTCTAAACGTCATCCCGTCCCAAGCAGCTATTTTTATGACCTATTCCCAAACCACCGACAAACTCCATGTCTATCGAAGTCTTAATTTTAAAGACATCAAAGATCGCGCCTATTATCCTGCGGCTGCTTTCCCAATCTTTCAAGACTTGGTTCGCCATCCGCGCACACTTATTTTGGGACCAAATGATTGGCCTAGCAAAAATTTACTTTGGCCAGGACAAACTAAGTCGACCATGATCATTGCCCCTATTTGCCTCACACAAAAAGCCATTGGTTTTATTGTGCTGAAAAATAAACGCTACGGTCAGGAATATAGCGCCAACAATCAAATATTACTGGAGGCGGTAGCTGCCCAGCTAGCTGCTATTATCCAACATAGCCGACTAATAGGTTTGGAAGAGGCAACAGCTGATTTAAAAAAGGCTTATATTGACCCTTTGGCCTAAGGCCTTGATTTTTCATAAATTTTATAGTAAACTACTTGCCGTATAGCTTATAATAAGCTATATTTTTCTATCGCATTTGCCCCTATAGCTCAGTTGGTAGAGCAGTTGCCTCTTAAGCAAACGGTCGTAGGTTCGAATCCTACTGGGGGCACCACTCGATTCGCCTTTCGCTTCGCAAAAGTCTCACTCGTGGTCTTCAGTGCTATTAGCACCTACGACCATTGCGTATTATAAATCGAGTGCCCTGAGCGAAGTCGAGGGGCATCAAAATTCATTATCCTAGGCCCTCGTAGTGAAATGGATATCACGCTTGGCTTCGGACCAAGAATTTCGGGTTCGACTCCTGACGAGGGCACCAGGTTATGGCAGGCGGGGAGCACTTGGCTTCGGACCAAGGGATTGTGGGTTCCCTGGCCGCCTAAGCTGCCACTAGGCAGCGGGCGCGGCGACTCCTACCGGCCGCACTACTATTTAATTGTAAATAGTTAATTGCTAATTTAATAATTGCCGCTCTTCAGGGAGTACCAAAAACAATTAACTATTATCAATTAACAATTAGCAATTTATTGATGCGCTCATAGCTCAGTTGATAGATCGCCAGCTGGCGGACTCTTAAGCAAACGGTTGGAGGCTCGAGTCCTCCTGGGGGCACCAAAATAAAAATAGACACGCATTACCATGAGTGTTATCACCAGAAAAATAATTTTGATCTTACTTTCACTTTTCTTTTTATTAAGTTCTGTTGGCGCAATTAATGTTATTGATTACCAGTGGGTAGCCAATTTTTTTGGTATGAGCGATAGCGCTCAAGCATCCAACGCAACATATATTTTAATTTTAGGAATTATTTTGATCGTGACTAGCCTTATCACCTTAATCGCTGATCTGATTGGCCAGCGAGGCAAAAATATATCTAATACCAGTAAAAAAGTATCACGGTCTCTCAGCGAATATCTGCATGGTCTTAAGAATACTGGCATAAAAACCATTACTGGTCTTATCTTAACACTAATCTTGCAACAATTTTTCTTGAAAATAGAAGTTTTTAAATGTACGATAATCTATAACACGGACGACCCGTTGGGCGGCTGGGCAAAGGTCTGTGGCACAGAAAAAGAATTAGTTTTTCTGGCAGTCGCAATGATTCTTTTTGTTTTTGCTATTACCCCAAAAAATATAGGCAAAAAGATCAATCAGACGCTTTAGAATGAATCCTAAAATTTCAACCCGACGGGTTGTTTTTTTATTAATTATAATCCTTTACCAGATTGCTTTTTTTGGTTAATATGATAAGGTAATCTATCTCGTTCTTATCACCTCTTTCTAAAACTCAGGTTCATAAAGAGCCACCAAATGGTTCAAATAAAAGCACCCGGCGGGTGCATAGAAAGGAGCTCGCGATGAAGATCTCTGGGTGGAGGGTCACCAAGATGTACTTGGCTGACCTGGTGCGCTGGCCGATCCTAGCGCTATTTGGATCGGCGACCTTCGTCATCTTCTTCATATTCAACCGCACTCGGGTCATTGGCCGTCATCACGTACCCCATGGCCGCAATGTGATCTATGCCTGTCGGCACCTTACGTTAGTAGACTCCTTCCCGGTGACCCTAGCAGCTATGCGGCTAAGGGACTTCTTCTGCCCGTGGCTGCTACCGTGGCACACGGCAGACAAGGCCAACTACATGAAGACTAGATTGATGGCTATCTGGGGCTGGTGCATGAAAATCCAGCCCATCGCCCATAGCCGGATTGATCCTGGTGCCTTGCGAGCCATGAGCCGGCTAGCCAGATATGGCCGACTCTTTGTATTTCCGGGCGGCACCAGAGAGCGTCCAAACAAACCAATCACGCCGCGTATCGGCATAGGCCACGTGGCCTATGAAACTGGGGCTACCATTGTCCCGGTCTGGATCGATGGTATGGAAAAGGTCTTCCCCTTGGGAGAGGAGCGTTTCCACAACGGAAAAGACATTCTGATTGCTTTCGGACAGCCGGTCGACTATAGCGACCTTATCGCCAATGCCGACCAAACAGACCCACGAACAGTCAAACGGGCCATTGCTGATAGAGCTACTCGGGCTATCTACTCTTTGGGTGCAGGGCTCGGCGGTAATCCGCCCATTGAAGCCTTCCAGCGCTCCTAGCTAGATGGACCTTGAGATACTAGACAGCGGCACGCGCCCAGCGCGCGCCGCTCTTTCTTTTCAGATGAATTTCTGGTAAATTAAAGCTATGCAATTTATATATCAGGGAAAAGACAAGGCGCGTTTAGATAAATTCTTGCATGAGCAAAATCCTAGCTTAAGCCGCAGCCAAATCCAAAAAATGATCGTCAATAACCAAGTGACCGTCAACCAACATGAGGCACCGGTGCATTTTTGGCTAAAAAGCGGCGATGTGATTATTTTTGAGCCAGACAAAAAAACGGCTACCCAAGTCACCCCAGTAAAATTTACTAAAAAGCCCACACCAAAAATTGTCAAAAAAACTACAGACTATGTAGTGCTGAATAAACCCAGTGGTTTACTGGTTCACCCCACAGAAAAACAAGAACCAGATACACTGACTGCCTGGCTACTAAAAAAATTCCCCCAAGTAAAAAATGTGGGTGACGACACAACGCGCCCCGGCATAGTCCACCGTCTTGATAGAGAGGTGTCTGGTCTGATGGTGGTTGCTTTAAACCAAGATTTTTTTCAAACTTTAAAAAAACAATTTCAAGAGCGCACCATTATTAAAGAATATATCGCTCTAGTCCATGGCCGCTTGCTCAATGATAATGGTGAAATTATTACACCCCTAGAGCGTGACCACAAAACTGGTCTGATGAAAGTCCACACCGAAAGCCCAGGTTTGCCGGCCCACACTATTTATGAGGTCGTCAGGCGTTATACCAATTATACTCTGCTCAAAATCCAGATCAAAACCGGGCGCATGCACCAGATCAGGGCTCATCTTTACAGTATCGGACACTCGGTGGTGGGCGACAAGCTTTACCAAACCAGAGATGTGCGCAAAAAGAAAAAAAATATTGATTTGAGAATTTTTTTACATGCCAACTTATTAAAATTTCAAGATACCAAAAATCATTGGCACAAATACAGCTCGAGATTACCTCTGGAGATGGAAAATTTTTTAAAAGAGTTAAAATAGTTTTTATGCACCCAATTATTACAATCTCTGGGCCCGGTGGAAGTGGCAAAAGCACTATTGCCAAAATTTTAGCTGAAAAACTATTGGCTAAAAGAATCTATGTCGGTGGCATTCGTCGACAACTGGCGCTTGATATGGGCATGAGCCTAGCCGAATTAAATGAATACGCCTTAAATCATCCGGAAACCGATGTCGACGTAGATAAGGCAGCGGCCAAACAAGCACGTGATTTGGCTGTAAACAATATTGTCATTGCCGAGGGACGCACTCAATTTTATTTTATACCAGAATCTATTAAAATTTATATAAAAGTTGACCCCCGAGAAGGAGCTAGGCGTATTTGGCAAGATCTGCAAAATGAACAAAATAAAAAACAACGCAATGAAGGACAATTCAGTAACCTAGAAGAAGTAGAGGCATACCAAAAAACCAGACAAGCCAATGACCTAGCTCGTTACAAAAAATATTATAATTTAGACCATACTGATGAAAAACAATACGATTTTGTGATTGATACCACCCATATATCCGCCCAAGAGGCCGCTGAAAAGATCTTGAACTTTATACAAAAAACTTTAAATAAATAGTATTGACAAATAGATGATTTTAAGCTAAAATATGCTAGTTATTATTAAATTAATAGCTAAAAACATCAATTATTAATAGAATTTTATGTCTTCCGTAAAAGTATCACAGCCAGAAAAAACATCTACCTTGGAAATCAAGCCAGGCATGACTGTCCGCGTGCATGAAAAAATAAAAGAAAAAAACGCCAAAGGCGTGGAAAAAGAAAGGGTCCAGATCTTTGAGGGTATAGTAATTGCCCACAAGCATGGCCTTGAGGCCGGTGCTACTATCACTGTCCGCAAAATTTCTGACGGTATTGGAGTAGAAAAAATATTTCCCATCCATTCACCAGTGATAGTAAAAATACAAGCGATAAAACAAGCTAGGGTGCGGCGCGCAAAACTTGCTTATTTGCGTACCAGCAAAAAGCGCCTCAGCGAAGAAAAATTGTAAAGCTGGCGGGCGTGGTGGAATTGGTAGACACGCAAGCTTGAGGGGCTTGTCCCGATTTCGGGGTAGAGGTTCAAGTCCTCTCGTCCGCACCATTTGATTCGCCTTTTGCTACGCAAAAGTCTCACTCATGGTCTACGATGCTTATCAGCACCTCCGACCATCCAACCTCAGAATCGAATGTCCCGAGCGTAGACGAGCTTTACTCGTCCAAGTCGAGGGACTTTATTTTATATGGGTTGTTAGCTGCCTACTACGTCCTTCGGACTTCGAAGGGCGGGCAGTTACCATATAATTTAGGGCTGTTAGCTCAGTTGGCTATCCTCCTTCGCTACGCTTCGGAGGACAGGGAGCGCCAAAAAACAATTTAGGGCTCGTAGCTCAGTTGGTTAGAGCATCGCGTTTGCATCGCGAGGGTCAGCGGTTCGAATCCGCTCGAGTCCACCAATACAAGCCGCGCCGTGCCCTACGAAGCTTCAGCGAAGTAGGGTTTGCATCGCGGAGGTCGCAGGTTCGACTCCTGTACAGTCCACCATTCGACTTCGTCCTTCGTCAACTCAGGACTTCGCTCATGGTCTACCTCCTCGTCTTTGCCTCGGACTTCGACCACTTCATGAAGTCGAATATCCTGATTAAGCCAAGCACACCGAGGGGCCACCATAAAAATAAATTCAGGATGCTTAGCTCAGTTGGTTAGAGCGTCTGCTTTACACGCAGAAGGTCGCAGGTTCGACTCCTGCAGCATCCACCACTCGATTCGCCTCTCGGCCATGAGCTCGAGGCCGAATGGTCGTCGTTTTACTCCTCCTCGCTCGTGGTTTCAGCACCTCGCTACGTTCGGCGCTTCAACCATTTTATATGCGAGACGAGGCGAGTGTCCCGAGCGCAGTCGAGGGACAATAAAAAAATAAACTTATAAAAATAGTTTGTTAAAAACTATTTTTTGTTTTATAAAAATTAAAAAAATAATTTTAATATACAAAAATTATTACAAAAAATATATTTTTTACAAAAAGTTGTGCAAAACTATTCTCAAGTTTTTAAAAATGTGCTATAATATATTTGCGAAAAATAATTTTTATGTTCGGAAAAATAATTTTGGGATTAATGCTGGCCGCTGTTGGGTTCTTGTTTGTCTGGAAGGCTGATTGGCTGCACCAAAACTTCGGTGCCATAGAATTTGCAGAAAAACATTTGCACGCCGAGGGTGGCAGCCGGGTAATGTATAAAATCTTAGGCGTTATCATTATCCTGATTGGCTTTTTGATAGCGACAGATCTGACAGACAAATTTATCGCCTGGGCGGTAAGTAGTATTTTTGGTCGCACCTATCAAGCGCCGCAATAAAATAAAAATTACAAAATAAAAAATAATCCTGTAATTGAAAGGGGGTGAGTCAAGTGGCAAAAAGAAAAAGAAAAGTAGCCAAGAAAGCTAAAAAAGTGGTACGCAGAAAGAAAACCACCAAAAAGAGAAAGGTAGCTAAAAAGACTACCAAGAGGAGAAAGAGATAATTATCTCTCGCATAAAACCCTGTATCAATTTGACGCAGGGTTTTATGTTTTTTTGCTTTTCTAAACTTAATCAAAGAGTGAGTTTTGCTTGGCCAGACTTTTGCCTAGCTCACGCTGCTGATCAGAAAAAATTTCCGCCCTGCCATATTGGCCATCAAAGCCAGCCAGCAACTTGATCTGATTATTGCGCATCCTGATGACGCCATCAGCTAAGTTAGCGGGCATTATTTTTTTGAGTTCATTTTCATCAAGATCCAAAGCTACTCTAAATTCACTGCCAGCCTGCCTGATAATAGATTGATAAAGTGCCTCTACTTTTTTGCTTTGCTTATTCACTCCCAAATAATCAGCAATTATTTCCGGTAAGGGTACAATATTTTTATAAGGCACGTGGTCCGATGCGTTCACTTCATCTTCGGCTCTATCAGCCAACTCATCAACCTGATACAAAACTCCAATGGTCAGTGGTTTTTTACATTTTGGGCAAATGCCTTTGTATTTTTTCTTAGTATTTTCAGGCGCACAGCTAAAATTGCACAGCCGATGGCCATCATAGTGATACATGCCTTCTTCTGGATAAAACTCAATGGTGTATAAAAACTTTTGCTTATCCCTTTTCTTTATGATATCGGCAAATTCAGCGAAGGTGCCGGCCGACATATCCATGACATTAGCTTCGCGACCAATATGCGGACCGGAATGAGCATCGGAATTTGATACCAGCATGATATTATCCAAGTCTGACCAACGCCAATTCATAGCCGGGTCGGACGAAAGACCAGTCTCTATGGCATAAATATATTTTGTCAGGTCGCCAAAGCATTCTTGCAGAGAGCCAAAGCCTGATTTGGAACCAAAAACTGCAAACCAAGGCGTCCAGGCATGCGCCGGGATCACCAGGCTATCCTGATCAGCTTCTAGGGCAATGTTCAAAATATCTTTAGCGCTCATGCCCAAAATTGGCCGGCCGTCAGAAGCCAGTTTTGCCCCTCGGTCAGATAAGCTCTGATTAAATTTAGCGGCTGCCGCCAAACTCGGCATCAAAACGCACAGATGAACCCGCCGTGTTTTACCACCTTGGCTGTAAATACAAGATACTTCAGTGGAAATGATAAATCTAACTGGCGATTTACTTCCTTTTAATTTATAAAAACCCGAGCCAGCGCCATCTTCAGCTAAATTTTCTTGCAAATTCCTAAACCAAGCCGGGTGGGTAAAATCGGCACACGACACAATATCCACGCCCTTTATTTCTGACCATTTGACCATTTCTTGCAGATCAAAAAACTTGGACGTAGCCCGTGAGTATTTAGAATGTATGTGAAAATCAATTATTTTTCTCATCTTATTTAAATAATTCAAAGTAGCTTGGCAAATTTGGTAAAAAAAATTCTGGGTCTTCTTCTATTTTTTTATTTATTTCCTTTTTGCTAAACCATTTTATTTCCGCCACCTCGTTGTTATCAATGAAAAAATCATCAATCCCTCTATCAACCACGACTGTATACCATTGAGTGAAATGAAAAAAATCATTATTATAAAATGTCTTTGGTCCTTTTATAAATTCAATACCATCCAACCCGATTTCCTCTTTTGCTTCCTTCTTAATATTACTACCATAAGTTTCGCCTTTCTCTATGGTGCCAGCAACAGCCGGACCCCATTTACCAGGGTGGTGCTTTTTATTATATGCTCTCTTGGCTAAGAGTACTTCTCCTTTGGAATTAGTCAACCATAAAGCAGATACACGATATATATCTTCCTTTTTCATATCACTAAAATCTTTATAGCCAACAATGTTGTCGTTTTTATCTACTATTATTATTTCTTTCCCCATAAAATTATCTTAGCAAAATACCCTTAATATGAAAGTTGATGATTTGCCTCATACTTATATCTTAACAGGCCTGATATAAAAAATAAAGCAACAAAAAACAACCCCGATTGAATGAGCTGCCCACAGAATGGGTCATGCTTTTGTTAGAGAAAAGGGCAGGGTTCTCGCGATTGCCTACTCTCACAAGCCTAAATGGCTTACTACCATCAGCGCTAGACTGCTTAACTGCTGAGTTCGGAATGGGATCAGGTGTAACCAGTCCGCTAAGATCACGAGAACTCTGCCTTCTTCTCCCACCTATGGCGGGATCGCCCGATGGGCGACCTATTATGGGGTTGTTTTTATATCATTTTATTTAAAGGTGTAAATATCAAAAGTAAACCCAAAAATAAAATTAGACTCAGAAAGACCAAAACCATTTTGATCATTCCGGCGTGTTTATTGTTTGTGTTCATGAACATTTAAATTTCCAAAATTTTGGTGGTTGCTTCGATCAATTAGTACTCCTCCGCTAAAATCCTTACGGACCTTACACGTAGAGCCTATCATCCTTCGACTTTGCTCAGGATCTTTATACAAAATCCTGAAACTCGTCGAAGAATCGACCAAAATCATACTCAAGGATGACCCTAAGTATAATCGAAGGGTCGACCTGGTAGTCTCCCAGGGATCTATAATGAATTCTAATCTTGGGGACGGCTTCATGCTTATATGCTTTCAGCATTTATCCGTGCCGAACGTAGCTACCCAGCTATACCCTTGGTAGGATAACTGGCACACTAGAGGTTCGTCCATTTCGGTCCTCTCGTACTAGAAATGAGCCCCCTCAAAATTCAACGCCCGTAGCAGATAGGAGACCGAACTGTCTCACGACGTTCTGAACCCAGCTCGCGTACCGCTTTAATAGGCGAACAGCCTAACCCTTGGGACCTTCTCCAGCCCCAGGATGCGATGAGCCGACATCGAGGTGCCAAACCGGGTCGTCGATGTGGACTCTTGGACCCGATCAGCCTGTTATCCCCGGAGTAGCTTTT
>JBAZKN010000001.1:0-405237 GCA_041650755.1 Patescibacteria group bacterium | reverse complement strand
TTTCTTCTCGTATCTTTAATGTTAATACTACTCCACCTACTTCAACACCTACCCCAACACCTACTCCCACTCCAACACCCACTCCTCCTGGTGGAGGAGGTGGTGGCGGAGGAGGTGGAGGTGGTGGTACTCCCACACCTGCTCCTGAGCCGGTACCGGCAATCGATACTCAAAATCCCACCGCTCCCACTAATTTAGTAGCCACATCTTCCGGTGCCCAGATATCTTTGTCTTGGGATGCGGCTACCGACAATGTTGGGGTAACACTTTATTTGATTGAGAGATCTCTTTCTAATTCTTCAGGATTTTCTCAAATTGCCACAGCATCTACTACGGTTTATATAAATACCGATTTGCCCGTTGACACTGTTTATTATTATCGGATATTAGCCAAGGATGCGACCGGCAACAATTCAGCCTATTCCAATATCGCCCAGGCCACAACCTCTAATGCTAATATGCCAGCTCCTGATACTGACCATCCTTCTGCTCCCACGAATCTTAGTGCCACTGTCTCTGGCACACAGATTTCTCTGTCTTGGGATGTGGCTACCGACAATGTAGGAGTATCGGGCTATCAAATAATGAGATCTTTGAGTCCTGGTACCGGTTACACTCAAATTGCTACTTCTAACGTCAATTCTTATCTCAACACTGGTTTGATTAATGGCACAACTTATTATTATATAGTTAGGGCTTACGATGCGGCCGGCAATGTTTCCTTAGATTCTAATTACGCCCAAGCCATTCTACCTGATACTCAAAGCCCAGTCGCTCCCGCAAACTTAACCGCCTCTGTTTATGGCAATGGTACTCAAATAGCTCTTTCTTGGTCAGCTTCTACCGATAATGTGGGAGTTACCCAATATTTTATAGAAAGATCAACTTCAGCTAGTTCCGGATTTAGTCAGATTGCCGCGACTACCTTTACTACTTATACTAATAATGGTTTAGCAAATAATACTACTTATTATTATCGCCTGAGGGCGACTGATGCGGCCGGCAATGTTTCTAGTTATTCCAATGTGGCCAATGCTACCACAGCAGATACTCTTGTGCCTACCGCGCCGAGCAATCTTAGTGCCCTTGCTTCGGGCACGCAGGTATCTTTGTCTTGGACAGCCGCCACTGATAATGTCGGTGTTACCCAATATCTTATAGAAAGATCTACTTTGCCCAGCTCTAATTTTGTCTACATAGCTAGTAGTGTCAATAATTATTATACTAATATTGGTTTAGCAAATAATACCACTTATTATTATCGTATTAGGGCGACTGATGCGGCCGGCAATGTTTCCAGTTATTCCAATGTGGCTAATGCTACCACGGCAGCCGTTCTCGATAACCAAGCGCCTACAGCACCGAATAATTTAGTAGCCGTGCCAGCGACTGCCCAAATTCAATTATCATGGGTAGCATCCACTGATAACGTCGGCGTGAGTCAATATTTTATAGAAAGATCAAGTAGTCCCAGTTCAAATTTTAGTCAGATAGCCAGCGGCACCACCAATTCTTATATTAATACTGGTTTACCTAACAGCTCTACTTATTATTATCGTGTCAGAGCAGTTGATTCGGTTGGTAATTTTTCCAACTATTCTAATGTTAGTAATGCTACTACTCCCAGCGGAGGTAGCAGCGCTCAATTATTATTTTCCGAAAATTTTGAGAATACCACTTGGTCGTCAAATTTCATGTCGATAGCCACCACCTATCTTAATCGGGTGACTAGCAATCCTCATTCCGGGCAATATGCTGTGCGTGGTAATTCCATGAATGGCCGCACCGACCCAATGATAAATTTACCGGGCAGCGGCATGTATCCCTTGCGTATAGATATGCGCGGCTCGCAATATGCCAATGCCGGTAAGATTTTCTTGCGTTATTGGCGGCGTTTAGATATTGCCAATTGGGCTAACCCCACCGATCATGGCAAAGGTGAATATATTTTTGTTGGCAGCAATTTAAGTACTGCTAGTTATTATACTCGTAATCCTTGGACACCGACTAATTTGTTATGGGCTTGGAATGGTAATGATGATGATGGCTGGTTTCATGGCACCTGCCCAGGCGGGGCAGAAGCACTGTATTCTTCAATAAATTTGACCACCGGGGCATCCGTCAACGGTGCTGATGGAGTTTGGCATAAATATGAATTTTATTTCAATTATGATGACGGCTATGCTCAATTGTGGATAGACAATTATCCATTGACGGAAGCGCCTGGCGGACGCAACACTGGTTGTTTTACAACGCAAATTCCCCTCTATCCAGATTTTAGAGCAACTGGCTGGGGATTTTTCTATGTCGGTTCCGATGGTACAGGCGGGTCGACCGATATTGTGCCAAACGAGTACGCTACCGGCTATCAGTATGATGATATAGAAATTTGGGATGGTTTGCCGCCAGATAAATTATGATTGATTGCCATTAATCCAACAATAAGAAAACGGCTAGTCTTTAAAGCGAGCCGTTTTCATTTTTTAAAAATAAAATTCGCCCTTCGACTTGGTTCGACTACGCTCACCACAAGTCGCTCAGGACGTCCACTCTATTTTTTAAATATGAAGTCCGGATAAACATTTCGGGCATTCCATAAGAGCCAGCCGGTAGTGGAAGCGCTTTCAGTTTCTTTGATTTGTGCCTCGATCTTTGTTTGGTCATAGACAGCGCCTAGAGAAAAAGCTTGCAGCCAGGGTCGTAAAGTCGCCCGCTTATTGGTCCAGACAGGCGAGCTGGTGGCGATGCCATAGTGTATAACTTCAGCCGGATGGTCAGCTGGGTTAGTAAAACCCAAATAGCCATCAGCATAGTGCGAGGGATACATCATCGGACAGATATAGTCAAAATAATCCAAGGCCGAGGTCAGGCGTTGGCCAATACCCAAATCATACTTGGTGTTGGCATTGTCCATCACTAAACCGAACATATCTATGGAGATTGGCGTCAAGCCAGTGAGCTGTTCAGAAATATATTGGAAGAATTCTTGCATTGCTTCAGCCTTGGTTTTTCCGGTGGGGATGTTATAGGCTAGATTAGCTATATTGCCGTCCGAAGGATAGCGTATATAGTCAAAATTGATTTCATCAAAGCCCAAGGAGACAGCTTCTTTGGCAATGGCCGCATTATATTCCCAGACGCCCCGTTGCCTTGGGTCAAGCCAAGCTAAACCTTTGTTGTCGCGCCAAACAGAGCCAGACTTTGTTTTGATAGCCAGGTCGGGTCTAGCATTAGCCAGCATCGGGTCTTGAAAAACTGTTTGTCGGGCAATAATATAGACGTTGGCTGCATGAAAATCTTCAACTACTTTTTGGACATCCATGACTTTTTTAAAAGCCTTGTATTCGCGGACACTGGGTACATGGCTGTCGTATAATATATAGCCGGAATAATCTTTGATGTCCACCACCACTGTATTGATACGGCTGTTAGCCATTTTTTTGATCAGATCTTGGCGATAAGCATCGCGACCAGCCGAAGCAGCTGTCAGATATATGCCACGGACATAGTTGGGTTGATAAGACTTTTTTTGTACAGAGGCATGCTGACCAGGATTTGCTTGAGAGCCGGTAGCATTGATATGACTAAATAAAAACCAAATGCCAAAAAACAGGATGGCGATAATAGAGAAGCGGACCATTTGGGGAGAGGATTTAGGCATGCTTATATTATAGCAAATAATTGTTTATTAGTAAGCATTGGCTGATATTTATAAATTTGCTACAATATATTTAATGTTTCGTCAGCCGAAATTTTTATTGATCATTTTGCTACTAATTGCCTTAGTTTTTGTGGGCAATTTTGTTATTTTACCCAAAATTAGGACTGCCCAAAATAATGTCGCCCAGGTCAAGGCAGAAAATCTGGATAAAATAGTGTCAGTAGCCATAGAGCCGGACATGACTTTTTTTAAAGTAGTAGAACAGGCCGGACTGGACGCTAATACTGCCCAAGAATTGCTATCAGCCGCCAAAGATGTTTATGATTTGTCGGCCATCAGGGCAGGCCGAGAAATTGTCTTTACTTTTGATCACGAAGATGGGGCATTTAAGCAAATAATGTATCCGATTAGCACTGAAGAAGAATTGTATATCAAGAAAGCACCCGATAATACCTGGCAAGCTATCCGGCAGCCGATTGACTATGAAATAAAAATAAAAACCGTTAGCGGCACCATAGACTCTTCTTTGTATGAGTCAGCTTTGGCGCAGAATATTGATGAGCGAGCCGTGATAGCTTTGGCCGATGTATTTGCCTGGAGCATTGATTTTGGCATGGGCATTTATCAAGGCGATACTTATAAGTTTATTTATGAGGAGAGATATCGTAACGGACAATATGTCATGCCGGGCAAGATTTTGGCAGCTCGGTTTGTCAACAGCGGGCAAACAGTAGAGGGATTTTATTTTTCCGAAGGCAAAGATGCTTATGGCGAATTGATTGAGGGCTATTATGATCCTGTCGGCAAATCTTTGCAAAAAATATTTTTGAAAGCCCCCGTTAGTTATCGTTATATTAGTTCTGGTTTTACTACCGGTAAACGCTATATTTCCGCTTTCAATATCAGCACCGGTCACCGGGCGATTGATTATGCTGCCGCTTATGGCACGCCGATAGTTTCCGTGGGTGATGGAGTGGTGATGCGTGCCAGTTGGAGCTCGGCCGGCTACGGTAATTTAGTCAGCATTAGACACAATGCTACTTACTCGACTAATTATGCCCATATGTCAAAGTTTGCCGTCAAAGCCGGCCAACACGTCAAGCAGGGTCAGGTGATAGGCTACGTTGGTTCTACTGGCTTATCTACTGGTCCGCATGTTCATTTTGAAATGGTGCAAAACGGAACCAAGGTCAATCCCCAAACAGTCGATATACCATCCGGCAAAGCCGTGTCGCTAGAAAAGCTGGAAGAATTTAAAACAGTAGCTGCCGCCTGGCAGAAAAAATTAGATTAATTTTATGCCCTACAAGCCGCCTTTAGAAATTTTATCCAAAAACAAAACTGCCAAGCCAGCCGTTGTTTTATCCAAAGAGCGCAGTGAGGAATATAAAATTAGCATGTTCACCCTACCCTATCAGATAAAAGGCTTGGCTCTGGGCTTGGCTTTAGCCCTTGTTTATTGCTATTTTTTCTTGCACGAATGGTCGATAAAATATTTGATTGCCGGGCCTTTGGTATTTGCTATTTTAGGTTGGCTGACTGGTAGGTTTTTTTACCGCTCAGACAAATAATTTTAGTTGTGCCGTGAGCAGTTATTTAGTATAATATTAGGTGCTTATGGCTAGAATTATCGCTATTGTCAATCAAAAAGGCGGAGTAGGCAAAACTACCACCACTCTTAATTTAGCTGCCTGGCTGGCTGAAT
Organism: Patescibacteria group bacterium; assembly: GCA_041650755.1. Classification (GTDB taxonomy): domain Bacteria; phylum Patescibacteriota; class Patescibacteriia; order UBA1558; family GWA2-36-10; genus JBAZKN01. The sequence continues at coordinate 399,871 of JBAZKN010000001.1, read as the reverse complement.
TGGGCAAGAAGGTCCTAGTGATAGATATTGATCCTCAAGGTAATGCTTCTTCTGGCTTAGGCATCAATACCAAAGAGCTGAATAAGGGCATGTATGAGGTGTTGATTGACCCCAATACCAAGCTGACGGAAGCCATCAGATCATATCAGCCAAATTTTCACATCGCTCCATCGACGCCGGATTTGGCTGGCGCCACTGTTGATCTGGTCAATGTAGACAACCGTGAATTCAAGTTGCAGGAAAATTTACAAGAAGTATCAGACCTCTATGACTTTATTTTGATAGATAATCCGCCGTCTTTGGGCTTATTGACTATCAACGGCCTGGTAGCTGCCAAAGAAGTTTTGATTCCGGTGCAATGTGAATATTATGCTCTCGAGGGTTTGTCCCAGCTACTCAATACTGTTAATCTGATCAAGGATCACCTGCAACCAGACCTGGAAATTTTGGGCGCAGTCATGACCATGTATGATAGCCGTAATCGTTTATCGAACGCCGTGTTTCAGGAATTATATAAATTTTTTCCTGCCAAAATATTTCGTTCAGTGATCCCGCGCAATGTGCGGGTAGCTGAAGCGCCTTCGCACGGTAAGACGATCAAGGATTATGATCCTGAATCCCAAGGATCCAAGGCCTACAAGCGTCTGGCCCAAGAGATTGTCTGGAAGGATTTTGAGGATTAATTCTGTTAAATATAAAAATAAACAATGCCAACTTTAGGAAAGGGCTTGGGTTCACTGATACCCAGCCGCAGTAAATCAAGCAACCCCAATCGTGATTTTTTTTCGGCACATGCTTTTGATGAAGAGGGAGTGGCCGATGACAAAAAAATTGTTTATGTGGCGATTGATAAGGTAACGGCCAATCCTTGGCAGCCGCGCAGTAATTTTGATCGTGATAAATTATCCGAGCTGGCCGAATCCATAAAAAAACACGGTATCATCCAGCCACTGGTAGTCACCAAAGAAGGGGATAATTATCAGTTGATTGCCGGTGAGCGCCGCTTGAAGGCCGCCCAGGCCTTAGGTCTGTCTGAAGTGCCGGTAATCATTAAGGAGGCTACGGATCGTGATAAATTGGAGCTGTCTATTATTGAAAATATCCAACGCGCCGATCTTAATCCATTGGAAGAGGCGGCCAGCTTTCAGCGCTTACTGGAAGAATTTGGCTTGTCCCAAGAAGAAATCGCCCAGCAGGTAGGCAAGAGCACCTCTACCATTTCCAATACTTTGCGCTTACTACAATTGCCGGTTGTCATCAAAGAAGCGATTGCCGATAATCGGATTACTTTTTCTCATGCCAAAATTATTTTGAGCTATCCGACCAAAACAGAACAGGTTAAAATTTTTAAGCGCATTTTGAAAAATGATCTGACCGTCAAACAGCTTGATGAGATGGCTCACAACACCGTCCTCAAAGATAAAAAAGAAAAAAAACAGGATCCTATCCTGACTTCATATGAAGATAAGCTGACCAGAGTCCTGGGCGCCAAAGTGCATATCAAAAAGCGGGGTGAAAGAGGCCAGATCATGATTGATTTTTATTCTCACGAAGAGCTTAAAAACCTATTAAATAAATTGCAGAAATAATTTTTTGTATTCTAAAAATATGGATCCAAAAATTATTGCTGATATTCCCACGTCAATTATTGCCTGCATAATAATACTAGGAGTTTTGGGCATTATTCAGATTCATCCTTTTATAATTTTTTCCGCTTGGGTTTTGATGAGTGCCTCAATGGTATTTCAATGCTCTGCAGATATCATGAGCGGAGGGTATAAAAATGATTGGCATAGGAATGAGATGGCTGGTGATAAATGGCGAGAAGGCTCAATCGCCACCATTTTCCTTTTTGGTTTAGTATTGGCTATACCCATAGCTTCAATAATGTGGAAAAGAGTAGAATCAACAAGTATGCAATTATTATTGGGCACCATATTAGTGTGTCTTGTTCTCAGTTATTTGAATGTTAGATGGCGATATAAAATTTTTAAAAAATTTACTCCAGAAGAAAAAGAAAAATCAATACGGTTGCGTGATTTATCAAAATATTTAAGATGGTATCATTGGATAATTTTTCTTATTACGCTTTTATTTTTACGGTCATACATCTTTCCTTAAATTAAAATAAAAAAGGTTCCGCATCACATGATACGATTTTTAAAGATAGAACGAGGTAGGTACTAATACGTAGGTAGTTTTTTACTCTAATATTAGCTAAAAAATTAACCAACCAAAGGTTGTTTTTATTATTATTGACAAAATTTAATTTATATGATATAATATATTGTTTAGTGGTACAGTCACAAGGCATCTGAATTAGGCTGTAAACAGCCAGAAAGAAGGTCTATATGTTTTTCTGTGTGAAGTGGTTATTCTTCTGTGGAGCCCTGATCGAAGCCATCAAGGCGGTGATCTCGGAACCGGGAGAGGTTGGCAACCATTGGTTCTTCTCCATCTTCTGCGTGCTCTGCGCCATCTTCGTCCGCCTGCACGAGCGCCCGCGCTAGAAGTAGCAGAACTGGCCACAGACTGATGCCCTGGGGCTGCGCGCCCCATCCCTCCACGAGACCCGGGTTAGAATAGGGTCTCTTTTTTTATTCTTTATTTTTTAGTTGGCTGCGGATTTTAGCTTTAGCTTGATTGGTGACTACAATATTAAGCCAATCGGCATTTGGGTATTTGCGGCTTTTGTTGATCAGTATTTCTACCATATCGCCGGATTTTAAGGTGGTATCCAAAGCAGCCATATGATCGTTTACTTTAGCGCCGATGCATTGATTGCCTATGTCAGTATGAATAGCATAAGCAAAGTCTAAAGGCGTAGCGTTTTCCGGCAACTCAATGACATCGCCTTTGGGCGTAAAGACAAATATTTGGTTTAAGAAAAAATCTGTTTTGATATGCTTGATAAATTCGGTATTGTCGGTAATCGTTTTTTGTATTTCAATCAGATTTCTTAGCCACTTGGGCGGATTTTTCCGTTTACCCAAAATGCCGATTTCTTTGTAGCGGCTATGGGCGGCCACACCGTATTCAGCTTCATCATCCATCTGCTGGCTGCGGATCTGAAATTCAGCTACCTTGCCAAATTCAGTAAACACAGAAGTGTGCAGTGATTGATAGCCATTGGGCTTGGGTTGGGCGATATAATCTTTGACTCGGCCTTTTAGCGGAGTCCAGCGCTTGTGGATCACACCCAAAGCCAGATAGCAGTCAGCCACCTCGGGGACAATGATCCGCAGAGCAATCAGGTCATAGATTTTATTAATATCGCGGCCACGAGTCAGAAGTTTTTGGTAAAGACTGTACAAATTTTTTACACGGCCCTTGATGTGCAGAAAATGAATATTATTTTTGGCCAGGTCTCTCTGGGCAATCTTTTTTATTTTTTCAATATATTTGGTCTCAGTCTTGAGGCGATCCTTTACCAGGTCTATGACCCAAGCGTATTCTTCTGGATATACAAAAGGAAAGGCCAAGTCCTCAAGTTCAGTTTTGACTCGAAACATGCCAAGTCGGTTGGCAATCGGCGCGAATATTTCTAGCGTCTCCTGGGCAATGCGCAGGCGTTTTTCTGGCGCCACACCCTCGAGTGTTTCCATGTTGTGTAGGCGGTCAGCCAACTTTATGATGATGACGCGCAAGTCTTTGGACATAAACAAAAACATTTTGCGCAAGTTCTCGGCGTATCTTTCCAAGCCGCGGTATTTGAGAGTACCTAGCTTGGTGATGCCCTTTACCAGATAATAGATCTCGTTGCCGAAATTATTTTTTATATCATCATAGGTAAAGTCAGTGTCTTCTGGCACGTCATGCAATAGTCCGGCGGCAATTGACGGTATATCCATCTTCATGGTAGCCAGATTGTAGGCAGTAGCCAGCGGATGATAGATATAGTCTTCGCCGGTGCGGCGCTTTTGGCCGCGGTGCGCTTCGGAAGCAAATTGAAAAGCCTTGATGACGACGCTATAGTCTTCACCAGGATGGACATTTTCTAGGTTTTCCTTAAGATCTTCAAAAGTAATTAGTTTATTTGCCATATAGAATTTATCATAGTATTTATTAGGAAAATTGGCAAATATAAAAAAATCCGCCCCGCCGAGTTTAGCTCGGCGGGGCGGGGCTTAAATATTATTTTTTATAATCGCAAGCTTCGCACTTGACGCTATCTTTGGGGCCCATAATCAATAGCTGTTGACACTCGGGGCAATACTCGCCAGTTGGCTTGGACCAGACTATGTGTTGGCAATCGGGATATTTGTTGCATGTATAGAAGAATTTTCCGCCGCGGCCCTTGCGAGCAACCATTTCGCCCTGGTGGCACTTGGGGCAAATGACACCTGTGCCTTTTTCAATTTTTTTGGTGGTTTTGCAGTCCGGATAATTTGAACAGGCCAAGAATCTGCCAAAGCGTCCGGTTTTGGAAATCATCGGCGAGCCGCAATTAGGGCAGACCTCATTGGTTTTCTCTGGCTCCTGGACATCGCCATTTTCATCCAAAGGTTTGGTGTTTTTGCAGTCCGGATAATTTGAACAGGCCAAGAATCTGCCAAAGCGCCCTAGTTTTATGATCATCGGCGAGCCGCATTTCTCGCAAACCTGATCAGTGGCAGTTTCAGTAATTTCTTTTTTATCAAGCTCTTGTTCTTTGGCTTGCACATTTTTGATAAAAGGCATATAAAAGTTTTTAATAATCGGTTGCCAAGTTTTTTTGCCAGAAGCAATTTTGTCTAGATCGTTTTCCATTTCGGCGGTGAAATTATAATCAATGATGTCTGGGAAATGTTCTACCAATAAATTATTGACTATGGTGCCAATTTCCGTTGGTGCCAAACGCTTTTCCACTTTGTTGACGTATTTTCTTTCGACTAAAGTAGCAATGGTAGGCGCATAGGTAGATGGCCGGCCAATGCCCAGTTTCTCCATAGCGCGCACCAGTCCGGCTTCCGAGTATCTGGCTGGCGGTGTGGTGAAATGCTGCTTTGCTTCTAGTGACTGCAGCTGCAAAACATCATCTTTAGCTAAGGGCGGCAGGATTTGCTCCTCACTTTTGGTGGCATATACTTTTTGCCAGCCAGGAAATTTGATGACTGAGCCGGTAGTTTTGAGAGTCCAGGGAGTCTGGCGGGCAGCTACTATAACAGTAGTGGTTTCGATGATGGCATTAGCCATTTGTGAGGCCATGGCTCGCTGCCAAATCAAGCTATAAATTTTGTGCTGTTTGCTGTCCAAATATGGTTTAAGCTCTTCGGGAGTATTCGAAACATCGGTTGGTCTGATGGCCTCATGGGCTTCTTGGGCCAGCTTGGTTTTTTTCTTGAATTGTCGTCCGCCATCGGCAGTATATTTTTCCCCAAAAACATCTTTGATGTATTGGTTGGCGCTACTGATAAATTCTGGCGACAGATTGTAAGAGTCAGTACGCATGTAAGTAATTAAACCAACGTGTCCGGTATCGCCCAAGGCAATACCTTCATAAAGCTGTTGAGCCAGCATCATGGTTTGTTTGGCTGAATAGCCAAAGCGGCGGTTGGCCTCTTGCTGTAAGGTAGAGGTGGTAAAAGGCGCTGGTGCGTTTTTACTCATCTCTTTAGCTTCAACAGAGTTGATGACCAATTGGGCGGGTTCGATGTCAGCGACAGCTTGTTCGGCTTGGGCCTTATCTAGATCGAATTTATCCAGAGTTTTCCCGTCTTTTTGCCAGACAGCTATAGCAAAAGCTTCGCTTTCGTCTTTTTTTACCAAGCCTTCTACTGTCCAATATTCTTCAATCTTAAAATTATTGCGTTCATTCTCTCGGTCGATAATGAGGCGCAGAGCAGCTGATTGAACCCGGCCGGCAGATAAGCCGCGGGCAACTTTTTTCCAAAGCAAAGGAGACAGTTTGTAGCCGACCAAGCGATCCAGTATGCGGCGAGCCTGTTGGGCATCAACCAGATTTTTATCCAATTCGCGCGGATGCTCGAGTGCGGCTACGATTGCCTTTTTGGTGATTTCGTGAAAAGCAATCCTTTTTTGTTTGTTGGCCGGTACTTTCAGGAGATATTGTAAGTGCCAGCTGATCGCTTCGCCTTCGCGGTCTTCATCAGTCGCGAAATAGACATGGTCAGCTTTGCTGGCCAAACCTTTGAGTTTGGTGACAATTTTTTTGGCCTTGGTCGGCACTACGTAGCTTGGTTCAAAGTCATTGTCAACATCTACGCCAAGTTTGCTCTTGGGCAAATCGCGCACATGTCCATAAGAAGATTCGATTTTGTATCCCTTGCCCAAAAAACCGCTAATCGTTTTTGCTTTGGTAGGGGACTCAACTATAATCAGGTCTGACATTATTTTTTCACAAATTAGTTCTGACTATACAATAAATTATAATTTTATGCAAGTCCGCTAGCTGAGCTCCACTTCGTTTTGCAGATTGGCTTTGATCAATCCTTTGATTTCTAGCTGGGAAATTATCGCTTGCAATAAATTTAATTTCAGCCCCAAAATATTAGCCAAAACCTCAATTTTGCGCGGCTCGATTTTTAATAAATTGATGACGGCCTGCTCCTCGAGCGATAGTTTTAAGCACACTTGATTCTGCTCGGTTGCTAATTTATAAAATTTTAAAATGTCTTCAGATCCGGTCAAAACACTGGCGCCGCTATTTAACAATGAGTTTGGGCCACGACAGAGACGCAAATTTATATTGCCCGGCAAAGCAAAAACTTCCCGATTTTCATCCAAAGCAATTTGGGCGGTGATCAAAGTGCCTGACTTATCTGCCCCCGAGATTACTACCGTAGCGGCTGATAAGCCGGCCAGTATGCGATTGCGTTGGGGAAATTGATGCAGGGCCGGCGGGGTGTCAGGCGGATATTCACTCAAAATCAGTCCGCCTTGCTCTACTATGCTTTGAGCTAGTTTAATATTGCTTTGCGGATAGAGAACTGTAGGTGAAAAGCCAGAGCCTAAAACGGCTATAGTTGGCAGATTATTTTTTAGAGCGGCTTGATGGACCAAAGTATCAATGCCGATAGCCAAGCCGCTAGTTAGCACCAGGGGTGTGGTAGCAAATTGGCTGATGATTTTTTGAGTAGTGGCTTGGTGATAGACAGTGGTAGTGCGCGAGCCGACCATGGTCAGCAGGTATTTACTGTGCAGTAAAGATTTATTGCCCCGATAAAATAAAAATAAAGGCGGGTCGTAAATATTTTTTAGAAGCAGAGGATAGTCTGCGTCCAAGATAGTCAAGTAGTTGGGTGGTAGTTGATGAAATTCAAATTCAACTTGTTTGAGAAAAATTTTGTCTTTTAAGTGACGAGCAATCAATTCACTGATGCGAGCTGCTAATTTTTGTTGGCCGATAGAGGCGAGGATATTTTCCGGCTGGCCATATTCTTTGAGTAAACTCCAAATAACGCCACCAGACAGGCCTTTTATTTTGGATAATAAAAATAAAGAGTAATGATTCATAATCGCTTTTCTTTATCCTGCTAGAGGCTGTCCCCTAACAAGGCTATTTAATCGTCTATATATTAGTATAGTCGGGTTTTTTTGGCAACACCGTATTTACTTTCATGACAAAAATTGCTAATATTATATCATTAAAAATAATTGAGAATAAAATCTATGCCTAAAAAAACTACTATTAGCAAAAAGGCCATTGAGCCGGCGGATGATGCTATGGAATTCGAGCAATTTATTGCCCAGAAGAATCCACGCCGACAAGCCAACGGCAAGTCCTGGCTTTATGTCACTTTGATCATTATCATCATTGCTTTGGCCGGCGTATTGGCCTTATCTTTAAAAAACAAATCCTGGCAGAGAGAAATTCCTTTCAAGGTGGTGGCCCTTGATAACAACCAATATTATTATGCCAAGATTGCCAAAGAAGATGCCAATTATATTTACCTGGATGATGTCTACTATATCCAGACCGTGCAGAAGTCTGTGCCTGCCACTGAAGAGGGGGCAGAGGCCACTATGGAGGATGTGCCAGTCTTAGTTAGGCGTGGGCAGGAGCTGCATAGGCCAGTTGGTTATATGCAGATTAGCCGCTCCAGGATTGTGGCCATAGAAGAAATCGGTAAAGATTCAGAGATTTATAAAGAGATACAAAAGGCTGAAGCTCAGCAATAAAAGTTTGGTATTCTAAAACCGCCCTGCACCGTATGGTGCAGGGCTTTATTTATCCACAACCATAAAGTAAGAAGTACTACTTTACACTTTATACTTTATGTTTTATAATTATAGCAGTTTTATGTCAAAAAGAGGAGAGAGTAGGCAATTGGTGAAAATTGGCGAATTGGCTCGCCGTTTTTCTGTTTTACCGTCAACTATACATTTTTACACCCAAGAAGGGTTACTTAAGGCCGATGGGCATAGCCGCGGTGGCTATCGCTTGTATAATCCTGACCGAGCCCTAGAGACCCTGAAGAAAATTGATTATTGGCAAAATAAAAAAAGACTGACGATCGCCGAGATCAAGAAGTTATTATAAATCCCTCTAGCTTCACCCATGCTTAGAAGCTAGAGGGTTTATAAATATAAAATTTATGCACAGAAAATTGGACAAAATTTTTTGCTTGCCGACCAGCGGCCGACACAAAGTGTATCGATCTCGCGGCAAAAAACGCAATAAAAAAACTTGGTGGCAACAGATTTATTCTTTATTTTTCTAAATTGTTGTCAAATGGAGTTTTTTGGGTTAAAATAACCAGCACTTAAAATAAGGTTTAATGTTATGATAAATTTTTCTGACAAAGAACAAGAAATCCTCAAATTTTGGCAGGAGCACGATATTTTCAAAAAATCTTTGGCTAAAAATAGCCCCAAGGGGAATTTTATTTTTTATGAAGGTCCGCCCACAGCCAATGGCCGACCAGGCATCCACCATGTTTTAGCTAGGGCATTTAAAGATGCTATACCCAGGTTCAGAACTATGCAGGGCTATTATGTTGAGCGTAAGGCTGGCTGGGATACCCATGGTTTGCCGGTAGAATTGGAAGTAGAAAAAAAGCTTGGCCTGAAGCATAAAATGGATGTAGAAAAATATGGCATCAAAGAGTTTAATGAGCAGTGCAAGGCCAGTGTCTGGCAGTATAAAGAGGAGTGGGAAAAATTGACCAACCGCATAGGTTTTTGGGTTGATTTGGCAGATCCGTATATTACTTATAATAATGATTATATAGAATCACTTTGGTGGATAATTAAACAGATCCACGAGCAGGGCCATCTTTATAAAGGTCACAAAGTGATTCCGCAGTGTCCCCGTTGTGAGACTGCCCTGTCTTCGCATGAAGTCGCCCAAGGATACAGGAAGGTTACTGAAGAATCAATTTATATAAAATTTAAAATTAAAAATAAGCCCAACGAATATATTTTGGCTTGGACTACTACACCCTGGACTTTGCCGGGCAACGTGGCTTTGGCAGTGGGCGAGGATATTGATTATGTAGTTGTTGAGGACAATGGTCAAAAATATATTTTAGCTAAAGATTTACTAAACAAGGTTTTGTCTGGTAAAGAATATAAGCTTGTACAAGAATTTAAGGGCAAAGATCTAGTGGGTTTGGAATATGAGCCGCTCTTTCCCGGGGTTATAAAAGAAACAGATAAAAATTATCAGAATGCCTTCAAGGTTTATGCGGCTGACTTTGTTTCTACTGAAGACGGCACTGGCATTGTTCATACAGCCGTGATGTATGGTGTTGACGATTATAATTTGGGTGAAAAAATCGGCTTGCCCAAAGTGCACTCCGTCAATTTAGACGGCACTTTTAATGAATTAGTGCCGCAGTGGCAGGGTAAGTTTGTTAAAAATGTAGAAAAAGAAATTACCGCCGATTTAAAGGATAGAGAATTATTGTTTGCTGTCGTGCCCTATGAACATGATTATCCATTTTGTTGGCGCTGTAATACACCGCTTTTGTACTATGCCAAAGATTCCTGGTATTTCAAGGTAAGTGCCTTAGCCAAACAATTGCTCAAAAATAATGAGCAGATAAACTGGGTGCCGGAGCACATAAAAGAAGGGCGTTTTGGCGAGTGGCTCAAGGAAGTCAAAGATTGGGCTATTTCTCGAGAACGATATTGGGGCACGCCTATACCGATTTGGCAATGCGCCAAATGCGCTGAAACCAAGGTCATTGGTTCTCGCCAAGAATTAAATTTGGACGATAATTTTGATTTGCATCGGCCATTTATTGATGAGATTAAGTTGCCCTGCAAATGCGGTGGCGAGATGCAGAGGATTTCAGAAGTAATGGATTGTTGGTTTGATTCTGGCTCTATGCCTTTTGCTCAAAACCATTATCCTTTTGAAAATAAAGAAAACATCGATAAGGGTAAGGCTTATCCGGCTGATTTTATTTCTGAAGCAGTCGATCAAACTCGTGGTTGGTTTTATACACTACTAGCCGTAGCCACGCTGCTAGGCAAAGGCACGCCCTATAAAAATGTTATTTGTTTGGGCCACATTTTAGATAAAAATGGACAGAAGATGTCCAAGTCAAAGGGCAATGTGGTGGATCCCTGGATTATGATTGATAAATATGGCGCCGATAGTCTGCGCTGGCATTTTTATACCATCAATCAGCCCGGTGAACCCAAGCGCTTTGACGAGCAGGCACTCAAAGAGACTACACGAATATTTATGACTTTAGGCAATATCTTTAGGTTTTATCAGATGTTTGCCGGCCGAACAGATAATTTTTTGGAAATCAAAGATGCCGGCAAATTACACAATGTTTTGAATAAATGGATAGCAGCCAAAAGCAATGTTCTGATTACTGAGGTGACCGAAGTGCTGGAGCATTATGATATTATCAATGCTGCTAGAAAGATAGAAGAGTTCATCAATGATTTATCGGTTTGGTATGTCAGGCGATCCAGAGATCAGTTCAAAGACAAAAACCCCGAGACTAGTCAGGAGTTTACAGCTGTTTTGGGTAGGGTATTATTTGATCTGGTGAGATTGATGGCGCCATTTGCCCCCTTTATCAGCGAGGATATTTATCGTCAGCTCAATAAAAATTGTGCAGCACTCAAAGAATCAGTGCACCTGGAAGATTGGCCAGAGGCCAATAAACATTGGATTAATGAAAAAGTTTTACAGCAGATGGAATTGGCCAGAAAAGTTGTTGAAGTAGCGCATGCTTTGCGCGCCAAAGCTGGCATCAAGGTCAGACAGCCCTTGGCATCAGCTATAATAATAGGTAAAGCAGATTTGGCCGCAGATTATTTGGAAATTATTGCTGATGAGCTAAATGTTGAGAAAGTAGATATTTTGGGGAAAATTGATAATCAAGAGGCTTGGGAGCTAGCCGAGCTTGGTAATATACAAGTAGCTTTGGATACTAGGATCACTCCAGACCTCAAAGATAGAGGCGTAGTCAGAGAAATTATTCGCACCATAAATTCTTTACGAAAAACTGCCGGCTTAAAACCCACTGATAAGCCGACCGAAATTTATCAGACCAAATCAGATTATTTGTTGCAGTTGATCAAAAAATATGAGAGTGAATTGGTCAGCGGCACATCAGCCGGTGCCTTGGAACTGGCTAGTGGTTCAGCTAAATTTGTAGCCGAACTGGATATTGACGGGGAAAAAATAACTTTAGGCATAAAATAATCTTAGATGGCATTTAAGACCGAGGCTTTTGTCTTGCGAGCGAGAAGCTGGCAAAAAGCTGATAGACTTTATGACTTATTTTTGCCAAACGAAGGCGTGGTGGCGGCTGTTTTGCGTTCGGCAGCCAGGCCGGGTAATAAGCTGGCCGGCCAGATGCTGCCTTTTAGTAAAGTGAGAGTAATGTTGGGACGCGGCCGCATGGATCATTTGGCCGGCGCTGACACCTTGCTGGACTATCGTTACTTGCGTCAAGATATGCGGCTGATGACTTTAGCGGCCGCGGTAGTTGAGATCATCTTACATGATCACAGCCACGGGCAAAAATATAAAGAGTTTTTGTTATTGGAAAATATTTTCACTCTTTTAAATGATCAAGATTTGTCTATTGAACACAAGTTGCAATTGGTGCGAGTATTTTTGTGGAAATATTTTAGTTTGTCTGGCTGGCAGCCGCGTTTAGACTATTGCTATCATTGTGGCAAGGCTGCGGACAAACAATCTAGCCAATATGTGCCTGGTCGAGGTATAATATGTAATGATCATAACGATCAAACAGCTGTTGATATCAGTCCAGCGTTACTCGAGTGGCTGAGTTTTATATTAAATCATGATTGGACGGATATTTTGGATTCACCAATTAATCAAAAATTAAATAAAGAGTGGGGGCAACTGTCAAAATTGTCTTATCAGACGGTTTTTGAGCAGCCAGCCAACGCTCTAAAGCTCTTAAACTATGCCTAAAATCAAAAAAAATCTTGATGGCGTCAAGCCTTTACTTGGTCAACGTGTAGTTAGCGATAGTATTGCCCCTAGGGGTGGTCAGCGCCAAGTACCGACTGAATATCGGACGCTCAAGCGGCCCGGGAAAAATAGATCAAGTTGTTTGTGGCTTTTATTTTTGTTATTTTTGGCAGCCGTAGCCGGATTTTATTATTGGAGTCAGCGACCGACTACCAAGATAGATAAAAGCTTGGAAATGACCGTGACTGGTCCGCAGGAAATTATATCCGGTGACCAGGCTTCCTATTTGGTGAAATATAAAAATATTGATGTAGTGACTTTGCAAAAATTGGAATTGAGCGTCAAATGGCCAGACGGCTTTTATTTTGACAGCGCTGATAAAGAGGCGGCCGACATCAATGCTACTACCTGGAATCTTGAAGATTTGGCTCCCGGTCAAGAAGTCAGTCTAGAGATCAAGGGCCAGCTAGTGGGTAATAAAGATGAACTATTGTCGGCTTTGTTTGCTATGCAGTATCAGCCAGCTAATTTTCATTCTGACTTTACAGTCAAACAGAGCATAGATACAAAGATTATAGATAATAAATTATCCTTGAATATTGAAGCAGTAGATAAAACCATGGTTAGCACCGATCAAGAAATTAAAGTGGTTTGCAAAAATCTGACCAATGAGGCTATTACTGGTTTGTTCTTAGATATTCTATATCCGGATGATTTGGATATGGCCAGCGTTGATCCGCAGAAAAATGGCCAATATTGGCAGATAGACCTTCAGCCCAATGAAGAAAAGTCAATACTAGTCAAAGGAATTTTTGGCAAAGACAGTAGGCGCGATCAGCAAATCGTGGCGGAAATCGGCAGCCTAGTAAATGATAAATTCAGGCGCCTAGCTAGAGCTGAAAAAAATACTATGGTAGTCAATCCGCAATTTAATATTAATTTGACCATCAATAATCGTAACGATAATCAAGTGGTAAATTGGGGCGATGTGCTGCGCTATCAACTGGAGCTGACCAATGACAGCGAAACTGATTTGAGCGATGTGAGTGTGACAGCTTTGCTGGATGGCACAGCCTTGGATTGGAATAGTTTGGAAACTGTTGGTCGGCGCGATGGATCAAATATTATTTGGACCAAGCAAGAAAATAATGAATTATCCAATTGGCCAAAAGGTGCTACCAAAATATTTACTTGGCAAATAAAGGTGGTGGACAAACCGCAGGCCGAGAGAATGATTGACAATATTGTCAAGATAAATATAGAGGGTTTGCAGGGCTGGGAGCAGGTCAGCCCTACCATTTCTTTGACAGTCGGAGAAAGCCTTACTTTCAATAATGGAGTTTATTGGGATTTAGCTGGCCGGCGCGTTGGTAGCGGTATTTTGCCACCTCAAGTCGGCGTAGAAACAAGCTATTTGGTGGTTTGGTCTTTGCCTCGGGCGACGGGTGATTTTGATAAGGTGGTGGTTGAAACTACTTTGCCGCCAAATGTAGCTTATGTAAGCGAAACCGACGTGCAAGAAGGTGACCTAAATTTTAATACTGATACTCGGGCGCTTACCTGGACTATCAATAAATTTTCTGACATTATTTTGCCGGTGACTGCCTCTTTTCAGATAGAAATCAAGCCGGTAGCCGATGATGAGGGCAAGGTTTTGACTTTATTAAATGCTACTACGGTGACAGCCAGGGGTTTGGAGGAAGTAGAGGTGCGCTCCAAAGCACTCAAAACTTCGGATGTTATAGCCAATGTTCAGGGTTCAGTGGGCGTAGTGCAATAAAAATGTATCGTCTCATAAAAAATTCAAAGAAATCAAAAGCCAGATTGGGAGTTTTGACGACTGCTCATGGTCGCATACAAACTCCTTTTTTTATGCCAATCGCCACTAAGGCGGCTATCAAAAGTTTGACGGTTAGCGAAGTGAAAGATCTAGGTGCAGAAATTATTTTATCCAATACTTATCACAATTATCTGCGGCCTGGTGTAGAGGTGCTAAAGAAGGCCGGCGGTTTGCATAGTTTTATGAATTGCGATTTGCCGATTTTGACAGATAGCGGCGGCTACCAGGTATTTAGCCTTTCCCGGCTCAGACACATAAAAGGTGATAATATTACCTTTACTTCTTATTTGGATGGCACTAAGCACGTTTTGCATCCTAAGAAAGTCGTTGATATACAGATTGCCCTAGGTAGCGATATTATGATGGTTTTGGATGAATGCGTTGGCTTGCCGACTACTAGAGTCAAAGCAGAATTAGCCTTGGATAGGACGCATCGTTGGGCCAAAATCTCCATAGACTACAAAAAAAAATTAAACGCTAAATCTAAAAAAATAAAGCAGCAGCTGCTTTTTGGGATTGTGCAGGGGGCTGATTTTAAAGATTTACGCTTGCAGTCGGCTCAGTACTTGGGTGGTTTGGGCTTTGATGGCTTGGCTATTGGCGGACTGGCTGTAGGCGAGCCACCGGAAACCATGTATAAGGTTTTGTCTTATACGGTGCCAGTTTTACCGCAAAATAAACCGCGCTATTTAATGGGCGTTGGTTATCCGGAAAATATCGTGGAAGCAGTCAAGCAGGGGGTGGATATGTTTGACTGCGTCATCCCCACGCGCGAAGCGCGGCACGGCAAGCTGTATCTTTGGGCTGGCCAGCCGGATA
This sequence comes from Patescibacteria group bacterium, assembly GCA_041650755.1. Taxonomy (GTDB): domain Bacteria; phylum Patescibacteriota; class Patescibacteriia; order UBA1558; family GWA2-36-10; genus JBAZKN01. Next base: position 384,857 of record JBAZKN010000001.1, on the reverse strand, counting down.
TAAGAAAGAAAAAATTTTATCAGTCAATAAATATTACCAACGCTAAGTTTGCTAAAGATTTTTCACCGATCAATAATACGACTTTAAAAAATTACTCCAAAGCTTATTTGCATCATTTATTTAAGAGTCAGGAGCCTTTGGCCTTGCGCTTGGCTACTATCAATAATCTGGAATTTTATCTAGAACTGATGAAGGAAATCAGGCAGGCGATCAAGGTGGGCGGGCTATAATTTTTATTTCTCAAAAAGTTATAATTTTGCTATAATATAGGAAGATTAAGAAAACTATATGTTTTTTGCTAAAAAAACAAGTGTCCATATTGTACTATGCATAAAAAATGTATTTGGCATCGGAATATCTGGGGTTTTAATCTCATTGAACTGATAGTCGTCATTGCTGTAGCAGCAGTTATTATGACTACGGTTTTATTAAATGAAAATCCAGAACAGCGAATCGGTAAGGCTCGCGATGCCGAGCGCCAGCAAGCCTTAGAAAGCTTAGCCAGGGCTATTGAGCTTTATGAAATTGAAAACGGTAGCTTGCCGGATGATTTTTCAACCAGCACCCTTGGTATGGGAGAAAAATTTGTTTTGTGCAGTACTAACGGGACAGTCACTTGCGATGGCATGACGCGCGGTTGTTTGGTAGTTGATGATCAGGCATTTTTAAATAAAATCGGAGCCCTGCCGATTGATCCGACCAAAAGCTCAGCAGCTGATACTGGCTATTATATCAGCCGGACTGATAATGATAAGCTGGAGTTGGGCGCCTGCGAAGTCTACCAGACCAGTAGCGAGATATCCATGGCAGTCAAAGCTACCCTGCCACCTTATGTGCCGCCTCCAGCGCCAGCGGCTTGTGGAGACGGTGTATTAAATGCTGGTGAAGCGTGTGATTATGATCCTGATGGCAGTACTTGTGTTTATAATGCCAATTATTATACTAGCGGTATAGTATACGATGATGAGGTCTGTACTGGTGCGGTAGCGGGTTGTAGCTATAGTTGTAGCGCTTGTTTGGAGTATTGTTCAGCTGGCGGCGGGGGCAAATATTCACCCAGAGAAGTTGGCGGCGGGGGCGAGTAAAATTTTATGCCCAAAAAAGGCGGCTTTACTTTAGTAGAATTAATAATCGTTATTTGTTTAGCGGCTATTTTGGTCACTATTTTTTTTATTGCTTATAAACCGAATAAACGGGTCGGGGAAAGTAATGATCAAAGAAGAAATTTGGATACACAGTCCATTGAGCAGGCCATCAAGGTGGTGGCTATCGATTCTGGCACTGTGCCGGATATTTTAAAGAATCTGACAGAAAACGTGGCCTATGCCATAGTCCAGGCCGGCGGCAGCACCAGCGGCACTTATACCTGCACAGCTTTGGGGTCAGCTTTATCCAAGATAGATATTTCTTCAGCAATTTCTTCAGTGATGACCACTTTACCGATTGATCCCGATCTAGTTAGCGGCAGTAATGATACCGGTTATTATATCAAGCGCACCGGTAGCCTGTATAATGTAGAGCCTTGCAGCACCTATGGTCTGGCAGCTACGACCGGCTCTAGTTTGGTCTGCGGTGACGGCTACTGCCATAGCAGTGAGTCGTGTGGTTCTTGCCCCCAAGATTGCTGTCCGTTGATTTGCGGCAATGGCATCTTGAATCCGGGCGAGACCTGCGATGATAGTAATACTGATACCGAAGATTGTGGCGACAGCACTGTCCAAAGCGGCAGCTATTGTAATTCTACCTGTTCAACAGTATTATCTTTGAATGAGACTTGCGATGATGGTAATGAGGATAATACTGATGCCTGCCTAGATACTTGCGTCAGCGCTAGTTGCGGCGACACTTACTGCGGTAATGGAGAGACTTGCTCTACTTGTACGGCTGATTGCGGTGCCTGCACCCAGCAATATTCATCCGATAAATATCCGGGCACAGCCACTGATGCTGGCGGATTTTATACTTGGACGAATCCAAATAATGTTAAAGTTGATGATGGCACTCAAGCGTCGGCTGTGTCCGTTGTGCCGGTTACTAGTTATTATGATGACACGGTTGCCATTATCAAGGCAGACGGATCCATGGGGGCGACCAATAAGGCTGCTTCTGGTGGCTGGAGCTCTTCTTGGGTAGTAACTACCTATGGCGACTCATCTGATAAATGGGGGGAAATCTGGACGCCGGCTGATATTAATAATAGTAATTTTGGCCTTGCTTTCGTTGTGCTGAATGGTATAGATGAATCAAGTAATATTTTAAAAGTGACTAATTTTGGTTTTAGTATACCAGAGTCAGCTACTATAGATGGTATTATTGCTTACATTGAAAAGAAGGTTGGGACAAGCGGCAGAGAACCAAATATTAGTAGCTATGCTGCCGTAGATGTAATCCACATAAAGGTTTATTATACCGATTGATTATAAAGCAAAAGGTCGGCGCTGATGGGCGCCAACTTTTTTTATTAGCTGAAAAATGTTATAATTTATCCTGTAAAATAAGCTCGCTAAAGCGAGCTTGTCGCAAAGCGACATTTGACAGGATAAATCTTGTTGAACGCCATAGAGTGACCTGTCCAACAGGGTAAAGTAAAATTATCGTATATTATAGTATATAATTTATAATTTTTTGTAAAAAAGTGCCAAAGAATATTCTAGCCCCGGCTAGCAAATTATTATTCCTAGATCTTATTGGGGAAATTTTATTTTTCCCAATTTGGTGGTATACCACTGGCCTCAAAAACACAATGCTTTATTTGGTGCAGGGCTTGAAAAATTCCAACTATAGCTTGGGCCTGTCCTTATTGCTTAAAAATATTTTTCAGCCCATGTATGGCCAGTATGATAGGGCTGGTCGAGCGATCAGTCTACTGATGCGCTTATTGATTATCATCTACAAGTTAATTCTATTTATATTTATATTGGCATATTATGTGGCCGTAGTTTTGTTTTGGTTGGTCTTGCCCCCACTGGTAGTCTGGGGGGTTATCTCTAATTGGTCAGCCTTATGGCAGAAATAAAATTTCAAATCTGTTCGTCGTGCCAAGGCAGCGGCATGGTCAATAGACGAACCTGTCCGGGTTGTTTTGGTAATAAGAGTTTTTATTTTATCGATAATAATTTTTTCTACTGGCAGCGCCCATTAAATTATCTATATATTTTTGTCCGTGAAGTTCAAGCTACGCTAAATATTTTGATCAATGTTTTTTTGGTATTGATGGGTTTATTGACCTTTGTTTTGCTGGCGGTTATTTTTATAAAACAAGCCCGACTTGATCCCTATAATCTGTGGCATTATTTTATCACGCCTAGTATTTATAATTTTTGGCTTTGGCTGACGATTGCTTTTGACATGTATTTTTATTATCGCTTGACTTATCCGCAGCTCAAAGAAAAAAATCGTCAAAAAAAGCTAATTAGTAAGAATGTTTTTATCAAACACAATATTGCCGATAGTTTAAATAACGAAACCTCTGTTTTATTGGATAAAGCTTGGCTATACGCTCAAAGGAAAAATGATTTCCCGGTCTCTGTTTGGCATTTATTGTTTGTTTTATTAAACGATAAGGATATTCGTTTGATTCTAGCGAGGCTTGGCCTAGGTGCTATTCAACTGCAGGAGCTAATCGATGCTAATTTATCCAAGTCCAAAGCAGCGGCTTCCGCAAGCGGGGACATCAGCGAAGAACTAAAGGACGGCATATTAAATGCCTACTGGCACATGGTCAGTCGGCATGACCAACGCCTGGCTGAAGTAGACCTGCTTTATGGTTTGACAGTTGCCAGCCAAAGTGTGCGCAATTTCTTTTTTGATTTTAATATCGATGAAGACAAAATAGATAACGTAATTGCTTGGCTGACTATCAACAAGCAGTTGAGTCAAGATTATATGCGTCATCGCTCGCGAGCCAAGTTTAAGCCAAGGGGGGATATCAATAGAGCATATACGGCTATTGCGACACCCATTTTAGATAATTTTTCTGAAGACTTGACTGGTTTGGCTAGGGTGGGTCGGCTTGGTTTATGCGTAGGTAGAAGTAAGGAACTAGCCGATATCTTGGAAACAATCCAAAGCAATTTGTCCAGTGTGATTTTGGTTGGTGAGGCTGGCACCGGCAAGACCAATATTATCGAAGGGCTGGCCAGCATGATGGCAGCTGATGAAGTGCCGGAATTTTTTCAGGATAAACGTTTGGTGAGCTTATCGGTGCCTAGCCTGATTTCCGGTGCATCGGGCGCTGGTCAGCTAGAAGAACGCTTGTTGGCCATATTAAACGAGGTTGTTTTATCTGGTAATATTATTTTATTTATTGATAATATCCATAATTTGATTGGCGTTGCCTCCCAAGGCAATGAGGGTATTGATCTGGCTGAAGTTTTGGCTTCCGAAATCAGGAAAAATAACATTGTGGTTATTGCCGCCACTACCAATAGAAATTATGTCGAGAGCATGGAATCCAGCGATTTGGGCCAGACCCTAAAAAAGATCCCCATCAATGAGCCGGATAAAAATCAGACCATCCAGATCATGGAGGCTCATGTTGGTTTTGTGGAGGCCAAAAACAAAGTTTATTTTACTTATGAGGCGATTGAAAAAATTTATGAGCTAGCCAATCGCTATATCCTAGACACGACTTTACCCAAAAAAGCCATTGATTTGATGGATGAGGTGGGCATCATGGTCGGCCAGAGCAAATCAGCTGATCGCCTGGTCAGAGCAGAAGATGTGGCTAAATTAGTTAGTAAAAAAACCAGCATACCCTTGACCCAGGTGACCACTCAAGAGACTGCCAAACTATTAAATTTGGAAGAGGAAATACATCAGCGCATAGTCGGTCAGAACGAGGCAGTCAAATATGTGGCGGCTGCTTTGCGGCGAGCGCGAGCTGAGCTGCGGGATAAAAAGCGCCCGATAGTCAATTTATTGTTTTTGGGTCCGACCGGTGTCGGTAAGACGGAGCTAGCCAAAACTGTAGCGGAAAAATATTTTGGTGATGAAAAGAATATGATTCGTCTGGATATGTCGGAATATCAGACGCAGAACTCACTGCCGCGCTTGATAGGATCTTCAGAAACAAGTACGCCTGGTCTGCTTACTGAAGCAGTCAGACAAAAACCCTTTGCCTTATTATTGCTTGATGAAATAGAAAAAGCCCACAAAGAAATACTAAATATTTTTTTGCAGGTAATGGATGATGGTCGTTTGACCGATGCTTTGGGCAGGACAGTCGATTTTACCAACCTAATCATTGTAGCCACCTCTAATGCCGGCACATCTTACATCCAAGATCAGATCAGTCAAGGCAAAAACACGGATGATTTCAAGGATGATTTGATCAAGCGGGAAATTAGGCCGATATTTAATCCTGAGTTTATCAATCGTTTTGACGGCGTCATTGTTTTTAAACCGCTAAACAGCGAGGAAATCTTGCAAATTACCGGTTTGATGCTGACGGGCGTCAAAAAGAATCTGGAAACCAAAGGCATATTTTTTGAAGTCACTGATGCCGCTAAGCACGAGCTGGCAGAAGCTGGCTTTGACCCGGTTTTCGGTGCTCGTCCCTTGCGCCGTATTATTCAAGAGCGAGTAGATAATGCCCTAGCCAATTTCCTGTTGAGCAACAAGATCGGCCGGCGCGATCTGATTGTTTATGATGTGGGCGGTAAAATTACTGTCAAAAAACCTCAGGGGTATTAATTAAAATTAAATTATAGAAAGGAAGAAAATTATGCAAGAAAATTATCCAACTTGGGTATACATTGTTTATTGGGTGGTCGCATTAATCTGTTTAGTTTCTTATTGGAAATTATATTTGAAAGCCAACAAACCAGGCTGGGCCAGTATTATTCCAATTTACAATACAGTGGTTTTTCTGCAAATTGCAGGTAAGCCAATTTGGTGGATTTTTCTACTGCTCATACCCATTGTTAATATTGTAATCATATTCATAGCTCTCTATGATTTTTTAAAGGCCTATGGTAAGAGAAGTTTGGGTTATTGTTTTGGCATGATATTTTTACCGTTTATTTTTTTGCCAATGCTAGCCTTTGGTGATTCTCAATATATTGGTATGGCTCCGACTCCACCAGTAAATCCGCCGACAATGCCAACCCCACCAACCATGCCGACCACACCTACTCCTAGTCAATAACTTTTTTATTTCTAAGACAAAAAACCGCCATTTGGTCAACGCTTGATAAATGGCGGTTAATTAGTTATAATTTTGGTATTAATTAGTCATTAAAGTCGTTGTATTTTATGGCCGAAGTAAGAAAAATTGACAAGCTGGTGAATTTGGCAAAAAGGCGGGGTTTTATATTTCCGGCAGCTGAAATATATGGTGGTTTGAATTCATTGTATGATTATGGTCCTTTGGGCGTAGAGCTCAAAAATAACATAAAAAAGGCTTGGTGGGATGCCATGTTGTCACGGCCCGATATAGTAGGTTTGGATAGCGCTATTTTGACTCCAGGCATTGTCTGGGAAGCCAGCGGTCATTTACAAAGCTTTCACGATCCTTTGGTGGAATGCAAAAAGTGCCATCATCGTTTTCGAGCAGATCATTTGTTGGAAGCCAAAAAAGCCGAGCCGGGTTACGCCAAAGAGCAGCCTACCAGCATAAAAGACATAAATTGTCCGGATTGCGATGGGCCATTGACCACGCCGCGCAACTTTAATTTATTAATGAAAACCAGCCTGGGCGTCGTCGAGGAAGAAAAAGAAGAGGCTTATCTGCGTGGCGAGACTTGTCAGGGAATTTATCTGAATTTTCTCAACATCAAAGACACCATGAGATTAAGGCTGCCTTTTGGTATTGCTCAGGTCGGCAAAGCTTTCCGCAACGAAATAACGACTAAAAATTTTATTTTCCGCATGCGCGAATTTGAGCAGATGGAAATGCAATATTTCATCACGGAAAAAATTGGCAAGAAAGTTTTTGCCGAGTGGCAAAAGGCGCGTTTTAATTGGTATGTAAATTTTGGCATCAAGCCGGAAAATCTACGCTGGCGCGAGCATGCCAAAGATGAATTAGCCCATTATGCCAAGCAGGCCATAGACATTGAATATCGCTTTGATTTTTCCGATAAGGATGGCTTCAAAGAGTTGGAAGGCGTCCATAATAGGGGTAACTGGGATTTGTCCAGGCACCAAGAATTTTCTCAGCAGGATTTTTCTGTCAAAGATGAGCATGACAAAAAGTTTATTCCTCATATTATCGAGACTTCCGGCGGAGTAGATCGAGCTACACTGGCTTTTTTGCTTGATGCCTATGAAGAAATAGAGGGTGGCCGCACGACTACAACTGAAAGCACCAAAGAAGTGGAGACCATTTTGCATCTGGACAAAAGATTGGCTCCAATCAAGATTGCCATTTTGCCTTTGTCCAAAAAAGAGCCGTTAGTGGATGTATCCAAGAAAATATTCACTTCTTTGGCTAGCAAATATCGTTTGCAATATGATGAGACCGCAGCCATCGGGCGTCGCTATCGTCGTCAGGACGAGATCGGCACGCCCTATTGTGTGACAGTAGATTTTGAAAGTTCCGAGGACAAAAAAGTGACTGTGCGTGATCGCGATAGTATGCGACAGGATCGGGTGTCAATTGCCGAGCTTAATGATTATTTTGATGACAAATTTAAAAATTAGTTTTTTGAAGTATGTTTAAAAGGATACTGCGTCGCGACGGTAGCGTTATTTTATTGGTGCCCAAAAAAGATACTCAGGCAATCACTGTGGAGATTTTATACAAAATAGGCAGCCGCCAAGAAGTGCCAGCCAACAATGGCGTCTCTCATTTTATCGAGCATCTGATGTTTAAGGGCACAGACAAGCGCCCCCATACAGTGGACATTGCTAAAGAGCTAGATAGCGTGGGCGCCGAGTACAATGCTTTTACCGGCAAAGAATATACCGGCTACTATGTCATGGCTGATAATAGTCATGCTTTTTTGGCAGTTGATATTTTGTCCGATATGCTGCATGCTTCGAAATTTGATGCAAAAGAGATGGATCGAGAGCGGGGAGTGATCGTTGAAGAAATCAATATGTATGAGGATAATCCAGCCATGTTTATTGATGAAGTATTTGAGAACCTTTTATTTACCGGCAGTGCTTTGGGCCGACCGATTGCCGGGCCGCGTCAAGTCATCCAGACTATTTCTCGCCAAGCTTTGTATAATTATTATCGCCGCTATTATTATGGCGGTAACACAGTTATTGGGGTGGCGGGTAATTTTTCTGAAGCAAAAATATTGCGTCTGATAGACAAATTTTTCCCCAGCCGCATTCGGCACAAGCGATTGGCAATCAGGCCAATACCCAAGACGCGGCAAAACAAGGCGGCTATTGAGCTCATCAAAAGAGACTTGGAGCAAGTGCAGCTGATGCTGGGCTGGCGCGGAGTGCCGGGTACAGATAAGCGTTTTTTGGCCTTGCAGGTGCTGGGTAATATTTTAGGTGGCACGATGAGCTCGAGATTATTTTTACAGATCAGGGAGCGCATGGGTTTGTGTTATTTTATCCGAGCGGAAGTTAATGGCTATGAGGATACTGGTTATTTTGCCGTGCACGCTGGTTTAAATAAAGATAAAATTTATGAAGCTCTGCAAGCTATTAAAGCTGAACTTGATTTGATAAAAAATAAGGGCGTCGATCCAGTGGAACTCAAAAAAGCTAAAGACAATATTCGCGGGCATTTGATTTTGCGTCTGGAGAGCGCTACTAATTATCTTAATTTTTTGGCTGCTCAAGAAATTTGGGGTCAGCGCATTAAAGATTTAAAGCAAACTCTAGCCGAGCTAGACAGGATCACCCTGGCGCAAGTCAATCAGTTGGCCAAAGAACTGGTCAAATGGCCGCAAAGCAACTTGGCTATTATCGGGCCCTTTGCCCAGCGTAAAGAATTTTTAAAAATATTAAAATAAAAATTATTAATTAACAAATTTTATGCCCAACGATAAATCAAACAGCATTTCCAACGGCACTATTGGCAGAATAGTCCTATGGATTTTGATTTTAGCCTTTATTTTTATCATTAGGGATGTCTTGGCTCTATTTTTCGTGGCTATTATTCTGGCTGCGGCCTTTGACCCTTGGATAGATTGGCTGGATAATAAAAAAATACCCCGCAGCCTAAGCATTATTTGCGTTTATGTGCTTTTTATTTTTATAGTTGGCGGGGTTATTTATCTGTTGACCGGACCGATCATCGAACAGATCAAGGATATTGCCCGGGCATTTCCCAGCTTTTATTATAGTATCAACCATGTGCTGCAGAATTTTCAGAACGCTGGCGGTCTGACCAATCCGGCCATAGGTTCATTTAGTTTGGGCGAGGTGACGCGCTGGCTGACTTCGGCTACTTCTGGTATTTTTGGTTTTGTCAGCTCACTGTTTGGTGGCATAGTTGGTTTTTTCTCGGTGCTGGTGATGACTTTTTATCTGACGGCCGAGGAGGATAGACTGAAAAAATTTATTTGTCAGCTAGCCGCTCCTAGCCGTCGATCGCAAGTCGGCAAGTTAGTTGATGGCATTCAACAGCGCATTGGTTATTGGTTTAGGGGTCAGATAGTGCTTTCTCTGGCGATTTTTATCGCAGTTTACATTGGCCTTAGTATTCTTCACGTAAAGTATGCTCTGCTACTGGCAATTTTAGCAGGCATTTTAGAAATTATCCCTTTCCTGGGTCCTTGGATAGCGGCTATTTTAGGAGTATTCTTTGCTTTTATGGATAGCCCGATGAAGGCGCTTTGGGTGGCTCTGTTGTATTTTGCTATTCAGCAACTAGAGAATCAATTATTGGTCCCCAAGGTCATGGGCAAAAGTACTGGCCTAAATCCCATTATAGTTATTTTGGCGGTTTTGGCTGGTGCTCGTTTAGGCGGCATTATCGGTGCTTTACTGGCTATACCAATAACTTCAGCTTTGAGTGTCTATATGGACATGTTTTTATTAAATCGTAATGATAATTCCGCTGAATAGATGGCCGCACTATATATCATTGCTACACCGATAGGTAATTTGGAAGATTTGACTTTGCGAGCTTTGCGGATTTTAAAAGAGGTAGATTTAGTTTTAGCTGAAGATAAAAGAGTGACGGCTAAGCTACTAGCCTTTTATAGAATAGAAAAAAAACTATTGACCTGGCAGCAGCACAGTAAATTGTCTGATTGGCAGACGATCAAGAAATTATTGCAAGCAGGCAAAGATCTAGCTCTGGTGTCTGATGCCGGCACGCCCGGCATTAGCGATCCGGGCGGCAGATTGGTAGAATTGATTTTAGCCGAATTGCCGACAGTCAAAATCGTGCCTGTGCCCGGGCCGTCGGCTTTGGCGGCTATTATCAGCGTGGCTGGTGTGGCTTTGGATAATTTTGTTTTTTATGGATTCCTGCCCCACAAAAAGGGTCGGCAGACATTGATTAACGAAATTAAAGCGGCCAAACAACCGGCGATTTTTTTTGAGTCTGTGCACCGTATTTTAAAAACTTTAGAGCAATTGTCCGACTGTTCCAAGCATTTAATTATCGGTCGCGAACTAACCAAACAGTTTGAGACTATTTATCGCGGTACAGCCAAAGAAATTTTAGCTAAATTAAATAAAGATAGAAGCCAACTCAAAGGCGAATTCGTAGTAATAGTTGATAAAAAATAACTTTATAACTTGCAGACTTTTAACTAATCATTATGACAAGTAAAAAACAATTGGGCACAATTACAATTTTGATCAAAGACAGACAGATGCACGCTAAGGATGTCAACCAGCTTTTGACTGATGCTGGTCACATTATCATGGCTCGCTTGGGCGTCAATGTTCAGCCGGCTTGCATTGCTCATTGCACCGGATTAATCGTGGTAGCTATCCAGGGCACCAGTAAGCAGATTGCTGATCTGACCAAGCGCCTCAACAAACTATATGGTATCGTAGCCAAATCAAGCATAGTCAGCAATTAATTATTCATAAAAATAAATTAACAAAAACATATGAACTTATTTGACATTATCCTCCTTATTATTCTATTGATTTTTATTTGGAAAGGTTTTCAAGCCGGCTTGATTGGCGCTATCGGTGGATTTATCGGCATCATAGTCGGCATTGTTTTGGGCGGTCGCTTTATGTCTTTGGTCAGTGCCTGGCTAGCTCAATTTATAAATATTGATAATGCCAATTTAGCCAATATAATTGCCTTTGTTTTGATCTTCATTCTCGTCAATATTATAATTGGTCTGTTGGTCAAACTGATCAATGCTGTTTTCCACATCATCCCTTTTATTGATTTGGTCAATAAATTATTAGGCGCGGTAGTTGGTTTGATTGGCGGTATGTTGGTAGCTAGTGCTGTGGTTTATCTATTATCTTTGTTCCCCATCAGCGATACCGTGAACGATGCTGTGGCCAAATCAAGTTTGGCACCAATCGCCAAAAATATTTCGGTAGTAGTCGTTCCTTTGATGCCAGAAGCAATCAAAAACATAAAATCTATACTGAATTGATGTTGATTGATACTCACGCCCATCTCAATTTTAAAGCCTTTGATGAAGATCGCCAGGCGGTGATGGCCCGCTGTCAGCAGGCTGGCATGAAGCTAATCAATGTCGGAGCGGCTCAGGCTACTTCGCAAAAGGCAGTAGAGCTGGCTGATGGTCAGAATTTTTATGCTGCCCTGGCATTGCACCCTATTCATATATATGATGAGGACTTTAGCGAAAAACAATTTCAAGCGCTAATCGATAAAAATAAGAATAAAATTGTAGCCATCGGTGAAACGGGTCTGGATTATTGGCACTTGTCAGAAAGCATAGAAAAAGGGGCAGAGTCCATTGCGGCGATAAAACAAAAACAAAGGCTAATTTTCAAGGCGCATATCAGATTAGCCAAAGAAAATAATTTGCCGCTTATTATTCATTGCCGTTTTAGCCCCGATGAACCAAGAGCCTACGATGATGTTTATGATGTTTTGCAAGAGGAGGGCGTTGATCGGGGAGTGATTCATTGTTATGTGGGTGATTTGGCTGGCGCCAAAAAGTTTATCGATCTTGGTTTTTACCTTGGTTTTAACGGTATTATCACATTTGACAAAAGCGGTGTTTTGGAGGACATTATAAAATGGATACCCAAAGAAAGGATTTTGATAGAGACAGATTGTCCTTGGCTGACACCGGTGCCATTTAGGGGCAAGCGCAATGAGCCACTTTACGTACAATATGTGGCCGAAAAAATTGCCCAAATCAAAAGGAAAAATTCCGAGGAAATTATTAAAATAACAGGCGATAATGCTAAAAAATTATTTAATATATAGATAATAAAATTAAAAATAATTATTATGGAAGAAAACCAGACACCAATGACTAGTCCCTTGCCGACGCAGAAATTTATTTCTCTGGGCGAGCTTTTTAGTCTATCATTCCAGATTTATAAGACAAAATTTGGAAAATTAGTAGGCATGAGCCTATTGCCCATTATTAGCTATATACCAATGGGCATAGTTATTGGTCTGTTCGCTTTAGTAATAGCTTTTTCTGGCACTTTGGGCCAGGTATTTTCGGTAATATTATATATTATTTTTGGTCTGTTGGGCCTAGCCTCAATTATTGTGGTAATCTATGTAAGTTTGGCGAGCCAAGTAGGTCTTTATCTGATGGTTAAGGATCAATATCCCGATAAAGGTATCTGGGAGACATTCAAAGCTGCTCGGCCTATGATTTGGGATTTTTTCATCACAAACTTAACAGCCGGTGTTTTTATACTATTATGGACTCTGCTTCTAATTATACCCGGCATTATCATGTCGGTTTATTATAGTTTTGTGGCCTGGGTTTTTATCAATGAGGGCTTGAAAGATATGGCAGCTATGCGGCGCAGTAAATATTTGGTCAAGGGCAGATGGTGGGGTGTATTGTGGCGAAACTTGGTACCCATGTTGATTTTAATGATTGTTTTCGGTTTCTTGGGGGGCATTTTTGCACCCAACCCAGCTGACAGAACAAGAGAGCAAATTTATTCTCAAATAAGCAATATATTATCTATGGTCATTGCTCCATTCTTTTTGGCCTATTCTTATAATATGTATAAGAGCTTAGTCAGCATAAAGGGCAATAATCCCCAAGCTTAAAATACCATGCAGACATTTTTGCTGATAATTTTAATCATCGGCCTAATCGTAGTTATTTATCTTTTATTGTCTGGTCGGAAAAGTAGTGATGAAAAATCATTATTGCTTTTACAGCAGCAAATTTCTGATTTGACCAAACAGCTGCATGAAAAAATAGACGCCACCACCCATCAGTCAGCCAAGATGTTGCAGGACCAGTTTGTGGAGACTTCGAAGATTTCCAGAGAAATGACAGAGAAGCTCTTGAAACTAGAGGAGACCAATAAGCAAGTAGTTGGCTTTACTGATCAATTGCAAAATTTGGAAAAGGTTTTGACTAATTCCAAAACTAGAGGTTCTTTGGGAGAGGCCAGCCTAGAATTAATTTTGAGTAATATTCTGCCACCGCAAAGCTATCAGATGCAGTATCGTTTTAAAAACAATGAGGCGGTTGATGCTGTGGTAAAAATTAAAGACAAATTATTACCGGTTGATGCCAAGTTTTCTTTGGAAAATTATCGGCGGATTATCAGTGAGACCAACAAAGAAAAAAAAGAGCTGCTGGAAAAAGACTTTAAGAATGACTTAAAAAGACGCATTGATGAAACCGCTAAATATATCCGGCCGCAGGAAAAAACTTTGGATTTTGCCTTTATGTATATTCCGGCTGAAGGCATTTATTATGATTTGCTGATCAATGAAGTTGGCGCGGTCAAAGTCAATACGCGCAATCTGATTGATTATGCCTTTAATGAAAAAAAAGTAATTATTGTCTCGCCAACCACCTTTGCCGCTTATTTGCAGACTGTTTTACAGGGCTTAAAAGCTTTGCAGATAGAGGAATCAGCCAAAGAGATCAGAGCCAATGTAGAAAAATTACAAAAACACATGGCTGCTTATGCTGATTATCATAATAAATTGGGTAGCCAGCTGGGTACGGCGGTCAATACTTATAATTTTTCTAGTCGCGAGTTTAAGAAGTTGGATAAAGATATTTTGAAAGTCAGCGGTAAAGGCGGAGAGCTCGAGTTAGAGGAAATAGAGCGGCCTAGATTAGAATAGTTTTGTTTATAAAATAGATAAAATAGCCCGGGTAACCTGGGCTTTTTATTATTGACTTGACAGGCAAAATATGTTATGACGCTAGAGAAATGTCACCTTGATGTACTAGGTGATAACCGTACCATGAAAAGTAAAGGAGTGGATCATGCGATACTTCAGGACCCTCTTGATCGCTGTAGTGGTCTTGGTTTGCAGTGTCCGTATGACTGCGGCTGATGCCTATGTGCCGGTCATCACCATGCCGGATACGATTTACGGACTGGTTGGTCGGCCGGTAGACATTCATTACGATCAGCTCTCAGCGCAAGTGCCGGCCGCTGCCAGCATTGTTTACTCGTGTTTGGCTGATAGCGGCTCGTTCTACGATTGGGGGTATTCGTTTACCGCCCATGCTCCAACAGTCATCACCTGCACCATTGTAGCCAAGGACAGCACCGATGTAGCTGTCGCTTCAGCCACGACTCATATTCGAGTGGTCACTGATACGGCCCAAGGTCAGCCCAGTCTTCTTACGGTCGGTGACTCACTTGTAGAGGCTCACCCAGCAGCTCTAGACAGCGCCTATATAGTCACGGCAATCAAGGTTGATTTTGAAGAAAGCGGCGGCGCTCAAGTAAAGCTGTTGGGCACTAATGGATTGGCGCCTGGCGTCCATGAGGGGTACAGCGGTAAGTGCTGGGTTAACTTTACCAGCCCCAGCACAGCATACTTCACAAACCCTTTCTGGAATGTTCAGGATGGCAAGATCGACTTTCAATACTACACGAATGTCAGCGGTCAGGCTGGTCCGATTGGATATTGCATAGTGCAGCTCGGGTATAATGGTATCTATGCCTTGCTGGGAGCTGAATTGACACCGTCTATCATGGCGCTTTGGTTTCAGCGCATTGATGGTTTTTGCAGCGCCCTGTTGTCAGCCGATCGTGGATATCCCAACTGTCGGGTAGTGATCAGTTTGCCGTCAAGCGGCAACATCTCACAGGCCGCCTGGGTGGATAATTACGGTTCGCTTGATAACTGGGAAGCCTTTGAGAAGAACATGGCGATCTATCGTGCGGCTCTGGTGTCGCACTATGACAAGGGGATTTTTCATCCCAATGTCAGCCTCTGTGCTTCGGGTTTGTTCGTGGATCGCATTAACGGCTATCCGGCGAACAACTATCTCCATCCCAACAAGAGTGCTTATGTCCAGATGGCCGGGGCATTCTATGCGCATCTGCGTGCCTTGCAGGCAGAGCAGTCGTTGACCGGGGTGGTTGAGGCATCTTCGGGGCACCCGACGCTCATGAGCTATCCCAACCCTTGTAATCCCCGAGCGACTATTCGCTTCAATCTGCCCAAAGCAGGGCACATCAGACTTGGTATTTTCGATGTCAGAGGATGTCTGGTGACCCGGCTGGCAGATGATCTCTACGTGTCTGGTTGGCACACAGTGCATTGGACCAGCTGCGACTTGGCTGGTCGCAATTTGGCATCTGGCGCCTATTTCGCTAGGCTGGAGACTGGCGGTACGGTGGCCACGGCTCGATTGAGCATTGTGCGTTGACCGCGCCTTTATAGCAAAGGCTTTTGGTATCACCTAGGTTGGTGCCAGGAGCCTTTTTATTTTCTCCGAAATCTTGACTTTAATTATAAAAAAAGCTAAAATATAGCCGCACTTTTTCATTTTTTTAATTATTTTATGGATCAAGCCAAACCGCCAAAAAATAAGAATTATTGGCTAGGGGTGGGTTTAAAAATGTTTGCCGAAAGCACCGGCTGGATTGCTTTTCCGGTGATTGCCGCTTTGTATCTTGGGCGTTATCTTGATGGTAAACAAAATTCCGGGCATTTGTATTTTTTTGTCTTAACGGCTATAGCCTTTATTGTATCTTGCTTAGGCCTAGTCAAGACGGGTCAGAAATATTTGCGACAATTAGATACCAGTCAATCAAAAGAGAAAAATAGTAATCATGAGCCAAGAGACCAATCAAATAAATAATCATAATATAGACAATGCTTCCTCTGAACATGGGGAAGAGCATACACTTTACGCTGAGCCGATATTTCATATCGGACAATTTCCCATAACCAATTCACTGCTGACTTCATGGCTAGCAGTGGTTTTGATTATTATTTTATCTTTGGTGATCAGAATAAAAAATAGCCGTTTGCCAGGAAAATTTCAGAGTCTGATGGAGGTAGTGATTGACGGAGCTTTTGGCATGATGGATATGGTGACCAATGATCGGGAAAAAAGTAAGCGTGTTTTTCCTTTAGTTTTTGCCATCTTTTTGTTTGTCTTATTTAATAATTGGTTGGGGCTTTTGCCGGGCGTTGGCTCTATTACCTATAATCACCTGCCTCTTTTGCGTGGCGGTACAGCCGACCTCAACACTACTTTGGCTTTGGGCTTATTTGCGGTGCTGGCAGCCAATATTTTTGGAGTGATCGTAGTGGGCGGCTGGAATTATTTCAATAAATTTGTCAATATCAAAGCCCTGTTTGAAATTCCCAAGAAAATAAAGCACGAGCCCACCATAGCTCTGATTAATCCAATCAACTTTTTTGTCGGTTTGATTGAGATAATCAGCGAGATTGCCAAAGTGGCTTCCCTGTCCTTTCGTTTATTTGGCAATATTTTTGCTGGCGAAGTTTTACTAGCTTCAATTTCAGCTATTTTAGCCTTTGGTTTGCCACTGCCATTCATGTTTTTAGAAATTATTGTCGGTATTATCCAAGCCCTTATATTTTCAGTTTTGACTCTGGTATATTTCACCATTGCCTCTACTGAGCATAGCGAAGAACATTAGAGTGGTCATCCTGAATTTGATTCAGGATCTCATTTGGTGAGATTTTGAAATAAATTCAGAATAACAAAATAATTAATTAAAATAAAAGTAGGCGACGTTAAACAAAAAAATATTTGTCGACCGAAATTATTTGAGAAAGGATAGGAATATGGATCTAACTTTACTAGCCAAAGCTCTGGCCATCGGCATCGGTGGTTTTGCTCCAGCTCTGGCCATCGGCAAGATCGGCGCTAAAGCTATGGAATCAATTGGTCGCAACCCAGAGGCTACCGGTAAGATTTTGGTGCCCATGCTTTTGGTCTCGGCCTTTGCCGAAGCCATTGCTATTTATGCTTTGATTATTTCTTTCAGCATAAAATAAATTTTTTTGACTGTTTTGTATACTTGGAGCGGCTCGCTAGCCCCACACTGTCATTCCCGCGAAAGCGGGAATCTACAATTATCATACCAACGGCAAATTATTAGTAGATCCCGGATCAAGTCCGGGATGACACTAAGGTTAGCGAGCCGCACGATCGTCATTATACAAATCAGGACTAAGGAATTTATATGGAAATATTACAATTATTTGGAGTAGATTGGAAACTCATGCTAGCCCAGCTGGTAAATTTTGCTATTGTGGCCGCAGTCTTGTGGTGGTTTGCCTTAAAACCATTACTGGGGACTATGGGCCGAAGAAACGAGGAAATAGCCAAAGGCTTAAGCGATGCTCAAAGGGCAACCGAACGCCTGCGTGATGTAGAGCAGGAGGCCAAGCACAAGCTTCAAGAAGCCAAACAAGAAGCTTTGGCAATTTTGGAAAAAGCACAGAGCCAGGCCGAGGCTAGTCGTCAGTCCGCCATCAACAAGACCAAGTTGGAAGTCGAGAATTTGATCAATAAAGCCAAACAACAGATTGAAGCGGAGAAAAACACCACCTTGCAAGCAGCTAAACATGAGTTGGCTGATATCCTGGTTTTATCCTTGGAAAAAGTATTAAGCAAAGGTTTGACCAAGGATTTAGATAAAAAGTATTTGCAGGCTGTTATTAAAGAGCTGAAAAATGAAAGATAATAAAACGGCAAAAATTTTAGCTCAAGCCCTGGATCGCGCTTGCCAAAAAAAGAGTCAGCAGCAGATAGATTTGGTTTTGGCTAATTTTGAAAAATTGTTGACTCAAAAGCATTGGTGGCCGTATTTATCAGAGGTTATCAGAGAATTGGAGGTCATAGAAAACAGCCGGCAAAATATTATCAAAGTAAATTTGTTTAGCGCTCATCAGCTTGATGCAGCGGAGGCTGGTGATTTGGCTGATATTGTGTCCCGATTGAGCGGCAAGAAAGTTATTTTGGAAACTGGTATAGATCATGATTTATTAGGGGGAGCGATTTTAAATTATGATGATAAAGTTTTGGATTTATCTTTAAAAAATAAATTAGCTAATTTAGCAGAACATCTAGTTAGCTAATAGCAGATAGCAGATAGCCCATGGTCGATGATCCCAATTAGATCATAAGCTGTGCGTCACGCGCTATAGGCCATAAGAAATAAGCAAAAAATATATGTCACACGATTATTTGGTCAAAAGTTTAGAGAAAAAATTAAACGACTGGCAAGCCGAGCTAAAAGAAGAAACTATCGGCGAGGTTGTTGAGGTGGGCGACGGTATTGCCAAGGTCGCTGGTTTATCCGATGCCATGTCTTCAGAAATGTTGGAGTTTAGTACTCAAGAGGGTGAAAAAGTTTATGGCGTAGTCTTAAATTTAGAAGAGTCCATGGTGGGTGCTATTATTTTGGGCGATCATCACAATTTACAGTCCGGCGATAAAGTCAGGGGCACTAAACGAATTTTACAGGTGCCAGTGGGTGAAGCGGTGATTGGTCGTGTGGTCAGTCCTTTGGGTGAGCCGCTGGATGGCAAAGGCGCAATTAAGACCAAAGACTTTTATCCCGTAGAAAAGATAGCCCCCGGTGTTATTACCCGCCAATCCGTTATCCAACCATTGCAAACCGGCATCAAAGTCATTGATGCTATTATTCCAATTGGTAAAGGCCAACGCGAATTGATTATCGGCGATCGTCAGACCGGCAAGACCGCTATTGCTATTGATACTATTATCAACCAAAAAGGCAAAAATGTTATTTGTATTTATGTAGCTATTGGCCAGAAAGAATCAAAAGTAGCCAAAATTGTAGCTAAATTGGAAGAAAAAGGAGCGCTAGAATATACCACTGTGGTTTTGGCTGGCGCTTCCCAATCAGCCTCTTTATCATATATTGCTCCTTATGCCGGCTGTGCTATGGGAGAATATTTTATGGATAAAGGCAAAGATGTTTTGGTGGTTTATGATGATTTATCCAAACACGCTGTGGCTTATCGGCAAATTTCCTTGCTTTTGCGTCGACCGCCAGGCAGAGAAGCATATCCAGGAGACGTGTTTTATTTGCACTCTCGTCTTTTGGAACGAGCCGCTAAAATGTCAGCAGATTTTGGTGGCGGCTCATTGACAGCTCTGCCAATCATTGAAACCCAGGCTGGTGATATTTCCGCTTATATTCCAACCAACGTAATTTCTATTACTGACGGCCAGATATTTTTGGAAACAGATTTATTTTATAAAGGCATCAGGCCAGCTCTTAATTCTGGCTTGTCGGTTTCCCGGGTAGGCTCGGCAGCCCAGATTAAGGCCATGAAAAAAGTAGCCGGCCGTTTGAAGCTAGATTTGGCGCAGTTTAGAGAGCTGGAGGCCTTTGCTCAATTCGGTTCAGATTTGGATGAGGCGACCAAACAACAATTAAATCGTGGCGCTAGAGTGACAGAAATTTTAAAACAAGCCCAATATGCTACTTTGCCGCAAGCAAAACAGGTGGCAATCCTTTATGCCGCCACTAATGGCTATTTGGATAAAATACCAGTTGCACAAGTCGGTGATTTTGAAAATAAACTTTATCAGCAACTTGAGGTTCAGGTGCCGGAGTGGCTTGAGGGCTTAGAACAGGATGGTCAGCTGACGGAAGAGCGCGAAGAAAAATTAAAAAACATAGTTCAAGAGTTGGTCGATTTAGAAACCAAGGCAGAAAAATAATACATAAGTATGGCGCAAGCAACTCGAGATATTCAAAGAAGGATTCGCTCAGTGCGCTCCACCCGCAAGATTACCAAAGCTATGGAGCTGGTAGCGGCGGCCAAGATGCGCAAGGCGGTCAAAAAAGTTTTAGCCACTAGAAGCTATTCTGATTTGGTTTGGCAGACAGTTTTGCATTTAGCCGGCAAAGTCGATAAGAACGAGCATCCATTTTTTGAAAACAGAGAGCAGGTAAATAAGGCGGGCATTATTTTAGTGAGCTCCAACCGTGGTTTGTGTGGCAGTTTTAATTTGCAGCTGGTAAATAAAGTCTTGCTTTCCATGAAATTGCATCATCCGGAGGCCGCTACTGAGATTATTACCTTTGGTTCGCGCGGTCGGCTAGAGAGCCAGCGACGCGGTTTAAAATTAATAGCCGATTTTCCCAAAACTGATATTACGCAAAATATTACCGATATTCGCTCTATGGCCCATTTGGTGACCAAAGAATTTCTAGATAAAAATTATGACCGTATTTTTATTGCTTATACTGATTTTGTTTCTTCTTTGCGCCAGGTACCGCACCTCAAGCAGCTTTTGCCAATCGTGCCGCAGGTGGATGAGCGCTTAGGGCACATCAGTCATGAAAAGATGGCCAATCAAGATAAAATCAATGTAGATAGTTTTTCCGAGTTTTTATTCGAGCCAAATACCGCAGAAGTGCTGATGGCTTTTTTGCCTCGTTTGGTGGAAGTCCAGATCTATCAGGCTGTTTTGGAAAGCGAGGCCTCAGAGCACTCTGCTCGTATGTTGGCTATGCGTAATGCCTCTGATGCGGCGGCTGACATGATAGATTTTTTGACCTTAGCCTTCAATCAATCACGCCAAGCCGGCATCACTGCCGAGTTGGCTGAAATTGCTGCTGGCAGTGCAGCTTTGCAAAATTAATTTGATAAATATTTTTTTAAATAAATTTATGATCCCCGAATTTACGATAGCGGGGGCAAGTATAAAAGTATTATAAATATATGATGAAAAACGAAAATTCTAACAGGATGAATAAAGAAGGTGTTATCAAACAAATCATTGGCCCCGTAGTTGATATTTATTTTGCGGATCACTTACCAGCCATCAATGAGGCTTTATTGGTAGAGCAGAGTGTTGCCAAAGATAAAAAGTCAGCTACTTTGGTTTTGGAAGTGCAAAAGCATTTGGGGGATAATATGGTCAGAGCAGTAGCCATGGATTCAACTGATGGTTTATCTAGGGGTCTTAAAGTCAAAAATACCGGTCAATCAATTTCAGTACCAGTTGGCAAAGAAACCTTAGGTCGCATGTTTAATGTCCTGGGTAAGCCGATTGACGGTCAAGCAGAGGTCAATACCCGTGAGCATTGGCCGATTCATAGATTGGCTCCAGTTTTTACCGACCAGTCAACCAAAACAGAAATTTTTGAAACCGGCATCAAGGTCATTGATTTAATTTGTCCTTTTACCAAAGGCGGTAAGATTGGTTTGTTTGGTGGCGCTGGCGTTGGTAAAACAGTGGTCATTCAAGAATTAATCCGCAATATTGCGGCTGAACATGGCGGCTTTTCTGTTTTTGCTGGCGTGGGCGAGCGTACTCGCGAAGGCAATGATCTTTACCATGAAATGAAAAATTCCGGGGTTTTGAAAAATACTACCATGGTTTTTGGTCAGATGAATGAACCGCCGGGAGCCAGACAAAGAGTTGGTTTGACAGCCTTGACCATGGCTGAATATTTTCGCGATAAAGAGGGTAAAGATGTGTTATTGTTTATTGATAATATTTTCCGTTTTACCCAGGCCGGTTCGGAAGTGTCGGCTCTTTTGGGTCGTATGCCGTCAGCGGTCGGCTACCAGCCTACCTTAGCCACAGAAATGGGCGAATTACAAGAGCGTATTACCTCTACCAAAAAGGGTTCTATTACCTCGGTGCAGGCTGTCTATGTGCCGGCTGATGATCTTACCGATCCGGCTCCAGCCACAACTTTTAGCCACCTAGACGCTTCTGTGGTGTTGTCGCGCGGTTTGGCAGAGTTGGCCATTTATCCGGCAGTTGATCCGCTTGATTCAAACTCAATTATTATGGACCCGCAGATTATTGGTAGAGAACATTATGATACGGCCAGAGGCGTGCAAAAAGTTTTGCAGCGCTACAAAGATCTACAGGATATTATCGCTATTTTGGGCATGGATGAATTATCTGAGGAGGATAAAATAACCGTGTCGCGAGCCAGAAAAATTCAGAAATTTTTATCGCAACCCATGTTTGTGGCTGAGACTTTTACTGGCCGGTCCGGTGCCTATGTGCCGCTCAAAGATACTGTTCGGGGCTTTAGTGAGATTCTGGAAGGCAAGCACGATGATAAGCCCGAGCAAGCTTTTTATATGAAAGGCACAATTGATCAAGTGGAAAATCAAAAGTAAAAAGTAGCGCGCAAGCTTTTTATTAAATAATTAAGCTAAGTGGTTAGAATTAAACATGGTTAGGTAGAAAATGTTTATAACCTTAAACTTTCTACTTTATACCTTTTACTAATAATATATGGCAGATATTAAGTTAAAAATTGTTACTCCCGAGCGAGTGCTGTATGAAGATACGGTTGACCAGCTTTCGGTTTCTACAACAACTGGTCAGTTGACTATTTTGCCACACCATTTACCATTGGTATCACAGCTTGCTCCAGGTGAACTTATTATCAAAAAAGGTAATAAAGTCGAAGACCTGATGGCTATATCAGGCGGCTTGTTGGAAGTTTTGCCTGATCAGGTGGTAGTTTTGGCAGATACCGCCGAAAGAGCCAGCGAGATCGATGAACAGAGAGCTGAAGCAGCTCGGATCAGAGCCCAAGAATTATTACAGACCAAGGTCATGGATGCCGAGCAGTTTGCTTACTTTAGTGCTGCTCTAGAAAAAGAACTGGCCCGTTTGCGGGTAGCTAAAAAATACAAGCATACTCGAGGGGCCGACGTTAGCTTAGATAGAGAGAGCGAGTCTTAGATTGACGCTCTAGATGTTTAGTGCTAAGATAGAGCCCGCTGATATTTTATTTAAATTTGTAAAAATATGGGATATTTGGTACCAAATGATTTGCTTCAAGAGCATGAATGCCCATTGGCAGTTATCAAGTGTGTCGATTTTCGTTTTCGAGAATCCGACCAAGAGTTTGTGGCTAAAGGCTTGGGCTATAAGAATTTTGATCTTTATGCCTGGCCAGGTAGCGCCAAGGATGTTTTAAAAAACAATGGTTTCAAGGTCTCTTTTATCAATAGCATTATCACGGTTTCGAAAAATTTGCATCAGGTGAAGAAGCTGCTGTTGCTCTGGCATTGGGATTGCGGTGCCTATGGCGGCAGTAAAAATTTTTCTGATGCCGCTACTGAAGAGCAAGCTTATAATAAGGATCTACAGACCGTCAAAGAAATGCTAGCCAAAGAGTTGCCGGAAGATTTAGAGATTATTATGGCATATAGTAAGGCAGTGCCCCAAGGGTTGGATTATATAGTGGTAGACTAATAACTTATATATAGTTATTTATAGTAAAAAAATATGTCGGTTGACATGTTTTTTTATTTAGGTATAATGAATCATCTTGTCGTCAGGTATAGGTCCCCAACAAGGAGGGTTGTCTTGTCTCACCGTTATCATGGCACAATGATTCAGTGTGCTGATGGGCTCTGGAATCAGCGTGCCAGAAAGTTGATCGAGGAGCTGGTGGGAGGGGAGCTGGTGGATGAATTCACCCGGCCTGGTGGCGTGCGTCGGCATCGACGTAACTGTCCTTTCACTAGGGAGGTGCTTAGAGACATCGCCCTGATTGCCGTGGGTTTGCACGGCAGCCCGCAGTTGAATCTGGTCAATCACTGCAACTGCGCTGACTATGGTGGTCAGATCCACGATTTGGCCACCCAGGAGCAGATGCACACTACGGATCTGCTCATGGTTGGTCAGATGTTTCGCCGTGAACTGCCTTTGGAGATAGCCAGGTTCATGGCCTTGAGCGATTGCGAGCTGGCCAGCCATTACCGCGCAGCAGTGTCTATCCTCGATGTGCGCCGGAACCTTGATCAGGCCATGACCAGGCCTTTGGGCATCCGCAGCTTTTGGCTGCGGCCGTCCGACCTGGATGGCAATCAGGCGCCGGCTCTCCAGGATTGCACTTTGTACGAGCTGGAGTAAACTGCTCCGGCATCTGGCAATGGTATGGCACAAAGGCCCTTGTTTTCAAAGGAGGATTAGCGAGGGCCTCTTTTTTTTGCTTTTTCCAGTTTTTTTAGATAAAATATAGCC
This sequence comes from Patescibacteria group bacterium, assembly GCA_041650755.1. Taxonomy (GTDB): domain Bacteria; phylum Patescibacteriota; class Patescibacteriia; order UBA1558; family GWA2-36-10; genus JBAZKN01. The sequence goes on along the minus strand of JBAZKN010000001.1, from coordinate 360,558 downwards.
ATGGCAATAGACTTATCCCATTTAAATAAGGCACAACTTGAGGCGATTACCCATGATGCTGGGCCGGTTATTTTGATTGCCGGCGCCGGCACAGGCAAAACTACGGTTATCACCCAGCGGATTGCCTATTTGATAGATCAGGGCAAGGCTAAGCCAGAGGAGATTTTGGCGGTCACTTTTACAGAGAAAGCCGCTACCGAAATGGCCGAAAGAGTAGATAGGCTTTTGCCTTTGGGTTATGCTGATCTTTGGATTCACACTTTTCACGGTTTTTGTGAAAAAGTTTTAAAGGATTATGCGGTTGATATCGGTCTGCCCAATGATTTTAAATTATTGGATAAGACGGCGGCCTGGCTATTGGTTAGGCAAAATATTGATCGCTTTGAACTGGATTATTATAGGCCGCTGGCCAATCCCACCAAATTTATCCATGCTCTACTCAATCATTTTTCCCGTTGCAAGGATGAGGTGGTATACCCGGAAGATTATCTGGATTATGCCGATAATTTGCATTTAGACACTGATACGGCTGTTGACCGGGAGGAAGTAGCCCAAGAGGCTTTGCGCGTCAGAGAAGTGGCCAATGCTTACCATGTTTACCAGCAATTGCTTTTGGAAAACAATGCCTTGGATTTTGGCGATTTGATTAATTATACTTTGCGCCTGTTTCAACAGCGCCCACGAATTTTAAAAAAGTTTCGGGAGCAATTCAAGTACATTTTGGTAGATGAATTCCAAGATACCAATTGGGCGCAATATGAGCTGATTAAAATTTTAGCTGCTCCCAAAAATAATCTGATGGTAGTCGGCGATGATGACCAGGCTATTTACAAATTTCGAGGAGCAGCTATTTCCAATATTTTGAGTTTCCAAAAAGATTATAGCAAGATCAAGGGGCAGTCATTGGAGCAAATATTTTTGACTGATAATTATCGTTCGGGGCAAAATATTTTGGACGTGGCTTATGATTTTATTCAGCTCAATAATCCCGACCGCTTGGAGTATCAGCTGAAAAAAGGCCGTAAAAAAACTGGGATTAAGCTAGATAAAAAATTAGTCAGCCATAGCCAGCTGAAAGGCACAGTAGAAGTGCTGGCTTTTACCGACAATACTGCCGAGATCGAGGGTATTTTAAATAAGATTATTACCTTAAAAAAGGCGGATAAAAAACTGCAGTGGTCAGATTTTGCTATTTTGGTGAGAGCTAACGAAGCGGCCAATGGTTTTGTCAGCTTGATGCGTAAAAACGGGATGCCGCATCAATTTATGGCTTCGCGGGGACTTTATACTCAAGATATTGTGCTGGACATCATAGCCTATTTGAAGCTTTTGGATAATTATCATGAGTCAACCGCCTTGTTTAGGATTTTGAGCCTGCCGATCACCAGACTAGATATCAAAACAATTATAAATTTAAGTCATTTGGCTAGTCGCAAGGCTTGGAGCTTGTACTATGCTTTGCAGAATTATCGCAGTCATTTGGAAATCCCTGCTAGCGATCAAAAAATAATAGAAAAAATATTAGCCAATCTAAATCAGCACGCTCAAGAGGCAAAAAGTAAGCCAGTTTCCCAAGTGGTTTATGCTTGGCTTGAGGACAGTGGCTATTTGCAGGCTTTGACTCTGGAGCAGAATGTATATAATCAAGAGCAGCTCGGCTTCTTAAACCAGTTTTATAAAAAAATTCGTGCTTGGGAGGAAGAATATTTGGGTAATGCCCGCGTGCATGAATTTCTGGCTACTTTGAATTTGGAGCTAGAATCAGGCGAGCTGGGTGCCCTAGAGCAAGGCGAGGAAAGTGGGCCAGATGTGGTAAAAATTATGACTGTGCATGGCGCCAAGGGTTTGGAGTTTGAATATGTCTTTGTCAGTAATTTAGCGCAACTTAGATTCCCCAGTATTGAACGGCGTGATCCGATAGAAATGCCGGCAACTTTTATCAAAGAACAATTGCCTACCGGCGATGCTCATCTGCAGGAAGAGCGCAGGCTTTTTTATGTAGCCTTGACGCGTGCCAAGAGAGGGGTATTTTTGACTTGGGCCAAAGATTATGGCGGCAGTCGGCAGAAGAAACCATCCAGATTTTTGGATGAGATAAAATTGCCCCAGACAGAAGTATCAGGTAAAGTGACAGTCAGCTCACCGCCGATTGAAGTCAAAGATACTGTCGTTAAATATGAAAAACCCAAAGTCTTCTCTTTTTCCCAGCTCAAGGCCTATGAGACTTGCCCGCGCCAGTATTTCTATTCTTATATCGCCAAAATTCCAGTCAAGGGCAGCGCCCAATTTAGTTTTGGCAAAACCATGCATGCTACTTTGCAGCAATTTTATCAACGTATTATTGAGGCTAGCCAGGCTCCGCAAAGCGATTTATTCAATACCGTGGCTAAGATAAAAGTGCCGACCATTGATGATTTGCTCAAAATATATGCTGCTCAGTGGATTGATGATTGGTACCAATCAAACAGCCAAAAAGAAAAATACCGCAGTGAAGGTGCGCGCATCCTGAAAGAATACTATCAAAAATTTCAGCCCTTATTTTCTATTCCCTTGTATTTAGAAAAGGGTTTCCATATCAAGGTAGGGGATTATACAGTCAAGGGCTTTATCGATCGCATTGATGTTGACCCCAATGGCCATTGGCAGCTGATTGATTATAAGACTGGCCAAGCCAAAGATGAAAATATCACCTTTGAAGATAAAAAACAATTGTTAATTTATCAGATAGCCGCTGAAGAAGTTTTTTCTGCTAAAACAGGCGCCTTGACTTATTATTATTTAAATAATAATGCGCCAGTTTCTTTTCTTGGTAGCGACAAAGAAAAAGAAAAAGTTAAAGATTGGATCAAAAGTACCATCGAGCTTATCTTATCAGATGATTTTGCAGCCAAGCCCGGCCACGCTTGCCAGTATTGTGATTATAAGCAGATTTGTCCGTTTGCTAAAAATATTTAATTAAATATTTATGATTAGAATCAACAAAAAAGATAAATTATTAATTGAAAATCATGCCATTGCTTTTGCCACTGTCGATAGTTTAAAAAAGCCAAATGTGATTGGTGTGGCTTATGTCAAAGTAGTGGCCTCAAATAAAGTGCTGATTACTGATAATTTTATGAAGCACACCAGACAAAATTTGCAAAAAAATAATAATGTTTGTTTGGCGGTTTGGGATAAAAGTTGGCACGGCATTAAGCTGGTGGGCAAGGCCAAATATTATATTAACGGTCCTTGGAAAAAATATGTAGAAACTATGCCCGAAAACAAAGGCTTGTCTGCTAAGGGGGCAATTGTTGTCACTATAAATAAATTATTAAAGTTGGCTTAATTAGCGTTGATTTTTCTTAGGATTTCTTGTAAAATTAACATTAATGAATAGTAAAATTTACAATATTATTATGGGTACGGCCACGGTCCTAGCGTGGCTTGGATTTTTTATAATTATCAGCAATTTTGACCCCAAACAGGCGACCTGGGTAGTTTTTCTTTTGTTTTATATGACCTTGGGTTTGGGATTTTTGGGGCTTTTATCGTTGCTTGGCTTTTGGATACGACGCTTGTTTAACCCTGGGAAAATACAAATTAGGCTAGCGGTTGTCAATTCTTTGCGCCAGGCATTGATCATGGCCGTGGTAGTTGTTATTGCCATGTTTTTGCAGGCAGCCAGGATTTTGACTTGGTGGAATATGTTTTTATTGGTCATTGCCGCCACTAGTTTGGAATTTGTTTTGCTATTATTTCGCCATAAGCAAAAAGAAGACTTAGTCCACAAAGTATAAAGTAAATATATGGAGCATAAATTGCAAGATCTAAAAAAGCGGGTCCTCAAAGAGCTTGACCAAGTCAAAGATGCTAAAATTTTAGCTGACTTAAAAAACAAATATTTAGGTCGCAAGGGTGAGCTAGCCGCGCTTTTGAAAGATCTTAAAAGTCTAGCCGAAGAGGAAAAGCCGAAGGTGGGCAAAGTTGCCAATCAGGTCAAAGATGAATTGTCGGAAATTTTTAATCGCTTAGAGGATAGTCTACTGGACAAAGTAGATAGCTTTGCTTTTGACCCGACTTTACCGGGCAGCCGGCGACAGCTGGGCCACTTACATCCCTTGACTCAAGTCCAAGAAGAGATTGAGCAAGCTTTCTTGCAGATTGGTTTTACGGTTTTTGATGGGCCGCAAGTAGAATCAGAATATTACAATTTTAATGCTCTCAACATTCCAGCCGATCATCCAGCTCGTGATACCCAGGACACTTTTTGGCTGGAAGATGGCAATTTACTGCGCACTCAGACCTCCAATTTGCAGGTCAGGATGCTGGAAAAATATGGAGCACCATTTAGAGGTATATTCCCCGGCAGGGTTTTTCGTAATGAATCGACTGATCCGGGCCACGATCACACTTTTCACCAGCTCGAGGGCTTGATGGTGGATAAGGCCATGAATATCGGTCATTTGATCGCCACCATGAAAGCCTTGCTGTCGACTGTTTTTAATGCTGAAGTAGACTTGCGTTTGCGGCCAGGATTTTTCCCTTTTGTCGAGCCGGCCTTTGAGATGGATATTAAATGCATGATTTGTGAAGGTAAGGGTTGCTCGGTCTGTAAACAATCTGGCTGGGTTGAGTTAATGCCTTGTGGGATGGTGCATCCAGAAGTCATCAAAGCGGGCGGTTTGGATCCGCAAATATATTCTGGTTTTGCTTTTGGTTTGGGTTTGACCAGATTAGTCATGATGAAATATCGGATCAATGATATTAGATTATTAATGTCAGCTGATTTGAGATTTCTAAACCAATTTTAATGCAGTTATCCCGACTAAAGTCAGGGGATAATCAACGTTTACCAAATTAAATATATGTATTTATCACTTAATTGGATAAAAAATTGGCTAAAGTTACCAAAAAATTTGACCGCTGAGCAAGTAGCCCTAGATTTAACTATGTCCACGGTCGAGGTAGAAGAGGTGATTGATCAGGCTAAAAATTTGCAGGGTATAGTGGTGGGTAAGATTGAGCAGCTGGCCAAGCACCCCCAGGCTGATTTATTGCAAGTCTGCCAGGTAAATATTGGTGCTAGAGTTGAGCAAATTGTCTGCGGTGGCAGCAATCTGCAGCCAAAAATGTTAGTAGCCGTAGCTACGGTTGGCAGCAAGGTCAGATGGCACGGCCAAGGGGATTGGGTAGAGTTGACAGCGGCTAAAATAAGAGGCATAGATAGTCATGGAATGATTGTGGCGGCTGCTGAGATTGGTTTGCAGAATTTGACACCCGGATCCTCTGAACGGGAAATTTTGGATTTGACCAGCTTCAAGGCTAAGCCGGGCCAAGCTTTGTCCCAAGCCCTGGGTTTGGATGATAAGGTGATAGATATTGATAATAAATCTATAAATCACCGACCAGATCTTTGGGGGCAGTATGGTTTGGCCAGGGAATTGTCAGCTATCTATCGCACCAAGCTGGGTAATTATTCTTTGGTTGATTTAAAATACCAAGACAAAATAAAATTAAAAATCAATATTCAGGACAAGGTCAACTGTTTTCGCTATTCAGCTTTGGCCATGGAGAGCATCAAAGTAGAGGATTCGCCCTGGTGGCTAAAACTAAAGTTATTGGCAGTTGGTTTGCGGCCAATAAATAATATTGTTGATGTGACTAATTATGTCATGTATGAGCTTGGCCAGCCTTTACATGCTTTTGACGCTCGTCAAGTGTCTGACCACAATATCATTGTCAAACTTGCCAAGAAAAACGAAAAGTTTGTCACCCTGGATGGCGTCAAGCGCAAATTGACTGACCAGACCATGATGATAGCTGATCAAAAGAAATATTTGGCTATTGCCGGCATTATGGGCGGGCAAAATAGTGAAATCAATACGGAGACTACAGAGATTATTATTGAGTCAGCTAATTTTAAAGCCAGTAACATCCGTCGTTCTTCCCAAGCTTTGGGTTTGCGTAGCGACAGCTCGGCCCGTTTTGAAAAATCACTAGACCCCAATATGACTATTTTGGCTTTGCAGAGGGCTGCACAGCTTATTTTATCTATCTGCCCAGAAGCTAAGCTAGCCAGTCAAATAGCCGATATAGACAATAATCCTTTTGCGCCCCTTACCCTGACTGTGCCGGAAAAATTGTTGACCGAAAGAATTGGCATGTCATTACCTAGTAAAGAAATTAAAGATATTTTGGCTCGCTTACAATTTGAAGTGAGCTACAATAAAGGCGTTTATACTATCAAAGTGCCGAGCTTTAGAGCTACCAAGGACATATCCATTCCAGAGGATATTGTTGAAGAAGTAGCTCGTATCCATGGCTATGATAAAATAGATTATCATTTGCCCCAAGTGGAGTTGAAAGAACCGTTGGTAGATGTGTCCATAAAAGCTGAACGCGATATCAAACGCTGGTTAGCCTGGGGTCAAGGATATACTGAAGTTTATACCTATCCTTTTGTCAATCAGGCTTGGGCCAATGTCATGCATTTGGATTTAGCCAAGCACATCAGGGTCAAAAACTCCATTAGTCCGGAAGCGGCCTATTTAAACCTTAAGCTTTTGCCAAATTTACTCAACGCAGCTGAAAGTAATTTTCGTTGGTCGGATAATTTTAGGATTTTTGAGCTGGAGAGAGTGTTTGATAAAAGTCAGCGCAGCAGCTTTCAGCTTGATAATAATCAAAAAAAGTTTTTGCCCCAGCAAGCCAAGCATTTGGCCGGCGTGGAGCTGAGCACGCAAACCCCACCCCAGGTCTTTGGGTCGATTAAGGGTCTGCTGGAGTCGTTGTTTGAGTATTGGGGCATAAAATATATATTTTCTGATATAGATTTGTCTTATGCCAATTTTGCTTATGAAATAAGAGTACACGATGTCAATATTGGCTATTTTGGCCTATTGAAGCGCGAATTATTTTCCAGCGCCAGCCAGAAGATAAATGTCGGTTTTTGGGAGCTGGATTTCTCCACTATTGTTAAATACATCAGCCAAAACAAGAGATATGAATTTTTGCCCAAGTATCCCGGCGTAGATCGTGATATGGCTATTGTGGTGCCACAAACCGTTTATTGGCGCGATTTAGAGCCGGAGATATATAAGGTGTCGTCTTTAATAAGGCGAGTGGAGCCGTTTGATGTGTTTATGGGTGATGATCTTGGAGCGGGCAAAAAATCCATAGCTTATCATTTGGAATTCCGCAGTGATGATAGGACGCTTTTGGCTGAAGATGTAGACAGACTGGTGTTCGAGATTCGGGAGATTTTAAAGAAGAAATTCGGCGCAGTTTTGAGGTAAATAATTTAGTTAGCTTGTTATGTAAATTAAAAATTTATATTATTAATTTTTTCCCTAATATTAGCTAAAATTTTAAGATAAAAAACAACTCAAATTGGGTTGTTTTTTTGCTGATTTTATGCTACAATGTACTTACAAAATTAGCATAAAATATGCCCAAAAAAGAAGAGAAAAAACCCACAAAAAAGAGTGGCTATACAGCGGAAAATATTACTGTGCTTGAGGGCCTGGATCCAGTGCGCAAGCGGCCGGGTATGTATATTGGCAATACGGCCAGTGCCGGCTTGCATCATTTGATTTGGGAAGTAGTTGATAATGGTATTGATGAGGCTATGGGTGGCTACGCTGATACTATTGAAGTCAAGCTTTTACCCGATCATCAAGTCCTAGTGCGCGATAATGGTCGCGGTATTCCAGTAGAGACTCACAAGGTCACCAAAAAGTCTGCCCTAGAAACTGTCATGACTACTCTGCATGCTGGCGGTAAATTTGGCGAGGGTGGTGGCTACAAAGTGTCTGGTGGTCTGCATGGTGTCGGTGTATCAGTCGTCAATGCCTTGTCGATTTATATGCGTACCGAAGTAGAGCGCGACGGTAAGATTTGGGCGCAAGAGTACAGGCGCGGCAAAGCTCAAGGCAAGGTAAAGCCAATGGGCAAATCAAGCCGCACGGGCACTACCCAAGTTTTTCAGCCTGATCCGGACATTTTTACTGTTTTGGATTTTGATTGGGAGACGGTTGTTGATCACTTACGCCAGCAAGCCTACTTAACCAAAGGCGTAAAAATCAATATTGCTGATGAACGCGATCCTAAGCACAAACAGATTTATCGTTATTATTTTGAGGGTGGTATTGCTTCATATATTAGGCATTTAAATTTTAATAACGAAGTCAAACAAGAAAAGGTTTTTTATGTCAGTAAAGAAAAAGATAATATTCAGGTAGAGATTGCTTTCCAATATACCACTGATTTTCGGGAAGTGATGTATGCTTTTGCCAACAATATCCATAATCCCGAAGGCGGCATGCATTTAGTTGGCTTTAAGACAGCCCTTACCAGGGTTTTGAATAAATATGCCCGCAAAGCCGGCTACTTAAAAGAAAAAGATGACAATCTGACAGCCGATGATGTGCGCGAGGGTTTGACAGCCATTGTCAGCGTGAAATTGCCTGATCCGCAGTTTGAAGGGCAGACCAAAGCAAAATTGGGCAATGCTGAAGTCAAGCCGATTGTGGAGTCTATTTTTTCTGATGCTTTGGAAATATTTTTGGAGGAAAATCCTAGAGACGCCAAAGAGATTTTGGGCAAGTGTCTATTGGCCGCTCAAGCCAGGATTGCTGCTCGATCTGCTCGCGAGACAGTTTTGCGCAAGGGTATGCTTGAAGGCCTGACTCTGCCTGGTAAATTATCTGATTGCTCCAGCCGCGATCCAAAAGAATCAGAGATATTTATTGTTGAGGGAGATTCGGCTGGCGGTAGCGCCAAACAAGGCCGTGATCGGCGCATGCAGGCTATTTTGCCTCTGCGCGGCAAGATTCTCAATGTTGAGCGGGCTCGGCTGGACAAAATGCTAGCCAACAACGAAATAAAATCTTTGATTATTGCTCTAGGCACCAATATTGGCGAGCAGTTTAATATCAATGATTTGCGCTATGAGCGGATTGTGATAATGACTGATGCTGATGTGGACGGCGCTCATATCCGCACTCTTCTTTTGACCTTGTTTTATCGTCATCTGCCGGAATTGGTGAGAAACGGTCATATTTATATTGCTCAACCGCCGCTTTATCGTTTACAGCAAGGCAAAGACATCACTTATGTTTACGATGATGCCGAGCTGGATAAGCTCAAGAAAAAATTCAACGTCACCGAAGCGGATTTGTTGTTGGCCGAAGAAGGGGAGGCTGGTGAAGTAGCCGAGGAGGAAACAACAGTCAAAAAGTCCGGCCGAGTAAATATCCAGCGCTACAAGGGTTTGGGTGAAATGAACCCAACGCAGTTATGGGATACAACTATGAACCCGCAAAGTCGTATTTTGAAGCAGGTGACCGTCGAAGAGGCGGCTAGAGCCGACGAGACTTTCGAGATTTTGATGGGCTCTGATGTAGCGCCGCGCAAAAAATTTATTCAGACGCACGCCAAGTCAGTCAAAAATCTAGATATATAAATATTATGGCTGAATTCAGCCTGACCACTATAAAAATTTTAGCTGGCAGCAAGATAGTTCTGCTAGTTTACTTGCTGTTGCTGTGGTGGAGCTGGCGCAAGCGAGCTAGGCCAGTGGTTTTTTTGGCCCTGACGGCCCTAGCTATTATTATTTTTTATATTGTTTTGGCTATTCCCTGTCAGCGCATGTGGTGGGGCACGACTGGCGATGAATTATACATTGCCGCTTTTTTGCAGCAGGTTTTGTCCGGGCACCTTTGGTCTGATTTTTATTATGCTTATTTGCCGACTTTTTATCCGCCGTTGTACTTTTGGCTGACTGGCGGGCTAGCAGCCTTATTGTCTGTTCATAATGCTATTGTAGCCACCAAAATCGGTATTGTTTTGACTCTGGCTAGTTGGTTTTTTGTTTCTTATTTTGCTTTTAAATTGTTTTGGTCCAAGATTTATAAATATCAGGACGATCGGCCAGCTATCATCAGCCAACCTTGGTTTTGGTGGCTCTTGCCCACTATTTATTTATTGCTTCTTGATTTCGACACTATTTTACTCAAGCCCTATGAAGCTGTTTCCGCCTTATTTATGGTGATTTGGCTGATGCTCTGGTCGCACATTTTTTCTCAAAGCCAGTGGCCCAAAAAATATTATTGGTGCTTTGGCTTGAGTGGAGCCATATTATTCTTGCTTTTTTATTTTTGGTGGCTGATTATTATACCAGTGCTTTTGCTATTGATTGTTGGTCAAAAAGATCGCGCTCAGCAGCTGAAAAGACTATTTTGGGTGGGCATTATTATTTTTTTGGCAGCCTTACCTTACCTATTTCCTATATTTTTATCTGGCTGGCGCTATGGTTGGGAAAATTGGCTGGCTACGTTTTTTGTACCTAGTGACTTCTTCACTTTTAATCCCTGGTCGCTTGTTTCTATTAGAGGATTTTTGTGGTTAGCCGGGCTGCTGGGTTTATTGTGGACTTATCATCAAGCAAAACATAGCAGGGCCTGCCTTTGGGCCTTGGTGGCTTGTTATTTATATCAAGCTTTGGGTCTGGTATTTTTTATTTTTGGCACTAAGCCGCTTTTGCCAGCTAAGCCATTTATGTTTTTGGGCAGCGCTCTGGTAGCAGTTGGCTTGAGCCAGATTTTAGTTTATACTTATCAGTATTATCAGACAAACAAGCCAAAATACTTATCAATTTTTGTAATTGCCGTCTCGCTCATTTTGGTGACGCAATTACCAATGATAAAGTTTGTTGATAATCAGAATATACTGCATCAGCTAGAAAAGGATCTGGTTGCGCCGCAAGCCACACTGCAATTGGCTGATACTATCAGGGCCAAGGTGCCGGATTATCAGCAGCGCACCTGGCTGTCCAGCGGCTTGCCCGAGTTGAATGCCTATTTGCCTTTATCTTATTATATAGTTTATAGTCCCCATTTTAGTCATCCAGCAGCTGTCTATTCACAGCGTTTGCGCCTGATAGAGGATATGGCCCTAGCCACAAGCTCGCTAGATTTTATGAAGATTATTGCCCAGGGCAAGCCGCGGCCAATTGATGCCTTGTTGCTTTATAATGATCCAAACGATCCGCAATTTTATACTCTGTTTTTTTGGCAAGACAAGTATCCGAACGGCGGCCAAGAAAGTCAAATTTACTTAGCCAAAAATTTAATTAGTGACCAAGATTGGCAATTGATAGATGCGGCAAACAATTGGTTAATATTTATAAAAAAATAATCTTATGCCATTTTCTTCAAGACACATAGTGGCGATAGTTGGCGCCTCTTTTGATCCAAAAAAATATGGCTACAAAGTTTTTGCCGACTTATTGGCCGCTGGCTGGAATGTGATTCCTATCAATCCCAAAGGCGGCCGGCTGCTGGGTTCAACCGTTTTCCCAAGTGTCTTGCATGTGCCGCAAAAGATTGATGGCGCGGTTTTTATCACTCAGCCAAAAGTCACAGAAGAAGTTTTGCGCGATATAAAAAATAAAGGCATTAACGATGTTTGGTTCCAGCCCGGAGCAGAGAGTGAGACGGCTATAAAATTTTGTCAAGATAATGATATAAATTTTATTAGCCAGACCTGCATTATGGCCAGTAAAGAAAAACTAAGATAATTTTGGCTAATATTAGCAAAATAAATTATAAAAACAATGCTCAGGCAAAATACCCCTTGCCTTATTATTTTTTTTATGCTATAGTAATGCGCAGTTAAACAGCACCTCGGGGCTGTTTTAAAGAACCTATTTTTACACCCATGAGCAAACTAACGAATTATTTAAAAGGCGCCAGAGAAGAGCTGGCCAAAGTCGTCTGGCCATCTCGGCAGACAACTACAAATCATACTTTGGTAGTGATTATTATTTCTTTGGCGGTGGCGCTATTTTTAGGAGCCATGGATTATATTTTGAGTAAGGTTTTGGAAATTACTCTTATTAAATAATTTTTTTATCATATGCCAAAGCAAAGTTCACAACAAGGTCGGCGCTGGTATGTCTTGCATACCTATTCTGGTTATGAAGAAAATGTCGCTCGTAACTTGAAACAGAGAATAGAATCTATGGATATGGAAGACAAAATTTTTGATATTTTGATTCCGACTGAAAATAAGATTAAGATCAAAAACGGCAAGCGCAGGACTGTCAAGGAAAAGATTTTCCCCGGCTATGTTTTGGTGAACATGATTGTGACGGATGCTTCTTGGTATGTGGTGAGAAACACGCCCAATGTAACTGGCTTTGTGGGTTCCGGTACTACTCCCACGCCTGTTTCGGAAGACGAAATCAAATCTCTTTTGTCTCGCATGGGTCAAGAAGAGCCAGAGTTCAAGATTGATATTGCCGAAGGCGAGCTGGTCAAGATTACTGACGGTCCATTCAAAGACTATGAGGGCAAGGTCTCTGAAATCGATGAAGCCAGAGGCAAGGCCAAGGTTTTGGTATCCATGTTTGGCCGGGAAACGCCAGTAGAATTGGATTTTTTACAGATTAAAAAAGTATAATTAGCTAGTAGCTTATGGCGCATAGCCTGTGGTCTATAGTCATAATTAAAGTGGTGTCCATAAGCTACATACTATAGGCTATCAGCAATAAGCAAAAATTATATGGCTAAAGAAATAAAGCAAATTGTAAAATTACAAGTAGTGGGCGCTAAGGCCACACCAGCACCGCCAGTCGGCACAGCCTTGGGTCCGCATGGTGTTAATATCCAAGAATTTTGCACCAAGTTCAATGAAGCTACCAAGAATCGTCAAGGCGAAGTGGTGCCGGTGGAGCTGACCATTTATACCGATAGGACATTTTCTTTTATTTTGAAAACCGCGCCAGCTTCAGAAATGATTAAAAAGAAAATCAGCCTAGCCAAGGGTTCAGGCAAGCCGCTTCAGGAAAAAGTGGGCGTTTTGACCGATGCTCAGTTGACCGAGATTGCCAAAGCCAAGCTGCCAGATCTCAACACTACAGATATTGAGGCAGCTAAGAAGATTATTGCTGGCACCGCCAGACAGATGGGCGTCAAAATTGAAGGCTAAATTTTATTAATGAGGGAGCCTGCCTAGTCGGACAGGCGCCATAACCTCGTCAAAAATAATTCTATGTCAAAAATAAGCAAACGCTTGAAAGATGCCCGAGCCAGAATAGAGCCGGGTAAGATTTATCGGCCAGAAGAAGCTATTGATTTGGTAAAATCTACCGCTGGTTTAAAATTTGATGCCACCGTAGAAGTTCATGCCCACTTGGGCATTGATCCAAAAAAAGGCGATCAGATTGTCAGAGCTTCAGTAGTCCTGCCTCATGGTAGCGGTAAAAAGGTAAAAGTAGCCGCTTTTGTGCCAGAAGCCTATGCCAAAGATGCCAAGAGCGCCGGCGCCGATATAGTGGGTGGTGATGAGCTCATAGAGCAAATCAAAAAAGATGGCAAATGCGATTTTGATATCGCCGTGACTGTGCCGGAAATGATGAAAAATTTAGCTGGCATTGCCAAAGTTTTGGGTCAAAAAGGCTTGATGCCAAATCCCAAGACCGGCACCATTGATACCGATGTCAAGAAAATGATAAGCGAGCTAAAGGCTGGCAAAGTGTCATTTAAAAATGATGATACTGGCAATGTCCATACAGCCATTGGCAAGGCGTCTTATACTGCCGAACAGCTATTGGCTAACTTTCAGGTTTTTGTGGAAGTTCTTAAAAAAGCTAAGCCACAGAGCATGAAAGGTACATATTTACTCGGGTTATATTTGACATCTACTATGGGTCCGAGCATCAAAGTATCCATTAATTAATAAGATTACCTCTATAAAAAACTCTGCCAATTTAGCGCAGGGTTTTTTGTATAAAAAAGACTCGCCGCTAGGACGAGTCGGTGGGGATGGAGAGTGGTGGCAGCCATCAGGCTGCCGGCGTCGGAATAGGGTCGAACTTGAAGAGACGCGGCTGTCGCACCAGGTTGGCTTGCGCTTTCTGGCAGACAGAGCAGTGGCGGATTTTCTGGCGCTCCGTAGCCAGCGTAGTTGGGGCATGCTCATCGGGCAGCTCTTCGAGTTCTGTGCCGCACCCGTTGCAGGTGATGATCATAGCCATAGCGCACCTCCCCAAAAGGGCCTTGGTTGGAACGAACGGTTTCTGTGAATAATTTTAGATTATGATTTTATTTATGTCAATCTTGGTAAATAAAAAAATCCGACCACATGGTCGGAATGGGCCGGGGGCTGTTTATTTATTGACCGATATGGTTCACTTCCCTTGAGGCTCATGGTTTTTTTGACTGATCGATGATTTGATCAACCGCCTGTCCAAGACACGTCGGACAAGACGTATCGCGCATCGACAACTGGTTGATTGAGAGCCGTTTGTCAGTTGCCGACAACCAAGCTTCGTGGCCATTGGTGCAGAAAGCGCGGATTGTCAGATGGCATTCCTGACATTGCGGACAGTAACTCTCGCTTGCCTCTAGCTGATTTATTGGGATCATCCACAGCATTTGGTCAAGTAAGAGTACGTGACCTTTTGGACAGTAGACCTTTACAGTTAGCATTTGAGTGCCTCCAGCGTTTCGAAAAGATCGTGGTGGGTTTACGGGGCCATCTTAGTGCATTACACCCTATTTGTCAATTTTGTAGATAAAAAACCCGTCGCATGAGACGCGACGGGTCGAGCCAAAAGCGCGGTCGATCGCCGTCTAGAGAAACATCCTGGACAAGCTGACACTCGCCAGTTTGACCAATAGCCATGGTAGGCTGGCGACAGCGATTGTTTGGTTGCGGCTGAAGTTGTGCACTGCCTTGATCCCGATGGCGATCACTATCAGGCTCCAGATGGCAAAGAAGTCGAAGATATCCAGGAGTTGATAGGACAGCGAATTGGGGTCGCCAGACAGCAGAGCCAAACTTGTGCTGACTCTGGCTACTGAATTCAGGGATAGTATCAGAGGCAGCTTGACTATCATCCCGCTAGCCGAGATGAGCTTTCCCCAGGCCACGACGCCGAGCATCTGTTTGAATGTGCCTACCCCGCCGCCGATCTTGCAGCAGATTAGCCAGCCAAAGGCGACAAGAAACAGATTGAACCAACTGTCGATGGCGCTGATGATGATAGTCTTGATCACCGCGTCGGCCGACGTATTGGCTGCCTGCTCTTGCAGAGCATCGATGTCTATGAGTTGCCCCATGGACGTTTCTCGCATGAGCTCGAGGTTCTCCACCCCGGCGATGCGCATAGTTGCCCCACTGAAGATGGCAGCAACCACCATCAGGACTAGGCCAGCGGCTACCCACCGCGGCTGGATCCTGACTTCTTCCATGGCGAGCTTTGGGGCCATGAAAGTGGCGCCAAAACGTCCACAGAAGCCCAGAGCGTTTGTCGATGACATTCTATGTCCTCCCGCGTTTGATCTCCCTATGTCAAGAACTTTAAAACTTTATATCATAAACAAAACTTTCAGGTTTGTCAAATGCCTCTTAATTTAAAAAATCCCCTTAAAGCAAGGGGATTTTTTGGTTGTATTTATTAGCGGCATCAGCAAAACCCTGGGTGAGCAATATTTCTAGGATGAGGTGGCTGGTATCAATCACTTCTGGTAATTTCTTTTTTTCTTCTTCAGAAAATTTAGCCAAAACAAAATCTTCAGCCTTGCCGATTTGTGGCCCGATGCCAAGTCTGACCCGAATAAAATCTTGCGATTTAAAATATTTAATGATTGATTCCAAGCCCTGGTGGCCGCCACTAGAGCGGTTTTGAGCTAAGCGTATGGCGCCGAAGGGCAAATCCAGATCATCGTGGATGACAATCAGATTGCCGACATCAATTTTATAATATTGAGCTAAAGACAGTGCAGCTTCCCCGGAATTATTCATATAGGTCAGAGTTTTGCCGATCAGAATTTTTTCTCGGCCATGACTAAAGTCAGTCACCAGGCTTTTTTTGTCTGGTGATTTGTCCCATACCAAATTAAGCTTGCTGGCCAATTTATCTACTGCCAGCCAGCCAAAATTGTGCCTGGTAAATTGATACTCTTTGTCGGGGTTGCCCAAACCAATGATTAGTTTCATATTTTTATTTTGTTTTATCAGTGGCATTTTGAGTTTTAGCGATGTGTATCTTTATCGGCACGCCATTAAAACCAAATTTATAGCGCAGATTGTTTTCAATAAAACGGAGGTAAGAATGATGTAGCTCGCTTTTAAAATCAATTTTTATTTCAAAACGGGGGGGATTGGTGCCGGTTTGCTTGAGGGAATAAATATAAGGTTGCTTGGTGCCTTTGCCTTTGGCCGGCTTGTGTTTTTTGACGATTTTTTTGAGCAGCTTATCCAAAGCATTAGCGTCTATTACTCGATTTTTTTCCTGCCAAATAGCCATTATCAGGGGCAGGATTTTGGCTAAGCGGGTTTTATCCAGAGCAGAAGTATAGAGCAGCGGCGCCCAGGTGACAAAAGGGAAGAAACTATGGTAGTAGTCATCATATTTTTTTATAGTATCGGTTTTTTTGTCGGGTATCAAATCCCATTTGTTGGCCAGGATAATGACGCCTTTACCAGCGTTGACAGTTTCTTGTAATAAATTTTTATCTTGCCAGGTGAGCGGTTTGGTAACGTCGGTTACCAATATAGTTATATCTGATTTTTTTAAAGTCATGACGCTTTGGGCTACGCTTTGTTTTTCAAAGGGGTCGACAGCTTTTTTGGTTTTGCGCCTCAAGCCAGCCGTGTCTATCAGGATGATATTTTGGCCATGGTAAACCAGAGAAATATCTTGGGCATCGCGAGTCGTGTGGGGCAGATGAGAGACTATCAAGCGTTCTTGCCCGACCAGACTATTGACCAAAGATGATTTTCCTACATTGGGTTGGCCGACTATCGCCACCTTGATGACTCGTTGTTCAGGTGTTTTTGTTTTTATTCTTTTCTTTGTTTTTTGCAAAATATTTACAATAGCGTCCAGTAAATCGCCACTGCCAGAGCCATTTATGGCTGAGACCGGATGCGGATCACCTAAACCCAGTTGATAAAAATTTGCGGTTTGCTGACGCCAGCGGAGATTATCAGCCTTATTGGCTACCAGGATAATGGGTTTTTTGTAGTTTGATAGCATTCTGGCTATTTGTTTGTCTTCCGGGACTAGGCCGGCGCGAGTATCAACTACAAATAATAAAAGATCGGCCTCTTTAGCAGCCGTATCAGCTTGTTGGTTTATTTTTTGGTCAATAATGTTATTGGTTTTAGCGACAAAACCGCCAGTATCAATCAATTGAAAGCTGGTTTTATCCCATTCGCAATCAGCATAATTTCTGTCGCGAGTCGTGCCGGCTATTGCCGAGACAATAGCTTTGGGGGAAGATATTAGTCGGTTGAATAGAGTCGATTTACCTACATTGATCCGACCGCAGATGGCCACTTTATAGCTCAGAGCCATAAATAATGATTACTAGTTTATTATACCATCAAAAGGGCTGGTACTAGAAACGGTGCTGGTCGCAGTAGAGGAGTTATATAGGCTGGGGTCAATAGTTGGCACTAGTTGTTTGCTTTCATCGATTTGTTGGTCTAAACCCAAAACAATCAAAAAATCAATGTTTTGCCAGTTGCCCTTATCATCTTTTAGATCAAATTTTTTGGCGATTTCAGGGGAAAAATATTTAGGGTCAGCGGCTGTCTGCGCTTTGGTTTGGAAGATATTTTCTAGGGATTCTTGAGTACGTGGTTTTTTATCAGTATAGCTATAAACAACAGTGCTGATTTTATTTTGCGTAGCATCATTGCCATAGCGCAGAACGTTATAGCCCATCTGGTTTAAGTAGTTGACTGCTTTGAGCGCCAGACCTTCTACATTTGTGCCGTTTTGAATGACAATTTTGGCATCTTCTTTGGGTATTTGGGTAAAGGAAAAAATATTGTTAATCAATTCCTTAATTTTGTCATAGCTGCCGGTGTTGGGCTGGAGTATATAGGCGCCATTGGCGGCAATGCCAGCCTTTAGATAGCCGCCCGGCCGATCATCGATAGATTGGGTGATGATATTTTGTGTATTCAATCCTTTGGCTAAATGGACGAGCTTGACCGCTTCCCACGGCTCCATATCGGTTTGAGTGTATTTGTTCATTAGAGAAAAGATGTCCACGATTTTTTTGGGGTTGATCCAGGTATTGAAGGAGAGCACCTTGTCTTTAGCGGCCAGAATAATTTTTTGTTGACGTTTGATGCGGGCGAAATCGGAACCTTCGCCATTATTTCCGTGGCGAGAGCGGGCATAGCGCAGGGCAGTAATGCCATCCATTTTTTGCCAGCCCTCTTTGAAGCTGATGGTCTGGACCTTATAGTCGGCCGTGGGGAATTGATAGTCGGTGAAAGATTTTTCTACATTTACTTTGATGCCGCCTATGGAGTCAATAATTTCCACAAAGCCCTGAAAATCTACGGCGCCAAAATAATGTATGGGTATGCCAAAATTTTCCGATACCACTTGTTTCATTAGTTTTCCGCCTTGATCATTTTTTTCTCGGCCCAAAGTATAGATTTCATTTATTTTATAATAAGTTCCTTGGTATTTTACAATGGTGTCGCGCGGTATGGAAAAAAGGGCAGCTTCTTTGCTGGATGGTTTGAAGCTGGCAATAATGATGGTATCGGTCAGATAGGGGCCGCTATGGCCTTCACCACCCATGCCCACGGCCAATAAATTTATACGGTCTTCTTTTTCACCGGCCAGATATTTTTGTCCGGGATAGATGATATGGGTGATTTGTCTGATTAAGTAGCTGTTTTTGACACCACCCAAGAAGCTATTGTTGCTGGCCGATAAGACAGCTCCGATGATAGAGAAAAAAATAATCAGAAATATAAAAAAGCAGGAAAATTTCTTCCGCTTTCCGCTGAGCCTGGTGGGTCTGCCTGGGGAGCTAGAAATAGGGTATGTTTCTGGTCGACTACTAGTGACAGATGGGGCTGATAGATTGATTTCGTGATGTTTAAAACCACTCGCCATGCGCGATTAACCTTCCTTCAAATGCTATTTCGTTAAAAAAGTATATCTATTATAGTGACTTATTCAGCAAAAGTCAAACCAGAAGAAACACCTATTTATTATTTGCTTTTAATCAAACCTTTGTGTATAATAAGTCTACAATTTAGCTAATTTGCAATAAATATGGATCAAAAAGATAAGCTAGAGTATCAAGAGCCGGCCGAGCAGCCAGTGACAGAGCCGCAGCCCGACTCTACTCTTGAAGAATTAAATTTAGAACAATTTTCCGAAGAAGATGACGGCCCCAGCATGAGCGTAGCCAAAAAAGCCGGATCTTTGGTTTTTGAAATTGTAAAAGTTGTTTTTATATCCTTGGCTATTATTTTGCCTATTCGATATTTTTTAGTGCAGCCTTTCTATGTTCAGGGCGCTTCTATGGAGCAGAATTTTTACGATAAGGAGTATTTGATCATCAATGAAATTAGTTATAGATTCGAGACGCCTAAACGCGGTGAGGTGGTGATACTAAAAGATCCAGAGGATCGCAAAGTTTATTTTATCAAGAGGGTCATTGGTTTGCCGGGCGATAAGCTGGAAATCAAGCAGGGCCGGGTATATGTCAATGATGAATTATTGGAAGAAACTTATATCCAGAATTTTTCCAATGACTATTATGGCCCGGTCAATCTAAAATATGATGAATATTTTGTCATGGGTGATAATCGAAACAACAGTTATGATTCGCGACGCCTGGGTCCAATCAAGCGTGGCGATATAATCGGCAAGGTCTGGTTGCGCGTCTGGCCGTTTGATCGTTTTAATACTTTTAATGCCCCAGAATATAAGTAAAGCTTATGTCTACTAACAAAAAAGTCAAAAAGCCCCCACTGCAGCTGGTCAAAGGCATGAAAGATATCTTGCCAGATGAACAGCATTATTGGTTTTGGTTGCGTGATAAAGTAGATAAGTTTGGCCGGCATTATGGTTTTGCTAAGATCGACACGCCCATAGTTGAATTTACCAGTTTGTTCAAGCGGGGTGTGGGTGAGGAGACAGATGTCGTCAGCAAAGAAATGTATTCTTTTGTGACTGAAGGTGGTGATAAACTATCTTTGCGTCCGGAAAATACCGCTGGTGTAGTCAGGAGCTATATTGAACACGGCATGATCAATCTGCCGCAGCCTGTCAAACTTTATTATTTTGGACCATTTTTTCGTCACGATAAACCACAGGCTGGTCGTTATCGCCAGTTTTGGCAATTTGGCTTTGAGGTCTTGGGTGAGATTGACCCGGTGATTGATGCCCAATTGATTATTTTGTCTTATAACTTTTTGAGAGAGCTTGGTCTTGATATAGAGATTCACATCAATAGTGTGGGTGATGATAATTGCCGACCACAGTATCTCAAAGCTCTCAAAAATTATTATCAAAATTATAAAAAAGAACTGTGTCCTGATTGCCAACAGCGCTGGTCAAAAAATACTTTGCGCTTGTTGGATTGTAAAAACAAGAGGTGTCAAGAGATATCTGGCGGCGCACCTCAACTAGTTGATTATTTATGCGAAGATTGCAAGAACCATTTCATGGGTGTTTTGGATTATCTGGAAGACATGGATATTAAATATAATCTGAATCCGCGGATTGTCAGGGGTTTGGATTATTATACTAAAACCGCCTGGGAAATATTTGAGACCAGTGAGCAGGGCAAGCTACAAGCTTTGGGTGGCGGTGGACGCTACGATAATTTAGTTGAAATTTTAGGTGGTCGGTCTACACCAGCGATTGGTTTTGCCGTCGGTCTGGAGCGGGTGATTTTTAAATTACAAGAAAACAAGATCGTCCCACCGCCGCAAAAAAGTTTTGAAGTTTATGTTGCTCAACTGGGGGTAGAGGCTCGCAAACAGGCCTTGAAGTTATTTGAAGATTTGCGTCTGGATGGCTTTGAAGTGATTGAAAGCATGTCCAAAAAAGGTTTAAAGGACCAGCTAGAAGCGGCTAATCGCAAAGGCGTCAAATATACTTTGATTTTGGGCCAAAAAGAAATTGCCGATGGCACGGTTTTATTGCGCGACATGGAGAGCGGTGTCCAAGAAATTCTTGATTATCGTAAAGTCAAGAATGAATTAAGAAAAAGATTGGATCACGAGGGTGCTAAACTCATCAAAACCAAAAAGTTGAAATAAATTTACCTATATAATTTTAAGGTCCGCCTCTGGCTAAAAAAAGCTAAGGGGCGGATTTTGTTTTTTGTTGACTTTTGTAATAATTTGTGTCATGATAACTATAAGAATAATTGCTTTTTTAGCAGTTAGTCTTGTGGATAAATTCATTATTAAAAATACTTTAGATAAGGGGGTGACCATCAGTGTTGGAAGTCAAACGAAAAGATGGCGAATCTTTTGAAGCAATGATTCGTCGGTTTACCAAAAAGACTATCCAGAGCGGCAAGATTTTGCAGGCCAAAAAAGTCAGGTTTTACAATAAGCCAAAAACCAAGCGTGAGCTAAAGGCTAGTGCTTTGCGACGCAAGCAAATATCTGGAAAATTGGATTATCTAAAACGAATCGGTAAATTTGACGAAGTAGCTTTTAAAAAGACCAAAAAAAGATAGTCGTTAGTTTTTGTTTGTTCAGCGGCTTGCTAACAAACAAAATAGTGACGATTATTGTTTAAATATTATTATATGTCTTTAAATTTAGATATAGAAAACGATTTGAAACAAGCCTTGAAAGATAAAAATGAGGCAGTGGTTTCTACTTTGCGTTTGATCAAAAGCGCCATCAAGAATCAAGCCATCGAATTGCGCAAACCCGAGCTAGAGGATAGTGAAATAGCCGCTGTTTTGCGTCGGGAGGCGAAAAAAAGGCAGGATTCTATTAGCCAATTTAAGGCGGGCAGGCGGCAAGATTTGGCTGATAAAGAAGAGCGGGAGGTGGAAATTTTGGAGAAATACATGCCCAGCCAGATGTCAGAGACAGACATAGCCGCTATAGTAGATGAGGTGATTTCCTCGGGAATAAATAATTTTGGTCAAGCCATGAAGACGGTTATGGCCAAAACTGGCGGCCAGGCTGATGGCCAGACGGTTCAGCGCTTGGTCAAAGCCAAACTCGGCTTATAAATAAAATTAAAAATTAAATACATTATCCCATGCTAATAATTAAAAAAGTAACTGTAAAGTTGATGGCTTTATTTGCAGTTATTTTTTTGTGGCCGCAAGTTTCGCAGGCGCAAGTCAACGTAACTAATTTTGGTACCGAGAATCTCAATAATTTACTGATTTACTCTACCAAAAATGTCTACGAGACCGTTACTGGTATTGTCAATATCATCTTATCTTTCTTGGGCGCTCTGGCCATTTTGATAATTCTTTATGGTGGTTTTATCTGGCTGACTTCTAGAGGCAATAAGGACAAGATTGATCAAGCTAAAAAAACGATAATTAGCGCTGTTATTGGTCTGGCGATTATTTTTTCTTCTTACGCTTTGGTTAATTGGATTTTTGACAAACAAATAGCGGCCATATTCGGAGTGGATGAAAGTATACCACCCGGCGGCTATGGTCCGGGCAGCGGTTTGGGCGGAGGAGTCCTAGAAAGCCATTATCCAGCCAGAGACGCCATTGGCGTGCCGCGCAACACCAATATTTATGTGACTTTTAGGGAGCCGATGGATATTAATTTTACAAGCAATCCCTGTGCTGATTTGCCCGATGGTCGTCGGCGCTGCAATATTGATAATGATAATGTGAGGCTTCATAAGGTTAGTGATAATATTGATTTGGAAGATGACCAAATGTGGGTGACTTATGACCCAAACAATCCTAAAATTTTTGAGTTTAATCCTTTTGGTGATGGCACCAATCCTACTGATTATTTAGGTAGCGATCGAGATATTACGCGCTATGAAATGGTTTTGTCTGGCTGGCAGCGCGCTAACGGTATCCCAGCTTTTTCTTTGGGTTATTATGCATGGCAATTTACTGTTGGCACAGAAATAGACAATACTCCGCCGCGCGTGACTTTAATCATACCAGAAGGGTCGACAGCTGTGCCGCGCAATACAGTGGTGCAGATAAATTTTTCTGAGTCGGTAAATCCAATTTTGGCTTCCGGCATTTCCACTGGTTCTGGCGGTTTTTCCAATATATATATTGATCGCAGTGGCGACCCCACACATATGGCTGGTCAATACCTGATCTCAAATCAGTATCGGACAGTAGAATTTACTACCGGAACAGCTTGTGTGCAGAATTCTTGCGGTCAGGATGTTTATTGTTTGCCGGCCGGCAATTTTAGCGGTCGGGTAACAGACAACATTACTGATATGGCCGGCAACAGATTGGATGGTGACAATGATAATGTGGCCGGTGGCAATAGAGATTGGATTTTTGTGGTTAATGATACTTTGGATTTGGCGCCACCCGTGATGACAGCTATGGATTCTAGTAATAGTTTTTCTTTAGTAAATAATGTGACAGCTACTTTTGATAAGCCCTTATTTGCTGGCTCGGTAAATTCGGATAGCGTCAGATTTTATAGGAATTTAATTGGTGATATTAATTATAGTCCCTATGCTGTCGGCAATATCATCAATATTCGTCATGATAAATTGGAGACCAACACCAGTTATAATATAAATGTTTTGTCTGGCGTCAAAGATAGTCACCAAAATTGTTGGTATCCTTGCGCTTGTGTGGGTACGGGTTGTGCCGCTTGTACTACTGGCGGTGGCGCCATACCAGGCGGTTGGCAAGTGCCAGCACCATAAGATAAATTTTAGTCAAATAAAAATACAAACATGCAAGAATTTTTGACTTTTATTAACAGCCTTGATTTGGGGAGCATATTTCATCTGCCCCATGCTTTGGCTCAGATCAACGTGACTAATTTTGGCACGGAAAATCTCAATAATCTTTTGGTGTACTCGACGCGGAACATATACCAGACAGTTTCAAACATTATTAATATTATTTTGTCTTTCCTGGGAGCGCTGGCTATTTTATTTATTCTGTATGGAGGTTTCCTTTGGCTGACTTCACATGGCGATCGGGATAAAGTACAACGCGCCAAGATGGTTATTATCAGCGCAGTAATTGGTATTTTAATCATTTTTTCGGCCTATGCCTTAAGTCGTTTTATCATAGAAAGGTTAGGCAGCGCTACCGGTATTACTACCGAAGAAACAAATCCATCTCCGCCGGATCCTACCCTACCAGGAGCTTGCGATGAGCCAAGCAATGCTAATGAAGTGTTTATTTGTCGTGTTAGTCCATATAGCGCTGGTTTAGGCACGGCCGTGACTATCAGTGGTTGGCACTTTGGCAATACCATGGGCACAGTCACATTTGATGATCATAATGGCCATTCAGCTCAAGCAGAGATTGCCAGTTGCGCCGGTAATACCACTTGGTCAGATAGAAATATTGTGGCTATAGTGCCCACTAGTTTGACGCCGGGCAATGGATACTATATTACTGTCCACAATGCGGTAATCAATGCTGATGGTGTTTTTCCTCAGCTTGGTCCCACTTTTACTATCACAGATGCTACTAATCCTAGTATTTTCTGCCTCAATCCAAACAGTGGTCCGATTGGCACTACTCTAAATATAGAGGGCCGTGGTTTTGGTGATGCGCCAACGGCCAATGACGATGTTTATATTGATTTTGCCAATAGCCCCCAATCACGTATTTTGGTGGGTGGTACGCCCGATATTTCCAGCTGGTCTGATGGCCTGATTACTTTCAATATCCCCAATGATGCTTTGAGCGGCAATGTGCAGGTCAGGCTCAATAGCGCGGCTAATATTAGTAATCCTAGCTTTTTAAGTGTGACTTGTAATAATAATGATAATAATAACACTGCTGAATGTCCGGCTACTGGCTGTTGTTCAGCTAACCAGTGTAGGCCTAGCAGCATTTGTTTGTCCGGTGATCAGGCAGTCAATGCGCCAGTGATTAGCGCCATTACTCCAAATAATGGCGCTGGCAACAACTTGGTTACTATTCAGGGTAGAAATTTTGGCGTAAGCAGAGGGCAAGTCACTTTTTATTCAACTACTCAGTCAGCCCCAGGGATTTTGCCTAGTACTCTAAATGCAGCCTGCTCCAATGCCGATACCTGGACAGATAATTATATTATTATTGGTGTGCCGCCAACTCTGCCTAACGGCATTCTAGATGTAGAAGTGACCGCAGCAGCACCAATTTCATTATCTAGTGCGCCAGCCACTTTTTCTAAAAATGATATAAACCGTCCGGGTATTTGTCTGGCTGATAGAAGTTCCGGGTCTTTTGAAACACCGGTGACTATTACTGGTATCAATTTTACTAATAATACGGGCGATCAGGTCACTTATGGGGGCATACCCGGGTATGATATTGCTATTAACACAACCCTTGATCAAGCTGCTTCAACTGTACCAAATTTGCAGCCAGGTAGTGTCGGTATACAGATCAACTCTGGTACGGAACTTAGCAATCCATATCCCTTTTACGTGTCAGCCACCTTGGATGGTGAGCCGGTAATTGCAGAGATTGATCCGGGCAGTGGCCCCCACAATCAATATGTGACTATTAGGGGCGCTAACTTTGGTTCATATGTATCCGGCCAAAGCACAGTCTTGTTTGGCAGTACTCCGGGCAGTTTTGCTTTTCCTATACAATGTTCTACTACTTTTTGGAGAGATAGTCAGATTATAGTGAAAGTTCCAGATACTTTGCCGATCAATGTTACTTATCCAGTCACAGTGGTCAGGTCTGATGCCAGACAAAGTGATCCTAAAGATTTTTTGGTCAATACCAGCACTTTGCGGCCTGGTCTATGTGCTCTTTATCCCGATAATGGCCAGCCCGGCAATCAGGTTGATTTGATTGGGGATAATTTTGGCAATAACGCCTATCAGGTCAGCTATTACGATAATCAATTAGTGACTGATTTCAGCAGCCCAAGCTTTTGGATAGACTCCCAAATTAGGACGCGGGTACCTGAAAATGCTCGAAGTGGCCCAGTTAGGGCATTATCGACAGCTACTAGCAGTAATTCCTTGAATTTTAGTGTTGGCAGTTGCGGCAGAGACTCTGATTGTCAGGCTTTGGGTTATAGTACCTGTTGTCCCAGGGATGTGGGTAATTATTGCGCTGATTCCTGCGAAACAATTAGAAGCTGTACTTATGGCTGGCGGATCACCACTCAAGCGGCTCCCATTACCGAGCTTAATGTTTCTGATCAGTGGCCAAGCTGCACTGATTCTTGCAACAATCCCCAGATTGGTGTGCGTTTTAATTCAGCTTTATTGGAGGCAACAGTTTTGCCCGCTAACTTTGCTATTCGCGATACAGACAATAATACGGTGGCTATCACTGGTTTAGATTGGAATCGGTCTGATAATTCGGTGGTATTGAATTATAACGGCAATTTAACTCTAGGGGATACTTATCAAGTGAGCATATTGACTGGTTTGCAAAATATTTATAATGATGGTTTTGATGAACCTTACACCTGGACTTTTACGGTTGGCAATGAAAATTGTCAATTTCAAAGCGTAGAACTTATACCTAGTACTGCTACAGCTACCAGGACAAACCAACTGGTTGGTTTTTCAGCCACGCCATTATCTGATCCAGATATCTGTGGCGGTCAGCCGTTGAGTTGCACTAATTGTCAGTGGAATTGGTCATCTAGCCAGCCCAGTATAGCTACTGTAGGCACTGGTACACAATCGGTCAATGCTATTAGTACTGGCAGTACCACCAATCTTACTGGCAGTACCAATATCAGCTGTCGGGTGGATCAGTCTGGCAACAGTGCTACTGGTCAGGCCATTTTGAATATTGATTATACATTATATGTCGGCAGCTTATCAGTAATCAACTGGTGGCCAAATTGTAATGGCGCCTGTATAAACTCACAGGTCAGGGTAGATTTTAGCAGTCCCTTGAGCACTGGCTCGGTGACACCAACCAATTTTCGTATTACAGATTCCAGTGGTAATTTAATATCAGATGGTAGTTTGCCACAGATGAATGGTGACCGAAGCGTGATCGTCGGTCATTATCCGTTTGATTTAGGGCAGACTTATACTTTGACGGTTAATGGCGCAGTATCTAGCATTTCTGGGGCTACTTTGGGCAGCAACTTTGAACGAACATTTTCTATGGCCAGCAATCCGGCTGATTGTGTAGTATCAAGTGTTGATGTGGTGCCGGAGCGTGAACCAGATTATGGTTTTGTGGCTACTCGTCGCAACCAATCTATTCTTTATGAGGCTTTGACTTTTGGCAGTAATGAAGCTTGTACCAATATTCCGATAGATTGTCAAAACTGCAGCTATGCTTGGGATACAATTGATCATACTGTGGCTACGGTGAGCCCAAATAATATAGCCAGACCCTATGTAACTATTTCCCCCGGAGCAAATAACGGCGACAATACCGATGTCACTGTGCGCGTGACAGATCTAGGTGTCACGTCGAATAGCAATGATCTTTTGTCGGTATCTTTATATCAAGGCGCGGCTCCAGAGATTTATGAATATCATCCGCCTCAAGGCAGTATTAATCAGTGTCTCAACGTGGCTATTAGTGTGACATTCACCGAATTAATGAATACCCAGTCTTTGCGTGATGGTATCAAAGTTTATGACATTAGTAATGCGGCTAATCCAGTGGCTGTTGACGGCTATTTATCTGTCAGCAGTGCGGCTGGTCGCACTACGGCAGTTTTTAACCCCCGCCCCTATTTGCAGCCAAATAGAACATACCGAGCAGTGGTGGCCAACACAGTAGTTAGCATCGAAAATGTGAATATGGCGGCTGAATTTTCTTGGACATTTTCTACCGGCACAGAAGTATGCCGCATCAGCTATGCCACCATTGATCCAAGTTCGGATATTATCACCTGTGCGCATAATCGTTGCCCGGGAGATGTGATGCCAATTAGCGCCGACGGTAATCAGCATCAATATTTGGCCAAGGCATATGATGTGCGCGGTACGCAATTAAGTTCTACTGGTTTAGACTTTACTTGGCGTACAAGAAATGTCGCCCCCAATAATTTATTAGATTTAGTATTTGGTAATAATGTTGATACTTTGGTTGCTACCGTAGTAAATAAAAATGGTGATGAAGTTTTGCTAGTCGATATTGTAGACGGAGACCTGTCTGATCAAATCAATTTAGGCCAGGTTTCAGTGAGCGCAAATATCACCATATTTTTATGTGAGAATCCCTGGCCAGATCTCAATGCTTTTCCCTGGGCACCTTATACAGGCTCTTATAATTATAATTTTTCTACTTATTATTGTCAGAATTCCGGGATCAATGATGAAACGGTTCTGCCCAGCTTAAATGTGCCTTTGCCTACTAGCCCCAATCCGGTTGGTGTTTTGCCCGATGGTGAATTTATTTTCACTGTTAATCCGTCTATTACTATGCGGGCCGGTAATTTATTCGGCAGTTTGGCTTTGGCTGAATCAAAGAGCCAGTTAAAAGAAAACGGTAAAAATTGGTTGAAATTTTTATCCAAGATATTTACTCCTCGAGCGCTTAGCCAGGAGAGCTTGCCGGTCAATAGCCCTTCAGCGCCTACCAATTTGACAGCAGTTTCGGCTACAGCTAGCGGCATATCTTTGACTTGGACAGATGTTTCTGGCGGCACGCACCAAGAGAGCGGTTTTGTTGTTGAAAGGCGAGAGGTAAATACCGGCGAAATAGTTACCGTAGCCTTACCGGCTGATTCGACTAGTTATATAGATCGAAGTATTCAAGTTGATGTTAATTATGCTTATAGGGTGGGGGCTACCAGTTCACAAACATCAGTTATTTTCTGGGGCGCATCAATAGCCGTCTCCATAGCCTCTGATCAATCTGGCATCGACATTATCGGTATCAGGGTGATGGGCAATCCAGAACACTTGTCAGTCAGTGATTGGTATAGGCAGCACGCCCCCAATCCAAATCAAACTGGTAACTTGATAGAAGTTGATGGCTACCCGGCTTTACAGGTTGGTAATACCACTTATATTGCAGCCACTAATCTGTCAGGTGGGTTATTGTATACAAATATATATCTTATATCTTATAATGTCGGCGCTAGACCTTATACTCAAGAAATTGTCAATCAGATTCTAGGCAACTTTAAACTGAATATAAATATTACTACCGGCCAAAGCAACCTTTGCAGTTTTGATGGTGTATTATCTACCCAGACTTGCAGTAGTAATTTTGATTGCGTGCGATCAGGTAGTTCTTATTCTTGTGATTCTAGGGGATTAAAATTACGGCGCGATACCAAACGTTTGGGGGATCTTTTATCAATCAAAAAGTCATTGGATAACTATGGTGTGGCCCATAAGGCTTGTAGTACCAATGCTCAGATTAGTTGTGTGACCAATAGTCAGTGCCCAAGCAATGGGACTTGCGTGCCTTATTATCCCATGCTCAATGCCGGCAGTTTTGTCAGGGGCCAGTCAAATAGCAAATGGCCATCTTGGCAGGAAACCTTTGGTTCGACTTTAGCTAGCCAAAGTTTGCCAGTTGACCCCATCAATCAATTTAACGGTTGCTCGGCGGACGGCTTTGATCCGGACACTTGTTGGAATGAGTCTACACTTACTTTTAATTGCCCAGCCGATTCACTATTGTATTATTATAAGCGCAATGATACTGGCAGTGGCTATAATTTGGCAGCCAATTTTGAATATGATAGTCAGGCTTGGGCAGGCATTACTTTTGCCAGTAGTCTGGTCAATACTGGTACTAGTGTGCGTGGTCTATTGAGTCCATTGAGCGCCACTTTAGATAATATTTGTAATGGTACTGGTGCTAATATCAGTAATCCCAGTTGTGGCAATGGCATCATAGATAGCGGGGAAGAATGTGACGGCGGTTATTTGGATTATAGATGCGATGCCACGCCTGATTTAGGTAACCATGATTGGTGGAATGAGCAAAAATTTGGTTGCAATCCGCCCGGCACTTTGAGCGACACTGGCGCACTGATTGAGTGCAGATGGTATGCGCCACTTACACCATTGACAGAAAGTCAATGCGGCGGTTATTGCCGAGACAATAGTCTGGAAACGGCTTATGAACGTTGCGAATCAGTTAATGGCGTCATTACTTATAATAATGTCGTTTATAGTTGTGGCACTGGCTATACTTTGACTTGCCCAACTAATTCTTGTCAGCCCACTTGTACGCTTTTGGGTTCAAATTATCCGGCGGCTGCCTGTGGTGATGGTGTCTGGGCTCAGGGGGTAGAGCAATGTGACGGTTCAGCAAACCCCAGCGGTTTGGCCAATTGGGATTGCACTTTAAATGGTAATGCTCGTTGTAATAATACTTGTCGTGTTGTTTGCGATGTAGATATAAGTACCCCCTATCAAGGAAAATGCGGTGATGGTATTATTCAAGATTTTAGTATTTGTAGTAATAATCCTAGTCAAGCCTGTACAAACAGTAGTCAGTGTGGTAGCGGTGTTTGCGTGCAGGCAGAGCGATGTGATTATGCCAGCTATATAACACCAGACACCAATCAAGCTACTGGTGAGCCAGCGCCAATACCGAATGCAGCCTACACTTGTTCTCAAGCCTGTGATTTTGTCAGTCAGCCTTATTGCGGAGATCGCACTGTTCAGAGTAATTTCGGAGAAATTTGTGATACTAATTTAGCTATTCGACCTACTCCAGCCCAATCCAATGTCGATAATCAGTATGCTTGCCGCATGACCAGCGATGCGACTAATGATCGCTGCACACCCACTAGCGGCGGCTGGTGCGGTAATGGGACGGTGGAAAATGGCCAAAATAGCACCATTAATGCCGGCGAAGTGTGTGATTCATTAAATTATTCTATTTCACCAGACCAATCTTCACAGACTAGCCAATATGTTTGTGATAACAGCTGTCAGACTAGCGGCGGCTGGTGCGGTAATGGTACGGTGGAGAGCTCTTATGGCGAGGCTTGTGATTATGGTTCTGGCACTATAGAAAAAAGAGTGGATGCGGTGTTTATTTTTGATATGTCGGCCAGTATGTCCACGGCTGCCGATCAATTTTGCGACTCTTTGAGTTCAGTGATCAACAGTTTGCAGAATAATAATGTCAATTTTCGCCTCACTATAATGCCTTTAGGCGATAGCCCCAGTAATAATTTGACGCCTAGTATGGCCGACAATATTGACACTATTTTTACAGTCAATGAGTTGGATATCGATGGCACAGATTGCCCGCAATATTTTTATTATAATACCATCCAATTACCAGGATCTGTTACTACTTTTAATACTTTGGTGCCAAATTGTACTTTGCCGACTGTCAATGCACCAAATGTAATTAGGGTCAGAAGTTTTTATGATGCTAGTACCAATGATATTGCCTCAACGGTAGTAGCTAATAATTGTACAGACATGACTTATCCGGCAACTGGCAATTGTGTGGTGCAGGATGAATATGCCGGCAATATAGAAAATTGGGCTTATGCCACTGCTAAGATAGCCGAAGCTTATCAATGGATAAATGATTATCAACGTATTATAGTGCCGGTCAGCGATGAGTATGCCTGGTGTGGCGGCAACAGCACTATATTTACCAATGACGACAACTACGGTCCGGGCGTGACTAGCGGTTGGTTGTATGATGCCGTGCAAAATGCAATTGATAATAATATCCATATTAGTCCGGTTTTCTTTAATACCTATACTCCGGCAGTCGAAGCGGCTACCAATGTGGCCAACGATACAGGCGGTAGCCTAATCACCGACAATACTGGCTGGGATACAAATATTATGCGCATAGTAAATTCTGCTTTTTGCGATGGCAATGGCGATGGTATTATGGATTGCACTTTACCCAATAATTAATTATTTTTATTAATCAATAAGTAAAATGTATGTTTGATGACTTAAAACAGAATGCGCCCAATGCTGGCGTACCCCAAGGCAACACCCAAGCTCCAGCCACTCCCCAACCAGTGACTGATATGTTTGCTGATGTTGATACAAATAATCAAATGCCGACAGCCGACAAAGCTAGCGCTGTGCAGTCAGGTAAAATGAAGCCGGTGCCCAATACTGCCTGGTCGCCAAATGTGACTACTGGAAATTTTACGCCAGAGCAAATGTTGGTGACCGATGCCAAAGGCGGCAAGACAGCTAGATTAGTGGTGATTTTGGTAGTGGTTTTGCTGGTTTTGGCCGGCGGAGCAGCTGCTTATTATTTTTTGGTCATGAAAAAAGCGCCCAGCCTCACTACCAATACCAATACGCCGGTATTAAACACCAATTTAAATCCAGAAAACAATATTGGCCAAAATACCAATACGCCGGCAGATGTGTCTGATTCTGATTCCGATGGTTTGACTGATGTTGAGGAAACAGATCTCAAAACTGATGCGCTAAATCCAGACACAGATAATGATAGTCTGTCTGACCGCGATGAAGCGAAGGTTTATAAGACTAATCCATTGATTGGCGATACTGATGGCG
Organism: Patescibacteria group bacterium; assembly: GCA_041650755.1. Classification (GTDB taxonomy): domain Bacteria; phylum Patescibacteriota; class Patescibacteriia; order UBA1558; family GWA2-36-10; genus JBAZKN01. The sequence goes on along the minus strand of JBAZKN010000001.1, from coordinate 328,172 downwards.
ATGGCTTGTCCGACAGCGAGGAAGTAGAAATATGGCAGACTGATCCTTTGATTGGCGATACTGATGGCGATAGCTATCCAGATGGTACAGAGGTGAAAAATGGTTTCAGTCCACTTGGTGCTGGTAAATTATCCACTAGCACTATGCCGATTGATTTGAATATCAATAATTAAAGTATGATATTTGGTAAAAAACCGGCTAAAATAGAAAAAAAGACAGCCCCACCAAATACCGAACCAAGTATAGAAAAATATAGCCTCAAAGAAGACGACGTTTATGTGATGCCCAATAAGTTTGTGGCTGTCAAAGCACCGGCCGCTAATCCAGCCAAGCGAGGAGCCCTGGCTTTGGTTTTGTTAGTGATATTTTTAGGTTTGTTGGTTGGCGGCAGTCTTTGGTTTTTGACTAAATATCAAATAAAGCCAGAAAACACCACCCCAACTGACAATACTACCACCAATGCTAACACAAATGTTGATAGTAATGTGAATAATAGCAAGGCAAACATCAATGAAAATCTAAATGAGAGCAATAATAAAAATGGCAACCAGAACGGCAATTTTAGCGTCAATATAAATGACAATACCAATCAAACACCAATTATCGTCAATCTTGATATTGATAATGATGGCCTGACTGATTTAGAGGAGACGCTGTATAAGACTGACTCTCAAGTGGCCGATACTGATAAAGATGGATATTCGGACGGGCAGGAGATAGTCAGCTTATATAATCCTTTGGTAAGCGGTGGCAGATTATCCGATTCCGGTTTGGTCAGCAAATATACTAATAGTAGCTTTAGTTATGAATTATTGTATCCTAAAGCCTGGCTAGTAAAGAGCTTAAATGAAGATCGCAGCCAAGTGAGCCTGATATCTGATGCTGGCACTGGTGAAACTATGGATATTAGTGTGGTACCCAATACAGAGCATTTGGAGCTGGCAGATTGGCGGAAGACTTTATACAGCAATAATCAGGATATGGAGAATTTTAGCGTGGCTAGTCGGCCAGCTTTGCGCAGCCAAGATGGTCGGCAGGTTCTATTGGTGACTTATGATAATGTCTACACCATTATTTACGATACAACGGCTGATAGGAACTTTATGGCGACTTTCAATATGATATTGGGCAGTTTTAAATTAATGGTAAAATAGATGATATATGTCAACAAGCGGGGCTGGCGAGCGGATTTATCATGGGTAAAAAAATTGGGAAAGATTATCCGTCGGCAGTTTAAGGTTGAAAAAGATGTTTCCTTGGCTCTGGTGTCAGATAAAGAAATCAGATCTTTAAATAAAGTTTATCGGCGGCATAATAAAGTGACAGATGTTTTATCCTTTGCCTGGCAAGATAAAAATTTTTTGGGGGAAGTGGTCATTTGTCCAACTCAAGCCAAAAGGCAGGCGATTCAGCAGCAGCACAGCCTCAGTAAAGAGCTGAAAATCCTAACCATTCATGGGATCCTACATTTATTGGGTTTTGATCATGAACGCAATAAGGCACAATTTAAAAAACAAAGCGATTGGGAGGCGAAAATTTTAAAATTATTAAATTAATTTATGGCTAGATGGTGGCGAAGTTTTAAATTTGCTTGGCACGGCTTAAAAATCATGATTAGCAGTGAGCGTAATTTTCGAATTCACCTTTGTTTTGCTTTAGCGGTTATTTTATTTGCTGGATTTTATGGTTTGAGCCGTACTTTGTGGATAGCTCTTTTATTGGTGATCGCCCTGATTTTAGCTTTAGAGATATTCAATGCAGCTATTGAACGTCTGGTAGATATGCTGGCGCCCAAAACCCATAATTTTGCTAAAGAAATCAAGGACTTATTGGCTGGCATGGTATTATTGGTGGCTGGTTTTGCAGTAGTGATTGGTTTGATTATTTTTTGGAAATAAGACAAAAGTGTATTATCAATCAATTTGGCAAATTAGTTTAATTTAGTTATAATTAAGTATCATAATAATAATTTTTTAGATGGCCAAAAGCAAAGACATTATTACTGGTTTAGACATCGGCACACAGGCGATCAGGGTGGTTATGGGCCAGCGCTTGGGTGATGGGCGTTTGAAGATTATCGGCGTGGCCGAGACACCGGCGACCGGTATTACCCGCGGCAGTATCAATTCTATTGAAGAGGCGGTTTCCAGTATTGCCGAAGCTTTAGAGAAATGCGAACGCATGACAGCCACCCGGATTGATAGAATTGTAGTAGGTATTTCCGGTACGCACATCAAGACTGTCAATAGTAGGGGAGTAGTGGCTGTTGCCAAGGCCAATGAACAAGTGGAAAACTCTGATATTGAGCGTGCTTTAGAGGTAGCTGAAAGCACTACCATTATGCCCAATTATGAGATTTTGCATGTTTTGCCAATTAGCTACAATCTTGATAACCAAAAAAACATCAGGGAGCCAATAGGCATGACAGGCGTTAGATTGGAAGTAGAGACTCAGGTGGTGATGGCCATGTCAGCGCAAGTCAAAAATTTGACTAAATGTATTTATCGCACGGGCGTTGATATTGAGTATATTGTTTTTTCTATTTTGGCAACCGCCGAAGCGGTTTTGACCAACAAGCAAAAAGAGTTGGGCGTGGCTGTAGTCAATATTGGCGCTTCGACCACCTCCTTGGCGGTTTTTGAAGAGGGGAATATTTTACATACGGCTGTTTTGCCAGTTGGCGCCGGTCATATCACCAATGATCTGGCCATCGGCCTCAAGACCTCAGTGATGACGGCGGAAGCAGTAAAGCTTGATCATGCTCAAGCTATAGTTGGCGATATATCAAAGCGGGACGAGGTTGATTTGCATAAGTATTCAGAGGACGAGAAAAAAGGCACTTTCGTTTATAAACGAGATATTGCTACCATTGCCGAGGCCAGGATGTCAGAAATTTTTGAGCTGGTCAACGAAGAACTAAAGAAAATTGATCGGGCCGGTAAGTTGCCAGCCGGCATTATCTTGACTGGTGGTGGTTCAAAATTATCTTTGATTGTAGATTTAGCTAAGCAGGTATTTGATCTACCGGTATTTTTAGGCTTGCCGGTAAATCACGATTTTCCTATTGATAAACTAAATGATCCGGAGTATACTACGGCTTTAGGCTTGGTGATTTGGGCTGATAGGAATATGGAAAAAGCCGCTTATTTGCCTGGGGCAGATATTTTTAAGAAACTTGGCAATAAAACAAAAAATATTTTTAAGTCTATTTGGCCCTCATAAATTAGTACTAGTTAAATATAAAGTGCATGCTGAAGAAAAACATAAAAGAAGTTTTGCCACCGGTTGAGACTTTTGCCAATATCAAAGTAGTTGGTATAGGCGGTTCTGGCAATTCGGCAGTCAATCGCATGATTAGCGCCAAGATTAGAGGCGTAGAATTTGTGGCCGTCAATACTGATGCTCAAGCCTTGCACCATTCGCAAGCTGGCAACAAGATACATATTGGTCGTAATACCACCAGGGGCCTGGGAGCCGGCATGGATCCTGATTTGGGCTTGAAGAGCGCTGAAGAAAATGAGCAGGATATTATGTCCGCCTTGTCCGGGGCTGATATGGTTTTTATTACTTGTGGTTTGGGTGGCGGCACTGGTACTGGCGGGGCACCGGTGATTGCTGATATTGCCAGAGAATTGGGCGCTTTAACAGTAGCTGTGGTGACCAAGCCTTTTACTTTTGAGGGTGTGCAACGCCGCGATATTGCTGAGCGGGGTTTGGATAGATTAATCGATAAGGTAGACACTATTATTACTATCCCCAATGATAGACTTTTACAGATTATTGATAAAAAAACCTCTTTATTGGATGCTTTTTCTATAGTTGATGAGGTGCTAAAACAGGGCGTCCAAGGCATTTCCGAAGTGATCACTGTACCGGGCCTAGTCAACGTTGATTTTGCCGATGTCAAAGCCATTATGAGGCAAGCCGGTTCGGCTTTGATGGGTATTGGTAAGGCTAGTGGAGAGGATAGGGCCAAAGAAGCAGCCAAAGCCGCCATTGACAGTCCTTTACTTGAATTGTCGATCAATGGCGCTACTGGCGTTTTGTTTACTATTACCGGCAGTTCAAATTTGACTATGTTTGAAGTTTCCGAAGCAGCTGAAGTGATTACTGCTCATTGTGACCCAGAGGCCAAGATTATTTTTGGCGCAGTGATTGACGAATCTTTAGGCGACGAAGTCAAAGTTACCGTGATTGCTACTGGTTTTAAGAAAAATGTTGAAACTAAAGGAGAAATTCCTCGCCAAGCCATGAATACGGCTTATCCGGAGGCTTTTACTAAAACTGTCGAAGATAGAACAGTGCGTCGAGCATTTGAGAAGAAATCCGAGCCAGAAGAAGAGCTAGAGCTGGTGCCTAAGACCAAGGAGGAAGAGGAGCTTGATATCCCGGCTTTCTTGAGGAAAAAAATAAAAGATCGTTAGTGAACAGAGCATAGAATGAATTGTCCAGTTTGCAATAAACTTGATACCAAAGTGATAGACTCTCGTTTAAGTGGCGAGGGTTTTAGCATTAGGCGCCGGCGTCTGTGTGAAAAATGCCACTACCGTTTTTCCACTTTGGAGGAGATTGAGATCCTGGATTTGGTGGTAATCAAGCGTGACGGCCGTCGAGAAAATTATAGCCGTGAAAAATTGATGCGCGGTTTGCGCACTTCTTTGGAAAAACGCCCCTATCTTGAAGATAATTTTCAGAGGTTAATACGAGAAATAGAGCGCGACATTCAAAAAACAAGCCGTAGCGAGATTACTTCTCACGATATTGGCGAGATTGTTATGAGGCGCTTGCGCGCCTTTGACCAGGTGGCTTATATTCGCTATGCTTCAGTTTATCGATCATTTAAGGATGCAAAAACTTTTCAGGCCGAGCTGCAACATTTGCTCAAGCAAAACAAGAGAAATAAACCAAAAAAGATAAGACGAAAAAAATATGGAAAATGATCCTCTTCGTGATCTTTTAGAAAGAAATCAAGCCAGCCTAGAAATATTGGATAAGCGTTTGCGTAAGATAGAGCGCCATTTTTTCTGGGGCACGACCATGAACATTATTAAGTGGATAGTGATAGTGGTGCCGATTGTCTTTGGTGTCATCTATATTTCTCCTTATGTTAAGCAGTACGCCGCTTATTTACAGCCCGCCTTGAAGTTATTGAAATTGGATCTGGCTCAAGATCAAACTATGGGAAATAACACGAATGTCAGCCAATTGAACGATAGTCAGACTTCTTCAGTGATCGAGACCTTGTGTGATCCGCAAAAGCGGGAAATTTTGATTCAACAAATTTGCAAATAAATCATAATATTTGATAATATATGAGGAAATTTTTTGATACTTTTCTAATTATTATAATTAGCACAATTTTGGGTGGTTTATTCGGAGCTTGGCTGGTGGTCAATTATGTAGGTAGTTGGCCTTGGATGGTAAATAGAAATTTACCGGCAGTAGTCAATGATGAGCTACAGCAAATAAACGCTCCCAGTTTGAACGGCTCCGGCAATAATTTGGGCACTTTGTCGGTCGCCGATGTGGTGAAAAAAGTTTCTCCATCGGTTGTGTCCATTGTGATCAAGAAAGATATTAGCCAGAATGTCCAGGTTAATCCTTTTTTTAATTTTTTTCCAGACTGGATGTTTGTCCAGCCGCAAAATACTCAACCAAACACTAGCCCCAATTATCAAAAAGTTGGCGGGGCTACAGGCTTTATTATTTCTGCTGATGGCCTGATTTTGACCAACCGGCATGTGATAGCCGATAGTGCGGCCAAATATTCCGTGATATTAAATGGCGGTCAGGAGTATGAGGCCAAAGTAGTTGGCGTTGATTCTTTTAATGATGTCGGTGTTGTGAAGATTGAAGCTAAAAATTTACCAGTCGTTACTTTGGGTGATTCAGATAAATTGGTCATTGGCCAGTCAGTGATAGCCATCGGTAATGCTTTAGCTGAATTCAGCAACACAGTGACGGTAGGCGTGGTTTCCGGCATTGGCCGCAGCATTGTGGCTGATGATGGCGCCGGCAGCTCAGAGAGCTTAAAAAATGTTATCCAAACCGATGCAGCTATCAATCCCGGTAATTCTGGCGGTCCATTGCTCAATTTATCCGGCGAAGTAATCGGCATAAACACAGCTGTTTCCAGTCAAGGCCAGTTGATTGGCTTTGCTATACCCATAAATTCTTTAAAACAAATAATCGCTAGCGTTCAGAAAAACGGGCAGATTATCAGGCCATATTTGGGTGTGCGTTATCAAATGATAACGGCTGAAATTAAGCAGCAAAACAACTTACCGCTTGATCAGGGGGCGTTACTAGTGCATGGCAGCCAAAGTTCGGATGCGGCGGTAGTATCAGGCTCGCCGGCTGATAAGGCTGGTCTAGCCGAAGGCGATATTATAGTTTCTGTCAATGGTAAAGATTTAACAGGGCAATATGATTTAGCTGAAGCTATTAGTAAATTTAGTCCCGGCGATACCATTACCCTCAAAGTTTGGTCAAAAGATAAGACGCACGACGTCAAGATTACTCTTGATAAATATAAAAATTAAATAATAATTTGTGGAAGAACTAAAACGACAAATCGAAGAGTTATTACAGAGTGTCAGTGAAATTTTTAATAAGCTAAATCTTCCCGACAAACAAGCAAAATTGCAAGTCCTAAAAGAGCAGATGTCGGCTCCTGATTTTTGGTCTGACCCAAATCAAGCGGCTTTAATCAGTAAACAAGCGGGTAATCTAGAACAAGAAATAATTGCTTGGCAAGACCTATTTAAAAAAACTCAGGATTTAATTATTTTGGCCAAAGATAGCCAGGCAGATTTTTTACAGGTTGATCTAGAAAAAAATCTAGTTGCTTTACAGGTAGAATTTGCTCGGCTGTCAGAAGTGAGATTTTTATCCGGTCAGTATGATCAGTCGCCAGTCATTATTAATATTTTTGCCGGGGCGGGCGGCGTAGATGCCCAAGATTGGGCCGAGATGCTGGAGCGGATGTATTTGCGTTTCGCTGAACAAAATAGTTATACAGTAAAATATTTATCTCGCTCAGCGGGTAACGAGGCGGGGATCAAGAGTGCCACTTTCAAAATCAGCGGCCCCTATGCCTTCGGCTATTTTAAAAACGAAGCCGGCGTGCATCGCTTGGTGCGCTTATCCGAATATGACGCTGATCATGCCAGGCACACTTCTTTTGCCATGGTAGAAGTTTTGCCAGAGATAGAGGGGACGGCAGTTAAGCTAAATAGTGCTGATCTCAAAGTGGAAACTTATCGCTCTTCTGGTCATGGAGGTCAATCCGTCAATACCACTGACTCGGCGGTACGCATTACCCATCTACCGACTGGCATAGTAGCCATGTGCCAAAATGAGCGTTCGCAGCTGCAAAATAAAAATCAGGCTCTAGCGTACCTAGCCAGCAAAGTGCAAAAATATTATGATACTCAACAAGAGGCAGAGCGGCAAGCGCTAAAAGGAGAATACACCGAAGCGGCCTGGGGAAACCAGATTCGCTCCTATGTTTTGCATCCCTATAAAATGGTCAAAGACCATCGGACAAATCATGAATCAAGTGATCCTAATAAAGTTTTGGCCGGTGACTTGTGGCCGTTTATCAAAGCTAATTTGCATTCCCAATAATTATTTTTCATTTATTTTTCTTTGATTTTATAGTATAATATCTATAGTTTCACTATAGGTATTTTATGTTTGAACACCTGGGGCCATTACCAGAAATAAAGATTAGAAAAAAACCAACAAAATTGAAGATATATTGGCTGCTTTTGCTGCTCCTAGTGGTAGGTGCACTTGTTTTAAGCGCAGTTAATATTGGTCCCCGGACTCAAGCTGCCAAGCAACCGGTGCCGATTATTTTGCTTTTGGCTGATCAAAATGCCAAGCAAACAGTAGTGCACACATCTCCGGTGCCAGTTTTTAGTTTATTGGTAAAATCATCTTTGCCGGTAAATTTACAGCTTCTAAAAATAGCCGCTAGCGGCGTTTATGATAGCGATGTTTTGGCTAATCTTAAACTGTATCACCATAATATTCAGATTGGTCAGCTTAGTTCGGTTGATGAAGAGGGCAATATTTATTTTGAGCTGAATAATTATACCTTGCCGGCCGGCGATAATGTTTTGGATCTAGTTTTGTCTGATAGTGGTAGTTTGTTGGTTGGTGATATTTTGCAGTTTAGCTTGTTTGATAATCATTCCTTAGTTGTTTATCATCAAAATGAACAGATTTTTCCCCAAGCTGATTTTCCTTTGCGCGGCGGCACTACTATGATAGTAGCCAGCGGCAAATTAGTGGCTTACAATAATTCTCCGGAGTCAAAGAACATTTTGTCTACCGGACAGTCAAGCGTAGCCAATTTTTTCTTAGCAGCCGATTCAGAAATAGTAGATTTAAATGACTTGCATTTTTTGGTTGCAGGCCAAAACCTAGATCAGGCAGAGTTTAGCTTGCTGCTTGGCCAGGAAACGATAGCCACCAGTCAGCCGGTGGACGATAAGTTGGATTTTATTTTAGCTAAGAAATTGGTGCTTAGTACCCAGCAGCTATTAGAACTTAGCTTGATAGCCGATGGCTTATCAGCAGGCGATTATAATTTTTCTTTGCGTGATGCCGGCGGGCAGGGTTTTGTTTCCGGCCAAAATATAAAATTGGATAAGACCTTGGCCTTGGGTAGCGTTCATGTTCAGGATGACCTTTTGCAATTCGCCAGCTTGCCAATAGACAAAAAACTTACCAAGGGCTGGAATTTGATTTATAATTTTCAAGTCAAGACCCTTGGTAGTAATGATCTGGCTATTCAGAAATTGAGCTGGCAGGCAGATGTGAAAAATTTGGCTATCGCCAAAATGCAGCTGATGGTTGACGGGCAGGAGCAAGCAGCTGATATTATTTTTAAGGATAATAAAATCATTGCTAAATTGGCAGCCAGCCAGCCGATTCGTGTCGGTAATGCCGGCAGTCAGGTCAAGCTTTTGGCCAGGATAGACGATATTAAGCCGGGCGGCCGTATAGAAAGCTATCTTTTGTCTGACTCAGCAGCTCTGGCTGGGGATATTTGGCTAAATAATATTTTATGGTCAGTGGATAATCATATACACAATGGTTATTTATTGGCCGGTGTGCCGCTTGATCCGCAAGTATTAGACAACTAGACAAAACTTTATTTTTGCGCTTAAATATGTTTAGCCCATTTGGGCTAAAGTTAACAAGAAAAGCGAATAGAGGATGGCGAAAAGTAAATTTTTCCTGCTGTTTAGTCTTATTTTTTTAGGTGCAAATTTATTTTTGCTTTTATTTGATTTTATTTGGCCAGCTAATGTTCTGTATATCTGGCTGTTTTTTGTTTTAACATTGATTTTATCTATTTGGCGCCGTTATTTTTTTCTGCTCTTAGTGATCTTAGCGGCTTTTTTAAGAATTTACTATTTTATCCAGCCGGAAATTTTAGCGCAGCAGTTTGTTTATGAACAAAAATATACTTTTTCAGCCTTTGTATTGGATGCTGATAAGCGTCTGGACGGCTGGCAGCTTTTGGTCAAATCACCTGACCTAAAATTACCGGGAAAAATCATAGTCTATGCGCCCCTTTATCCGGATTATCAGGTGGGTGATAGTTTAGGCTTGTCTTGTCGCTTATTCAAGCCGGAGAAAATCGATTCTGGCAGTGGTCGCCAATTTGATTATCCAAAATATTTAGCCAAAGACAATATTTTGGCGACTTGTCCGGCTACGAGCATCAAATATTTAGGACACCAAGCAAGGCCTCTTGATTTTTTAAGTAAAAGCAAGCAATATTTTTTGGACAATTTGGATAAAAATATATCTGATCCAGCAGCTGCTTTTGCTAAGGCGATTATTTTGGATTCTCGCCAAGAAATGCCTAAATACCTGACGCCACTTTTTAGCCACACTGGCCTGACGCACGTAATATCTATTTCCGGCCTGCATATGGTAGTGATTATTTGGTTTTTTCATTGGCTTTTACAGATTTTGGGCCTCAAACGCCAGCATATTTTTTGGGTTTTAGCGGCAGTTCTATTTCTTTACCTTTATTTATTGGGGTTTATCAGCCCTGCCTTGCGTTCAACAGCCATGATACTTTTAGTTTTATTGGGCCCAAGTTTGGGTCGGCCAGCTTTGTCGGTTTATAGCCTATTGTTTCTGGTCGATGTGATGGTGCTGGTAAATCCATATATTTTACTTTATGACATCGGCTGGCAACTTTCATTTTCAGCAACCTTGGGTCTTATTTGGTACGTGCCTTTATTTAAAAATATGCTGGCTAAACTGCCTAACCCTTTTGCTTGGCAAGAAGTTTTGGCAGTGACTCTGGCGGCCCAGGTCTTTACTTGGCCGTTGGTGCTTTATTATTTTCATATTTTTTCTTTAGTTTCGCCCCTGGCCAATTTTTTAGTCTTGCCGCTGTTTCCGCCGATTTTGATTTTGAGCTTAATGGTGGCTATTTTTGGTGGCCAGTTTGGTCAAATTTTGGGCTGGCCCCTTGGCTTGCTTATAAAACTGATGTTTTGGCTGATAAAAAATTTAGGCGGCGGCTCTTGGTCGTATTTGACTATTGATAATTTTTCTCTGCCGATTTTTTTATCCAGCCTGATACTTATGATAGTTATTACTTTGATTATAAAGCCATATGAGCGCTCGACAGATTAGAATTTATACAAGTTTTATTTTTCTGGGATTGGTTTGTTTGCTGTGGTCCTTGAACCAAGCGCAGAAATATTTGCAGGTGAGTTTTTTGGATGTCGGGCAGGGAGACGCGATTTTATTGCGTACCACCCAAGGCGTAAATATTTTAGTTGATGGCGGTCCGGACAATAGTTTACTTTATCAGCTGGCCGATCAATTGCCCTGGTGGGAAAGACGGATTGATTATTTGTTTATCACTCATTGGGATGATGATCATTATGTCGGCGCCATACAATTATTAAAAAAATATCAAGTAAAGCATATTTTTGCTTCTTATCTGCCAGATAAAGCTAATGCTAATTATACTGCCTGGCAGCGGACCTTAGAGCAGGAAAGTATAGCGGTGCAGATTCTGAAGAAAGGGGAAAAAATAAATATTGATAATCAGCTGCGTGGAGTAGTGTTGTCTGCCAGCCAAGCTGATAAGCTTGCCAATAATGCCAAATCGCTAGTAGTGCGCTGGTCGTATGGTGATGTGGATTTTTTGCTGACCGGCGACTTGCCGGCCGAGCAGGAGGCAGAAATTTTGTCCAGTGTTTATGTCCTAGATTCGGAAGTACTAAAAGTCGGCCATCATGGCAGCAAGTATTCATCGTCAGCCGATTTTTTGGCCAAAGTAAAACCAGAGCTTTGTATAATTGAAGTTGGGGCGAATAATAAATTTGGCCACCCCAGTAAAGATGCCCTTGATCGCTTGCAAAAAGCAGCTTGCGATATTAGGCAAACCAAGGATTTTGGCACTATTACAGTGTTATCTGACGGTCAGAGCTGGCGGATAAAATAGTTGTTTTATTTCCTTGTTTTGATATAATAAATGTGCCTGCTTGCCCTCGGGTAAAGGTCGGCGTCAAGATTCATCCCTAGTGGGATCCACACAGGAAGGAGCGTTCCAAAATCCCATGCTCTATTGACGTTACCTTTTCAGGGCAAGAGGATCAGCCGCGTTAGACGCGGCATCGTGGCCAGTGAGCGTCCGCCCCCAGGGGGCTAGGACGCGGGGGAGGGCTATGCCCTCAAGGAGGATCGCCATGAAGAAGCGTCGCCGCAATCACAAGCAGGAGGCCAAGAAGAAGGTCGCCGGCAACCAGCGCCACGTGGGGAAGGGGACGTAGCCCAAGTGAGGGCGTAGTCCCAGGGGAGGTCACAAGGCCTCCCTGTTTTTTATTTGACTTTTTGTTTATATCGGTGCGGCGGGCTTTTTCCTTTCTTTTGAGCTTGATTTAGCATTATATAGAGAGTATAATATTTATAGAAAAACGTACACTTGAGGTGTTTCCAACCAGAAAGGAGGCGTTTAACCGAGGTGCTGGTATCTCAATTTTATACCAGCTGAAATCACGGCCCGATCAAGGAGGGAACCATGAGACGATGTTGGCCACCTGTGGTGGCCGCAATCCTGATCCTGGTCAGCGCAACCGTCGCGTTGGCGGTACAGCAGCCCACACCCGGTAGTGTGTGGGGCGAGACCACGATCATCACGACAGGTGCGGCGCTGACGATGCCCGCAGCGCGTGTGGCTCAGGCGGCGCCCTACACCCTGATCATCGGCACGGAGCAGAACTCCACGGCCAGCTGTGCAAATCTCGCGGAGCAGCCGTTGGTTCAGCAGTTCGAGCAGATCGCCCTGGTCCAGACCGGCGTGACGTACGCAACGGCAGCGGCCGACAAGGCGGCGTACGAGGCGGCTATTCCACGGCAACACCAGGCCGGTGATAACGCCGGACCCCTGCCTTTCCTGATGGGCTCTCGGGCGGCTCCGTTGTTGGCCGAGTCTGTCGGCGGATCGCCGGATACGGCCATTCTGTGGTGGCAGGACTACCAGTCGGCCGTGCGCCAGCTGGAGCGTGACACTACGGTCATTGCCTAAAGCCCCCAAGCGGGGGCTAACCGGGGGAGCAACCACACCTGTGGGGGCTCCCTGTTTTTTTCTTGCCATTTTATCGTATTTATCCTATAATTAAAGCACTAAAAATTTAACATATTTATATTATGGCGGACGCAAAAATCAAAATTCTTTTGATTGAAGATGAAGAAATGCTAGCTAATATGTACGAAGTCAAGTTTAAAAATGATGGCTTTGATTTGGTTAAAGCTTTGGATGGAGCCCAAGGCTTGGAAATGGCCAAAAGCATGAAGCCGGATTTTATTTTATTGGATATCATTATGCCCAAGATGGATGGCTTCTCGGTCTTAAAAACTCTTAAAGAAGATCCAAATACCAAAAATATTCCAGTGATGCTTTTGACTAATCTCGGTCAAGATGAAGATGTACAGCGTGGCAAGCAGCTGGGTGCAGTCGGCTATCTAGTGAAAGCCAATATCACCCCTTCGGAGGTCGTGGCCGCGGTCAAAAAAGAAATCGCTAATTTGAAAAAATAATTTTTACTTAATAATTTTTCGCATTTACCCTAGCCCTTGAAAAATGCTGGGGTAAATTTAATCTTAAGTATATAAATTTATGGCACAACACAGTGAAAGCATTGAAAGAACTCTAGTATTATTAAAGACAGACGCTGTCAACCGCGGCTTGGTGGGGGAGATTTTGCATCGTTTTGAGCGAACCGGTTTAAAAATTATTGGTTTAAAAATGGTCTGGTCAGATAAAGACACGGCTATGAAGCACTATACAGAAGATGTGTCTAGGAGACGTGGCGAAAAAGTCAGAGAGCGGATGATCAAGATGATTACTTCTGGCCCAATTATCGCCATTGCCATAGAGGGTGTTGAGGCTGTCGAGGTAGTGCGCAAGATGGTTGGCACAACAGAACCAAAACAAGCCGCGCCCGGCACTATCCGGGGCGACTACGCTCATGTATCTTTTACTTATGCTGATGCTAATGAAATAGGTATTTTTAATTTAATACATGCCTCGGCTAATATTGAAGAAGCTGCCCAGGAAATTGGTGTTTGGTTCAATGATTTTGAATTGCAAGATTATCATCCGGATTACACTCGGCACACCATTACCATAAAAGAATAGATAAATTTATTTTTTATTTGCGTTCGGCCAAAAGCTCACGCCTCTGAGCTTTTGGCCGGTTTTCATTTTCTTGCTAGCCGATTTTAGATGTGCTATATTAAAAATAGGCCCTGTTCTTTTTAGGCAGTATACGCAATTCTACAACCTTAACCCTTGGGAATCCAAATCAGACCAAGATCGTGGTCTTGGCTTGCGGACACCCACTTTAAAAAATGGGGTTAGCTATTGTCTAGAGGGCAGAGCTGGTAGTCGTCGCGTGTTGCGGTTTACTATTAATTATGCAAACTATGCCAGATGACTTGCAAAAGGACGCCTGATGCGAATATAAACGGTCAAGGCGTCTTTTTGTTTATAAACAAAAAACCGCTGGCCATAACCCCCTAAATCTCCCTTGACAGGGAGATTTTTTATTTAAAACTCCTCCCCTGTTAAGGGGAGGAAGGGAGGGGTTATGACTAGCGGATTTAAATATTTTAAACTTTAGCTTGTTTAGCAAGCTTATTCAGGGTTTTTAAGCAGGAAGTGCAGACCATCAGTTTCTGGCCGGCTAGTTTTTTTCTTTGCAGATTGATGTTCATGCGTCGGCGATTAGCAATATGGGAATGACTGCGGCTATTGCCGATGATTGCTTGACGACCACAAATTTCACACATTTTAGCCATATAATATAAAACTTTAGTTTTTTATTGACTTTTGCTATAATGATTTAACAACGTTTTCAGATATTAACATAAATATTTATTTTTGTAAAGTATGCTATTTAACGCCCTATCAATGAGCCCTCAAGCAGTACTCGTATCAGTTTTGGCAGTGGTTTATGCTTTGACTGTGCATGAATTTTCTCATGCTTGGGCAGCTTATAGTTTAGGTGATCCCACGGCCCGCTATCAGGGGCGCCTGACTCTAAATCCTTTAGCTCATTTGGAGTTTTTTGGCACCCTGATGCTACTTCTGGCTGGTTTTGGCTGGGGCAAACCAGTGCCGGTAAATGTTTACAATTTGCGTTGGCGCAAATGGGGGGAGACGGCGGTATCTTTGGCTGGTCCAGTTGCCAATTTTGTCAGTGTTATATTTTTTATTATTATCTATAATATTTTATATCCTTTTTTGCCGGCGAATAATTTATTATCTCTATTTTTATTGAGTTTAATATTAATCAACTTAGTTTTGGGGGTTTTTAACTTGATTCCTTTGCCGCCTTTGGACGGATCCAAGGTTTTATTTGCTGTTTTATCGGATAGGTATGCTGATTTTAAACATCGCTTGGCAGTCAATGGCCCCTGGATATTATTAGCCCTGATATTATTGGATAATTTTGCTGGTATTAATATTTTTGGCCATATTTTTTCTTTTTTTATAAATTTAATAAGCTTTTTTATCAAATAGTATTGACAAGCGGCTGTTCATAATTTATAATATTGCAATGTTTCGTTCTTCGCTGTCCTAGGCCTTACTTGGAAGGAGCCTCTGATGCGTCGTCTTTGTGGTCGTCTGATTCTGGTGGTGCGTCGTCTGCGCGGTCGCTGGTTCCCAAGCAGTCATCAGGTTGAAGCCACCGAAATCGACGATGAGCCGATCCTGTTCATCTGACCAATCTTAGGGAGCCTAGTCTATACCTGGCCACGCCTTGTGGCCGGTTTTTTTATTTGTTATTGTTAGATTTTTAGTCTTGACAAAAATGGAGGAATGGTGTATCTTGTAATCTGCTCCTTCCGCAAGCCATCCCATCATCTGGACAGGTCAAAAGCCCGTTCAGCTGATGGACGAACACGGAGGTGATGCGCTTTGGATGTTTAGCCCCTTGGGGCTGCAACAGGGTAGACACCCATCCGTTCTCTTTGGACCCCAACCGACGTCTTTTGCTTGACACAGGGGTCCCTTTTTTATACTCCGTATCTTGACGGGTTTATTTTTTTATGCTATTTTATTGAAGCATTTTAAAGCTCCAGGGGCTTTAATAATTTTTATAAAAAATAATTTATTTTCAAGTTTCATGCCTACAATTCATCAATTGTTAAAGAAACCAAGACATACGCCAAAGCGTAAGAGCAAAACCCCAGCTTTGACCACGGTTTTGAATACTTTGCGTCGCACCAAAAGTGATTTGCCCAAAGGCAGTCCTTTTAAGCGAGGTGTCTGTGTCAAGGTGACTACTACTACCCCCAAAAAACCAAATTCTGCTTTGCGTAAGATTGCTAGAGTCAGATTATCCAATGGCATGGAGGTGACTGCCTATATTCCGGGCGAAGGCCACAATTTGCAAGAACACAGCATTGTGATGATTCGCGGCGGTAGGGTAAAAGATTTACCTGGCGTGAGATATCATATTGTCAGAGGTGTTTATGACACCCAAGGTGTATCGGCACGCAAACAAGGTCGATCCTTATACGGTGCCAAACGGGAAAAAGCATCTAAAAAATAAATACTTTTAAACTATATAATTTTCAACTAATAATATGCGAGGTAAACCAGTTGCAAAAAGATTGATTCCGGCTGATGCGAAGTTTCAGCGGGTGGATATTGCCAAATTGATCAACAAAGTCATGCGCCGCGGTAAAAAGATTACGGCCCAAAAGATTGTCTATGGCGCTTTGGAGTATATTTCCAATAAAACCAAACAAGATCCTTTGGAAATTTATGATTTGGCGATACGTAATGTCTCGCCCAATCTTGAAGTCAAGGGTAAGCGCATCGGTGGCGCCAACTATCAGGTGCCAATAGTCGTGACTGGTGATCGCAAGCTCATCTTGGCTCATCGCTGGTTGATTGCCGCTTCTAAAAATAGAAAAGGCCTGGCTATGCACAAAGCTTTGGGCGAAGAATTGATGGCGGCTGCCAAAAATGAAGGCGAAGCCATCAAGAAGCGGGAAGATGTGCAGCGCATGGCTGAAGCCAATAAAGCTTTTGCCCATTTCGCTTAAACTAAACATTAGCTATGTCAGAAGGTGCCGCATTTAATATAGAAGACCCAAATGGGCAGTCAGCTAAGGAAATTTTAAAAAGGGAGATAGATGAGGCCTTAGATGATTATTTTTTATTGTTGAGCAGAAGAGGATTGGATAAGCACAGCAGGAATCAATTGGAGGAAGACATAAAACATAAGCGTCAATTATTAATCCAGCTCACACAACAGCTTAATGCTAGGTCGGAGCTGGATGATGCTTTTTCTGGACAAATAGAAACACAGTTAGGCTTGGCAGAGAAAGGTATTGAGACAGGAAGGGAAAAGCTTAGAGCTAGACCAGATGGCCTGGATAACGTAGAGGCCATTATAGCTGACATGAAAATTTATAGTGATGAGCTCAATAAAGTTGATTTAGCTCTTGGTCGGGTTGGAGAAACATTGAAAAGCAGATCTGCAGAAAAAGAGGAAAAGGAAGAAATAGAAAATTTGATTATTGAACTTAAAATAATGATAAACGCCTTTATGAAAATAGGCGGAGAAATACAGCGATTAATTTTATCACTCAAAGTAGATGATAAGGCTGAACTAGTTCGAAGACAATTGAAGATGGTAAATGATGCAGTTCAAGCCATTAAAAATTTTGATGAGACATCTAAAGATAAAAATGAATTAAATAAAATTAAAGAACATTTTTACGAACATTTTGATGAGATACTTCTTTTTTACGAAGAACTCAGAGATTTAAAAAATAATAACTTTTAAAACTTAAAACTGTTATGCCCAGAAGTCATCCTTTAGAAAAAGTCAGAAACATCGGTATTATTGCCCATATTGACGCCGGTAAGACAACTGTCACCGAGCGCGTGCTTTTTTATACCGGTAAAAAACACAAGATTGGCGAAGTGCATGAAGGCGCCGCTGAAATGGATTGGATGGAGCAGGAAAAAGAAAGAGGTATCACCATTACTTCAGCTGCGACCACTTGCTTTTGGCCTCTGCCGGATTGGCTAGGCGGCGATAAAGCCAATATCAATATTATTGATACTCCCGGGCACGTAGATTTTACGGTAGAAGTAGAGCGCTCTTTGCGCGTGCTGGATGGCGGAGTAGTGGTATTTGACGGTGTAGCCGGCGTAGAACCGCAGTCAGAGACTGTTTGGCGCCAAGCGGATAAATATAATGTTCCCAGATTAGCCTTTATTAATAAAATGGATCGCATGGGCGCTAATTTTTATTGGGACTTGGAAACTATCCATGAGCGCTTGGTCAAGCATGCTCATCCTATGCAGTTACCTATTGGTGCAGCCGAAACATTTACCGGCATCATCAATCTTTTGGAAAGAGAAGCTTGGTATTATTTGGATGAAGAGGGAAAGAATTTTGAGAAACGTGAAATCCCCGGCGATATGAAAGACAAAGTAGAGGAGTATAGAAGCAAGCTGATTGAAGCTATAGTTGAACACGATGAGAAATTGATGGAGCAGTATCTCAACGGCCAAGAGCCAGACTTGATTGCTTTGAAAAAGACTTTGCGCAAAGCCGTCATTGCCGGTAAGATTGTGCCAGTTTTATGCGGCTCGGCTTTAAAGAATAAAGGCGTGCAATTTATGCTCGATGCAGTGACTGCTTATCTGCCATCTCCTTTGGATGTGCCGGATATCCAAGGCACTGAGCCCAGAAACCCAGATAATATTATTGCCATCAAGCCAGAGGATAGCGAGCCTTTTACTGCTCTGGCCTTTAAAATAGCTACTGATCCCTATGTCGGCAAACTGACTTTTGTCAGAGTCTATGCCGGTACTTTGTCATCCGGCTCTTATGTTTTGAATGCCAATAAGGAAAAGAAGGAGCGCATCGGCCGTATTCTACGCATGCATGCTAATCACCGCGAAGAAGTTTCAGAAATTTTTACCGGCGATATTGTGGCAGTAGTTGGTTTAAAAGATACTACTACCGGCAACACTTTGTCTGATGTTGATCGACCGGTGATTTTGGAAAGCATGGATTTTCCTGAACCGGTTATTCATGTGGCTGTTGAACCCAAGACCAAGGCTGACCAAGAAAAGATGGGTATGGCTTTGGCAAAATTGGCCGAAGAAGATCCTACTTTTACAGTGCGTTCTGACGAAGAGACCAACCAGACTATTATTGGTGGCATGGGAGAATTGCATTTGGAAATTATTGTTGATCGTATGAAACGCGAATTTAGCGTAGAGGCCAATGTCGGTGCCCCGCAAGTAGCCTATAAGGAAACCATCAAGGCCATTGCCGAAGGCGAAGGCAAATATATCAAGCAGTCCGGTGGTCGTGGCCAGTATGGCCATTGCTGGCTGAGACTTGAACCCATGGAGCGCGGTAAGGGATTTGAGTTTGTTGACGAGATCAAGGGCGGTATTGTGCCCAAAGAGTATGTCCCGGCTATTGAAAAAGGTGTGCGCGAAACCATGGACAATGGCGTCATTGCCGGCTATAAAGTAGAGGATGTTTTAGTAGCTGTTTATGACGGCTCCTATCATGAAGTTGACTCTTCTGAAGCAGCTTTCAAGATTGCTGGCAGCATGGCTTTCAAAGCTGCCTTCAACCGTGGCAACCCGATATTACTTGAGCCAATCATGAAAGTGGAGGTTGTCACTCCAGAGCAATACATGGGTGATGTGATCGGCGATATAAACTCAAAGCGCGGTCAGGTCAATGAAATGATAGATCGTGCCAATGCTAAAGTTATTCACGCTTTTGTGCCCTTGTCAGAGATGTTTGGCTATGCCACATCTTTACGCAGCATGACCCAAGGTCGGGCTAGCTACAATATGGAATTTTCCAAGTATCAAGAAGTACCGACCAATATTGCCGAAGAAATAAAGAAAAAAGCAAACGGATAAATATAACCTCTCCAAGCCTCCCCTTAACAGGGGGAGGCTTTTTGTTTGTAAAGCCCCCTTGTCAAAGGGGGTTTAGGGGATTAAAAAAGACCCCGCCGATCAAACCATGGGTAGGCTTGGGTAGGGTCAAAGCGAGACTGGGAGCGTCAAGCACATATAGGCGTCAGTGCTTGAATACGATGAGAATGAAACTTAGGATCCAATAGATGATGATGCTGATCGGTGCGCCAGGCTCTAATGATCTGGGAGGATAGGGGGGATATTCCATCTGGAGTCCGCAGAGCATGTGTCTCCACCAAGATGCGTGTTCTCGCTTGATGCTGATGACAAGGCTGCGCATCATGCGAAAAACTCCGATAGCGGTCATGACCCACCACAGGATAAGACAGATTCGCATGAAGGTGGTCATTATTATCTCCTTCGTTGTGGCAGCGCAACTGCCGTATTTCATTCAGTCTAGAAAGATCCATTAATTCAAATAGAATTTAGCAATTATTTAAAGAATAGTCAATTTAAAAAAACCACCTTCGAGGTTGGTGATAAAAAAAGAAACCCGCCCTCAAGAGTCGTGGTAGACTCGGGGCGGGGTTATGGGACTGGACCACTCACAGAATCGGTATGTTGTCGCGCACCAACTTACGCGTTGAATAGCTGACCTGCTTAAGTTCCAATGGTTGACCGTCAGCCGAGACGGCGAAGAAATCCACCTCCTCGGGACCGATCAGGAGAGCGGCCGCGCCGTTGATCTCCAGGGAACAGATTTGGCAGCCGCTACGTCCGCGGAAGCCCACGTGCCAGACCACTCTCTGGGTCGGGCACAGTAAAGCTACCGTGCGCCAGCTGAAGCAAGTGCCCCAGAAGACACCATGCCGCCAGTCGTGGAGTGAGAGACTAGAGTCTCCCGCAACCCTGACCACCTGACCGATTTGGCCACGGTAGGGTCGCCAGTGCCATCCATAGGACACCTTGCCGCCTGTGAGCTTGCTCCAGCTCCAAGTCAGCAGTGGCCAGAGGATGACGTCCCAGATGCTGCTGGGATTCACGCCAACGATTCTTCCGTTCATGGCTCTTATCCTTTCCTGATCACCCAGTGGGCGATCGGTTGATGTACTTTACCTCATCTGAAGCCACTAGATTAATGACATGAGCCATTTTCTAGTGGACTCGGATGAGGTATTTTGCTTTAGGCACTATACTGGAGCCAAGAGCATAATCTGAAGATTATACCAGATAAAAAGTTGAAGTTCATCAAGCCGAAACCTGATAAAATCTAGCTTTTTGGTCTGTTCTTGGTGCCCCAATATAGTGCCAGCAAAATAACCTATTTTTGTGTACTTTTTATTATAACAATCAATTATAGCATATATTTGATATCTTGTCAACCTGCGAGGTGGATACCACCTCGCAGGTGAGAAAACAAAAAAAGCGCTTCCTTGCGGAAGCGCTCGCCCTACCAAGATAAGGCTTCGTCTAGTCGTCCAGGTCGTCGGGATCCGGCTCCTGCCTGTGGCAGTGGCAGTGGTGGAGCCCCTCCGCCATGTTGAGCTCGCCGAAAGGATCGATGAAGTGTGGCATGATGTCGGGACTGGTCCGGATGCAGACGATGGTCCATCCTGCCCGGATCCGCAGCAGACTTGGATTGCAGTTGCAGTTGACCTGCTCGATCTCGTGGGCCAAACCCAGCAGAATCATGTTGGCCAGCCGAACCAGCCTGTCGTCGACGTCGCTCAGGCTCTTCCTGTAGGCCTTGTAAGACCCAAAGGAAAAGCCCCTAGGACTGGAAGCGATCTTCTGCCACTCCTGCATCATCAAGAGCCTTGCCTGCTTCTGCTCGAGATAGAGCCGATAGAGGCCGCGCAGCTCTTGATCCTCGAGGACACAGACCACGAGCTCCCCTTGCTTTGACTTGGGGAAAAACTCGGGACTCTCCTCGTCGATCTTGGCCTTTGGCGCCTCTTCCAACAGATCCCGGTAGAACATAGACATCCTTTCTTATTGGGGTTTTTGCGGTCCAGCTCATCCAGACCGCTTGTAGGAACACAAAAGATAGTATATTATAACAATTATTCATTTTTTGTCAACCTGTAAGTTGGCACCCGCCTCGCAGGTGGCTGTTTTTTGCAATTTGACAAACCCGCATTTTTTTACTAATATATTAGCACTTTTAATAGAAATTTATGGCTAATTTTAAAAATTTAGAGGCGGTTCTAAACTTGGTAGCCAGTACTGGCGATAGGGTCATTATAGTTTCAGAATCGCACGAGCCCTTTGTTATCATGGGCTTAGCTGATTACCAAGCATTATTAGCTAAAATTGAGCCAAAAAGGCTAGCCGGACCAGTTAGCTTGGAGAAAATAAATCGAGACATTGCTTTGGCCCGCACAGAAGCAATAGATCCGAATATTGCTACTGATTATAGTCTAGATCAATTTAAAGTCGATATTCCCACGCCAAACGTCAATCGGCCAAATATTGAGCCAATTGCTGAAGAAGAAGAGAAATATTATATTGAGCCTGTTGATTAATAGCTTCGGCTAATATTAGGTAAAAAATAACAAAAAACAGCCCTTGGGCTTATCCCCTTGCCAAAATTAAAAAACTTTGCTATAATCGTTTCTGTTTTAAATCAAGAATTTAAATATAATTAATTACCAATATTTTTTATAAAACCCTTGAATTATCAGGGTTCTTATAAGGAGAAAATAAATCATGGCAGAAGTATTTAAAAGAGAAAAACCACACGTCAATGTCGGTACAATTGGCCACGTTGACCATGGTAAAACCACTTTGACAGCTGCGATTTTGAAAGTTATTGCCGCTAATGGTGGTGTGGCTCAACAGAAAAATGTTGACCAAATTGACAACGCTCCAGAAGAGCGCGAGCGTGGTATTACTATTGCTACCGCCCACGTTGAGTATGAGACTGAAAAGAGGCACTATGCCCACGTTGATTGTCCGGGTCATGCCGACTATGTTAAAAACATGATTACTGGCGCTGCTCAGATGGATGGTGCAATTTTGGTTGTATCCGCTGCTGACGGTCCTATGCCCCAGACTCGCGAGCATATTTTGCTGGCTCGTCAGGTTGGCGTGCCTTATATCATTGTCTATCTAAACAAGATGGATCAAGTTGACGATCCAGAGTTAGTGGATCTCGTAGAAGAAGAAATCAGAGATTTGCTCAAGAAGTATGAATTTCCTGGCGACAAGACTCCCATCATTCGTGGTTCAGCCTTGAAAGCCTTGGAAGATCCAAAAGGCGAATTTGGCAAATCAATTTTGGATTTGCTAAAAGCTTTGGATGAATACATCCCAGAGCCAGTGCGCGATACCGAACATCCATTTTTGATGCCGATTGAGGATATTTTCTCAATCGAAGGTCGTGGCACAGTCGTGACTGGTCGTATTGAGCGCGGTGTCATCAAGCTAAACGAGGAAGTAGAAATGGTTGGTTTGCATGAAACCAAAAAGACTGTGGTGACTGGTATCGAAATGTTTAATAAGCAGCTAGACGAGGGTCGAGCCGGTGATAATGCTGGTTTGCTTTTGCGTGGTACCAAGAAAGATGAAGTTGAGCGCGGTCAGGTTTTAGCCAAGCCAGGCTCCATTACTCCTCACACCGAGTTTGAAGCCCAGGTTTATATCTTGAGCAAGGATGAGGGTGGCCGCCATACCCCATTTTTCAAGGGTTATAAGCCACAGTTCTATATCCGCACTACCGATGTGACCGGTGAAGTTATTTTGCCGGAAGGCACTGAAATGGTAATGCCCGGTGATACTATCAGTTTGACCATCAAGTTGATTCACCCGGTTGCTTTGGAGGAAAAGTCACGTTTTGCTATCCGCGAAGGCGGTCACACTGTTGGCGCTGGTTCAGTTACCAAAATTATTAAGTAAACAATCATTCAACCCCGTCGCGTCAAACACGACGGGGTTGAAATATAAGTTTTAGTAAATTAATTATCGTTTTTTTAAAAAAGTCCATGCCGCAAAAAGAAGTCAAAGAAGAATCTCAGTCTAGGATTAGGATAAAAATCCGCGCCTATGACCACAAAATCATTGATCAGTCTACCAAGACAATCATTGAGACTGTGGATAGGACGGGTGCCCGTGTTATCGGACCGATTCCCTTGCCCACTGAAAAAAAGAAATTTACAGTGTTGCGTTCTACTTTTGTGCACAAAGACGCTCGTGATCAATACGAGATGCGTGTTCACAAGAGGATGTTGGATATTATGAATCCAACTCCCCAGACGGTAGATTCTTTGATGAATCTAAATTTACCAGCTGGCGTGGATATTGAAATAAAAATGTAAGTAAGCCTATCAAGGCTTGATAAAAATGTTTTATCAGCCAGAGTAACCCCCTAGTCGCGCTGAGCCAGCTTCGCCAAAAGCAAAGCGAGGCGAGCGTGAGCCGAAGCGGGAAGTGCCTGGCAGCTAAAATATTTTTGGGAGTAAAATCGCGAAAATTTATCAGCTTAAATTAAGTTAAGATTAGCCGAGCCTAGCTCGGAGTCGCGATTTTGTCCTGGAGAAGTAGTTTTTCAAGAACAAAGTCGCGATTTTTATTAGCTATAAGTCAATAGCTATAAGCAATAAGCAAATATATGTCCAAGTTTATTTTAGGAAAAAAGTTACACATGACCCAAAAGTTTTTGGCCGATGGCACAGTGGTGCCGGTGACCATAGTGGAAGCTGGTCCTTGTACTGTAACGCAAGTCAAGGGTGAAAAAGATGGCTATACTGCCGTACAGGTAGGTTTTGGCAAAAAACGGGTCTTAAATAAACCACTGGCAGGTCATTTGAAAAATCTGGCTAATTTTCGTTATTTGCGAGAATTTCGTTTAGATAAAGCGGATGATTTCAGCCGCGGAAAAGTTTTTGATGCGTCTAGTTTCAAAATAGGCGATATTTTGACAGTGACAGCCATTTCCAAAGGCAAAGGCTTTCAGGGCGTGGTCAAGCGCCATCATTTTTCCGGTTCACTGGCTACTCATGGTCACAAAGATCAGGTGCGTATGCCTGGCTCTATTGGCTCTACTGAGCCAGCCAGAGTTTTCAAAGGTACTCGCATGGCCGGACGCATGGGCGGTGATCAAGTGACAGTCAAAAATCTAGAGTTGGTCGAAATTGATCCGGAAAAAAATTATTTATACATCAAAGGAGCCGTGCCCGGTGCTCGAAATAATTTAGTAGTAGTTGTGGCTGACGGCGAAATTAGTTTTGTAGAAAAGACATCAGCTGCTCCAGAGCCAGAAGCCAAAGTAAGCGAGGCTCCAGCTGAAGATAAGACAGAAGAAAAAGTTGAAGCCCCGATTGA
This sequence comes from Patescibacteria group bacterium, assembly GCA_041650755.1. GTDB lineage: Bacteria > Patescibacteriota > Patescibacteriia > UBA1558 > GWA2-36-10 > JBAZKN01. The sequence goes on along the minus strand of JBAZKN010000001.1, from coordinate 303,376 downwards.
GGCTGATAATAAAATAGAGGAAAAGTCACCAGAAACAGCAGAAGTAAAGGCCGAGGATAATAGTTCAGAAAGTTTACCAGCTGATAAGTCAGAGGGTTAAACAATTTTTAAATTAAATATATGGCTGATATAAAAGTAAAATTGTATAACTGGAAAGGTGAAACAGTTGGCGAGGAGGATCTCGACGTCAAAGTTTTTGGCACTAATGTCAAAGCAGCTGTTGTTCAGCAAGCGGTGGTTGCTCAGCGTGCCAATGCTCGTCAGGTTTTGGCCCACGTCAAGGATCGTTCAGAGGTTCGGGGCGGCGGTAAAAAGCCTTGGCAGCAAAAAGGCACTGGTCGAGCTCGTCATGGATCTATCCGTTCACCACTTTGGGTTGGCGGCGGCGTGACCTTTGGCCCTAATGCCAACCGCAATTTTTCCCAAAAGATAAATAAAAAAACCAAAGCTTTGGCCCTGCAAATGGTTTTGAGCGATAAAGCCAAGCACAATCATTTGATTGTTGTGGAGGATTATAATTTTACTGATGCCAAGACTAAAGTTTTAGTAGCCGGCATTGCCAAATTGCCAGTTGCCAAAAAGTCAGTTCTGATTGTCACAGAAACCGCCAAAGACAAAATTGTCTTGGCCGCCAAGAATTTATCAAAAATTCAGACTATTCATTATGGCAGCTTGAATGTGGTTGATTTATTGAAAAACGAATATTTACTAGTTAGCAAAAAATTGCTGGCTAAAATAACGGAACATTATTCATAAAGATATGGGAATTTTTGCCAAAAAAGATAAAACTAGTCACCAGGCCCCAGTAGCTGATAAACCAAAATCAGAAACAAAGCCTCGGGCCAAAAAGACTGCTACAGCCAAGCCAAAGGTAGCTATGGATTTGCCGGTGACTCAGCGCCCTTATCGGATTTTACTTAAGCCGGTCATTTCAGAGAAGGCCACTATTGCCAATTCTTTACAGCAATATGTTTTTGAAGTTGATGTTCGCGCCAATAAGGTAGAGATAAAAAAAGCTATTCAAGAGCTTTATAAAGTTGCTCCCCTAAGTATCAATATTATTAATCAAGCTGGAAAAAAGGTGAGAGTCGGTCGTACTTTTGGCACACGCAAGCGTGTCAAAAAGGCCATTGTGACCTTGAAAAAAGGTGAAACCATTAAATTATACGAAGGAATATAAGCCACACGTCATAACAAAAAATATGCCAATTAAAGTTTACAAACCAACTACTGCTGCTCGTCGTAAGACCAGTGTTTTGGTAAATCGTAATTTGAGCAAAACCAAACCGGTCAAGTCTTTGTTATTTTATAAAAAAAGAGCCGCTGGTCGCAATAATTCTGGTAAAATCACTGTTCGACATCAGGGTGGCGGCAGTCGTAAACTGGTTCGCATTATTGATTTTAAACAAGAGCGTTTTGATATTCCAGCTAGAGTCGTAGCTTTGGAGCATGATCCAAACCGTAATACTAGTATTGCTTTGCTTTTGTACACCAATGGTGTCCGTGCTTATATCATAGCCCCGGATGGTTTACAGGTGGGTGATCAAGTTGTTTCTTCCAAAAGTAGTATAGCCATTAAACCCGGTAATCGTACGCTTTTAAAAAATATTCCTACCGGCACTACTATATATAATGTAGAGCTGATTCCCGGCAAGGGCGGTAAAATTGCTCGAGCCGCTGGTAATGGTTTGGTTTTGATGTCGCTAGCTGACGGCATGGCCCAGCTCAAGATGCCAAGCGGCGAAATCAGGGCCGTATCAGAGAATTGCGCTGCCAGTATTGGTGTGCCCAGCAATATAGAATTTAGAAATATCCGCTGGGGCAAAGCTGGCCGTATGCGCCATCGCGGCATCAGGCCGACTGTCAGAGGCAAAGTCATGAATCCGGTCGATCATCCTCATGGTGGTGGTGAAGGCCACAACCCAATTGGTATGAAACATCCTAAGACCTACACCGGTAAGCCAGCCTTGGGTGTCAAAACTAGAAAAGCCAATAAATATTCCAATAGATTTATTATTCAAAGACGCAAGAAATAGCTAATAGCTTATAGGTAAACAATAATGATACTATAAGCAATAAGCCATAAGCAATAAGCAAAAAAATATGTCCAGAAGTTTGAAAAAAGGCCCCTTTACTGATCCCAAACTATTAAATAAGCTGGCCAAAATTAGGCCGGAGGACGGTAGGGTTATAAAAACTTGGTCTCGAGCCTCGGTGATTACACCGGAGATGGTAGGCTATATTTTTGGTGTTCATAACGGCAGAGAGCACACTACAGTGCATGTGGTAGAAAATATGGTTGGTCATCGCTTGGGTGAATTTGCTCCAACCAGAAAGTTTGTTGTTCATGGCGGTAAGATGGCCAAGAGTCAAACTAAAGAAGAATCGGCTAAATAAAATATATGATTGAAGTCAAAGCCCAATTGCGCAGAGCACAAATTTCAGCCAAAAAAGTCAGATTGGTAGCGGATGCCATCCGTGGTTTGGACGTGGTCAAAGCCGAAGCTCGCTTGCAGGTTATTTTCAAGAAATCTTCCCAGCCATTAGACAAGCTGCTTAAGTCAGCCATTGCCAATGCCCACGACAGATATGAAGTGAAAACAGAGGATTTATTTATCAAAAGTATATTGGTCAATAAAGGCGTGGATACCAAGCGCTGGAAGCCTTCAGCTTTTGGCCGGGCTCATCCTTTTAGTAAGCATTCTTGCAGTGTGATTTTGACCTTGGGTCTAAAAGAAGGCGCAACCGTCAAATCTCATGAAAAAAAAGCAGCCGAGGTGTCTACTGTTGATTTGACTAAGGTTGAGCCAAAAGCCGCTGCTGAAGCCAAGAAGGCTGGCGCCAAGGATAAGAAGTTTAAAGATAAGATAAACCCCTTGAAAAAAATAAAGGATACCCAGAACTTAGATCGTGCCGTCAAGGGCGTAAAAGTCAAAAAAGGTTAAAAATATATGGGGAAAAAAATAAATCCAAGAGTATTTCGTTTGGGCTTGAGTGAAAAATGGCGTTCACGCTGGTATTCCAATAAAGATTTCAAGAAATTTTTACGCCAGGATATTTTGATTCGTAAATTATTGCAGCAAGAGCTCAAAGAGGCTGGCATTGACCGAATAGATATTGAGCGCAGCCGTGGCGAAGTGATTATTAATATCAGCGCTGCCAAGCCAGGCGTGATTATCGGTCGGGGCGGTAGCGGCATTGAAGAATTGAAGCTGAAAGTGCGTCGCCAATATTTAGATAAAGAAACCAAATTACAGATCAATATTACCGAGGTGTCGGTTGCCAATCTATCAGCCAATGTTATTGTTTTGAATATCAAAGAAGATTTGGAAAAACGTATGCCTTTTCGCCGGGTGATGAAGCAAAACATTGACAAAGTGATGAAAGCCGGTGCACAGGGCGTCAGGATTGTAGTGGCTGGTCGTTTAAACGGCGCCGAGATTGCTCGTACAGAAAAATTGAGTGAAGGTAAAATTCCTTTGCACACTTTGCGGGCCAACATTGATTATAGTCGTGGTATGGCCCAAACCATTTATGGTGTCATCGGTATCAAGGTTTGGATCTATAAGGGCGAGTATTTTGATAAAACTACTGCCAAAAAAGAAACTACCAAAATTCCCAGTAAGACAGTCAAATTATTTAGCAAGGACAAGACTGTATCTTTGGAATCTTTGGCTAAAGGTTCTAAAGCCCCGTCTAGCAGCAAGAAAGCTAAAACTAAGAAATAAATTATATGTTAGCACCCAAGAAAGTAAAACATAGAAAGTGGCAGCGCGGTGATCAGATCAAAGGTAAGGCCACCCGCAACACCAATTTGGTGTTTGGCGAATATGGCCTCAAATGTCTATCAGCCGGCTGGGTCAGCGCCCGTCAGATTGAAGCTGCTCGTCGAGCCATTGTTGGCTATATCCAACGCGGTGGCGATGTTTTTATTCGTATTTTTCCGGATAAGCCGATTACTTTCAAAGGCAATGAAATGCCGATGGGTAAAGGTAAGGGTGCGGTTGATCACTATGTCGCCGAGGTCAAACCAGGCACCATTATGTTTGAGATGCGCGGTGTCAGTCGAGAGTCTGCCAAACGAGCTATGGAGTTAGCTCGACACAAGCTTTCGGTGAAAAGTAAATTTGTCAGTAAAGAATTAAGATAAAATTATGGAATTCAAAGATTTACAGAAATTAAATAAAACTGAATTGCAGGCCAGATTGGCCGAATTACGCCAGCAAGTGCGTGAACATCGTTTTAGTATTGTCAACAATCAATTAAAAAACGTCCGTTTGACTAGGCAGGTTAAACGCGAGATCGCCCAAATTTTGACGGTTTTAAATGGCCGGGCAGATGACGCATTACCAGAAAAAGAAATTGATAAAAAATAATTTTAAAGGGTAAATATGACAGTTAATAAAACCAAGATTAATCAGTCAGGCAAGCATCGTCGTCAGTTGAGCGGTGTAGTGCTGAGCAATAAAATGAACAAGACGGTAGTAGTCAGTGTAGTGACCGTCAAATTGCACCCCAAGTATAAAAAGCACTACAAAGTCAGCAAAAAATATAAAGCTCACGATGCCAAGCAAGAATATCATATCGGCGATAAGGTGGTGATTGAAGCTTGCCGACCGATATCCAAGGACAAGACCTGGCGAGTGATTAAAAAGAACGACAATTCAAAATAAATAAAATAAGCATATGATACAACATCGGTCAATGTTACAAGTTGCTGATAATTCTGGTGCCAAGCTAGTGCAGTGCATCCGGGTTTTGGGTGGCTACAAAAAACGCTATGCTCAAATTGGCGACATGATCAATGTGGTGGTCAAAGAGGCCCAGCCACATGCGCCGGTCAAAAAGAGCCAAGTTTTGCACGCGGTGCTAGTCAGGCAACGCAAAGAAATTCGTCGCAGCAACGGTATTTATATCCGTTTTGATGAAAATGCTGTTGTGATTGTTGATAAAAAAACTAAAGAGCCGGTTGGCACCCGTATTTTCGGGCCAGTAGCCAGAGAATTAAGGGTCAAAGGGTACAATAAAATAATCTCTTTAGCGCCGGAGGTATTATAATTATGAAATTAAAGATTAAAACCAATGACAAGGTAGCCGTCATGCGCGGCAAAGACAAGGGGAAGACCGGCAAGGTCATCCAAGTTTTACCTACCAGAAATCAGCTGGTGGTCGATGGTGTCAATGTAATGTATAAGCACTTGCGTTCGCAAAAGAAGGGCGATAAAGGTCAGCGAGTACAATTCAATGGCCCAATTAATGTGGCTAATGTTTTGCTAGTTTGCCCCAAATGTGGCAAAAATTCTCGTATTGGTTTTAAATTGGGCTCAGTAACCATTGAAGGCAAAACTAAAAAAACCAAGGTGCGCATTTGCCGACATTGCCAAGAAGTAATTGACTAATATGAATAAATTACAAAAAAAATATCAGACCGAACTTAGGCCAAAATTAAAGGCTGACTTGGGTCTGGATAATATTATGGCCGTGCCCAAAGTGCGTAAAGTGGTGGTAAATATCGGTGCTGGTCAAGCTAGCCAAGATAAAAAGTATATTGAGCTGGCGGAATCAATCCTGACTCGCCTCACTGGCCAGAAGCCAATTTTGACCAAGGCCAAAAAGTCAATCTCCAATTTTAAGATCAGAGAAGGCATGCTGATCGGTGCTAAGGTGACTCTGCGGGGAGCTAGGATGTATGACTTTTTGGAAAAGTTGGTCAATGCCACTATACCGCGTTTGCGTGATTTTTATGGCTTGGATCGCAAGCAAGGTTTCGATGGTCGCGGTAATTATATGATGGGTTTTAAAGAGCATATAGTTTTTCCAGAAATTGGTATGGAAGATGTTGATAAGATACATGGTTTGGAGATCGCCATCAACACTTCAGCTAAAAATGATGAGCAAACACTGGCGCTTTTGAGCTCCCTAGGATTTCCCTTTAAGAAAACTAAGAAATAAACAATTATGGCAACCGAAGCAAAAAAAGCAAAATCTAGAAAAACGCCAAAATATTCCACTCGAATTGTACGGCGTTGCTGGCGCTGTGGACGGAATCGCTCCTATATGGGCGAGTTTGACCTCTGCCGCATTTGTTTTAGGGAGTTGGCTGACAAGGGAGAGATCCCGGGTGTCACCAAATCTAGCTGGTAAAATGGCTCATAGCCATAATATAGATAATAATTTATCAAAAAGATATAAATAATAAATATTTGCTGATACAATGGCTTATAGATAAAACGGTAGTTGGAGACTATAAGCCATACGCTATTAGCCATAAGCAATAATATGACAGATCCTATCGCAGACATGCTAACAAGAATTCGTAATGCTGTGGCCGTCAAAAAGCCAGAGGTAGTTTTACCTTTTTCCAAAATTAAGTTTAGCATTGCTCAAATTCTGGTTCGCGAAAATTATATCAGTAGCGCAGAGAAAGTGAAGATGGATAATTTTGATTTTATTAAGATTGGTCTAAAGTATTCTGATCGCGGTCCAGCCATTCGCCATATTAAGAGTGTTTCTACGCCTGGCCAGAGAATTTATGTGGCCGGCAAAGAAATCCCCAAAGTGCTCAACGGTTATGGTACTACTATTTTATCTACTTCTCGCGGCCTGATGACCGGTCAGGAAGCCAGTCAAGAAAATATTGGCGGCGAGCTAATGTTTGAAATTTGGTAATGATAAATTTATGTCTAGAATAGGAAAAAAACCAATTGTTTTACCCAGCGGAGTGACTGTCCAGATTAGTCAGTTGGCTGATCATGAGGTGATAAACCTTAAAGGATCAAAGGGTACTTTAAGCGTGGCTTTGCCAGTGGGCATCAAGGCTAGCAATACAGAACAACAGCTGACTTTTAGCTTACTGGGCGATGAAAGCAAAAATAACCGAGCTTTATGGGGTTTGGCTCGCTCATTGGTCAATAATGCAGTCAAGGGTGTGACTGATAGTTTTAGCAAAACTCTAGAAATCAACGGTGTTGGTTTTAAGGCTGCCATGCAGGGCAAAAAATTGATTCTTAATGTTGGTTTTTCTCATCCGGTAGAGTACAATCCAAGCGCCGGTATAAATATTAGCGTGGATAAAAATCAAATAATCATTAGCGGTATTGATAAACAAATTGTTGGCCAAACAGCCGCTGAGATTAGGCACATCAAGAAACCGGAGTCCTACAAAGGTAAGGGCATAAAATATCAAGACGAGCTTATTCGTCGTAAGGCTGGTAAGGTAGTCAAAGCATAAAATTTTAATATAAGTTTATGAAAAATTTAAATAAAGTAAAACGCGACCAGGCCTTCCGTCGTCAACGTCGCACCAGAGCAAAAATAGTCGGCACGGCTACTAAACCACGCTTGTCGGTTTTTAGAAGTTTAAGTCATGTTTCTGCCCAGGCCATAGACGATATCAAGCGCGTGACTTTAGTGGCGGCCGCTGATACCGAGCTTAGTACTAAGGGCAAAAAGACAGATATTGCTTTGGCCTTGGGAGAACTGATGGGTAAAAAATTGCAAGCCAAAAAAATCAGTCAAATAATTTTTGACAGAGGAGCCTATAAGTATCATGGTCGCGTCAAGGCCATAGCCGAAGGCTTAAGGAAGTCAGGTATAAAATTTTAAGTTATAGATATGGATAAAATCGATACAAGCGAACAAAAAAAATCTACCAGTATGCCGATTAGCGAAAAGGTCAAGGGTGGCAGACGCGGTCCTCGTCCACCTATGCGTGGTCGTAGGGCTGAAAAGCCTGCCGAAGAGTTCGAGCAGAGGATTGTAGATTTAGCGCGCGTAACTAGGGTGATGGCCGGTGGCAAGCGTATGAAATTTAGAGCCTGTATGGTGATTGGTGATAAAAATGGACGTGTCAGTATGGGCTTGGCTAAGGGTGCTGATGTTTCTATGGCCATTGCCAAGTCAGTCACGCAAGCCAAAAAACATTGGCAGAACGTGCCGATTATTGACGGCACCATTCCCCATCAAGTGACAGTTAAGCTGAAATCAGCTAAAATAATGATAAAGCCAGCCAAAAAAGGTAGCGGTATCAAGGCTGGTGGTGTGGTGCGTACAGTTTTGGAATTAGCCGGCATCAAAGACATATCAGCCAAGATTTTGGGTGCCAATAATAAGATCAATAATGCCAGAGCTACTTTGCTGGCCCTAGATTCTTTTGTGCCGCGCTCGTTCCCCAAAACCAGCACAATAGCCAAAGCTGCTAAGCCAGAAAATAAGCCAGCGCAGCCCATACACCATAAAGAACATGATAAAACCCCGGTTAATAATAAGAAATAATATGTTAGGATTACATAACCTAAAAGCAGCCAAAAAATCTACCCGCCGCCGAAAAATCATTGGTCGTGGTAGCGGTTCTGGCCATGGTAATTATTCTACTCGCGGTATGAAAGGGCAAAGGGCTCGTTCTGGTGGCAAATCCGGTTTAGCTTTGCGTAGTATGCGCACCTATGTTTTACGTATTCCCAAGAGTCGCGGATTTCAATCAATTTATCCAAAATTTGCCGTTGTCAATTTAACTGATCTGGACAAAAATTTTAAGAATGGTGATAAAGTCAATGGCCAGGCCTTATTAAAATTAGGCTTAATAAAGACCAGAATTAACGGCATAAAAATTTTGGCCAGCGGAGAGCTAAAAAAGAAATTAATTGTTGAAGCCGAGGCCTTTTCCAAGATCGCTCAAGAGAAAATCGAAGCCGCTGGTGGCCAAATAAAAATATTGTCAGCCAAACAGATCAAGGGCGATAAAGTAAAACAGGCAAAATAACCAAATTATATGCTAGAAAAATTAAAACAATTATGGAAAGCCAAAGATGTTCGTAATAGCATCGGCTATGTTTTGGCTTTACTGATTGTCTATCGAATTGCTGCTCATATCCCTATTCCGGGCATCAATATAGTAGAGCTCAAAGACTATTTGGCCAGTAATCAAGCCTTGGGCTTATTAAACTTGTTTTCTGGCGGAGCTTTGCAGAATTTTTCTATAATCATGTTGGGTGTTGGTCCATATATCACTGCTTCTATTATTTTCCAACTTTTAGTGATGATAATCCCCAGTTTAGAATCTTTGTCAAAAGAAGGGGAGTATGGCCAGCAGAAGATCAATCAATATACCAGGATTTTGACGGTGCCATTGTCTTTTATTCAGGCTTATGGCTATTTAAAAATATTGTCAAATCAAACCGGCGGTGCCCTATTGTCCGGCATGTCTACTTTTCAATTGCTGACCACCATGGTGATTATCACTGGCGGTACTATGTTTTTGATGTGGATAGGCGAATTGATTACTGAAAAACATATCGGCAACGGCGTTTCTTTGATTATCTTTGCTGGTATTGTGGCCAGAGTGCCAAGCTCTATCCGTAATACCCTGCTGGCCTTTGATAGCACCATGGTTTTGAATTTGATTATTTTTACCGCTGTGGCCTTGATTACTATCGCCGGCGTAGTGTTGATGACCGAAGGTCAGAGAAACATACCAGTGTCTTATGCTCGACACATGGTTGGCTCCAGAAGCGTTGGCGGAGTGACTACTCACTTGCCATTACGCGTCAATCAGGCTGGCGTGATCCCCATTATCTTTGCCATTTCCGTGATTTTGGTGCCGCCGATGGTTGCTCAATTTTTTATCAGATCGCAGGTGGCTTGGATGGCCCATGTTGCCCAATGGACCATTGATGTTTTTAAGGACCAGACTATTTATGCCATTAGTTATTTTGTTTTAGTTTTCCTGTTCACTTATTTTTATACAGCCGTGATTTTCAAGCCGCAGCAGATTGCGGAAAATTTGCAAAAGCAGGGTGGCTTCATACCCGGTATTCGCCCTGGCCGGCCAACAGCTGATTATCTTAATTTGGTGATGAACAGAGTAGTTTTGGCTGGCGCTATATTTTTGGGCATAGTTGCTATTTTGCCTATTATTAGCAGTCCATTGACTGGCATTAGTACGGTTGCTTTGGGCGGTACCGGATTATTGATCGTAGTGTCGGTGGTAATAGAAACTATTAAACAAATAGATGCCCAGCTGATTATGCGGGATTATGAAGGCTTCTAAAAATATATAATATCAGCCCCTTTTTCAGGGGCTTGATTTTTTTAGGGCAAAATTGAGTAAAATGTTTTATTTTGATATAATTTGATAGTCATTAGATAAAATAATACTAAATTATGGCAAAGACTAGCCTAAAAAAGATTATTTTGCTGGGGCCTCAAGGGTCAGGTAAAAGCACTCAAGACAAAGTAATTGCCGATTTTTTGCATGTTCCGATTCTAGCCAGCGGCGACCTTTTGCGTAAGGCTATCAGTCAAAAAACAGATCTGGGAAACCGCTTGGCTAATTTTGTAAATAAAGGCGAGCTAATACCCGATGCTCTGATGATAGATTTATTTTTAACGCAGCTTCAGCAAGATCAATATGGAGGTGGCTTTATTTTGGACGGCTTTCCTAGAAATTTAAACCAAGCTGCCAATCTTGATCGGCATTATTTAATCGATAAGGTTTTTAATATCGAGATTCCGGATGAGACGGCTATTGAGAGGATATCCGGCAGGCGTATTTGCCCCAATGGCCACGTTTGGCACATTGAGCATAAAAAGTCTCTCAAAGAAGAACTCTGTGATATTTGCCATCAGGCCTTATTTTACCGTGAAGATGATAAGCCTGAGCTAGTCAAAAAGAGACTGGCGATTTATCGTCAGGAGACCAGTAAACTATTATCTTATTATGATCAGCAGCACAAGCTGGTTGTCTTTGATGGCACTGGCAGCATACCCCAAGTAAGTGAAAGGATTTTAGCCTATTTAAAAGAAAATGTTGGATAAAAAAACAGACCAAGAAATTTTGATCTTAAAAGAAGGCGGCCATAAGTTGGCTTTGATTTTGGAGCAATTGGCAGCGGCGGTGAAACCTGGTACTACTGGTATAACTTTGGATAGGTTGGCCTCTGATTTGATTCAAAAAGCCGGCGGCCAGCCAGCTTTTAAGAATTATCGCGGCTTTCCCTATACTTTATGTGTTTCGTTGAATAACACCGTAGTGCATGGTTTACCTGATGACACACAATTTCAGGGGGGCGATATTGTTGGTTTGGATATTGGCATGAAGTATAAGGGTCTATATACCGATATGGCTACCACTGTGGGAGTGGGCAAAATAAGCCCTGAAGCCAAGACATTATTAAAAGTTACCCAACAGGCCTTGACTATAGGTATTGGCCAGGTCGGTCCGGATAATTATATCGGCGATATAGGCCGGGCCATAGCTAAGTTTATCAAACCATTTGGTTTTGGCATTGTCAAAGATTTGGCTGGCCATGGCGTCGGTCGCCAAATTCATGAAGATCCTATGGTGCCAAATTATGATCCGGGCTTCAAAATGGATAAAATGTTTCCCGGGCTAGTAATTGCCATTGAGCCAATGATCATTGCCAGTAATGACGATCGGGTTATAGTAGCCGAAGATGGTTGGGCTGTCCAATCATATAATCATAGTTTGACCGCCCATTTTGAGCATACTGTGGCTGTCACAGATGATGGCTATTTAATTTTGACTGAATAAAATGTTGAATAAGGGCGACAAAATTTTAGGCATAGATTATGGCGACAAGCGTTTGGGTTTAGCTTTGGCTAATGTTGGCAGCATTGCAGTGCCTTTTAAGATCATGACTAATTCCGGCCAAAGTTTATTTGCCGAATTAGAACAAATTATTGGTGAAGAAGATATTAAGGCAGTAGTAGTTGGTCTGCCTCATAGCTTGTCTGGTAATATTAATGAACGCTTATCCATCACCAAAAATTTTATTGAACAGTTAAAAAAACATCTAAATATTCCAGTGGAGGCAGTAGATGAGCAATTTACTTCGCAACTTTATAGTCGCCAGGGGATTAAGCAAGATTTAGATAAGCACTCAGCAACAGCTATTCTAGATACTTATTTGCAAAAAAATAATGTTGGATTATAGTAAAATTATTTTTGTATTTTGTCTAGCCTTTGTTCTGGCCTTGGTTTTGACAAAGCTGGTCATGATTTTTGCTAGTAAGTATCAGATAGTTGATCGCCCTGAGCTGGCAGCCAGAAAAATACACACTCAAGCCCTACCTTTGGCTGGGGGCATAGCTATTTATTTATCTTGGCTGCTGGTGGTTATTTTTTTATGGTTAAATAATAGCCTTATTGACACTAGGGTAAATACTGATTTATTGGTCTGGTTTTTGCTGGGGGGGCTATTATTAGTGCTAGCCGGCCTAGCCGATGATAAATGGCATTTACCAGCCAAATGGAGCATTTGGGGGCCAATTTTAGCTATTATGGTGCTTATGTTGGCCGGCCTAAAGGTTTCTTATATTACCAACCCAGGCGGAGGGGTTTTGTATCTTGATCATTGGTGGGGAGGTTTTTTTAGTATAATTTTGACATTTGTTTGGCTTTTAGGCATGACCTACACTACTAAATTATTAGATGGTTTAGATGGCCTAGCCACCAGTATCGGTCTAGTAGCCAGTATAGTTATATTTTTGGTCAGTTTATCTTGGGATGTGGTTGGGTCCACCACTTCTTGGTTGGCCATAAGTTTGGCTGGAGTTTTGGCTGGGTTTTTGTTTTGGAATTGGCAGCCAGCCAAAATTTTTTTAGGTGAAGGTGGCAGCACATTGATTGGTTTTACTTTGGGGGTATTGGCCATTATTTCTGGCAGCAAGATTGCTACCGCCTTACTAGTGATGGGCTTGCCAGTTTTGGATATTTTGATTGTGATTATCCGCCGCTTGATAAAACATAAACCATGGTGGCAGGGTGACCAAGAACATTTGCATTTTCGTTTGTTGTCAGCCGGCCTAAAACAATATCAAGCAGTGTTGCTGCTTAGTTTTATTAGTTTAGCTTTTGGTTTGGTGTCTTTATTTGTGACTACTAGAGCCAAATTGAGCGCTTTGGTTTTATTAATAATAATTATGTTGGCCATTAGTTTATGGCTGAATTATAAATTAAAAAATAAAAACTATGTTTAAAAATAAAATTTTTTGGCTAATCGTATTGATAGTTGCTTTAGTGCTGCTTGCCTGGTATTTGGCTTCACGGCCATGGCCTAAGCCAAATTTTATAGCCAATCAGACCAATTCAATAGTTGTCCAGCCAGCCGAGAACTCTGTTATCGAGCCGCAGGTAATAATCAAAGATAAAGTTTTTAAAGTAGTGGTGGCCAATGAGCCGGCTTTACAGCGCGAGGGTCTATCTAGCCAGGCTGATTTAGCAGAAGATAGCGGCATGCTGTTTGTTTATGCTGGTTACCAAATTTTGACTTTTTGGATGAAAGACATGAAATTTAATGTTGATTTGCTCTGGATCAAGGATGACAGCATAGTAGCTTTTGAAAAAAATATGCCGGCACCGGCAGCTGGTATTAGTGATGATCAGCTATTGCGCTATAGTTCACCGGTGGCAGTCGACAAAGTTCTGGAGTTTGGTAGCGGCACCATTGATGCCTTGGGGATTAAGGCCGGCGACAAAGTAATATTTAAAAACATTTAGTTTTTTATGACACCAGAACGTTGGTCAGATTTAAAGTCAGAAATTAAAAGTAAATTTTCAGTTTTAGCTGAATATCAAGAAGAGCTTGACTCTGGTACCAGCGAAGTGCTTGAGTTTGTGGGGCCGATGGGCAAGATTAAAATAAAGCTACTTAGTCAAGCAAAAGTCTTAGGTAAGAAAACCCAATATTCAAATCGCATAGGCTCTGGTGTCAAAGTCGAGTATATTTATGATCCGGAAGTCAAAGTGCATCATCTAGAGGTTTATCAATGGTCAGAGGATAGAGACGATTGGTTAAAAGTAGAGGGGACAGGTTTTTTCAAATAGAATATGAAAGAATTTTTAGCGAAAAATAAGTGGTTTATTGTTATTTTTTTGCTAACATTAGCCATTTTTTTAATTTTATTTTATAATTTACACAATCAAACAAAAATTATTAACAACGAACGAGAGTATCTTGAGACTGTGTCGCCTTGGTTGGGTTCGGTTACTGAAACATATCAAGCTCGAGACATTGCCAATATTCACGATAAACTGCTATATTTAAAAAGTCACGATAAATCGGTCGGTGATGCTCACATGAATTTATTTTTAGCTTTTGATGTTTGGCAGGAGTATTTAAAAACAAAGAATCCTGATCTCAAAAATCAGATTAGTGATTTTTTGCAAAGAGCTGATGAAAAAATGCCAGCTCTAGATTCGGAGATAAAAAGATTAGAAAATATATTAGCTGAAGATGTTTAAGGTTTTATTGCCATTTATTAGTTCGATTTGGTTTTTAGCCTCGTGGTGGTGGTTTTTTTATTATCAACGCGGCGTTGGCATTATAGCCATTGTTTCTGCTATATTGATTATTTTGACTGGTCGTTTTATAGCTAAAAGCCAGTGGTGGTCACTAAAGGGTATGTGGCTAAATTTTTTATGGTGTTATTTTGGGCAATTTTTATTTTTACTGCTGCTAAAAACCGAACATTGGCGCTATATTTTGGCTTTTGTTTTTTCTGCCCTTTGGTCGGCCGTTTGGTTTCTGGTGATCAGATATTCTCGTAATGTCTTACTCTGGCAATCAAAAGATTATCTTGTCTTTAGGAGGTTTTGGTATTATTTCAATTTTTGGCTCTTATCTAGTAGCGCCTATGCTCTAGTTATTTTTGTCGGTTTACCTATGTATTATTCCGCGGCGGTTTTATTGCTGGTTGTATTATTATCGGGCTATGATTTGTCGACCGGGCCTTGGCATACTCGCTGGCTCAATATGCTGCTTTTATTTTTTATCATGCTCCAGCTGGTGCTTGTCATATATTTTTTGCCAGTGAATTTTTATGTAGCCGGGGCCCTACTTAGCTTGTGGTTTTTCTTTATTTCCGATAGTATAGTAGAAGCTGGGCCGCATTTTTTGGGGTCTTTGACCTTATTTATGCTAGCCAATATTGTACTACTAGCTACTTCTTTATTTAATTTATAATTAAAAAAATTATGTCAGACAGGCGAGAACACTTTGTCCGACCAACTACTGATCGGCCACCATCATTATTTAACCTTTCATTATTGGCGATATTTTTTGGTTTGGTAGCTGGCTTGGGCGGGTATTTATTGGGTAGGACTTTTTTGCCAACTCAATTTAATTTTTTTAATAATCAGCCGGATTTAAAGATAAATCTCGAACAGCCCTTAGTAAACTTGGCTGATAACAATCAAAAAAGTATTGCCGGCATTTATCGATCTAGTAAAGTCATAGCCGGGGTAGGCGAACCGCTCTATACCAATAATGATTTTTTAGGTTCAGCAGTGGTTGTGACCTCAGATGGTTGGCTGATGACCACTAATCAGGTGATTGATGGCAGTAAGGAGGTGGTGCTATTGGCCGGCGAGTCTTACGACGTCAAAGCTACTCGGGTTGATAAATTTTCCGGCGCAGTTTTTATAAAAATTGAGGCCAGTGGTTTGCAGCCTGTCAATTTTCCTTTGGCTGATGGTCTTAAACCCGGTGAGAGAGTATATACCAACCTAGATATTCCCAATAGCCTGGGCCATTCTTTTCAATCGGCTTTGGTGGCTAGTACCCACTATACTTTGACGCCTTATTTATCTACTGACAACGTTGATTATTATTTGCAGATTTCAGGCAGCAATACTAGGATTTTGGCTGCCCCATATTTTAACGTTAAAGGCGATATGATAGGCATGGGCTACCAACTGAATCAAGAGACCTTATTATTACCGTCTGAATATCTGCGTCAAGCAGTCAAGCATTTATTGAATAATACCAGTCGCACGACTTGGGGCATAGCTTATGTTGATTTGGAAAATAATACCGGCTTTGAAGAAAAAGGTAATATGATATATGGTCCAAACGGCAAGCCCTTAACAGCCAATAGTTTGGCCGCCAAAGCTGGCCTAAAAGCTGGCGATCGTCTAATAGCTGTCAATAATGATGTGATCTCCAAAGACAGGACAATAACATCTATTCTGCAAAATTATCGCTCGGGTGATAAGATTATCTTAAAAATTAATCGCCAAGGCACAGAGCAGGATCTTGAAATCAAGCCGTAATATCATTTTATATTAAAATAAAAAAACCTTCCTTTAATTTAGGAGGGTTTTTCTTTATCTTTTAATAATTCTGGACTGGGGCTGTATTTTTTGTTGCGTATTTTCCACTGCTCCACATATTGACCCAGGCCGGAGTTTTTCAGCAGATTGGCGCGGCGAGTAGATTTTTGTGACCAGTCAATCAGGGAAGAAAAGTTTATTTTGTACCTGCCTTTTACCACAATGTATTTTAACTCCTCATCCTTAATGGCTTGGCGTATAGTTTTGGAAGAAACGCCAAATAGCTTAGCTGCTTCAGACACTGATAGGCGTAGGATATTTTCCATATTTTTTTGCATTTAAGTATACACTATTCTACACCTTCCGATATATTTTGTCAAAAAAGTGGATAACTTTTATATGTTTAAAGTAGGGCATTTTTTGGCTTTATTTTGGTATGTGCTGGGTATTTTTTGCTTTATATAATGGGGATGGTATAATCATGGGCAGTACAGAAATCAAGCTCAAAGACAGCTATCAAGTAGGGGTTTAATATGCAATTTTATGGGTTCACCCCGCTAGAGGTGCCAAAGTTGTCAAAATTAATATAAAAAACAATTTGAAAATAAATTTAAACCATCAACTACCATTTATATTTTACAGGGCACCTCTAGCGGGGTTTACAAATTAAAATTAAAATGTTATAATTTGATAAATTATTTATTCAATTTATAATAATAGTCATTATATTGGCATATTTTTGTTTTTATTAGTGTAATATTTAGGTACTATTTGCGTCTATATTTATGAATAGTTTAAGGAGCAACTTACAAGAAAAGATAGCTTTTTTGCGGCTAAAATCCGGTGATTCAGACGCTTTTTCTTTTTTTTATGACCAATATGTAGATCGGATATATCGTTTTGTCTTTATCAAGGTTTCTGATAAGCAGGTGGCCGAGGACCTTACCCAAGATATATTTTTGAAGATTTGGCAGCACCTGGTTGATAAAAAAGATATTCGCAGCTTTTCCGCCTTTATTTTCCGCATTGCCAGAAATTCAGTAGTGGATTATTATCGCAAATCATATCGCCAAGAGCTGCCTCTGGAATATTTGGATGAGAGCCAGGAGCCAGCGGACGATAAAGCGGCTACTCTAGATAAGTCCATGGACACCGAGACTCTGCTCAAACTATTGCGTAATTTAAAACCAGAATACCAAGAAGTTTTGCTCTTACGCTTTGTGGAAGATTTGTCCATCGAAGATATAGCCGGTATTCTGCAAAAAGATAAAAATAATGTGCGCGTTCTCTTGCATCGCGCTTTAGCCAAGCTAAAAAGCTTGACTATCAATCAATAAAATATATGAGTCTAAGAAAAAAATTATCCCACCTCAAGTATTTGCCAGAATTGCAGCCAGAAAAAAAGTGGGTCCGAACTACCAAATACAACTTATTGTCAGAAATTTATGTTCAAAATAAGTTGATGAAGGCCCAAAGTTTGACTTCTGCTGAAAAATTGGACATATTCGGCATGCGCTTGGGCGTGAGATTGATGTCGCAGGCGACCAAAGCAATCGCTGTTTTTTTGGTTTTGTCCATTGGTTCTGGTCTTGGCGTAGTTGCTCAAGCAGCTGTGCCGGGTGATACGCTTTGGTCACTCAAGCGCGGTTTAGAGAAAGGGGAGTTGGCCTTGGCCTGGGGGCCGGTAAAAGAAACCGAACTACACATCAAGCATGCTGGTAAGCGTTTGGATGAGATAGACAAGATTTTGAGTGAAACTACTGACAATAATAATTCTGCGGCTGATGTGCAAAAAGAAAAGGCCATTAAGCAGGCAGTCAGTCATTTAGAAAAAGACGTGGTAGCCGCCAATACTACTTTGCGGGTAGTCAAAGAGACAGGTGAGAAAGATCCGATAGCAGTCGTTGCCTTGGCAGAAAAAGTCACCAACGCCACCAAAGAGACTGCTTCTACTTTGGCTGCCAAAGCCAATGATTCTCAAGATAAAGTTATTGAAGAGGCTTTGGATAACGCCAAGCAAGTGAATGATGATGTCAAGACTTCAGCTGTTTCCCTGGCTCTAGAGGTTCATGAAGAGGTGGTTGCCAAGGCAGTAGCCCAGCAAGACGGCGGGCAGGCTCCAATTAACACCCCAGCCAGCACCACAGTCAAAATTGACGATAATAATCCAAGCTCTCAAGAAGTAAAGGCTGTCCAAGAGGCGGTTTCTAAGATGCTTGACTCTGCTATCCAAGATTTATCTTCAGAAGTGCAGGGCGTAAAAGATAAAGTCCAGATTGTAGACGAAAAATCCGGCGTTGATGCCCAAAGTATCGACAATATCAAGAAAAGCCCGGCAGAGGCCCAAGCTGGTTTGAATGAAGCTAAGGAGCTACTGGACAAGGGCGCCTTTAAAGACACTTTAAATAAGATAGTGGAAGTCAAAGAAAAGACCCAAGCCACAGAAACAGTTTTGAAAAATATCGAAAATCAGGCTGATGAACCCAAAGATAATAAGAATTCCACCAGTACACCGCCTGTCAATGCCTCTTCCACTAGAAGTTTGCCGATAGGTCAGCCGATAAAATCATCCAGTGAGACGACTACTGATACCGAAGATATCAATCGGGAGATTAAAGCAGAGGAAGGCATTATCATGCCAGAGAATACAGAAACAGAGCTCTTTCAATAAAAAGTTATTTTAAAAAAATAATTTTTCCCAAATAGTGTGCGACGCGGCCTAGTCAGTCGCAGATAGGTTATGGGCAATAGTAACTAATAGTTAATTGTTTAATTGAGACAATTAACAATTATGTAATGATTAATTAGTTGTTGTTGTCCCTAACTTATCGCTAAATCGCGCGCGACTTTAGGGAAGCTCTCGATGTCCGTACGGCAGAGAGAGTATCTAATTAGGTGTTCTTTATAGTTTATCATTTAGATCATTTGATAGAGCCTATTACTTGGCTTATCAGAAAGGTCGGCCTCGAAAGAGTGGATGACCAGGATGATAGTTTTTTAGCTCCGCTGAGCGGGGTGCCCTATCATGATGGCTAAATTGATATCGTAAAGAGCATTGATTAATTAAAATCAAACATGAGTTTACTCAAGAAAATTTTTACCTCCGCTGTGGTAATGACCACCATTCTTTGGTCAGTGGGTGCAGGTTTTGTATCTACTGCCCAAGCTGCTGGTAGTTACCCAGCCGGCTCATTGTTGGCATTGCAAGGTCAGAAAGGTGCAGCTGTCTATATTGTTATGGACAATGGCACTAAGAAGGTTTTCCCCAGCACCAAGGAATATTTCACTTGGTACACAAACTTTGACAAAGTAGTCAGAGTTCCAGTGACTGAGTTGGATAAATATCCTGATGGTGGTGCTGTCGGTCTTCGCCCTGGCACCAAGCTGGTCACACACATGAACACTGCAAAAATCTACGCAGTGGAACCAAATAGTGTGATCCGCTGGATTCCAGATGCAAGCACCGCTTCTACTTTGTATGGCAGCGATTGGGCCAAAAAAGTCTATGATGTGATCCCTGGCTTTTTCTCTTCTACCTATACTGTAGGTACTGATTTATCCAGCACGTACCCAACTGGTACTCTGGTTAAATCTGGTTCAACCACTTATTATATTGATGGTTCAACCAAGAGACCATTTGCCGGAACCGGCTTTGCTGATAACAATTTCAACACTGCCGATGTGATCACTGTCACAGATTTGTCTGCCTACACTGACGGTACTTCTATCACCAGCAAGGAGAGTGCTTTGGCCGGTTTGACCAGCTCAACACCCACTCCTGGCAATACTGGTGGTGTGACCGTTTCTTTGGCTGCTGATACCCCAGCTTCTGGTATGGTAGTCAGCAATTCAGCCAGAGCTCCATTTACCAAATTGGCAGTGACTACTGGCAGCCAAGCCGCTACTATTGACACCATGATTGTCAAACGAGGCGGCATTGGTCAGGACGGCGCTTTCTCTAGCGTTGATGTTTTGGATGCTAGCACAAATTTACCGCTTGATACTAATTCCAAAACTTTCAATTCTAACCATGAAGCTACCTTTACCAAAGATATTACCATTCCAGCCAATACTACCAAGTATTTGATCTTGTCTGGTAATATGGGTACCTTGACCGACTATGCTGGTGAAGCCCCAGCTTTGGGTGTGTCATCTATCACCTTGACTGGCGGCGGCACTGTGTCTGGCACCTTGCCAATTTATGGCAATACCCAGACATTGAATGCCACTATCACCATTGGTTCAGCCACTGTTTCTCGTGGTTCATATCTAAACGCTACCTCCACTGCTTTGGAAGTTGGTAAGACTGACTATACTTTTACCGCTTTCCAAATCCAGGCTGGTTCAGCTGAAGATGTGACTTTGAAGCAAATGTCAGCTTATCAGATTGGCACTGCTTCTTTGACCAGTGATTTGAACAATTGGGAACTATTGAGAGACGGTACCAAAATAGCTGATGGTGTTGTCGATACTAGCAATAGCAAATACATCAACTTTATCTTGACTTCACCTTTGACCATTCCTAAAGGTCAAACCTATCAATTCCAGATAAGGGCTGATGTTGAGAGTGGTTCAGCCAGAACTGTTCAGGTCGGCTTTTATCGCCGCACTGATATTTTGGTCCAAGGCCAAACCTATGGCTATAATATCACCCCGACAACTTCTGGCACTGGCACTTCTGCTTCAGCTACCACCAATCCGGTGTTCTGGGGCAATACAGCCACCATTTCCAGTGGTACTATGACTGTTGAAAGAAGCAACACGGTCACCGCTACCAACATCACTGTTGGCAACGATCAAACCTTGGGTGCTTTCAAATTCACTGTCAAAGGTGAGCCAATTGATGTGACTGCTTTGACTTTGACCATTACTTCTTCATCTGGCAGTCAGATCGAAGATGCTTTGCAGGCTGTTAAGTTGGTTGACGCCAATGGCAAAACCTTGGCTGGTCCAACTGATTTGACTGCTTTGACCGTACCATTCACCGATACCTTTACTTTGCCGGTGGGTGATACAGTGGTTAAGGTAGTTGGTAATTTGTCTACTAATGGTGGTTGGGCAACCAATGACACTATTTATGCCTCTTTGAATACTCCAGCTAGCAAGATCATTGCTACTGGTCAGACAACTGGTGATGCTATTACCCCGACTACTGCTTCACAGATAGACACCAACACCCAGACTGTCAAAGCCGCATACTTGACAGTTACCCGCAATACTTTGCCATCCAGCAACAATGTCATCAAAGGCGCCCAGGACGTATTATTGGGTTCATGGAACTTTGATGCTACCAATTCTGGCGAAAACATCAGAATAACTTCATTGGTCTTTGCCGCTTCTTCAACCGAAGTGTCAAACTTGACAGTTTATGATGGTGTTTATGGCAGCGGCGGCGTAGCCAAGAGCCCAATCAATGATGCTCCGACAGCCGGCGATGGCCAGTCTTCAACCTTTGCCTTTGATGATCCAATTATCATCACCAAGGGTACTAACAGGACCATCCAATTAGTTGGTGATATCAACAGTGCTGCTACCACCAATCAGTCATCTGAATTTGGTTTGACTGATACCAATACCACAGCCAATGCTTCAGTATTGGCCTATGGTGTGAGCACAGGCAATCGCGCTACTTTGGCTTTGACAGCTGATAACGGCGCAGTTTTGACCTACTCAGCCGGTGGTTCAATCACTATCAGCACCTCTAATAATCCAACTAACGGCTTTGTGCGCGCTGGTGCAACTGGCGTAACTTTTGGCTCCATCAAATTGGATGCCCAATATGAGCCAATTGATGTGACAGTTTTGAAAATCTTCACGACTGATGGCGGCTTGACCGGCACAGCTACTGGTAACTATCAAGACGTAACTCAACTTTATGTCTATGATGGCACCAAGGTGATTGCCAGCGGTCCTGTCTCATCTAATGGTTATATTACTTTCAACCTTGATCGCGGCGTCTTGACTGTTCAACAAGATCAGTCAAAGATCTTGACCATCAAGGCTGATATCGGTACTATCAACCAGAACTTGGACAATGCTCCAGCTACTCCAGCGGCTGATGTCAGGTTTGGTATTGGCGGTACAGATGGTATTACCGCAATCGGTAATTCATCCAACGCTACTGTCTCTACTGAAACCTACAATGGTTCAACCACATCATCCATGATAATTCACAAGGCTATCCCAACTGTGACTTATTCACAGTCTGGCAATGTTTTGGGTGCGGCTACTGCTATGGTCAATGGCGCATCTGACGTCTTTGCCTATAAGGTAGCGGCCGATGCCAATGGCTCGGAAGTCTTGCTCTATAGAACAAGCTTTGAGATTGCCACTGGCGGTGATGGTGCCATCTCAGTCTCTTCATGTTATGTTAAAGACTCAGAGGGCAATACAGTTGGTGCTTCCACTAATTTAACTGATGTTGATGCCACTACAGCAGGTTATGTCAGCTATGTTTTTGATAATCCAACTGTTTCTGCTGGTGACACCAAAGAGGCTTTGATGATTTCTCCGGGCGCTAGCATGACTTACAAGTTGAATTGTACAATCGCTACTGCTGGCACTGGTGATAACTTGAGCGTTTCTATGTTGGGTGATACTGCTTCATCCACACCAGCCGCTAGTTTTGGTACTCCAGCTGCTGCTGGCCAAAACTTGGCTGATGCTTGGGGCACTATGAACCAAGGCAACTTTGTCTGGTCAGATAACTTCAAGAACCGCGGCTTAGCTACCGATGGCTCTAATGCTACTGCCTATGGTCAATGGTACAACGGCTACTTAGTATCCGGTTTGGGTGCCAATACCACAGGTACAGCTTACGTCATTGGTTGGTCAAGCTAAGTTTTCTTGACAGCTCGTATAAATTGCTTTATTTGAAGTGGTTTATATAAAGACAGCCCCCGTCCCGCAATGCGGGACGGGGGCTTGTCAGAAGCTCCAAAATATTTTAGAATTAGCAGGTATTAAATAGAAATTATGCATTTAAATCGAAAAAAATTTATTTTTATCATAATTTTGGTAGTTGTTATTGGCCTGCTTATTGGCCTGGGATTTTTTATAAAAGACAAGCAATCAACGGTCAGTAATCAACCCGATATTACCAAAGTTTATACGCTAGATGATTTTCCCCAAGTGAGTAAAGACCCAGAGTCTGCTTTTGGCGATCTAGTCACTCGCTTAAATAAAGACTATGATTATTTGCGCCAAAACATTGATTTTGATAAATATGACATTTGGGTAGATATTGGGAACACCAAGCTGGGCCTAAAGGATTATGCCGGCGCAGTGGAAGCTTGGCAGTATGCTATTGTGTTGAATCCCAAGCGACCTTTGGCTTATAGCAATTTAGGCAATTATTATAAAGTATTTGGCAATGATTATGAAAAATCCGTCTATTATTATGACAAGACAATTCAGATAGATAATATTGGCTATTTTTTTGACTATCAATCTTATGCTGAGCTTTATACGGCTGGTTATTTGCCGGCTAACCCCGGCAAAGTAGAAGCCATAATGCTAGAGGGTGTAGCTAAGGCTGGCAATGTGGAGCAAAGGCAATTTTACCAATATTTGTATACTTTTTTTGCTGATAGCGATCCGGAAAAGTCCGCTATGTATAAAGAAAAATTATTAGCTATTGATCCAAGTTTTAAATAATAACAGAATGTCAAAACTAAAATTTATAGACGGCGCTATTTGGGTAGTTTTGGGTTTAATAATGTTGGTGCCTACTTATGTCAACAGTGATTTATTGTTTCCCTTTATTTCCAGCAAAGCTATAGTTTTTCGCATACTGACGGAACTTTTATTGCTTTTATGGCTAGCGAGATGGTATTTGCGCAAAGACAGCCTGCTAAAAGTTGACTGGCTAAGCATTGTCTTTGCCTTGTTTCTTGTCAGCCTGTTTGTTTCTTCTCTTATTGGGGGAAATTTTTATTTTAGCTTTTGGAGCAATACCGAGAGGAGCGAGGGGCTTTTGCTCTGGCTGCATTTATTTATCTGGTTTTTGGTTTTGCGCAATTTTATAAACAGCAAAAAAGAGTGGTCTGTATTGTGGGATATTTTTTTCTTGGCAGCGCAAGTGGTTGCTGTTTTTGGCTTTTTGCAGTATTTGGGTATAGATCTGATAAACAAATCATCTTTGATTTCCAATGACAGGGTAGCCTCAACTATAGGCAATGCCGCCTATACGGCCGGTTATTTACTGTTTGCTGTTTTTGCCGGCGCCTATTTGGCCCTGCAAAGAAAATCGCGTTATTTGAGCATTTATTATATTTTGGGGATTCTTTTGGATATATTTATTATTTTTCAATCTGGCACCAGGGGAGCTTTGATTGCTTTGCTGGTTAGTATTTTAGTATTTATAGTCTACAATCTATTACGTTTGCCGCAGAAAAAAATTAAGTATAGTTTGCTAATTTTAGGCCTTATCTTTGTGGGGTTTTTGTCTTTTGCTTATATAAACAAAGGTCAGCCTTGGGTGCAAAATAGCACTGCTCTGACACGTTTGACAAGTATATCCCTAGGTGAGCGCACCATGCAAACTCGTTTTATGGCTTGGGGATCGGCTTGGCAAGGCTTTAAAGAAAAACCAATTTTTGGCTGGGGAGCGGAAAATTTTTATAGAGTTTTTAATAAATATTATAATCCGAATATTTTTGCTCATGCCGGAGCGATCATCTGGTTTGATCGGGCGCACAATATATTTTTGGATCACTTGGTGACTGGCGGCTTGGTGGGCTTTATATTGTATTTATTTTTGATCCTTGGCCCTTTGTATATTTTGGGCCGCAAAGTGCTGCAGCTTGATAAGGGCGAGCCCTGGCAAGCCGTGCTTAGCCAGCAAATTTTATTTTTGATGGCGCTAGCCTTTGTTATACAAGGCCTAGTTGTGTTTGAAGCATTGGTGACTTATTTGCCGCTCCTACTATTATTAGCCATGGTGGCCCAGAAATATATTGAGCCGCGCCGGGCTTATCGCAATAATAAAATTGTTCTAATTTCTTTTATCGTTTATTTATTGGCCTTTGTTCCAATTATGTATTTTGTGAACTGGCGCGAGACCAAGGCCAACCTTACTTTTATCCAAGCTTTGCGCCTTGAGGCGGTGGATACTGACAAATCTTTTCAGACTTTTATTAAGGCCATGAATTACCATAGTTCCGGTAGTAATGAATTTTTGCGTCAGCTGGTAGAATTTTCTAATCATTTATTGATAAATAAAAAAGTTACGCCCTACGTAGCCATGCAATACACGGAAAAGATAGATGCTCTGCTTAAACAGCGCCAGCAAGCCGACCCATTTGATGCAGCCAATTATTTGTTGGCTATGAGGCATTATAATTATACCTATATTTTGGACGTTAATCGTTTGTACGAAGTAGATAAGCTCGGTCAGGAAGCCATAAAATATAGCCCTACCAGGCAGCAGTTTTATTATGAAATGGGCTATGGCGAGCTTTACCTATATTTATGGATGAAAGAGCAGGGGAAAATTGGCGAAGCCAAAATTTATCAGGATAAGCTGCTGGCTAATTTTCAAAAAGCCATTGATCTAAATCCATACACAGACGAATCTTATGTTAATATGGTTATGGCACTTTTGCCGGGGGATATGCCGGAAAAAATCCAGAGCTATATTGATCAAATGGATGCTTTGGGGATTGATTATAAAAAGGAGAAAACATTGAATCGTCTGGCCAATTCAGCTGTCTATGCTGATAATTTTTCCTGGGCAGTCAACTTTTATTCTTTGCTGACTCAAAACTATCAGGATAATCCGGAATACTGGATCAGTTTGGCTTTGTCTTATGCCAATATTGGCGAAAAAGATAAAGCAATTGCTATTGCCGGGCAAATCAAAAAATTTGGCGGCAATTATGAAACGGAGGCTGTGAAATTTATTGAAAAAGTCAGGACTAACCAATACGTCAAACAAACGGTCAGCAAGGACAATTTTCCTCTTGACTAAATATATCAGCTTGTTTATCAAGCAATGCCAAATATCTTTTTAAATTTTACTGCTAAATTTAAAAATCGATTTACTTATTTATTTTTGCTAGTGGCGGCCGCGGCTGCTTTTTTGCGTTTTTTTGCTTTGGCTAGAGCTGACGTTCTGACTGACGAGGCCTCCCTGGCTTTGCGGAGCATAGGATATTTTGACTGGCTAGCCACCCCTTATCAAACTACTCCCTTGGAGTGGCTGAATACTAGGCCGTGGTGGTCTTATCTGTCTTTTCATGATCATCCCAGCTTTAGCTTTTTTTTGCAATGGCTGCAACTGCAGATGACCGACGTCAGCCTTCTAGCTGTCAGATTTTGGCCGGCTCTGTATGGCTTGGTCAGTATTTATTTGCTTTATCTGATAGCCAAAAGATTATTTAATAATCGGGTCGCTTGGCTGGCGGCTATTTTATTGGCGGTCAACAATCTCCATGTCTGGGTATCGCGCTTGGCTTTGCAAGAATCGCTCTCGATCTTGTTGATCCTTTTGGGCGTTTGGTTATTTTTGAAGTCCGTAGAAAATAAAAAGTATTTTTATGTTTGGGGCATAGTTTTGGGGTTGGCCCTGATGACCAAGTTGACTACCATAGTTTTGTTACCGGTATTTTTTACTTACTTAATAATTTGGCGTCGCGATATTTTTAGGATGAGGCAATTATATTGGGGGCTGACGCTCACCTTGCTGATTTGTTCGCCATATATTATTTATAATATTTTTCTATATCGCAATTTTAGCCACTTTGATTTCCAATTATCTTTTATGTTCAAGCAGTCGGTCGCTGCCTGGCAGGCTAGACCCGGGCGAGCGGAAATTCCCAGCAAACTGGAAAGCTTGCCATTTATGGTGTCTGGCTTAAAATATTCTTTGTCGCCATCTTTGTTTTATTTATTTTCACTGAGTTTTATTTGGGCGCTTTATAAAATTATTAAGAACGGTCTAAAAAAGACCAGCCAGAATTTCTGGTGGTTGATTTTGATTATTGGTTGGCAAATTGTTTTGTTTATTTTTATCGGCAGTCCGGCTAGATTTTTAGCATTATTGATGCCTTGGCTATCTTTACTTTTAGCTCTGGCTATATTAAATTTTTGCCAATCTTGGCCAAAAAATATCAGCTATCCATTGATTATCGCGCTTTGTTTGTGGGAAGCATTTTTTAGCTATAATACCAATATCAGCTACCAAAAAATAGGCCAAGAGGGCGTCAGCTATTCTCGGCTCAAGTATCAAGCCTACAATTATGGCTATAACCAGCTGGACAACTATTTGGATAATTTATTGCAAGATAAGCGTCCGGCGGTAAAGCTGACGGCCGTCAATGCCAATATTGATAATTTGATCAGTCAAAGTTTTGCCAAACAGATTGGCCAAGCAGAGCCCTGGCTATTTGTTTATAATGATCGTATAAATAATGAGGGCATTGTCTGGTCCTTGACTCGGCGGATGCTATATCAAGCCTGGCCGGTAGTGTCTTTTGAGGCTTATCAGGCATCAAAAATAAAAGATAAGCCCGCTGTCCTAAAGGAAATGGGGGTAAGGCAGGTGTATTATATTGCGCCGACTGATAAATTGCCCATCCAGGCAACAGTGACCCCGGAATTATTGCAAAGCTTAAACCAATGGGAGAATAGTTTGCCGCCGGCTAGTCTGGTAAGAGAAATAAAAGATGCCAGACAGCAGACTGTTTTTCGGGTTTATAAAATAGACTTATAAATTTTTTGGCTAAAATAATTTTAGGTACAAGTCTTCAGTGCTGGTCAAAGTTTTTTTCAGAGAAAAGCGACTGATAATATTTTGATAGTTATGGTGAGCCAGTTGCTTGGCAAAAGAAGGATGGCCGCTTATTTTTTCCATGGCCTCAATTAAGGACAGGGGATTGGCCGGCAAAGTAAGCAAGCCGGTTTTTTGGTCATCAATAATTTCCGGTATGCCGCCCACCCGACTAGCTATAATCGGCACTCTGGCCAAGCCGGCTTCCAAAATAGTATAAGGCATACCCTCTTTGATAGATGGTAGGATAAAATAATCAAAAGCTGATAAGTATTGCCAGGCTTGGTCTTTGGCTCCAATGATAGTTATAAAATTTTCTAAATGGGCAGCGGCTATTTGTTTTTTTATATTTTCCAATTCTGGACCATCGCCGATAAAAACCCAAGAGCAATTTTTCAGCAGGGGAGAATTTTTGTCTTGCAAGATTTTTATAGCCTCAAGCAGATAAGTGTATCCTTTGTTAGCATAAAAACTGGCAATGGTGCCGAAATATTTTTTATTTGGCGCCAAATGCAGCGCTTGTCGGGCAGAGTCGGTATCCAAAAAATGATAATCTGCCGGATCAATGCCGTTGGGCACCACAAAGATTTTGTAGGCCGGGCAAATTTTGTTGGCTAGAGCAGTCCGCTTGTCATATTCAGAGACGGCAATGATCAGATTTTGCAGGCCGGCCGAGAAAGTCTCTGAGGCGACATAGATTTTTTTCATCCAAGGGTTTAGCCTTTCATTAAATACAAAACCATGGGCGGTATAGACAATGCGCAATTTGGTATTAAAAGGATTGCTGGCATACAGCTTGGCTGCCAAGCTGCCTATCAAGCCGGCTTTTGAACTGTTGAGATGAATCAGGTGGTAGTTTTCTTTGTTTAATATTTTAGCCAATTCTTTGATGGCTGCCATTTCTTTGGGGATGTTTATTTCGCGCACCAGATTTTTGAGGGTAATGGTGCGTATATTCATTGCCCGGCAGGCATCCAAAAATTGCGGGTCAAGGCCGCCATCCTCGCCAAAAGCAATAGTTACCTGGTTATTTTGGCTGAAATATTTGGCTAATTGGAGCACATATTTTTGTGCGCCACCCCATTTGGTTTGGGTTACCAGATAGAGGATCTTCTTATTTTGTAGTTTATGAGCTTCTAATTCGGGCATATTTTTGGCTAATTTTAGATAAATTATTTATTGATTTTTTTTAGCATTTCTGTTATAATTTTATAGAATTTATGGACTTAATGCAAGCCCATTATTAATCTTTTGGCAAGAATTATGGCCAAAAAATTCCCAATTTTTATTATTAATTTATGGGGTCAATGGCAATAAAATTTAAAAAAGGTAAGTTAATTTCCGGCATTATTTATCCTAAATTTTTTCCCCTGACAGAAGAAGATTCAGTTTTAAATGTTGGTTGCGGCGATGGCGTCCAAGCCCTAGTTTATAAGGGTAAATTTAAAAAAATGATCGGCGTTGATATCAATGAAGAGAGGCTAGCTACAGCCAGAGCCCTGATGAAAGAAAATAATATTGCAAACTTTGTGACTGTCCAGGCTGACGTGGAGTCTATACCATTAGACGAGCAATTTGATAAATGCATTGCCATCGATATTATTGAGCATGTCATCCATCCCAATTTGGTTTTAAAAGAAATGCATCGTCTGACCAAGGCTGGTGGCCGTATTTTGATCACTTTTCCGGCCATGCACGACAAATGGGAAAATTTTTTTAAATTTGTTGGTCGTAAAATTTTGCGACGTCATTCACGCACTGTTATCAAGGAAGGCTGGGATCCTGATCAGCATCAATATGATTATAATCTCAAACAATGGCTGGGGTTCATGTCAGCCAATGGTTGGCAGCTGAAAAAATCCAGAGCTTCCACTCTCTGGCCACCCTTGCATTATTTAGGTTTGCCCAGGTTTTGGTTTAGTAACCGCTTTATTCATACCATTGATGACAAGCTGTGCCGGCTGGATTTTTTAAAAAACTGGGGTCAAGCCTTAGTCTGCGTGTTTGAGAAAAAATAATTGTTATCCTAAAGATGAAAATATTAATCGCCACTGGCTTATATCCGCCTGATATCGGTGGTCCAGCTACCATATTGCGAGCTCTGGCCAAATCCTTGCAAGAGCACGGTTTTGGCGTTAAGATCATTACTTATTCTGCGGTGAAAAATTCTGCCGATGAAAAAGGATTCGTTTATCGGATTGCCAAGAATAGATTTTATAGCCGCTGGCATTATTTGGCCAAAATGTTTTTTTTGGCAAGTCAAGCTGACTTGGTATATGCAACCGATACTTATAGCGTCGGCTATTTTGCCTGGTTGTTGAATAAATTTTTCGGCAAAAAATATATTGTCAGGTTTGCCGGGGATAGCGCTTGGGAGACAGCCACAGCCATGGGTTGGACCTATGATTATATTATGGATTTTCAGGACAGGCAATATGATGAGAAAATTGAAAAGCTGAAACTGCGCCGGCAAAAAATATTATTAGCTGCTGAAAAAGTTATCGCTGTCAGCAATTTTATTGCCCAGCTAGCTAAAAAAATTGGCGTGAGTGATGGAAAAATAAAAGTCATTTATAATTCGGTTGATTTCATCAGTGAGGAATCTTTAGATGAGCAGGCAGCAGGTAGGATCAGGCAGCAGTATCCTGCTTCAGAAAAAATCATTATCTCGGCAGCTAGACTGGTGCCCTGGAAAGGGATGTCAGGGCTCATAAAAATTTTACCCCAGATCATCAAACAGCTTGGACCGACTAGGCTATTGATTTTGGGGGCTGGCGCTGAATTGGAAAATTTAAAAGAGCTGGCCCAAAGTTTAAAAATAGCTGACCAGGTTGAATTTTTGGGCGTTATTGACCATCATCAGATTATTAATTATTTTCGGGCAGCCGATTTATTTATTTTAAATACAAATTATGAAGGCTTGTCGCATACCTTATTGGAAGCCATGCGCGCGGAAGTGCCTATTATCAGCACTAATGTTGGCGGCAATCCAGAAGTGATTGAGTCAGGCGTGAGTGGCTGGCTGGTGACTTACAATGATTTGCCGGCTTTGCAGACAGCCACTATAAAAATTTTAAGCACCCATGATTTAGCTAAAAAGTTTACTATGCAAGCTAAAGCGAAATTAGCTGATTTTAATTGGGACAGCACCATCAAACAAACCGTAGAATTGATTAGTCAGATAAAAAATGTCTAAAATATTACTCATCAATCCGCCATTTAATATAGCCAAAGAGAATTACGATAGCTCCGTTTCGGTTGGTCTTTTGAGTATTGCCACTTATCTTGATAGTCGGGGGATTAAAGTGGAAATATTGGACGGCGTCAGACAAAAAAATTATTTGGAGCTCATCAAGCAAAAAGCCCCACACTATGATTATATTGGTTTGTCGGTTATGACTACGCAGCTGGCCCATGCCATTGAGGCCAGCCAGCTGATTAGGCAAATAAATCCCAAAGCAGTTATTATCTGGGGTGGCACGCATCCGACTTTTTTTACTGAACAAACAATAGCCCATCCGCTGGTGGATCTGGCTTGTTTTGGCGAAGGCGAGCTGACAGCCTTAGATATAGTGCAAGGCAAAGAATGGTCCGGCATTGATGGCATTGCCTACAAGCAAGCTGGTGAGGTAAAAATTAATCCTTTGCGCACCTTGCATGATCCGGCCAAGATGCCTCTCTTTAAGTGGGATTTGGTTCCAGAAGAAATTTTACATAATTTATATTTGATCCCTTCATTGACTTCGCGTGGTTGTCCGCATCGCTGTACTTTTTGTATCAATGCTATTTTGAAAAACCGCTGGCGTTTTCGCACGGCCGAGCAGGTTCTTGAAGATTTGCGGATTATAAAAAGCCAACCTTATTTTAAGGATAAAAAATTGCGTTTTTGGGATGAGAATTTTTTTGTCGACATCAAGCGGGCGCGGGCAATTATCGAGGGCATGATCAAAGAAAACTTGATTATACCTTGGGAAACTACGGTGCGAGCCAACTACATCAGGCCCGGCATGATTGATGATGATTTTATGGCCAAGCTCAAAAAATCAGGCTGTTATTTGCTATCATTTGGCGCTGAGTCCGGTAGTCCGAGCATTTTATCCAAAATAAAAAAAGACGTGACTCCGGAAGAAATAATTTATTCAGCCAAGTCTTGTCTAAAGCACGGCATCATACCGCAGTATTCATTTATGATCGGTCTGCCGGGGGAGAGCAGAGCAGACATGATGATGACTCTGGGGCTGATTGATGATTTGATCAAATTGGGTGAAGATGTGCAGATTTTAGGGCCGCAAGCCTTTAGGCCGTATCCCGGCTCGGAGCTGTATGAGGAGTGTCTGGCGGCTGGTTGGCAAGCGCCACAATCAGTCAATGCCTGGGCAGAGCTGGTGCACAATGAATTGAGCTATTTGACAGTACAGAATTTTCCCTGGGTCAAAGATAAGGATTTTGTTGAGTCAATGGAAGCCTATGTTCGCTTTGGCGCTCATAGCATAAAAAATGCCATGGGTTCCAGCGTCAGAGCGCAAAAGTTGGTTAAATTAATTTTTGTTTTATTATGCAAATTGCGCTGGAAACTAAAATTTTTTTCCTGGCCGATTGAGTTTAAGCTGGCCAAAAGATTTGTTGTGCATTAATTATGTCCAAGATTATTTTGGTACAAATAAATTATACCGAAGATCACTCAGAGAAAATTTTGCCGCTGGGCATCTTGTGTGTGGGCAGTACTCTAAAGCAAGCTGGCTGGGAAGTGGAGCTTTATAATATCAATGAAAAAGAAATAGCTCAAACAGCAGATCGTATAGTCAAAGAACGACCTTTGTATGTGGGCTTGTCAGTCATGACTGGCATACAGACCGAACATAGTGCCGAATTATCAAAAAAAATAAAAGCACAGAGCAATATCCCGATAGTTTGGGGCGGTATCCATCCGTCATTGTTGCCAGAGCAGTGTTTAAGTGAAGACTATATTGATTATGTGGTGATCTCTGAGGGGGAGATTACAATTATTGAATTGACCGAGAAGATAAAAGCCGACCTGGCACCGCTTGGCGTCTTGGGCGTCGGCTACAAACAAGCCGGCCAGACAATAGTTAATCCTTGGCGGCCTTTTATAGAAAATTTGGATCAGTATCGTCTGGATTTCGCCTTACTTCAGGATATAGAAAAATTTATTTTTCCTTTGGGCAAATATAAGCGGGTGATTGCTTACAAGACTTCCCGCGGCTGCCCCTTTAATTGCGCTTTTTGCTATAACAATTTATTTAATAAAAACAAATGGCGAGCCTGGTCAATTGACGCGGTGGTAGAGGACATCAAGTGGCTAAAAGAGAATTATCAGATAGACGCTGTCAAATTTTATGATGATAATTTTTTTGTTAACAAAAACAGAGCCTTTGAGATTTTGGAAAGGATTCAATTGCCCTCACACCTTGAGATCAGGATAGATTCTATAAATGACGAGGTGGCGCAGAAACTCAAAGACTATAAAGTCTTTGACATGTTGATCGGCGTTGAATCAGGCAGCAATCGTCTTCTGGAAATGATCGATAAAAAAATTACCACCGAGAAGATTATATCTACCGTCAAGATTATCCATCATCATGATTTGCCGGCCTCTTATTCAGCGATTGTCGGTCTGCCCACCGAAACTAAGGCAGAGTTTGAAGCAACTATTGATTTAATGTATCAGATTTATAAATTACACCCCCGGGCAGTTTTTACCCTGGGTGCTTATTTGCCTTATCCCGGATCACGCATGTATGATTTTGCTATTCAAAATGGTTTTGTGCCGCCGTCCAGAACCGAGGATTGGGGCAAGATTGATCGCTTCCGCAAAAATTTTCATTCACCCTGGGTTGATGCTCAAAAGGTTTGGCGGATCAGAGAATATTTCAAGTTTTTGAATTGGCGCTTGGGGCCAATCAAAAAATGGTTTGAGTGGCGCATCCGACATCGCTTCTTTGCTTTTAGTGCTGACATTTATTTGACGGAATATTTATCTGGTCTAGCCATAGAACAGCGCGGCTTTTTGGGGAAACTTTTGCGCCGAACTTATAATTTAGTCAGAGGAACATAGTATATGGCATCATTACCCTATAATATTTTGACAATTTCTTGGGATCCAACCCTAGCCAGTGATAGCGGCGATTATGGTGATGCCCAAAAAAGGAATATCGCTTATGGTGCTTATGTGGCCAATTTATTTTCTGTGACTTATTCTAAAAAAAGTTCGCGCCTGGGCAATAAAAAATTATCAGACAATGTCTTTATTTTTCCGACCAATTCTCGTAATCCGATCAGTTTTTTGTGGGACGCCTGGCTGATAGCCAAGGATATTTGTCAAAAAAATCAGATCGATCTGGTACTTACCCAGGATCCGTTTTTGACCGCTTGGGTGGGTATTTGGCTGAAAAGGAAATTTTCTTGCAAGTTATTGATTCATTTTCATGGAGATTTTTTTGCCAACGAACAATGGCGCCAGGAAGCCTGGGTAAATAGATTTTTACTTATCTTGGGTCATTGGACGGTGACCAAGGCAGATGCTCTGCGGGTCATGAGTCAAGGCATCAAGGAGAAGCTGATCAAGTTTGGTTTGCCAACCAAGATTATTCGCGTAATTCCCACGCCGGTAGATTTGGAAAAATTTAATAATTTGGCAGAAGTTGATTTTAAACCGCATGATATTTTGTCAGTGGGGCGACTGGTAGCTGCTAAGGATTTTCCTACTTTGATTGCGGCTGCTAAAATTATTTTTCAGCGATATCCCGACTTGCATTTAAAGATTATCGGTCAGGGGCCAGAGTACAATAATTTAAAAAAAATAGTTCAGGATAGTCCTTTTATTGATATAGTGGGTGCAGTTGATCACGATGATCTGCCGGCAGAGTACAACCAGTGTTCAGTATTTGTCATGTCTTCAACCAACGAAAGTTTTGGCAAGGTTTTGGTTGAAGCCAATGCCTGTGCTAAACCAGTAGTGTCGACCGCTACTACCGGCGCGGTAAGTATTGTGCGGGATGGCTACAATGGTTATTTGGTGCCGATTGGCGACCCGTCAGCTTTGGCAGAAAAAATTATCTACTTATTTGAGCATGCGTCTGAAAGTAAGGCCATGGGTCTCAATGGCCAAAAATTGGTGCGCGAATTATTTAGTGATAATACAGAAAAAATTGCCGAATTTTGGTCTGACATTATTAATAATAAATTATAAAGATGCGTCTATTGATGTTCACCAGAAAAGTTGATAAAAATGATGGCCTAGCCGGCTTTACTTATAATTGGGTAAAGAAATTTGCTGGCAATGTAGATCATTTGGATGTTATTTGTCTAGAAAAGGGGGAAATAGCCGGCCTGCCGGAAAATGCGGCCGTTCACTCTTTGGGCAAGGAGAAAGGTAAAAATCGTTGGCTCGAATTTTGGCGTTTGCAAAAATTAGCCTTTAGTTTAGTACCAAAAGTTGACGGTGTTTTCACCCATCAGAATCCTGAATATGGCATCATGCTGGCTCCTTGGGCTCGCTTGTTTAAGAAACCAATTATTGCCTGGTATGCTCACGGGGCAGTGAATTTTAAAGTAGCCCTACTCAATGCTTTGGTAGATAAAATAGTTACTTCTACTAGTCAGGGCTTTCGTCTGTCCAGTAAGAAGGCGGTTGTTTTGCATCAGGGTATTGATACTGATGTTTTTGCTTATCGAGAAAAAGAAATACACAAAGGTTTGCGTTTACTTACTGTTGGCCGGATCTCGGCTAGCAAAAATATTCATTTAATGATTGATTTGGTGGCCGATTTAAGGCGTCAGGGGAAAGAAGTAATTTTAAAAATAGCCGGTGCACCCAGTCTAGTGGTAGGTAATAAATATTTGGCTGATCTGCGGGCCCAGGTGGATAACTTAGGCTTGCAGGATGCAGTGATTTTTTTGGGTTCCATAGTCAATTGTGAGACCCCGGCGCTTTATCAGTGGGCAGATATTTTTTTGAATTTTAGTGTGACCGGTAGTTTAGATAAAACTATTTTGGAAGCCATGAGCTGTGGCACGCTAGTTCTTACTAGTAATGATTCGGGGCGAGTGATTTTACAAAATGTAGCCCCAGAGCTGATACTCTCTAGCCCTCAAGCAGCTAGGGGGAAAGTCATGCGGCTAGAGGAAATAGACAGAAAAGCTCTTGGCCTAGCTTTACGGCAATATGTCGTAAATAATCACCGCTTAGATCAATTGGTCAAAAAAATAGTGCGATTATTTGACTGAGTGGCATTTGGTCTGTCGATATGGATAGAAAAATAAAAATTATTTATTTGATAAACACTTTCTTGTTTGGCGGAGCCCAGAAGATGGTTTTGGATTTGGCGACTTATCTAGATAAAAATAAATTTGCCGTGACAGTTTGTAGTTTGCGGCAAGACGATTTAAAGACCAATAAATATTATGATGCCCAGAGGGTCGCTGCCCAACATGGTTTTGATTTTGTGGCCATGTCTGATAAAAGAAATACTTTAGTCAGGATCTATGATTTGTTTGTATTTTTGAGAAAGGTCAAACCAGATATAGTTCATTGCCACTTACCTTGGTCGGTGATTCTGGGTGTGATAGCTGCCCGCTTGGCCGGCATTAGGCAGATTATTATTCATGAACATAATACCCACAAATTTTATTCTTTTAAGGTCAGATGGCTGACCAAAATATTGAGAAAATTTGTTCGTTTGACTATTTGTTATTCACCGGAAGTCGAGCAAGAAATTTTTTCCCGTTGCAACTTTTTTTCTTCAGCCACAGAAAAATTGCAATACAATTCTTACACCATATTTAATGGAGTCGATCTTGAAGGAGCGAAAATAATCCAGGCAAAAATTGATTTAGAAGCCAAGCGGCAATCACTTGGCACAGATGCCGGTAAAACAGTAGTTTTGTCTGTCGCCCGCTTGCTGCCTTGGAAAGGACAAGCTAATTTAATTAGAGCTTTAGCTATTGCCCTCAAGGAGATAAAAAATTTAGTTTTATTGATAGCCGGTGGGGGCATTGAAGAGCCAAATTTGCGGCAGCTGGCCAAAGATCTGGGGCTAAATAATGATCAAGTAATTTTTTTGGGGCCCCGCGGTGATGTGCCGGAGATCTTGGCGGTAATTGATATATTTTCTTCAGTCCTATCTTATCCGCCAGATTTTTCTTCAGAAAGCATTGGCTTGTCTACTTTGGAAGCTATGGCCTTTGCTCTGCCGGTGATAGTAGGGGATTACCAGGGTGTAGAAAAAATAATTCAGGATAAAGTCAATGGTTTGGTGCTTGCTCCCAATGATAAGCAGCAGTTAGCCGAAGCGATTATTGATCTAGCTAAAAATCTGGTCTGGCGGCAAACCCTGGGCAATGGTGCTAGGGCACTGATTGCTGAAAAGTTTTCCTGGTCACAGATATCATTGATTTATCAAAATTTATATAATTTGATAGCCAAAAATTAATATGTTAAGTGGGGAATTATTAAAACAGGTTTGCAGGGGCAAATCATTGATGCGCGCTCTGCTCAATCTGCATTTAAAAAAATTTACTGTTCATGGTTTGGTTTTGGACATTGGCGGCGGCGCTGGTTCCAGCTATTTTCGTTTTTTGAATAAAATGGAAGATGCCAAAATAATAAATTTGGATTTAGATATCAAAGCCGATCAGCGCTTGGATTTGGAGCGGGATGCCTTGCCATTTGCTGACTGTTCGGTTGATCAGGCATTAGCTTTTAATATTTTGGAGCATATTTATAATCATAATTTTCTTTTGGCAGAAATCAGCCGAGTATTAAAGCCGACTGGCCAGTTGATCGGCTTTGTGCCATTTATCATTAATTATCACCCGGATCCACACGATTATTTTCGTTATAGCCACGAAGCTCTAGAAAAAATGCTTCAGCAGGCAAAATTTAGCCAGATAAAAATTACTGCTCTTGGTTTTGGGCCGTGGTCAGCCAATTATAATAACATCATGATTCTCTTGCCTCGTATTTTGAGAGTAGTACTTTTTTACCCCTATTATTTGTTGGATAAGTTATTTTTAAAAATAAAACCAAAGATGCGCCAGCGCTATCCTTTGGGTTTCTTTTTTATTGCTCAAAAAAATGACTAATAAGATTTTATTTTTCGCCAACGTCCGCATACCGACTGAAAAAGCTCATGGCATGCAGATCATGGAAATGTGCCAATCTTTTGCTCATCATGGAGCTGATTTGGAGTTGCTGGTGCCTAGCCGCAAAAATGAAGGCGTGGAAAATAAGGACCCCTTTGTTTATTATCGGGTAGCCAAAAATTTTAAGATCAAGACTCTAGCTATTTTCGATCCGGTATTTTTATTAAAATTTCCCAAAGGCACCTATATAAAAATTGAAGGTCTATTGTTTGTTATAAAAATATTTTTTTATTGTCTGTTTTTAAAAAATAAAAAAGAGGCAGTGATTTATACCCGCGATGAATATTTATTGCCGGTTTTGCAATTATTTTTTAGCAAAGTTTATTGGGAAGCTCACAATATTCCCCAGAATAAAAATTATTATAAAAAGTATTGGCAGCGTTGCGCTGGACTAGTCACCATTAATCATAAATTAAAAGAGGATCTGATCAGCATCGGTATTAAGGAGGATAAGATTTTGGTGGCTCATGATGGCGTCAATCTTGATAAATTTTGTCACGTCCAAGAAAATAAACAGCAGGCCAGGCAAAAATTAGATTTGCCACTTGATAAAAAGATAGCTCTTTATTCCGGGCATCTTTATAGCTGGAAGGGAGCGCAAGTTTTGGCTGAGGCAGCCAAGCTTTTACCCCCGGATGTTTTGGTAGTTTTTATCGGTGGCACCGATAAAGACATTGCCTCTTTTCAAGAAAAAAATAAACAGCAGGCCAACGTCTTAGTGGTTGGTCGCAAACCACATTATCAGGTGCCTTTATATCTGAGGGCGGCTGATGTTTTGGTCTTGCCCAATTCCAGCCGAGAGGAAATTTCCCGACTTTATACCTCGCCCTTAAAGTTGTTCGAATACATGGCAGCTGGCCGACCAATTGTAGCCAGCGACCTACCCTCAATCAGGGAAATTTTGCAGGAAAAGAACTGTATTTTCTTCTTGCCAGACCAAGCAGATTCTTTGGCAACTGGCATCCAAAGAGCATTGCTAAATGATGATTTAAGTGTTAGAATATCCAAAGTCGCTTTGGCCGAAGTGAGCGGATATAGCTGGCTCAATAGGGCAAAAAACATTCTTGAGTTTATGCACTAGTTTTTATGAGGATATTTATTTTAAATCCATTCTTGTTTTCAGGAAAGCTGACTAAAATGTCTCGCAAGAGGCAGCCTTTGGCTTTGGCTTATATCGCTAGCTTGCTCAAGCCCGATCATGAGGTGAAATTATTGGATGCCAATGTTTTGAATCTTAGCTTAGAAGATACTATTGAAGAAATTAAGCGGTTTAATCCCGAGATTTTGATTTTAACTTCTACGCCGGTTGATCGCTGGGAAGTGCCGTCCCATGCCCATATCAAGCTTTTGGTGGGCAATATAGTCAAAACTATTGAAGCTGCCAAAATCCCGTGTATTATTTTGACTGGCGCGCATGGCTCAGTCATGCCAGAGTGGATTTTGGAAAAGAGCAAAGTCAATTTTGTGGTGCGCAATGAGCCGGAGCTTATAGTATTAGACTTGGTCAAAACTTTGGCAGAGCAGGGTGATGTCAGCCGGGTTGCGGGCATTTCTTATATCAAAGACGGCCGGGTGATCAATAATCCACCGGCTGAACGCAACAGAAATTTAGACGCCTTGCCAATTCCAGCTTATGATATGCTGCCGATGGATAAGTATCGCTACACTTTCGGCGATATTCCCCAGCCATTTTCTATCATCTTGAGTTCGCGCGGCTGTCCCTTTAATTGCACTTATTGCTTGAAGGTAATGATGGATAAGTTTTACATTACCCGTAGTCCGGAGAGCGTGCTGGCAGAGATAAAATATTTAGTCAATAATTTTGGGGTCAAGGGCATTTATTTTCAGGATTGGGAATTCGTGATTGATAAGGCTAGAGTGAGAAAAATTTGCGATCTGCTGATTGAGGAGAAAATAGACATCAAATGGGGATGCAACGCCAGGGTGAGCGACCTTGATGAGGAATTGCTTATCAAGATGAAACAGGCGGGTTGCGTGCGCATCAATGTTGGTTTTGAAAGCGGTTCGCAGAAAGTACTAGACAAAGCCGATAAGAAAACCACCATGGAACAGACCAAGAAGTGTGTTGATATTTTAAAAAGGCACGGCATAGTGATTGGCTTGTATTCTATTATCAATCTGCCGGGTGAAGATAAACAGACTATCAGAGAGACGGAGAAATTTTTGGCCGATAATAATTTAACCACTATGGTTGAGCCGGCTTTGCCTATCCCTTATTTTGGCACACAGCTTTATGAGATGCTAAGAGAGCAAGAAGGCAAAGATTTTGATTGGGAAAATTTAGAAAAATATGCTGGTCGAGTGGGTGTCGAACAACACCCTACTATAGCCAGAATCTATCGCTGGCATTATAAAAATAGATTTAAGTTTGGCAGATTTTATTTTTTGAATCCCAAAATATTTAAAAAAGCGTTTAAGTTTATTAAATCGAAATTAATGTAAAAAGTATGGAACGCAAGAATGTTTTATTTGTTTCCAGCGTCAAGTTGGACAATCCTATGCGGGGCACGCCTTTACGGATTTATAAATTTATTTTACAAATCCAAAAAGCCAATAATATTTGGGTTTGCGCCCAGACCGGCCACAAAGATTTTGCTGATAATTTTTTTGAAATTCCGAAAGTGAACCCTTTCAAGAAATTCCTATTCTTCAAAAAAATAATAAAAGACAAAAAAATTGGCATTGTGATGAGTGGTACTGGCACCAATATCAAGCTCTTGGTTATTTTGAAGCTTTTGTTGGGGGTAAAAATCGTCATAGATTTGCACGGTCTGGACTTTGAAGAACCATACTATCATGGCTATATAGACAAAAAAACCATGATAATGAGGAAAATTATGATAAAATTTTTCTTGCGTTTTTATGATTTGCTGTTTGTCGTGTCCGGTAAACTGAAAGATTATTATAAAGATGTCAATAAAAATATAGAAGTGATATACGGCGGTGTGGATTTGGCAGAATTTCAAAGAGCTGAATATCAAAACCATGATTATCTGTTTATTGGCTACATGGGTAATGCCCGCTCATATCAGGGCCTTGATCTTTTGTGCCGAGCGGCCAAAAATATTAAACAGAAAAAACTTTTTCCTTTTAAGCTCAATCTGGTGACCAGCGAAGATCCAGAAGAGACCAGAAAACTGATCCGCGAAAATGATTTGGAGGCAGAAACTGTCATGCATCATAATATTGAGCATCATTTGGTCAACGATATCATCAATCAATCAGATGTCTTGGTCTTGGCTCGCCCCAGCGGCATCATGATGACTGAATATGCCTATCCGGCCAAATTGCCGGAATATTTGGCTACCGGCATAGTCAATATTTTGACCAATGTTGGTCCAGTCGAAGAGCTCTTGTTGGGCAAGGATGTTTGTCTGGTGATTGGGACTGATGATGTGGTCAAAGAGCTGGAAGAGAGTCTATATAAGGTATACAAGATGAGCAAAGAAGAAAGAATGGCCATGGGCGATAGGGCAATTGAGTTTGTCAAAAATAATTTGACCTGGGAAATTATCGGTAGAAAGATGAATGAATATTTAGCCAAATTAAAATAAACTATGCTTCAGCAGTCTTATGAAAAAATGTGGGAAGACTTTGGTAAGGGCAAGGCGTCGTATTTGGGCTACAAATTTCAACCCACTTATAGGATAGGTTTGACCAATTATTTGCGCGAATGCTTTATCGTCAAATTTTTGCATCCGCAAAAAAGTGATGTGGTTTTGGATTGCGGCTGTGCTGCCGGTAAGCAGCTGTTTCAGCTGGCTGGGCAGATTGGTACTGGCCATGGTATTGATATTGCCCAGAATTTTATTGATATGGCTGATCAGTACAAAAATGAAAATGGTTTTCATAATTTGCACTTTGCCAAAGGCGACGTAGAAAATATACCTTTTGCTGAGGCTACTTTTGATAAAATTATTTGCGCCGAGGTATTAGAGCACGTGTTTGATAAAGATGTGGCTTTGCGGGAGCTACTCCGAGTATTAAAACCAAGCGGCTTATTGTTGATCACCGTACCAAATCTCAATGCTGACGCCACTGTCTGGGGCAGATTTTTGCGTTTATTGGGGGTAAGAAAATTCAAACCGATCAATGTTTTTTCCAAAGAAGAGTTGGCCCAGCATGGCGATGCCCATGTCCGAGAATTTAGCCGCGATTCGCTGCGTCAATGGCTGGAAGCCAATAGCTTGAAAATAATAGAATTCAAGTCGGTATCTTTTATTGATGGGCCGCGCTGGTTTGAATTTTTGTTGAAGATTTTATTACACATCAAAATTAGCCAACGAGCCATTATCAATTTGGAGAAATTTTTTTCGGATAGAAATTGTTTTTGGGGCAGGCATTTGGTTGTCAGCGCCACCAGAAAATAGCTTGAAAAAATAGTTAATAAATTTTTAAAATAATATTATGAAAATTTTAGTCACCG
The DNA here is from genome assembly GCA_041650755.1 of Patescibacteria group bacterium. GTDB lineage: Bacteria > Patescibacteriota > Patescibacteriia > UBA1558 > GWA2-36-10 > JBAZKN01. Next base: position 260,923 of record JBAZKN010000001.1, on the reverse strand, counting down.
GCAGCAAAGGAGTGGTTGGCTCATATTTAGTCAAGATGTTGGCTGACAAGGGCCATGATGTTTTTGGCATAGATTTGTATCATAGCTTGGGAGAAGTCGGCTGGGAGCACGAAATGTCCAAAGCCAAAAGTTATTATGCGCGTTGCGATGTGGGTAATTTTAGGCAATTGGAAAGGGTTTTTGCTAAATATGGCCCTTTTGATTTTGTTTATCATACAGCCGCTGAATTTGGCCGCTGGAATGGAGAAGATTATTATGAGCAGGTTTGGCATTCCAATGCCATTGGCACGAAAAACATTATTCGCTTGCAGGAAAAATTAAAATTTAAATTGATACACTTTTCTTCATCGGAGGTTTATGGCGATTATGAAGAGCTGATGAAAGAGGAGGTGATGGACCAGACTGAAATCAAGCAGCTCAATGATTATGCCATGAGCAAATGGGTGAATGAAATGCAAATCAGAAACTCAGCGGCCCAGCACAAAACAGAGACAGTGGTTGTCAGATTGTTTAATACTTATGGACCGGGCGAGTGGTATCATCCTTACCGCAGTGTGAATTGCAAATTTTGCTACCACGCTTTGCATGGTTTGCCGGTAGTGGTGCATCGCGGCCATTATCGGACATCTACTTATTTGGAGGATACTTGCCGGACTTTATGTAATATTATAGATAAGTTCAAACCCGGTGAAGTCTATAATATCGGTGGCTTGGAATACCACGACATCGAGACCTTGGTCAACATTATTTGGGATTATACCGGCGCTGATAAAAAACTGATAGAGTATCGGGATACGGAGATTTTGACTACCAAATCCAAAAAAGTCGATATTTCCAAGGCCGTCAAAGACCTGGATCACAAACTGACCATCAAACTTGAAGACGGAGTAAAAAAGACTATTGACTGGATGAGAGAATATTATAAAATTAAATAGAGGATTTATGGAAGCAGAATATATGGCAGTAGATAAAACTCAAGAGACGCCAGAGCCGCCAAAAATGGGTATTAGCTTTGAAACGCCCTTGGGCGAGGTTTATAGAGAAATTGATTTACATTTTCCCGAAAAAGATTTATCAGTCCGGACAGCCTTTCCTGACCTAAAGGATTTGAGGGAAATAATTAAGAAAGCGAGAGATTTCCAAATTGACTCACCCGGAACTTTCAATGGCGTACTTTTAGGTAACCCAATTTTTAGATCGGCAGAGGATGGCAAAATGGTAATCGATGCCGAACGTTTACATTATTTTGTTTACTTTGCCGCTCATCAGCTGCGCCAGGAAAACCCAGCCACCTTTGGTGAAAAATATGGCGCTTTGTCAATTTGCGGCGTGGTCTATGATCGATCGAGAAACTGTTTTTATTTGAGTGTTCGGCCATCAGCCTCTCAAGAAGAGGGTGGCAAGATAGATGCGCCGGGCGGGGTGCTAAATCCGGACTTCGAAAATGCCGATCCATTTGCGACAGCCAAAGACAGATTTAGGAGAAAATTGGGTTTGGAAATACCGGAGCTCGTCAGTGTTGGTGTGGAGCGGATCTATGATCAACACTACTCCTTGCATGATATCGCCATGTATGCTGAGGTTGATAATCAAATGCCAACAGTTGACTCCAAGCAATTTGCCGAAATTAATTTGGCAGATCTTGAGACAATGATCAGAAGCGATAAATTAACCGGCCCAGCCAAAGCTACCCTGCTTTTGGCTTTAGCTCAACCCCAATTTGCCAACCTGGGCTGGGATGCGCAGCGTATAGAGCAATTATTAACAGAAATAAATAAACCGCATGATAACAAAGAATAAGCATTATGTAGTGGTCTTGGGCACTCGGCCAAATTTTATAAAAGCGGCCGCTTTTTTCCATGAGGCCAAAAATCATCCAGAATACCAGTTTACCATAGTTCATACTGGTCAGCATTTTGATCCTAATATGTCCAAGGTGTTTTTTGAGGAATTAAATATTCCTACTCCCGATATTCATCTGGATATCAAAGGCAAATTTCACACAGAAAAAATCGGCAAGATGTTCAATGCTTTGTCCAGAGTATACAAGGGCTACAATTTTGACGGTTGCATTGTGTTTGGTGATGTCAACTCAACTTTAGCGGGTGCTTTGGCAGCTGCCAAAAATAGCTGTCCGGTGGTGCATATTGAAGCCGGCCTAAGAAGTCATGACCGCCGCATGCCTGAAGAAATAAACCGCGTCACAGTCGACCATTTATCAGAAAAATTATTTACCACCGAACCATCCGGTAATGAAAATTTGCTTCTGGAAGGCATTGAACCGAGTAAGATTTTTTATGTAGGCAATATAATGATCGAAAGCCTGGAGATATTTTGGGACAAGATAAAAGATTGTCAAATTTTGGAGCAGCTTTCATTAGCGCCCAAACAATATGCTGTTTTGACATTCCATCGCCAGGAAAACACCGATAATATTTTTTATTTGGAAAAAATTCTTTCAATTATTAATAAGGTCAACGAAAAAATCCCAGTGGTTTTCCCCATGCATCCCGGCACCAAGGCAGCCATTGAGAAATATAACCTCAATAAATATTTGGATAATATAAAAATCATCAACCCCTTGGGCTATTTTGCATTTATCAAACTCGTTTCTGAAAGCAAGGGCATCATTACTGATTCCGGGGGCATTCAAGAAGAAACTACACACCTAGGTATTCCCTGCGCTACTTTACGGGATAATACCGAGAGGCCAATTACCATAGAATCTGGTTCCAACAAATTATTCCCCATAGAACTAGATCAGGCTGAGGTTATGATTGAACATTTAAATCGCACTGATTTTAAAACAAAAAATATCCCCCTTTGGGACAGCGGTGTGAGCAAGAGAATTTTTGAGCATCTTTAGCTTTTTAGGCCTTTTTCATATACCAAAAAGCTTGCAACATATTGATAAACCTGGATAGAACCCTGGCAATCACTGCGCCCATCAGGCCGAACATAGGCACTAAGATTATCAGCATAATAATTTGTATTATTGATGACCAGGTACTATAGATGTATAAGTATTTTTTGGCGCCAATCGATTCTAAAAAAGTAGCCGGTATAATGGTCAGGCCGGTCAGCAGAGAAATAGCAAATATTTGTGAATATAAGACAGACTCCATATAGCGCGGTAAAAATATACTAAATAGCCAAGGAGCCAGTATGATATAGAGAATGGTGATGGCTAAAATAGCCAGAGCCAGTTTTATAGTTTTTCCGCGTATATTTTTTTTGGTGCTATTTTGGTCATTGGTGGCAAATTTAGGAAAAGCCAAGGTACCTAGATTTTTTATTGCGCCCTTGATTTGTTCGGGAGCAGCTATGGCCATAGCATAAACAGCTAGTCGAGTAGCTCCTAAAAAGTGAAAGATCAGCAATTGATCAATGTAAGTGGCCACTACACCAATGATATTGATGACACTTAGATGTTTACCATAATTAATAGCATCAGGATCAACGCTGCTATTTTGGATAGATTTTTTTAAGGTTTGGCGCAGATAAAAAAGCCTCAAGAAAGTCCAGCTGGCAAAATAAGCGAGTAATAGTAAGTAAAGGTTATCTGACAGCCAGATGACCAGAATAATGATGGCAATGCTGATAATCTTGCCAACCATATTGTAGATAGACGAAGTACGAAAATTTTTCTTGCCCTGTAAGACAGCATTGTAGATAAAAAAAGGATCCATAAATGGCAAAAAGCAGGCGATAATCAAAAAGCCCAGAGACAAATTGTGGTTGCCCTGCAAATAATAATAAGCGGCTACCGCTAGGCTGCCCAAGCCGCTAAGCAGTGCCCAGCGCACTTTGGTTTTGAGAGCTGGTCTGACTGTGCCATCATGGCCATTGGCCACTGCTTTCATGATCGAGAGATCCATGCCGCCTAATGTGGCAATACCCAGAATAGCCACAATAGATAGGATGTATTTATATTGGCCATAGATTTCTTTGGGCAAGAGGTTGGCAAAGGCAATGGCTAGAATAAAAGTAGAGCCAGAAGATATTACTTGACCAAAGGATAACCAAAAACCACCCCTGGCCAGATAGACCATGTCAGTTTTGGTGTATTTTTCGCTCCACCGTAAAAATTTATAGCTTTTAGCTTTTATTTTTTCCCACATTAGCGGCCAAAGCTAATATTAAACATTGTGTTGATGGTTTTGAGGATTATGGAAATATCCAGAACAATTGACTGATTTTTTATATAAAATAAATCGTATTGTAATTTTTCTCGAGCATCTTCGACGCTGGCACCATAAGGGTAGTTGATTTGCGCCCAACCAGTCAGGCCCGGTTTTACTAAGTGCCTTTCATTGTAAAAAGGCATAGCAGTTTTTAATTGTTCAACAAATTCCGGACGCTCTGGTCGTGGGCCGACAAAACTCATGTTGCCCATCAAGATATTCCAAAACTGCGGTATCTCATCTAGTCTGGTGCGACGCATAAATTTGCCCATGCGCGTAATCCGCTCATCATTTTTGCTGGCCCAGACAGCGCCATTATTTTCCGCATCTTTGCGCATAGAGCGCAATTTGTAGACAGTAAAAATTTTATTATTAAGGCCCACTCGTTGCTGTTTATAAATAGCCGGCCCGGCTGATTCTAGCTTGATAAACAATATCAATAATAGTAAAAAGGGGAGAGAGATGATGCCGAATACACACGAGAAAAAAATATCTATCAATCTTTTGGCCATTGGAAACCAGCGGTTATTTTGTTGGGTTATATTTTCTAAAAACCAATTTCTTTCCAAAGACACCAGCGGAATTTTACCGGTTATTTTTTCATAGAAATCTACCAGATTATAGTATTGGATTTTTAAGACAATACTTTCAAACAAATACCGGGCAACTTCTGGCCCATATTTTGGGTCGTTGATAGAAACAACAGTGTTGATATTATGTTTGATTAGTTGGTTTTTGAGATCAGAAATATCTTTAATAATTGGAGTGATTTGAAACTTTTCGGGTAGCGGACTATGATCGGGGTTGACGATGAGCTTTAGCTGATAGCCCAGCTGTGGCTTATTGATAATTTCCTCGGCGAGCATCAGGGACTCAGGATTGACGCCCACTATGGCTAGATTATTGCCAAAACTACGACTGGCGCTTAGCTGGTAAAAGATTCTTCGCCAGGATAAAAATAAAACAGCGAAAACGCAGATCAAAATCACCAAGATGGTTTGCGGTCGGATATGGCTAGCTACACCTCCTAAGCGCAGGTAGAAGAAAAGAATGGCTATAGCAGCATTGATCAATAGGTTTTGTAATAAGCTACTGTAGAATTTAAAGTCATTCCTGACTTTGCGTATCTCATAAAGACCATTGATAAAAAAGACTATTAGCCAAATGGCAAAGATAATAGAAAAGGGCCGCCAATGTTGATCCCATAAGGCCTGATTGACGTGTCCATAGCGGATCCACAAAGTTAGTAGTAAGCCGATGTACAATAAGGCGATGTCGCCAAGCAAGAGGGTGAATTTTTTCATGCGTTTGTGTTTATTGTTATTCTATATTATAATAATATTACTTGGTTTTTGTCAAGAAGGTCAAGAAAAAAATAGATGAAATTTTTTTTAAATTTGCCCAAAAATTTTGACGATTATTTAGCTTTATTTATTAAAATAGGTTTGGCTCTGATTTTGTTTTTACCCTTGATCATTGGTGATCACTTCTATTTTCCCTACATTGTGCCGCGTAATTTATATTGGCGGCTGCTAGTGGACCTGATATTTGCTGTTTATATGTTTTTGGCTATTAAAAATAAGGCTTGGCGGCCAAAATTTAATTGGGGTTTTGTTTTGTTGCTCGGTCTAGTATTGAGTCTGACTATTTCTTCTTTGCTTGGTTCGAATTTTGGTTTTAGTTTTTGGAGCAGCTTTGTCCGCATGGATGGCCTGGTAAGTTGGTACCACATTTTGCTTTATGTGGTAGTTTTGCTGGGCACATTAAAAAAGAAAGAGGATTGGCTGCTCTATTTCAATATTTCTGTGTTGGCGGCCTGGCTGGTGGCCATATATTCCTTGATGCAATGGCTCAATCTCGATTGGTCATTTATAGCTTCTTCTGATGGTGGGCCGCGCTTGACCGGCACTTTTGGCAATGCTTCTTTTTTGGCATCATTTTTCTTTTTACAGATAGTCATAGCGGCCTATTTGCTGTTAAATAATTTGAAATATAAAGCAGTCGGCTATTGGCATAATATTTTTTATTTGGTCAGTTTATTTTTGTTTATTTTTATTTTGCTTGAAACTCAGACGCGGGGAGATTTTTTTAGTCTGGTTTTATTTTTTATTCTTTTAGGTGTTTTTTATTTATGGTTTGAGCGGCGGCAAAAAAAATGGTTTTATTATTTGATTTCATCTTTGATAATTGCTTTGCTTTTATTTTTGTCTTTGTTATGGTGGCAAAAAGATACAGCTTGGGTAAACAATGATGAATTGTTGAGAAAAATATCTCTCATATCCTTGAATCTAGATACTACCGTCAGCCAATCAAATAAAGTGGATGTAGCTGGTCAGACACGTCTCTTTGTCTGGCAAAACAGCCTTTTAGGTTTTAGAGACAAGCCGATTCTTGGCTGGGGCGTGGAAAATTTTTCCGAAGTTTTTAGTAAGTATTTTCCCCGGCGAATTTATCAGGAAGCCAGTTCGGAGATTTGGCTGGATAGGCCGCACAATGTTTTGCTGCAATATTTGATAGAGGGTGGTGTATTGGCTCTGGGCTTCTATTTGGCTATTTTTGTTTATTTAGGGATTATTTTATATAAAAAATATAAGAGCCAGGCAGCTTGGCTATTTTATTTTTTTTGGATAGCGTTTTTAATAAGCTTCTTGTTTCACGACTTATTTACTTTTGATCACTTAAACAGCAATATATATTTTTATTTGATCCTAGCCTTTTTATTCAAAATATCTCCTACTAGACCTGCTGGCTTAGAAAGAGATTTTAAAATAAATAAAATAATCTTAGTCCCACTTTGTCTATTATTGCCCGGTGTTTTAATTTGGCAAACAGTTTTTTTGCCAGCCAAGAGCAACCAGCTTTTATTAAAAACCATCCAAAATGTAATTGGCGCCAATCAAGAAAGTGATATTCTGGATGCTTTGCATACTTGGCAAAAATCTTTTGTTTTGAGTCCTAGTGGGGAGAAAGACAAGGTTCAGGTTTTGTCAAATTTATATAGGGAGATATTAGCTACGCCTAGGGTGAGCGAAAAAACTCGCGAGGCCGTTTTTCAGGTAACTGATAAATATTTGACAGCCGCAGTAGAAAAATACCCTCAGGATATTATGTTAGCCACTTTTTTATCAACTTTTTATAATCTGGCCAATTTTGACCATCCGGAGCTGATCCAAAAAGATATCGCGTTGCTTAATAAAATGCATTTATTTGCGCCGCAGCGCCCAGATATTTTAGTCAGGCAAACCAATGCCTATTTGGCCAATAAAGACATAAGTAATGCCGAAGCCGCAGCTCAAAAAATGTTGGCATTTTTTCCTTGGGCCAAGGAACCTTGGTGGAATCTATTGGCGGTTTATTTTCAGGATAATAATGAGGCTAATATGAGGAAGTGTTTGGATGCAATCATTGCTTTTAATGCCCAGCTACCAGCCAATAAAAGACCGGATACTTTTACTGCTGCTGACCGAGATCGCTTGCAAGCTTACTTGGATTTAGCTAGAATAAATAGACAGATTGATCAAATAAAATTATTGGAAGAATATTTAAATAAAAAATATGAGTAAATTTTTTACTTGGCCGCGCAATCTAGATGAGTATTTGCTTTTGTTCATAAAAATAGGTTTATTTTTGAGTTTGTTCGCCCCCTTGGTCATAGGCCATGGTTTTTATTTCCCTTACATTGTGCCGCGCAATCTATATTGGCGGCTGATTATTGAGATTATTTTTTGTCTGTATTTATTTTTATTGGCCAGAAGCAATCAGTGGCGGCCAAAGGCCAATTTTGCCTGGACGATTTTGTTGTTATTTGTATTGGCCCTGAGCATTTCCAGTATCCTGGGGCCGAATCCGGCTTTTAGTTTTTGGAGCAATTTTGAACGCATGGACGGCCTGGTGACCTGGTATCATATCTTGATGTACGTAGTGATTTTATTGGGCGTCTTACAATCAGATAGAAACTGGCGAACATTTTTTGGAGCTTCTTTGCTGGTCGCTTGGCTAGTAGCTCTTTATGGTCTTGCCCAAGAATTTAGCTTTGGTCTTTCTTTTATCCAGCCATCTTCGGGCGGTAGCCGTTTGACCGCTTCCTTGGGTAACGCCGCCTACGTAGGCTCTTATATGTTTTTGCATATAGTAGTAGCTGCTTGGCTTTGGTTTAGTAATCTAATGAATAATTATACTAAGCGCTGGATAAATTTATTTTATATTGTCAGCATATTTTTGTTCTCTTATGTTTTAATCGTGACTCAGACACGCGGTGCTTTCCTGGGTTTGTTATTATTTGCTTGGCTACTGGCTATTTCTTATTTGTGGTTTAGCAAAAAGCGACGCCCTTGGTTTTATTATTTTATTTTAGTCGTTAGTTTGGCTAGCGTTTTGTCAGTCAGCTTGATTTTTATCCAGAAAGACAAGCCCTGGGTGCAGGATGTGCCATTGTTTTCTAAGCTAGCCAGCATTTCTATTACCAACGATATCACCACCCAATCGCGTTTGTTGATTTGGAAGAATAGCTTATCAGGATTTAGAGACAAGCCTATTTTTGGTTGGGGTTTGGAAAATTTTCATTATGTATTCAATAAATATTTTCCGACCAAAATTTTTCATGATGCCAGCTCAGAAACTTGGTTTGATCGCCCGCACAATATATTGGTTCAGCATCTGATAGACGGCGGCGCTCTTGGTTTCCTTTTGTATTTGAGTATTTTTGTTTATTTGATTACTATTTTGTTCAAAAAACATCGTCAAGGAGACCACTGGCTACCCTCTTATTTTTGGATAATATTTTTAATTAGCTTTTTATTCCAAGACTTTTTTATCTTTGATAGCGTCAATACTAATGTTATTTTTTATTTAATATTAGCCTATTTATTGACCCGGCCAGCCGGTAAGCAGACAACGATAGCCGAGCAGGTTTTGTCCTGGCGCCAAAAAGTGAAACTAGCCATAAAAGACTGGGGGCTAAAGGCGACTGATAGCCAGGTGAAAAAATATTTTTTTGGCATTTTATGTTTAGCTCTGATGTTTTTCATGGTGTGGAATTTTGTTTATAAACCATATCACGCCAACACCTTGTTGTATCGATCTGTCCGACAGGCTATGACGGCCAATACTGACGCTGATGCCGAGCAGGCCAAAAATTTTTGGCAAGAATCATGGGATACTACCATTTTAGGTGACAAGGAAAAAGTTCAACTCTTGCCGGATATGTTTGCTCAAGTGGTGAACAACCAGAATTTAAATAATCAAATCAAAGATAGTTACTTTAATCTAGTCAACGATAATTTGTCTTCTTTAGCTGATAAGTATCCCAACGATGTTAGGCTCAACATGTTTTTATCAAATTTTTATTCTGTAATTAGCCAGGTGGTGCCATCATTGAGTTCTAAAAATGTCGCGATTTTGGAACGCATTCACGCTTGGGCACCGCTTCGGCCAGATATTTACCTACACATGACCAATGCCTATCTGATGCTTGGAGATATTGATTCAGCCAAAAAAATAGCCGCTGAGCTAAAATCTCTGGTGACTTGGACCAAAGAACCTTACTGGAATGAATTTTTGGTTGACTTTCGAGCAGGCGATATATCTAGCATGGCCAGCAATTTGCAGGCGATCAAGAGTTTTAACCAAAAGGAAAGCAAGATTGATTTTGATGCAAACGATCAAGCTAAGATTAATTATTTTATTGAGCTAGCCACCAAAAATAAACAAACAGCCGTTCTTGATTTATTAAAATAAAATTCATTGTTTTAATGGCCAAACCACCCATTTGACTAGCTGGATTGGTGGTTTTTTATTTGTCTAAATTACTGTGGGCAACTCTTTGTTTTAAGTGGTGAAATATGTTATAATAAAGACCAGATTGATAAGGCAAAAACAAAAATAAAGTGAAAATAGTTGAGACCAAAATTTACCTCAAGTTTATTGTTTGGTTTATTGGAGTGGCTCTATTGCCAATAGTGGCTTTGCTCCTTAGTTTTCATATTGCCGGCCAAACTAATCCGATATTTCGTCTGATAAATCTGCCCGGGCTTATTTGGATTGGTATTTTTGTGGCTCTAGCCTTGGTCTTGTGGTTGTCCTTGTTGGCTACGCGGCATTTATCCAAGGTCGTGACTGCTCCTATACAGGTTTCTGTCAGTGAACTATCTAAAGTAGTAAATTTATTATTAAAATCAATCCAAGGCTTATCTGACATTAGTCAAACCAATAATCAAATCTCACAGTTTTTGTTGGTTTCTAGCCAGCAACAACAAACTGGCCTAAAATCCGGTAGTCAAGCTTTATCCGGCATGGTCTCATCTTTGGATGAAATAGCCCAAAAAACCAAAGCTATGGCCAACGATACAAATCGGGCCGATAATTTAGCCAAGGAAGGATCAGATAAATCACAGAAGGCTTTGGCTAGCCTAGCGGCAGTCAAGAATTTATTGACTGAAAATCAGAAGTTAAGCCAAGCGCTGGATGAATATGCCCACAAAGTTTCAGATATTGCCAAACGGGTTAGCATAGTAGCTGATACAGCTAAATTTTTTAGCCTCAATATATCTATTGAAGCCAATAAAGCGGCCTTTGGCGAGGAATTTACCGGCCTAGTGGCTCAAATCAGAGATTTGAATATTGCCAGTGAACAGGCAGCCTCCAGCATTCAAAATTTAGCTCAGGATATGCATCGGCAGATAGAGCAATCAAGGCAATCGGCAGTTTTTGAGTGGCGGGAAACAAATAAAAGCATCAATGTTGTCAGTCAGACACTCAATTTTTTTGGCAAGATTATCAGTAATGTTGGCAATATTGCCGCCGGTGTGGGCGTGATTAATGATGAAACCAATTCGACCCACCAAGAAGCCGGTAAAGTAAATAGCGTGATCAGAAATATTAGCCAGCAGTCAAAGCTGTTAGTCAAGCAGGCCGATGATATCAATAAAGTTATCCAAAATCAGTTGGCCGTGACCAAATCTTTAAATCGTTCATCTTTGGCCTTAAATAAGGTGACAGACACTCTTAATCAGTTAGTTGGCAGGAATTAAAATGCCCAAAAAATTGGATAAATTTGTGACTTTCAAATTACACGATCAGTTGTATGCCATACATTTGACAACTGCCAGCCAATTTTTTAGCTGTGAATATATTTTATCGATACCAAAATTAGACGATAGATTAGCCGGCATTACTTATCACAATGGTCAACTGGTCACAGTTTTGCGTATGGATAAGCTATTGGGTCTTGAGCCGATACTTAGCCAACGGGCCTTGTTATTTAATTATCATGATGAGTATTACGCATTTTTGGTATCAGCCGGACAAGACACGCTGACGGCTGGCAATATTTTTCGAGATCACAGCCAGAAGATTTTTAAGACCTATTTAAAAAATAAATCCAGTAGAATATATATTTTGAATCCAGAGGAGATTTTTTCCGCAGTCAAAATTTATGATTAGCGAAAAGTATAAAGATTTATATTTGACCAGCACCCAAGAGCAACTCAAAGAATTAGCTGATTGGCTTTTAATTTTAGATAAGAATCCCCAAGATCAGGCTACTGTAACGCGTTTAGCCCAGTCTTTGCATTCAATGAAAGGTTCAGCGGCTATGATGGGCTATAAGCAGACAGTTGATTTCGTCCATGATATAGAAAGCGTGGTTCAAGCAGCCGGTGCCGGCCACCTTATTTTAAGTAAAGACATTTTAGATTTATTATTCCGTCAGGTTGATTTATTGAATGCTAATTTGCAGTCTATTCAAAAAAATGACAAACAGCTGGATTTTTCCCAAAGCAGGGGAGATTTGCAAAATATTTTGCAGCGGCCATTAGCTCCAAAATCTGCCAAAACAAAGGACAAAATCAAGACCGGCAAGGCAGCCACTCCTAGCATAGTAGCTGTGTCTAAAAGCAGCGAAATCACTGTCACAGATGATAAATTTGATAAGGTACAAAATATAGTCGATGACCTCTTGGTCAACATCATGGCCATAAAAGCCAAAGCTATAAAACTAAACCAGAGTCAGCTGCTGGCTGATTGTGTGTCGGCTGATACCCTAGTGAATAATTTGCGCCGCGAGCTAGAACGTTTGCGCATTGTATCTTTGGCCCAAGCCTTTTCTTCTTTGCCATATTTAGTGCGGTCGGTAGCCAAAGATGAAGATAAAAAAATTGATTTTATTATCGAAGATAATAAATTATCTCTCAATAAGTCTACCCTAGATGAACTTTTGATCGTAGTTGTCCAGTTGGTAAAGAATTCTATTGTCCATGGTATCTGGCTGAAACAAAAAAATGGTCAAGTCAAGGTTAGCGCCATTTTGGAATCAGATCAGATCGTAATAAAAGTATCTGATAATGGCCGTGGCATTGATTGGCAAAAAGTTGTAGAGCTGGCCATTAAGCACAAAATGATTGATGCCCGGGCGGCCAAAAAATTGACCACCAATCAGCTCGCTGACCTGTTGTTTCAGCCTGGTATGTCCAGTCAAAGCACGATCAGCACCAATGCCGGTCGGGGCGTGGGCTTGAGCCTGGTTAAAAGCAAGGTTTTGGGTTTACACGGCCAGATCAGCGTCAGTAGCCAGGCCAACAAGGGTACGGTGTTTACTATTACTTTGCCGCTCACTTTGTCTGTATTTAGAAGCATTACTTTTCAGGTGGGTGATTGGTCGCTAGCTATACCTCTGGCACAGGTAGATAAATTAGTGAAGCTAGATGATTTACGAGATTTTAGTAAAGATAAATTTTTTGTGCGCAATCAGCGACGGCTGCAGCTCTTGTCTTTAAATAAAGTTTTGGCCTTACCGCATTGGCCGCCTTTGGCTAAATATGTTTTGTATATCAAAAACCAATCTGGTCGATATGCTTTACCGATTGCCGGCAACTTGAAGGAGAGCGAATTGGTGATGAAAAAATCGCCGACTAGTTTACGCAGTTTGGATTTTATCAGGGGGGTTGGCATTTCTTCAGCTGGCCGGCCAATTTTGATATTAGATGTTAATAAATTAATTTAAAAATCCATGTCAGAAGCTAAAGCAAAAATATTATTTGTTGATGATGATGCTTTTTTGCGCAAAGTCTATCAGGCTGAATTGACCGATCATGGCTATCAGGTCAGTTTGGCAGCCGATGGTGAAGAGGGTCTAGAAAAAGCCCAATTGGAAGATCCAGATCTGATTATTTTAGATATGATCATGCCCAAGAAAAGTGGCTTTGAGGTTTTGACTGAATTACAGCACAACCCCAAGACGCACAATATTCCGGTAGTTATCCTGTCTAATCTGGCCCAGGAAAATGACAGAAAAAAAGGCATAGACTTGGGGGCGGTTGATTATTTAAAAAAAGACAGCATCACTTTGGATTTGCTGGTTGATAAAGTCAGCCAATATTTGAACTCCAAGACACAAAGCAAGCAAGCCAAAAATAATAATCATAATAGCTAAATAAAATTTATGCCAGCATTTTCTGATGACAAAATTTATCAAATAATCACTAAGATTGGGCTGATTAAGCCAGATGTTTTGGATATGGCTCTAAAGACTGCTCGGGAAAAAAATGAAGATTTGGCAACATTTTTGATTAAGCAGGACTTAATCAAGCCCCAGGAAATAGGCCAGTTGATTGCCAATAATCTACATGTTAAATACGCTAATCTTGCCAAGGAAAATATCAAATCGGATGTTTTGACTTTGTTGCCGGAAATTGTGGCGCGCAAGCAGCGAGTCATATTATTTGCCAGAGACGCCGAGGGCGCCAAGGTCGCCATGAGTGATCCGTTTGATTATCCGATGATTAAAGCCCTAGAAAAAAAATTGGGTGATAAGGTGTTGCCTTTCTATTCAACTGATTATGAAATCAATAATAGCTTTAGTTTATATCGTCAGACTATACAAAAAGAATATGTCAGTAATATTCAGAAAAATGCCATCAAGGCCCAAGGAGCCACTCAGGAAGATATTTCGGTAGTTCGTTTGGTGGATGATGTGATTAGCTACGGCTTTATTAATCATGCTTCTGATATACATATCGAGCCCACCGAAAAAGAAATAGTTGTTCGTTTTCGGATTGATGGCATTTTGTACGATATTATCAACCTACCCAAAAATATTTTAGAGATGATTGTGGCCCGTATTAAAATATTGGCTAAGTTGAGGACCGATGAAAGTCGCAGCGCCCAGGATGGCAAAATTATTACAGAAGTTGAGGGTATCAAGGTGGATATCAGGGTTTCCATTTTGCCGATTATTCATGGAGAGAAAGTAGTGATGCGCTTATTGTCTTCCCAGGGCAAGCAATTTACTTTGGAAGAATTAGGGATGAGTGAGGCGGATTTGGCCAAAGTCACTGAAGCCATCAACAAGCCTTATGGCATGGTTTTGTCCACTGGTCCGACTGGCTCCGGTAAAACAACCACGCTTTATGCTCTGATCAAGCTTTTGAATCATCGGGATGTAAATATTTGTACTATTGAAGATCCAGTAGAATATAGTTTGGATGGCGTGAATCAAGTACAGGTCAACCCCATGACCAATCTTACTTTTGCGGCCGGTTTGCGTTCGTTGCTGCGGCAGGATCCGGATGTCATCATGGTTGGAGAAATTCGCGACAATGAAACCGCCGGCATTGCTGTCAATTCGGCCATGACCGGCCACATGGTTTTGTCTACTTTGCACACCAATGATGCCGCCACTGCTTTGCCGCGCCTGATAGATATGCACATTGAGCCATTTTTGGTGGCCTCGACCATCAATGTTATTATTGGCCAGCGCCTGGTGCGCAGGATTTGCATGAAGTGCATATATAGCTATACTTTGAATCCACAAGAAGTAAATGATCTGCGCCAACAAATTAACCTTGATAAATTCGTTGATGCACAACAGGTCAAAGAAATCAGAGTATATAAAGGCAAAGGTTGCGATAATTGTAATCACACCGGTTATAGCGGCCGCTTGGGTATTTTTGAAGTTTTGCAATTATCAGAAAATATCAAGGAGCTTATTCTTGGCCGAGCCGATTCTGATCAGATTCAAAAACAGGCCATGGCCAATGGCATGGTGAGTATGCTGGAGGACGGCTTTATCAAAGCTTTTGCTGGCAAGACCACCATGGAAGAAGTATTCAGAGTAACTAAAGAATAATAATATGCAATTTGCTTATCAATTAAGCGATAGTAAGGGTAAAATCAGCAAAGGTAAATTGGAAGCAGCTACCTTGGTGGATGCCCGCAATCGTCTGGCCTTGCAGGAGGGCACCATTGTTTCTCTGGAGCCGATTTTGCAAGATAAAAAACATAAAGTTTTAGAATTTAATTTAACCATAGGCCATATCAGGCTGCTAGAGAAGGTCATGTTTGCTAAGCATTTGTCCGTCATGATCAAAGCCGGCATGTCTATTGACGGAGCTCTGGAGGTTTTATCCGAAAATGCTTCACAGCTTTTTTCCCAAAGGATGAACCAGGTTTTATCTGATGTGCGCAAGGGCAATGCTTTGTCGGTGTCTTTAAAAAAATATCCGCGCGATTTTGATAATTTATTTGTCAACATGGTAGCGGTCGGTGAGTCGGGCGGCACGCTGGCCAAAAACTTAGAATTATTAGCTGCCCAGCAGCACAAGACTTATGACTTGAGAAATAAAATCAGGGCAGCCTCTATTTACCCAACGATAGTTATCGTCTTGGTAATCGTTTTGGTGGCCATAATTTCTGTTTATGTTTTGCCGCGCTTGATGACATTTTTTGTGGGCTTGGGCACTGATTTGCCATTGTCCACCAAGATATTGATAACCACAGCTACTTTTATGGAGAAATATTGGTGGGCAGTAGTTGGCGGCGTAGCTCTGATATTTGTAGCTATTCAGGTGATGTTGCGTTTTTATAACACCAAGCTGTGGCTGCATTATATCGCCCTTAAGCTGCCCCTGTTTGGTAAAATTTCTCGCAACATGAATCTGGCCTTGTTTTGCCGCACGATGGCCTCGTTATTGAATAGCGGCATTACCATTGATAAGGCTCTGCAAATTGTGGCCGAGACTTTGCCCAGCGCCGTTTACAAAGAGCAGATCACCATTGTTTATCATAATATTTTGAAAGGCAATTCTTTGGCTGACTCTTTGAGTAATAGAAAATATTTTCCTTCCATTTTATATCGGATGATCAGAGTGGGCGAGCGGTCCGGTAATTTAAGTGAAGTGTTGGAATATTTGGCTAGTTTTTATGAGGAGGATGTGGATAATACTACTAAGAATTTTTCTAATGTTTTGGAGCCGGCTCTTTTGGTGATTATCGGTTTGACCGTCGCTTTTGCCGCCATTTCCATTATTCAGCCGATTTTTAAATTAATCCAAGCAACCGGAGCCTAATTTTTTATGGCAAGGCGTTTTAAAAATAATAATTTTAGTGCTTCTCTGGCGGGGTTTACTTTGATTGAAATTTTGATCGTGATAGCCGTGGCTTTGATTTTGTTATCCATTGGCGTCTCAATCTTGGGTAGCAAAACTCCGCAAAAAAGTTTGGACGCCAAAGCCAGGGAAGTCGTAGAGTTAATCAGTGAAGCTCGCGGCTATGCCGCTAGCGGCTATTTTGGCAGTGCCTGGGGAGTGCAAGTCCTCAATGATAATGGCTATTGTCAGGATAGCGGTGATTGCATCGTAGTTTTTAAGGGGACTGCTTATTCTACTCGCGATATGGGCTATGACCGGGTGGTCAATATAAATAATGGCGTTTATTTGGAAAGCAGCCAGATTCAGTCCTTTTATTTTAATCCCATCTCTGGCTGGTCAAGCTCCGATGATGATAAAACTATTATTTTAAAAAACAATATTGGCGAGCAGCTGACTGTTACGGTGACGGCAGTGGGCTTGGTATATTATGGCACTTAGACGCAAAAAACAGAATCAAGGATTTTCTTTGGTCGAGCTTTTGGTGGCGATCGGCATTTTTGCTATTCTGGCAGCCGGAGTGACCTATGTAGTGCTTAGTTCATATAGAAATTTTTTTGGTGGCGGCGATCGGCAGGTGGTAGTTCAGTTTGCGCAAGAAGGCATGGAGGCAGTCAAAAGCATGAGGGATAATAGCTGGCAGGCTTTTGTGGCGGCGGCTGGCGCTGGCAACAAAGGCGTGGTGAAAAACGCCAGCGGTCTGTGGGAGTATAGCGGTACCAGCAATACTCTGGGTACTCTAACTAGGATTATTGTAGTCAGTGATGTGCAGAGGGATACTAGCTATAATATTGTTGCCAGCGGTGGGACCAATGATCCGGATACTAAAAAAGTCTTAGTCACTGTATCTGGTTTTGGTATCAGCGATTATACTTTGACTTCTTATTTTAGTAATTGGTCCAGCCAATCTTGGCTGCAGACAGATTGGTCTGGTAATGGTGCGCGTGAATTTTGGAGCGATGCCGCTATGGCCTCGTCCAGTTTTAGTAATGTCAATACTTCTACGTCCGGTGAATTAACCCTCTCACAAATTTCCGGCACGGAAATGAGCTGGTCTGCCTGGGCAGATCTTACGCAGGATGTGACGGCCAAATATCAAGCTTGGGAAGATTTTTATAATTATTATTTGGGGCCGGACGGGAAAAGCCTTTATATCATTGGGACGGTAAATTTTGATTTTGTTAAATACGATATTTCTCGGGCAGCCGCCGGCATTATCAGGCCAGAATTTAAAATACCTTTATCCTGGTGGCATATGATGGCTATGGCCATTAATCCCAATAGCGATTACGCATACTTGGGAAGGCGGTTGGCTACCACTACGGAGGATGTGATTTGCATAACTGATTTAAATGATCTTAGTCTAGATACCGTCAATGATTGCTATGATTTGAATCCCCCGGGCGCTACTTGGTATATTACCAGCATGGTTATCAATGCTGCCGCTGATAGACTATATGTATTTGATAATTATGGCTATGGTTATACTTTTTCCATATCCAATGGCGGAGCAACGCTTGCTTTATTGAATGCCGGGCAAGTTTTGACTCCAGCATCTGGCTATACGATCAATCAAGTCTATTTGGATGAATCAGCGGCTAATCCCTATATATATTTAGTGACTGACCATAATTCTGGAGAGTTTATTAAAATGGGTTTTGATTCTGACAAACAGTGGTTTAGCTCTACCTCTACTTATGCCTATGTTGACAGTAGTCCAACGGCTGACTATACAGATATTGAGCTCTTAGAAGTTTCATCCGGTAAAAATAGGTTTATTTTGGGCACAGAATCTTCTACTGAGGAATTTATGATTGTAGAAGATCAGGGAAGTTCTCTTACAAAAATTGGCTCCTATAACGTACCGACCAGCCAGTCATATGCTGAAGTGACTTCTGATCGAGCCAATATGGCTTTTCTGCATTATTATAGCCCGGCCAGCGTTTATGCCATTGATATTACCAATAGGGCAAGTCCGACGGATGCTAGCATGAGTAATACCACCTTTAATACGCATTCCAATTACTATACTTACGATCAGATGTTGTATAGCACGACTTCTTATGGATTTTTTGTGCATGATCACGTAGCCACCAGTAATCTGGTAAACCTGCATTTTATCGGCAGGTCTTTTACCAAGGCAACCGGCGGTACTTTTGACTATAAGCGGGCAATCACTTTGGGCTTGGGCAGCACAGTATCAAGCGGGCCGCACACTGATTTTCCGGTGGTGATTTCTGAGACGCAAGAGTATCTAAAAAGCGTTGCCAACGGCGGCAAGGTATATAATGAAAACGGTTATGATATTATTTTTGCCTCTGATTCAGACGGTAATACTGTATTGGACCATGAAATAGAAACTTATAATCCGACCAATGGAGAATTGGTGGCTTGGGTGAAAATTCCGTCTTTAGCTACCAATACAACTATTTACATGTTTTACGGCAATCCAAATATTACCAGCACCCAAGAGAACGTTGATGGCGTTTGGAGCAATAATTATCAGATAGTCAGCCATATGAATGATGTCGGTGTTGGCGGAGTGAGTACAAGCTTGACTAGCAGCAACGGCTGGTTCAAATATGGGGTCAATGCACCGACTGGATCTTCTGGTAAAATAGGCCGTGGCCAGAGCTTTGACGGTAGTTATGACTATTTGACAGTTGAGAAGAACGCTGATAAAGATCAGACGACCAATGATTTCACAGTAGAGTTTTGGGTCAAGCCATCGGCAACTTATGTGAGTACCTCCAACGGCCTGATATATTTTGGTAATGGTGATTTTAGTAATGATGATGGTTGGATGTTTGCTTATTATCCTACTTTAAGAAAATTACGTTTTGGCATGGGCAATGATAATCACGCGCAGTTGGGTAATTTTTATAGCAGTGCCATAACAGCGGATGATTCAACTTGGACCTACACTGCTTTGACAGCCGATAGAGATGTGGGTTATCAGTTTTATCTTAATACCGCGGCAGATACTAGCCTAGCCACTACATCAGTCGGCCTATCTATTGGTGAGACATATGACGGGGTTATAGGCAGATGGTATTCTCTTACTGATTATTTTTTCAAAGGGGAGTTGGATGAATTTAGAGTTTCGCTGACTTTGCGCAGTGCAGGCTGGATGACTACCGGCTATAATAATATAAATTCAACTTCGACCTTTTATAGCATTGGCGAAGAAGCGGCCGCTTCCGGCTATCAGTCGCCGGGCTATATATATTCTTCTATTTATGATCTCGGTTCGGCCGACAAAGAATTGCGCAGCGTGACGGTGGAGCAAAACGTGCCGTCCGGTTGTGGCTTGAGCATTACCATGGAGGCTTCAGATAGTTCAGCTTTTTCCAGTGTGGTTTCCAACGTTTTTAGCGATGTTAGCGCCAGTATATATACCAGCAGTACGCCCGTGACTTTGAATCATAAGCGCTATTTGCGCTATAAGGTGGATATGACTAACTGTAACAGTAATTCACAGGCGCCAACTTTATATTCAGTCAAATGGAATTTTAAATAATATATGCCAGCCAAATTTTTTAAAAATAATAGAACGGGGTTTACTCTGATTGAGACAATTTTGTATTTGGCCATTGTTGGCATTATCTTGACATCGGTGATAGAGTTTAGCATGACTTTGGGCCGTACCACCAGTAAACTGGGCTCAAATATCGATGTTTCTAGGGATCGCCGCCTGTCTTTAAATATCATCAGCTATTTGATACGCAACGCCGACGGTTTTTTGAAAGACACTAGTGGCGATTGCTCTAGTTTTGGGGTGACGCCGCCGATTTTAGCTCTTTATTTTAATAATGACACCTGGCTGCCGGGTACTTGCGTGGAAAATGGGGGTGGTGTGAAAATCACCATATCTAGTAACCGGATAAAAATGACCTGCTATCCTAATATTACCAACAATGGTCAATATGGCGCTTGTTCAGCTACAGCCGGCAATAGCTATTGGCTGACCGGGCCGGATTTAATGGTTACCAATACAGATTTGACTTTTGCTACTTCGACAGCCACCAGTACTTTGGATGGTTTCAGGAGTATTACCACCCATGTCAAAGTCAGTGTTCCATCTGCCGGCCAAGTAAATTTGCAGGCCAGTTCGGCCGCCACCAGCACAGAGGTTTTGCGCAATGAGCAACCTAGCGGCCTGATTTCTTGGTGGAAATTTGATGAGACAGACACAGCTACGGCTGCAGATAGTATTAGCGGCTATAATTTGACTTGTACCGGTACTGGCGGGCCATCTTCGGTGGATCCTTTGATTAATGGCAGCAGCAAAGCTTTTGATTTTAATGTTTCAGATTCAGACAGCTGTTCTGTGGATAATCCAGAAAAATTAAATCTTGGCAACAGTTTTACAATTTCGGTGTGGTTTAAGACAGATAGCCCAGGTGAAATTGAACACACCTTTATCGATAAAAACGCGAGCAGCATCAAGGGTTATTATTTTTATAATCTAGAATCTTGGGGTGAAATGGTTTTTTATCTTTGTGATGGCACCACTTGTGAATCGGTGTTTGATGTGGCTGGCGTTGTTGATGACGCTACGGTTTATAATATTACCATAGTTTATGACCAACCCAATGATAGCGCCAAGATGCTGATTTTCAAAAAAGGAGTTGGCGGGGTGAGCACTACCACAGCTTCATCCCTGCCCTTTTTGGTAAATGATTCAACGGCTGATTATCCTCGAATCGGCTATAATTTTGAAGGTACGATGGATGACTTCCGTATTTACGGGCGCGCTTTGACCGATAAGGAAATTTGGGCTTTGCAATCGGCCGGTAATTAATATATGTTAAAGTATATAAAAAATTTATTAAGTCTATTAAAGACGTCAAACCAGGGTTTTATTGCTTTGCTGGTGGTAATCATGGTCACTAGTTTAATAATTGTTTCCAGCGTGATTATTGCTCTGGTAAATACTTCTAATTCCTTATCAAATTATCAAGTTTCTGAAGCAATTAAGGTAAGCAATAATATTGATGCTTGTCTTGATGATGCTTTGTGGCGCATTTCCTCCAGTACTACTGTATCAGGGTCTTACTCTATCAGTACTGTCGGTGTTGCTTGTGCATATCAAATATCTAGCATTATGGATGGATATAAATATGTTACCTCAACCGCTACCACCACCTCGGCAGTGGGCAATTGGAATCGGCAAGTGATTGCCCAAATTGCTGTTTCGACCACACCGATTTCCATTTATTCTTATCGTGACAATATCACCCGGTACAATGCCGGTGCGACAATCTGCGGTGATGGGGTAGTGGAGGGCTCCGAGGTATGCGACGATGGCGATACAGATACCGAGGGTTGCGGAGACGGCACTACGCAAAGCGGCAGTGATTATTGTAACAGCTCTTGTAGCGCGGTATTAGTTTTGTCTGAAGTCTGCGATGACGGCGGTGCCTACACCGAATCTTGCGGCGATTCCATTATTCAAAGTGGCAGTGATTATTGTAATGCTACGTGTTCGGCTACTTTGACAATGAACGAGACTTGCGAATATAATATTGGGAGTTATTATTGTGGTTTGACTGAAGAATGGTGTGGTGCTTGTATGGATGGAGACGTTGTTTGCCCAGGCAAAGAGACTGCCAGCTACCAATGCCTTGATTGTCGGACTACGCTTGCGCCTTGCCTTAATTGCGAGTAAAATTATTGAATTTTAAAATATGACCAAAGATATTATTGGCGTAGATATTTCCGATGCTTCCATTGAAGCTATAGTTTTGGATAAAAAAAGAGATACCTGGAATACCGTGGCTTATTCGCGTTTTCGTCTGTCGCCGGAGATTGTCACCAACGGTAAAGTGGTCAATTCAGATAAGCTCAAAGAAGCGCTGTTGATTTTATTCCAAAACGCTCAGCCGCGGGCCATGCTGCCCGGCAAAGTATTTTTATCGGTGCCGGAGAGCCGAGTTTTCACCAAAGTTTTGAGTTTACCCAAGAATATCCGTGACAAGGATTTATTGGGTGCTGTCCAGCATAAGGCAGAGGAGTATATTCCGGAGACTGCCGATAATTTAGTCGGCTCTATCCAAAAATTAGGCGCCAATAGTCAGCAAGAATTTTTATATGTTGGAGCCGAACGCAATATAATACAGGATTTTATCAGAGTTTTTCAAGATTTAAATATTGAGGTAATAGGTCTGACCAGTGAAGCTATTAGCTCTTGGTCTGGTTTGCACGATAAGTTTAAGAAAAATACCACTTTACTGCTCGATATTGGCGCCAAGACCACCATTGCTTCTATTTATAATAATCAAAGCATATTAGAGAGCATCAATATTAATATTGCTGGCGATAATATTATTGACGCCCTAGAGCAGCGTTTCAATATATCTTATGTTCAGGCCGAAGAAAAAATCAGGGATATTGGCCTGACGGCCAGTGCTGGCGATGGCGAAGTGATGCTACTTATTCAAGGCCAGCTGCAGCCCTTGACCGATGAGATTAAGAATTTTGTCCAATATTATCAAAATAATTCTCAAGTTAAGATCGAGCAGGTGGTTTTGATCGGCGGCTTGGCGCAGATGTTGGGTATTGTCAATTATTTTGCCGACAATTTAGGGCTGCCCACTTTTATCGGTGAAAGCTTTTTGGCCAACTCCAACAGCGGCCAGGTAGCCTTTACTAAATATATGAACGCTTTGGGTTTAGTAAAACTAATCTATGAAAAACCGGAGATTAATTTTGTTGCCGAGGCCATGAAGCAAGCACCGTCAAAGATTGAGACAAAAAATCAAAGCAATACTGAGCAGCTGGCGGCTGATGGTCAAGCAGCCATTGAGCCAGAGCAGGCCCCTGCATCGATAGCCAATGCAAAGTTCAGTAAAATAAAGAGCGTTTTTAAAAATATTTATGTTCTGCTTGGTTTGTTAATATTATGTTTGGCAATAGCGGCCTGGTTTACCAGATCATACTGGTTGGACCAAATTTTTGCGGCCAAGACATATCGTTTCGATAATCAAACGATTGTGGTGGGGGACAGCAGTCATGCAGAAATTAAGAATTTTGTTTTTGGCCAGCCAGTGTCGTTTAATTTGAGTCAACAGCGGGATTTCCCAGACTATACATTTCAACAGGTAAAAGACGCTATTCTGAAAGATCTGCAAGAACAAATTCTATCTGGCCTGAATACAAAATACGCGCGAGAGAATTATTATATTATACCTCAGGTTTTAGCCACTGAAGTGGGTTCGGTCGCGCCCGCAGAAACAGAATTCAAAACCGGGCAGCCATTGACAGTACAGGCCAACTTTAAATTTTTGGCAGTAGCCAAAGATGACATCAAGCAAAAGCTTGTGCAAAGCTTAGCTACTACAGAAATGCAGGAGAAAATAAATTGGCCGGTCTCCAAGGTTGATTATAGGTTTCTTAGCTACGATCCCGGCACTAATCTTTTGACTTTAGAAGTAAATTTGGTTTTGACTAAAAAATAAAATTTTATTTAAAAACTTCAGCCTTTTATTGTGGATAAGTGGAAAATTTGTGTTTTTCCACAAAAATGTTATAATATATAAACTTGGCTTTTTCAATCATTACTAAATAAACAAATACAAATAATCAGATGCTTATGAGCAAAAATAATAAAGGTTTTACTTTGATAGAGCTGATCATCGTTGTGGCTATTATTGCATTACTAGCAGCAGCTACATTTGTGGCTATCAATCCAGCTAAACGCGTGGGTGATGCCAATGATGCTAAGCGCTGGCAAGATATCACTTCTATTGCCGATGCTTTCATGGCTTATGCCGTTGATCACAGTGGCTCTTATGTGACTACTACTGATGGCAGTACGGCCCTATCCACTACCAATATAGATTGGATAATACAAGCCGATACACCAAACATCTCGCCTTCTTATATTGGTGTGACTTGCCCAGGTACAACCAATTTATCTGTGGCTGGCCGAGTGATAAATTTGGGCGGCTTGATTACTGCTGGTTATATCGGTACTATGCCTGGTGATCCAGTTACTAGTGGTGCTGATACAGCCAGTACAGCCACCAATACCCGCTATTGGATGCACGTCTACGCTACTGGCAAGCTAGAAGTTGGCGCTTGCAATAAATATGGTTCAGCTTATCCTCGAGTTATTAGATAAGGCAGAAATCGGGTATTTGTCTGGCACAATAATTTTCTTGACAAAAAGTTATTAGCACTCTAAAATATAGAGTGCTAATATATTATAAAATATTTTTAAAAGATTGGAATTTATGAAAAAATTGCTAAAAAAATGGTGGTTTTGGCTAATCATTATTTTAGTGGTTCTGATTGTTTTATTTAGTATTAAGGCCTTAAACAAAAAAGATAAAGTCACTTATGTGACGGAAATTGCTAAAGTGCAGGATTTGGTGCAGACTGTAGAAGTGACCGGCCAAGTAGAATCAGCCGATGATATTAATTTAAATTTTTTAACAACCGGCACCTTGCAAGAAGTCCCAGTCAAGGTCGGTGATCAGGTAAAGGCCGAACAGGTGCTAGCCAGACTTCAAGGCGGCGATCTCGCTTCCCAGGTGAATAATGCTAGGGCCGCTTTAGATATTGCGCAAAGTGATTTGGATCAATTGCTAGCTGGAGCTAGCGCCGAGGACATCGCGGTGACCGAAAAACAAGTTGCCACCGCTCAGACTACTTATAATACTGCCAAAGACACGCTAGCTAATTTGGAAAAAACTAGAGATCAAGCTATGGCTGATCTTAGAACAACCGGCCTTAACACTTTAAACGACAAATATTTTATTGTGAAGTATGCTTTGGATGTTGTTTATGACACCATACTAGATAGTACGGCCGATAGCTACCTTTATGTCAATGATACCAGTTTGCTTAATAATGCCAAGACAAAATATCAGATAGCCAAAGCCAATTATCAGCTGATTGGGCCAATGGTTGATACAGTCAGAGCCAGTAATAATCAAGAAGATATTTTGCGAGCCCTAGATGCCATGCGCGATAATCTGCAGGAAACATCAGATGTTTTGACTTTGACTTTTAATGTCTTATTATCAGCTTTGACCAACTCTACTTATACCGAAGCCGTTATCAGCACCATGAAAACCAGTATTAATACCCAGAGCACGGCGGTCAACACCGGTCTGTCTGCCGTGCAAACTGCTGCTTCGAATTTGCGCACCCAAGATTTATCTTACAAAAATCAGGTCATTGCCGCCAACAACAGCATTCAGTCGGCTCTGGATAGCTTAAATTTGGCCCAAGCTCAATTAGATCTAAAGAAAGCGCCGGCTCGTAGTTTTGATATTGCGGCCGCTCAAGCCAGAGTGCGACAGGCCCAAGCTAGTCTAGACAGGGCTTATAGTGATTTTGGCGATACTATCATCAAGGCTCCGGTAGATGGCATTATCACCCAGGTCAATTTCGCCAAAGGCGAACAGTCATCCTTGACTCAGCCGATAATTGCCATGATTGGCTTGAGTAATTTGCAGATTGAAGTAGATGTACCGGAATCAGACGTTACCAAAATAAAAGTATCTGACCCGGTTGATATTGATATAAATGCTTTTAATGATAACACGAAGTTTAAGGGGGTAGTGACTTTTATTGACCCAGCTTCGACTGTCATCAATGGTGTCACCTATTATAAAATCAAGGTTGTCTTTAATGAAAAAGATGAGCGTATAAAAGCTGGTATGACAGCCGATTTGACTATTTTGACAGCTAGCAGACCCCAAGTTTTAGTGGTGCCTTCACGGGCGGTGATTACCAGAGATGATAAACACCATGTGCAAGTTCTGCTTGAAGGCAAGCCAGTGGATAAAGAGGTGAGCATTGGCCTCAAGGGAGATAATAGTTTGATAGAAATCAGCTCCGGCCTAAATGACGGTGAAGCAGTGATTGTCTCTACAAAATCTGGTAGCTAAAATTATGCTGGAGGTAAAACATCTTTATAAAGATTATGTCAACGATGAAGTAGTGACCAAGATTTTGCACGACATTAATCTTAAGATTAATAACGGCGAATTTGTGGCCATCATGGGTCCATCTGGCTCGGGCAAGTCTACCCTGATGCATATTTTGGGATTTTTGGACACTCTGACAGAAGGCCAGTATATTTTTCAGGGGCAAGATGTCAGTCAGCTAGATGACCAGACTTTAGCCGAATATCGTAATAAAAAAGTAGGCTTTGTTTTTCAAAGCTTTAATTTATTGCCCAAAACTACAGTTTGGGAAAACGTGCGCCTGCCGCTTTTATACAATCACGACAAGGTTGATGAATTAGCGGTAGATGCAGCCATTAAAGCGGTTGGTTTGGAGCATCGCCGTGACTTTTTGTCAAACCAATTATCAGGCGGAGAAAAACAGCGGGTAGCTATAGCCAGAGCCTTGGTCAACCAGCCGGAGATTATTTTTGCTGATGAGCCGACCGGCAACCTGGACTCGAAGTCAGGCATTCAAATAATGTCTATTCTGCAAAAATTAAATGAAGACGGTAAAACTATTGTTTTGGTGACTCATGAGACGCTGACTGCCAAGCACGCTAAGCGTATTATTAGCATCAAGGACGGCGAGATCGTCGGTGACAGCAATAAATTTGAAAGAGTGATTGCCGATGATCAAGAAGTGCTAAAATAATTATGCATTTTCATTTCAAAACTTATCTCTTGATTTTGCAGGCTTTCAGACGCAATAAAATGCGTACTTTTTTAACATCTTTGGGGATTATTATAGGCATTTCTTCGGTGATTATGATTATGTCGGTTGGTGCTGGTGCCCAGAGCCTAGTAGTCAACCAAGTAAAGAGTATTGGTACTGATCTAATAGGTGTTTTGCCTGGTGCTAGTGAATCAGATGGTCCACCGGCCACAGTTTTTGGCATTGTCATCACAACTTTGACTTATAATGATGCCAAAGCTATTGTCAATCAGATACCCCAGGTCCAGGGGGTGGCTGCTTATGTGCGCGGCGTAGCTACTGCCTCTTGGCAAGGAGAGGTGGTTGATACTAGTTTTTTGGGGGTGAGTGGCAATTATTTGCAGATAGAATCATCTGCCGAAGTGGCCAAGGGTAACTTTTTTGCCGAAGAGCAGACAGAGCAGGTAGCCAGAGAAGCAGTCCTAGGTAGCCAAGTGGCTGAGGATTTATTTGATGGTCAAGAGGCCCTGGGGCAGAGTATTAAAATAAATAAAGAAAATTTTCGGGTGATTGGCGTGATGAAAGAAAGGGGTAGTTCTGGTTTTCAGAATCAAGATAACCAGATTTTTATTACTTTAGGTGCAGCCCAAAAATTGATGTTGGGCATCAACTATGTCAGTTTTTTGCGGGCCAAGGTGGCACCGGATGTTGACATTGATTATGTGGTCAGCGAGATAGAGCATGTGCTACGCGAACAACACAATATCAGTAATCCGGCCGATGATGATTTTACTGTCCGTTCAGCTGAACAAGGCTTAGACACCCTCAAAAGCCTAACCAATGCTCTTAACTATTTTTTGGCTATGGTGGCGGCTATTTCTCTACTGGTTGGCGGTATCGGCATTATGAATATTATGCTGGTTTCAGTGACCGAAAGTACTCGTGAGATAGGCCTGCGCAAGGCAGTGGGAGCAACCAAGCGGGATATCAGTGTTCAATATTTAGCGCAAACCGTATTATTGAGTGCTTTGGGTGGCATTATTGGCATTATTTGGGGCGTGCTGATTTCTGGCTTAGTGGCTCTGGTAGCCAATGCCTTGGGCTACAGTTGGGATTTTGTGATTTCTTTGGGTTCGATACTAATGGCTGTTTCTTTTATTGTTTTGGTTGGCATATTTTTTGGCTGGTATCCGGCCAGTAAGGCAGCCAATCTCAATCCAATAGAAGCTTTGCGTTATGAATAAATTATGAAATATAGCCATAGCCTTAATATTGCCATCAAAGCTCTTAAAACAAACAAGGTTCGTACTATCTTGACAGTTTTGGGTATGCTGATAGGTATTACGGCAGTTTCGGTGATTATTTCCACTGGCGATAGTGTGCAGAATTTGGTTTATAAGCAAGTAGCTAGCTTTGGTTCGGATTATGTGCAGATAGAAACTCGCGTGCCAAAATCAGGCGGCGGCACCTTTAGCCAGGCGCAGGGGGTGGTAATAAGCACTATGAAGCTGGGCGATAAAGAAGCGATCGATAAATTACCTAATATCAGAACCAGCTATGCCTCTAGCTTTGCTCAAGAGATTTTATCTTGGAATGGCAATATCAAGAAATCTACCATCTTTGCTACTGGTCCGGAGTTTATTGATATTGATACAGCTGAAACTGCCAAGGGGCGGTTTTATACCAAAGAGGAAGACGACAGTCTGGCCCGAGTAATTGTTTTGGGCAGTAATGTCAAAGATAAGCTGTTTGGCAATAGTGAAGCTGTTGGAGAAAATGTGAAGATTAATAACATGAATTTCAAAGTGATTGGTGTGATGGCGCCGCGTGGCACAATTTTCTTTTTTAATTTTGACGACATTGCTTATATACCTATTCAAACCACGCAAAAATTACTGTTAGGCGTGGATTATATTTCTAGTATTACTGCCCAGATGAGGGATCCAAAGCAAGATAAAGAGACGGTAGCCGCTGCCCAAGCCATCTTGCGTGATCGACATGATATTTCTGACCCCAGCAAGGATGATTTTGAAGTTACGACTGCAGCTGACGCTCAAGATATGCTGGGCACTATTTTGGGTGGTGTGACTTTATTATTGGTAGCCTTGGCCGGTATATCTTTGATAGTGGGTGGCGTAGGTATTATGAATATTATGTATGCCACGGTTTCAGAGCGCACTTTTGAGATTGGTCTGCGCAAAGCTTTGGGGGCCAGCAAGAAGGATATCTTGCAGCAATTTTTGGCTGAAGCAGTGGTCATTACTTTATTGGGAGGAGCGATTGGCATTGTTTTTAGCTGGTTGTTGACTTATTTGATTTTCGTGACTGCAAATTATTATAATTTAGATTGGGCGTTCAAGATTTCAGTTTTTGGCATATTTTTATCCTTGGGATTTTCTGTCGCCATTGGTTTGATTTTCGGCCTTTATCCGGCCAAGCGAGCGGCTGACCTCGATCCAATAGAAGCTTTAAGAAAATAGTAAAAATATAGGGATTTTTTAAGGTTTTAGCACTCCTTGACTTAGAGTGCTAATTGCTTTATAATACGAATATGCAAGACAGAAGCAATAAATTATTAAAAGCTATTGTAGAGCTGCACATAAAAACTGCTCACCCGGTTGCTTCCAAAATTTTAGCAGATGAACAGCAGTTTGGTGTCAGTTCGGCGACCATCAGGAATGACATGTGGGAGCTGGAGCAAGCCGGGTTTATCCATCAACCACACATTTCTGCTGGTCGAGTGCCGACTATTTTGGGCTATCGTTATTATTTGGATAATTTATTGAGTGTCTCCAGTATTGATCATAAAGAAAAGCAGGAGCTGGCCATAGCCATGAATAAAAATATCCGTGATTTAGCCAAACTTTTGGTTGATAAAGTCAACTTGGCAGTCATTGTCAATTTTGCTCCGCACGATCTTTATTTCACTGGTTTGTTCAATTTATTTTCTCAGCCAGAATTTTCCGATTATAAAATGGTTTTGTCTATGAGCCAGGTAGTAGATTCTTTGGAAAAAGCCATGGCTCAAATTTTTCACAATATTGATAAGCCGCAGGTTTTATTGGGCAGAGAAAATCCTTTTAATATTCATTGCGCAGCGGCTATTGCTCCTTTAAAAACTAAACAACAGCAGCTACTGACTATTTTGGGTCCAGTACGCATGGACTATAACCGCATCCTGGCTCTGCTGGATGAGGTAGTAAAAATTCCCGTTTAATATTATGGAAAGTAAAAAACATTTAAGCGCTTCGCAGTCCGCCTTGAGCGACAAACAGCGAACGCAGCTAGAAAAACAGATCCAAGATTTAGAAGAGCAGGCAGCTGAACATTTGCACGGCTGGAAAAAAGCTTTAGCTGATTATCAGAATTTACAAAAAGATACAGCCAAGAAATTTGCTGATTTGAGCGATTTTATCACCAGCGGTTTGATCTTGGAGCTCTTGCCGATTTTTGATAATTATCAGACAGCCATGAGCCATATTCCAGAGGCAGACAAGGAAGCTTCTTGGGCAGTCGGCTTGGGGCATATTCTCAAGATGTGGGAAAGTTTCTTAAGCGATCATCAGATTAGTAAAATATCCACAGTTGGCCAAAAATTTGATCCCCATATTCATGAGGCTGTGGACAAGGTCCATGATAGCCAAATATCCGATCAGGAGATTGTCAAAGAATTGCAAGCGGGATATTTACTAAAAGAAGTTGTCATTCGGCCAGCTAAAGTAATAGTCAATAATCTGCCTTAGTGAAATAGCTCCCTTGGAGCTTCCGCTATGCGGTATTTCACGGGGTAAAGAAAATCAATAATATAAAATAAATTAAGCCGTTCTCTGATCAGTCAGAGAACCAAGAAAGGAGAAAAAGCATATGTCACTCATACCTTGGACACCATTTTTAGACACTTTTGACGGTCTAGAAAAAAGTTTGAACAATTTTGTGCCAGCCGTGGATGTCTATGAAGACAAGGAAAATGTTTTTGTCGAAGCCACTTTAGCTGGTATGAAGCCGGAAGACGTCAGCATCAATATTCACGATGACGTCTTGAGTCTAGAGGGTAGCCGGGCTAGCTCTAGTGAAATTGACGAGAAGAACTATTATCGCAAAGAAGTGCGCACTGGTTCTTTTCACCGGGCTATTGTCTTGCCGGTCTCGGTGCAGGGCGATAAGGCTCAGGCTAGTTTCAAAAATGGCCTTTTGAAAATTACTTTGCCCAAAGAAGAGCGGGCCAAATCCAAAAATATAAAAATAAATATTGAGTCAAGTAAATAATTAGATGATTGATAATTATAATTTACCTCTCAACCTGCGCCTGATCCGCAATTGCCCTATTTGCCAGCGCGAATACATGGCGGCCAACGTCCAGGTTTTGTCGGAAAGCGAATTTGGTGTTTTGACCTATGCTACCTGCAGCGTTTGCGGGGCGCATCTCTTGACCAAGTTTTCCAATTTGCCGCAAGGCGTGGTGGGTAATGCGATTCTGACTGATTTGCAGGCTCAAGAAGTTTTGAGTTTTGCCGAGCAGTTAGCTGTCAGCGGCGATGATGTTCTGGCCGCACATCAATTATTGCTTAATAAAGAATTAATAAATGAAATAAGTAAAAATAATTAAACATATGGGAAAAATTATCGGTATTGATCTAGGTACTACCAACTCTGCTGTGGCAGTGATAGAGGGTGGTCAACCAAAGATTTTAGAAAACAAAGAGGGCAATCGCACTACACCGAGTGTGGTGGCAATTGCCAAAAATGGTGAGCGTTTGGTAGGTGTGACAGCCAAACGACAGGCTGTGACCAATGGCGCCAACACTATTTTTTCTGTGAAAAGACTGATTGGTCGCCGCTACTCTGATCCAGAAGTTCAGCGCGACCTTAAAGTCATGCCCTATAAAATCAATCAAGTCGGCGAGGGCGTCAAGGTGGTGATGGGCGATAAAGAATACAGTCCGCAAGAAATTTCGGCCATGATTTTGCAAAAAATCAAAGCGGATGCTGAAGAGCGTCTTGGTTCTCCAGTCACCGAGGCAGTCATCACAGTACCGGCCTATTTTGACGATTCACAGCGTCAGGCCACCAAAGATGCTGGTAAGATTGCCGGTCTGGAAGTCAAGCGCATTATCAATGAGCCGACCGCCGCAGCCTTGGCTTACGGTTTTGATAAAAAGCAGGATCAGCAAATTGCTGTCTATGATTTGGGTGGTGGCACTTTTGATATTTCTATTCTAGAGGTTTCCAAAGATACTGTTGAAGTCAAATCTACCAACGGTGACACTCACTTGGGCGGCGATGATTTTGACCAGAGAATAATCACCTGGATCGTGGATGAATTCAGAAAACAAGAAGGCATTGATTTGTCGGCTGACAAGATGGCCTTGCAACGTCTCAAAGAAGCTGCTGAAAAAGCCAAGATTGAATTATCTTCTTCTATGGAGACCGAAATCAATCAACCATTTATTACTACTGATGCTTCTGGCCCAAAACATCTGGTTATGAAATTTACCCGCGCCAAACTCGAGGAATTAGTAGGTGAATTGGTGCAGGCAACCTTAGAGCCTTGCCGTAAGGCTTTGAAAGATGCCGGCCTAGAGACCAAAGACATTGAAGAAGTAGTTTTGGTCGGCGGTATGACTCGCATGCCGCAGGTGTTAAAAACTGTTGAAGATTTTTTTGGTAAAAAGCCAAATATTTCCGTTAATCCAGATGAAGTGGTGGCTTTGGGAGCAGCTGTGCAAGCTGGAGTTTTGCAGGGCGATGTCAAGGATGTTTTGCTTTTGGATGTTACGCCCTTGACTTTAGGCATAGAGACCTTGGGCGGTGTACGGACAGCTTTGATTTCTAGAAACACCACTATCCCTACTTCCAAGAGTCAGATTTTTTCTACGGCCGCTGATAGTCAAGATACAGTAGAGATTCATGTTTTGCAGGGCGAAAGGGAAATGGCAGTTGACAATAAAACTTTGGGCAGATTTACACTGTCTGGCATTCCGCCAGCTCCAAGGGGCATTCCGCAAATCGAAGTGTCTTTTGATATTGATGCCAACGGTATTTTAAATGTCAAAGCAGTAGATAAAGCTACCAGCAAACAGCAGGCTATTACCATCAAATCATCTTCTGGCCTGTCTGAGGCTGAAATTCAAAAGATGACCAAGGATGCCGAGCTGCATGCTGAAGAAGATAAGAAAAAGAAAGAAGAAGTTGAAGTGCATAACAATGCCGAGAACATGATTTTCCACACCGAGAAATTTATCAAAGACAATAAAGACAAGGTCAAAGAAGATGATCAAAAGCAGATTAATGATAAAGTAGAAGCTCTAAAGAAAGTAAAAGATGGCGCAGATCTCGTGGCCATCAAGCAGGCCATATCTGATCTAGAAACAGTTGTGCAAAATATTGGTGCAGCTATGTATCAGGCCAATTCTGCTCAAGGAGCTCAAGGCCAAGCAACTGATCAAACTGCTGATATCAAAAAAGACGAACCAGTGGAAGGCCAGTATCAGGAAGTAAAAAAGGACTCATAAAATTTGATTGATGTCCAAAGACTATTATAAAATATTAGGCGTCAATAAAAGCGCCAGCGAAGCGGAAATCAAAAAAGCTTTTCGCAGGCTTGCTCATGAGCATCATCCTGATAAAAGCAGTGGCAATGCGGAGAAATTCAAAGAGATCAACGAAGCTTATCAGATTTTGAGTAATAAAGACAAGCGATCGCAATATGATCAGTTTGGCTCAACTTTTGATACTGCCGGTGGGGGGTATGCTTATGGCAATCCTTTTGGTGGCTTTGCCCAAGGAAACCCTTTTGGCGGTTTTAGCCAAAATGTAGATTTTGATTTGGGTGATATTTTTAGTAGTTTTTTTGGTGGCGAAACAAGACGCTCAACCCGCACTCGGCGAGGCAGTGATATTCAGATTGATATGGAAATTACTTTGCGCGAGGCGGTTTTTGGGGTAAATAAAAAGATAAGCTTACGTAAACAAGCCAGCTGTACTGCCTGCCAAGGCACAGGCGCTAAAAATGGCACTAGCTTTACTACTTGCAAAACTTGTAACGGCAGTGGTCAGATTACCGCTACTATTTTAGGCCAATTTCGTACCCAGACTATTTGTCCAGATTGTCATGGCAACGGTAAGACCATAAAAGAACGCTGCCCAAATTGTAGTGGCGCAGGCAGTTTGTACGAAGAAGCTAATCTATCTATTGAAATACCCGGTGGCATAGAGGACGGTCAAGCTATCCGTCTATCTGGACAGGGCAACAGCGGTCAACAAGGAGCTGCTAGCGGTGATCTTTATGTAAATGTTCATATTAAGCCAGATAGACAATTTGAGCGTCAGGGAGACGATTTGGTGAGCAAGATAGAAGTTCCATTTACTTTATCTGCTTTGGGGGGCGAGATTGAGGTAAATACCATTGATGGCTTGGTAAAACTGAAAATTCCCAGTGGTACGCCTAGCGGCAAAAAATTTATTTTACGCAATAAAGGTATTACTAAATTGCGCGGTAAGGGTAGGGGAGACCAGATAGTGATTGTAGATGTGGCTGTGCCAATTCGCTTGACCAAAAAGCAAAAACAATTATTGGAAGAATTGGATAAAGAATTCAAAGGCAAAAAATCTTGGTTGTAAACAAGAATTATTTAATGGTTTAATTTATAAAAACTATGAATCAGGCAGAATTGCCTCCGCAGGGAGTGCAAGAGAAGTCGGAGAAAGAAGCAAAAATTGAAGTA
Source organism: Patescibacteria group bacterium (assembly GCA_041650755.1). Lineage (GTDB taxonomy): Bacteria > Patescibacteriota > Patescibacteriia > UBA1558 > GWA2-36-10 > JBAZKN01. The sequence continues at coordinate 225,982 of JBAZKN010000001.1, read as the reverse complement.
GCCGAAAGATCTTTGCGTAGTTTTTTAGCTTTACAGCCAGGTGAAAGGGTTTTGATTATTGTTGATGAGCCGACCAATAAAGAAACTATTGAAATTATTCGGCAAGCACTAGAAAAAATAGGTAATAAATATACGGTTTTTAGTAATGGACCAGAAGTTACCGTCAAGGAAATAAAAAAACTTTTAAAGTCGCATCAGGTAGTAGTTGACTTGGCTAGTCGTGCTTATGATTCCAGTGAAGATATTTATGATTATATTGAAGAGACAAATAATCGTTTGTTGACTTTACTTAATCCAGAGCCAGATTTGTTTAACGCGGGCGGTCCTTTAAATGAGGATTTGGGTGCCATGAAAGAAAGGCTAAATAGAATGGAATCAGTTTTGAAACAGGCAACCGGTTTTCATATTACTTCTAGTTATGGCACGGATTTAGTGGTGCCCATGCGCATGGCTGGTGAAAGGACTTGGGCCAAAGAAACAAGTGAGATCAATCGTCCTGGTCAATGGGATAATTGGCCTGGTGGAGAAATATTTATTACACCTGATGAGACAAAGGTAAATGGTGTTTTGTACCTACCGATTTTGGAAACCAGCATTGCTTCCGATCAGGGCGTTGACCAGATTATCCGCCTGGATATAAAAGATGGCACTATTGTCAGCATTCAGGGGGGTGCTTCAGCAGAAAAATTGAGGCAGGCCCTGATGTCAAAAACAGCTGAAGAGCAAAAGGAAACTGGCGAGCCCTGGAATGTTTTACGAATTGCTGAAATTGGATTTGGCGCCAATAGTCTAGCTCGTTCATATGCTCTAGATCCAGAAAAGCCCTATGATGCTCCTGGTACGAACGTGGCTGAAGCGGAAAAAAGACATGGCACTATGCATCTGGCTTTTGGCGATGCCAAACATGGTGAAGATGGGACAGAAGGTTTTAATGAAGCTGTATCGCATTATGATTTTGTTTTACCGCGCAATGGTCTGACTGTGGAAATGTTCACTCATGAAAATGACATGCGCACCGGAAAAAATGGCCGCAAGATTTTTGATGAAGGTAGAATAAATTTTGGATAATATAATTTAAGAAACAAAAAATACCCCCTGATTACACTCGGGGCGTTTTTTTTGGTAGTTGTTTGCGGAATGAAGCTGGGCGCGTTTTTAATAAGTATTGACAAAAATAGATAAATATGTTAATATAAAATGTTATTTGGCAAGTTGCCATGACCTTACCTCGGGTGATGAGGCAACGCTCTTTGAGGACAGGAGATGATTATGCCCGACTGCTCGTTTGGGATCATTCCCTTTCGGGTGGATGCGGATGCGATCCGCTTCCTGCTCGTTTGGGAAACTTGGGGGGAAGGTCACTGGAACTTCCCCAAGGGTCATGCCGAGGACGGTGAGACCCCTCTTCAGACAGCTCTTCGCGAGTTGAAGGAAGAGACGGGGCTCACCCCCGAAGCCGTGATTTCCACGGAACCGCTGGTTCAGACCTACTCGTTTGATGACAATGGCCGTAAGGTCGATCGTCGTCTGGAGTATTTCGTCGCTCGGATGAGGAACGACGAGGTGACTCTCCGGGTAGAGGAGGTCAGCAGGTTCGAGTGGATGACGCTTGACGAGTTGCTCGTCACAACGCCATTCCCCGAGCTCCGGGAAACGGCTCTCCAAGCACATTTCCTCGCGACAACACGATAAGTCTCTTCGGAGACAGGTCTATCCAGAGCGCCCGCCTATAAAGGGTGCTCATTTTTTATAAACAAAAAAACAAGATAAAATATCTTGTTTTTTTGGCAGGGGCGGTAGTCCCGCTACTTCGCTGCGCTCGGGCGGGATCTACGCTTCGCTTCGAGAATCCGATATAAATGTTTTGTTTACCCACCTAAAAAATAACCTAAACAAAATATCATCGCTTGGCAGGGGCGGTAGGAATCGAACCCACGCTAGAGGTTTTGGAGACCCCTGTACTACCACTATACTACGCCCCCATTAAGCGATGATATTTTTTAATTTGTAGTTTTAGTTTATTAGAGATCTGCTTATTTGGTCTCTTTGTGTTGGGTATGTTTTTTGCAAGTTCGGCAATATTTTTTTAACTCAAGCTTTGCCTTGATGGTTTTTTTATTGCGCGTAGTATGATAATTTACTTTGTGGCAATCAACACACTCCAGCTTAGTCAATGTTTCTTGTGACATAATATTATTAATTATTAATTGGTTAATTAAATAATGAAGTCTCTCGACTCTGCTCAGGACACTCGACTCGTCAAATAATTAAAATGATTGAAGCACTGAACATAGTGAAGTGCTGAAACCACGAGCGAGGAGGAGTGAAACGACGACGAGTCGAGTGGAGCCATCCGAGGGATTCGAACCCACGACCTACGGTTTACAAAACCGTTGCTCTACCAACTGAGCTAGGATGGCGGGTCGTTAAAATAACGGGTTAAATTATAGAATAAAAACATGCAAAAGTCAATGGTTAAAATAAAAACAGCAGCAAGCGAGTGCTTGCTGCCGAGGCCGTAGTCGAGTCACACCTCGCAGCCGCTGTGCATGACCTCTGCCGGGTAGAAGCGGCAGAAAGCCAGCGGCACCACGCAAACCGTGGCTAGGCTTGCGTCTTGCAAGGCTGAGATCAGGTGGTGCACACTCTGATCTACATTCGAGAGGATCAGAATGTAGCCACGATTGGGCGGGCGCATGACCGAGGGCACGATCTCAACGGTGACCTTGAGGCCACGAGCTTGTGCAGCTCTTTCGATGAGCTCGGCTTTGGCCCCTGCTTCATCAGCGGTCAGGCCGTGAATCTGGACAATCATCTGCATGTCTCTCACCTCCCTCCGACAATATGCTGGTGATGGGATGGGCGACTACTTGATGCGCGAATGAACGATTTTATAATATAATATGGCTGATTATTTTTGTCAATATTGAATTATCTATGATATAATTAAATATTATGCCTAAAGAGGGGACACATCAGTATATCGCCAAAAAGGTTCAGACTTTATTTATCCCAAAAAATCTGGACACCTATCTTTATGGTAGTTTAGCGCCAGATATTTTTTTCTTTGATTTTATAAAAAAACCAACTGTTTCCAATCGTTTACATGGCAAGGACGGTGAGTCTACGGATCAGATTTTTTTGACTGCCGGCGAATTATGGCCAAAGCTTGATAAGGCAGACAGAGTCATTTTAGCTGATTTTTTGGCCGGTTATTTGACTCATGTAATCACTGATCGTGTTTTTCATCCCTGGGTTATTTATTGGTCTGGCGGGCCGGCAGAAGAAAAAAAATATGGATCTATAGTCCATCATTTTCTGGAGACTTGGTTGGATTTGGCCCTAGATAATCCGCAGCCACCGATAAAATATGATCGGCAGATCCTGCGTCTGTATAAAAATATTATTCAACCGGAACAAAATATATATCGTTGTGCCTGGCAGCACAAATTTTTGGTGCGTAGTCTGGACAGTACCTGGTTTTTGCAAATCAGCCGACGTGAACCGGCTCTATTGACTTTGAGCTACAAGATTGTCAAAAAGTATATTAGCCAATATCATCTGGGTGATTTATCTACTTGGCGGCAGCCAGTGACAGGTGAGCCAAAAAATATTTCTTGGCAAGGGCTGCTCGCCCAGAGCATAGATTTGTCTCGACATTTATTGGAGCAGATAGATTGGTCTGATTTGCCAAGTAATGATTGGGAGACATTATTAGGCGCAGCTAGCCTAGAGACCAATTTAGTCGGCGTGCCTTTTAGCGACTGCCGTTTCCAAAATACAGAATATTTTAGCCAGCTGAGAGTAGGGCTTTAGGCATTTATTCAGCGGTCAATTTATGTTATGATATATTTACTTTCATTGGTTTAATTATTTAAATACAAAATTTATGCCCAGAAAAAAGAAGGCCAAGTCTGAGGAGTTCAGAGTTTCCGGCGATCAGATTGTCAAAAAGATAAAGCAACTGATCAAAGAAGGCAATGCCCGTCGGATTATTATCAAAAATGAAAATCACGAGATTGTGATGGAGATCCCCCTGACCTTTGGTGCAGTAGGCGCAGTTTTGGCCCCGGTTTTGGCAGCGGTCGGCGCCCTAGCCGCCTTGATGACCAAATGCACCATCATCGTAGAAAAGAAATAGCCTTATGGCTTTTGAGAATTTGTTAAAAACCGGAGCGCTAGCCAGCGACCCTGGTACCAATCGCTCAAAAGCAATACCCCTCCCCAAAGAAAAACGGCGGCTTGATCTACAACATGATCAGCTCTGGCAGGGTATTATGATCAATCAGGGGGAGTGGGACTATTTGGCTTTGCAAATAAAAGACGGCCACCAGGAAAGATGGACAGATTTATTGCGCAAACGCCAAGAATTATTAGAAAAAAATATTTTATTTATCAGCAATGTTGATCTGGAAAATCCCGATGATACGGCGGCTGTCAATCGCAAGGTAGATAATCTGGCCAAGTTTAGGGCTGAGCTAAGAGAAATAGAGGCGGCCTTAAATGGACAGAACGATGATTTGGTCAAGGTTTGGCAAGCTACCCTGGCAAGAGGCATTGATGTTGAGGGCCAAAAAATAACTGATATTAGCCAATTTTTTGAAGTTATTAATGATAAAATAAAATTTGGCGGAATTATGGATCGTAGCCGCTTGAGTCGCTTATGTGGTTTTGGCGCCCAGGCAGCCAAGCTGGGTGATCTGATCACCAGCCTCAAGGCTTATTCTTTGGCTGGCTTATTACCCACCATGTACAATGATTTTAAAAAAATTTTACAAAAAGCTAAAAAGCAAAAAAACTCTCAATTTAATGAGGCTACAGATTTGTTAAATAAATTAGTGCCTTTTAATAAAAAATAATTATGAACAAAGCTAGAGTGAAACCCAGTCTATTGACCAATCCTTATACTTTTAAGAAGCCGATTATTTCCGGGCCTTATACCAGTATTTATTTAGTTCGCCATTGCCACCCAGCTTATGAGCTACAAGAACAATTGGGTGATTTGGGGATGCCCTTATCTAATATCGGGATAGAGCAGCGATCGTATTTAAATAAAAAATTATTTTCTTTGGGTATTGATAAGATTTATGTCAGCCAATTTTTGCGCTCAAAACAGACAGCTGATCCCTTAGCCAGACATCTGTCCTTAAAACCAATAGTTGATAAACGCCTAAATGAAATTAATTGGGAAAATTGGTACAAGGTAAAATATTTTAACATGTCAGAAAAGACCAGGATCAAGCGCATGGCCAAATATCGTTTAATGGATAAGGAGCTCGATAAAATACAAGTACAGGCCAGACGCCTGATAGCCGATCTTTACAATAAAAATAAAAATAAAAAAATAGCCCTTTTTTGTCATGGCAATTTGATTCGTTCTATTATTACCAGTATTCTCAATGCTGATGTGATTGGATTTTTGTCTATGGAAATATATCAGTCCTCGATTTCTAAACTGGTGATTGACAAAGGCGGCTATGTCAAAATAAATTATATCAACAATATTGGCCATCTGCCACATAAGCCGGAGGAAGATTTGTTCATTGCCTCTATTAATCAATAACTATGTATAAAAAAGTCTTAATATCTTTTTTATCACTGGCCTTGTTAGGGGTATTGGTTGGTTTATTTTTTATTTTTCATAAGCCAAAAGCATCGCCGCCAATTTCTTCTAATATTAATCAGGCTCCAGTGGCCGTTGTTGACAAGAGTGATTTTATAAAAGTAGAGGCGCCTTTGGCGGGGAGTACGGTGACTAGCCCCTTAATAATTACTGGACAGGCCAGGGGTACGTGGTTTTTTGAAGGATCATTCCCGGTAGTTTTGTATGATGCCAATAATAATATAGTAGCTCAAGGCATAGCCACCAGCAGCGAGGATTGGATGACTACGGATTTTATACCTTTTCAGACGATTATTTATTATAATAGGCCAGCCTTGCCTACCGGGAAAATTGTCTTAAAAAAAGACAACCCATCCGGCCTAGCAGAAAAAGACGACCAACTGGTTTGGCCGATTGTTTTTGATCAAAAAAACATGACAGTCAAAGTATTTTTTACTACAGCTAAAACAGGCAGTGAGCCAGATTTTGACTGTAAATATGTGATGGCGGTTAATAAACAGGTGCCGCAAAGTCCAGGCGTAGCCAGAGCTGCCCTAGAAGAGCTGCTCAAAGGACCTACTAGTCAGGATAGACAGCTTGGGTTTGGTACAGCCATTAATCCTAATGTGAAAATACAGAAATTAACCATAGTCGATACCGTAGCCAGTGTTGATTTCAATGAGCAGCTGGAGTATCAAGTGGGTGGCTCTTGCCGAGTAGCGGCCATTATCGCCCAGATTGAAGAGACCCTCAAGCAATTTGCTACTGTCAAACAAGTGCTGATTTCTATTGACGGCCGTACAGCGGATATTTTGCAGCCTTAGTTTATGATGCTCGATAATCTTTACCAAGTTTTAGGCAAACAAGCAAAGTTTAGGATAAAACAGGCCAATCGTTTGATTTTTCAAGACCTAATTAGCGATTGGCAGGCAGCCACAGTTTTTCCTTTGGCTTTAAGAGAAGAATTAAATAAAATTTGCCCCCTAGAAATAAATGGGCAAATTTTTACTGCCAAAAATAACCAGACTCGCAAAGCTTTGATTACTCTGTCAGACGGGAAAAAGATAGAAACCGTCCTATTGTCTCATGCCGATAATCGTCGGACAGTCTGCCTATCTAGCCAGATTGGCTGCCCTTTGGCTTGCCAATTTTGCGCTACTGGCCAAATGGGTTTTGAGCGCAATTTGACAGCTTGGGAAATAGTAGAGCAGGTGTTGTTTTGGGCTCAGATTTTACAAGAAAAAGGTAAAAAAATCACCAACCTTGTTTTTATGGGCATGGGTGAGCCATTTTTGAATTATCAAAATGTCTGGACAGCCATTCTTTGGCTCAATGATCCGGAAAAATTCGGCTTGGGGGCCAGGCATATTTCCATTTCCACTTGCGGCATTGTTGAGGGCATCAATAAACTAGCCAACGAAAAATTGCAGGTTAATCTGTCTATTTCTTTGCATGCTGCCAGTGAAAGCCTGCGGGGCCAGCTAATGCCGATAAATAAAAAATATTCCTTGGCTAAAGTCATGTCGGCAGTTGAGCGCTACGTGGCCAAGACTTCGCGCCGAGTGATGTTTGAGTATTTGCTCATCAAAGGAGTAAATGATAGGCCGGCCCAGGCTGAAGAGCTCGCTCAGTTGATGCGTAATAATTTATTTATGGTGAATTTGATCAAGTATAATCCTACGGGCCGATTTGCATCTTCCAGCAGTCAAACAGCCACCAAGTTTATGAGCATTTTAAAATCTAAGGGAATAGCAGTGACCCAGCGGTATAGTTTTGGTGCAGATATTTTGGCTGCCTGCGGTCAACTGGCTACTAAAAAGAAAAAATAATTTTTACAAAAGAAAAAGGTCCGCCGGCGCTAGTGATGCAAGATGCACAATGTGGTTGTAAACCACTGGCGTTGGCGGACCCTGTGGGTAGGTCAGCCGTAAGAACTTAGATGAGCCTTACGGCTTTCGTTTGGGACGCTTGATGTTGCGCTTGGTGCGCATCTCCTTCGGAGGGTTGAGACTGATCTCCGGCTTGGCGGCCAGCGCGCGCGTCATGCCGTGTATCAGGCTGGCGCAGGTCTCGTGTTCCTGCCAGTGCGGCAAGTTTTTCTTGAGACTTCCCAGAAAGGCGGACATGATAGCCTTGCCCGGTTCGTCGGAGCTGATCAAGCGGGTCCGGCAGACGGCATTGTCGACCACAGCGGTGACTGTGGTGTGGTGCGGCGGCTTGCGCCGGATGTTCTGGGCCATGTGGCCGCCCAACTCCTTGGCCCTCTCCAGGGAAACTGGGCCGTTTCCCTTGAAGCCCAAGGTAGTCATCAGCCGCCAGAATTCGTCTGCCCGACCGTTGATCAAGACAGCAGCTGCCTGGACTTTGGTGTCCTTTCTACGCGACATAAGTGCCTCCGACTCGAGAAAAGGGTCACTACCCTCTTTTTGGGACCTTTGTGGCCCCAAATTCCTCCGTGAAAAACGGTTTGTCCCTCCTTTCTTTGGTTGAAGAGGCGTCCCTTTGCAAAAGAGCAACTGCGGTGTTAACCACAAGATTTTAATATTATAACACAATATTTATTTTTGTCAATAGTCAGTTTTTTAACTACTCAAATTATTTGTGGTATAATTATCAAATGAGAAATATTTATTGGCTATTTATTTTTTTATTTTTACCATTTACAGCCTTAGCCCAAGCTGATCTTGATAGTGACCAAGATGGCTTGACTGACCAGCAGGAGATAAATATTTATTATACTGATCCGGATAAGGCTGACACTGATAATGATACATTTTCTGATGGCACAGAGGTGAATAGCGGTTATTCTCCTTTGCTTGGTGATAATAAAAAAATGATCCAGGCCGATTCAGATAAAGACGGCCTGAACGATGCCTGGGAGCTTACTTTAGGTACTGGGCTGATGAATCAAGATAGTGATAATGACGGTTATCAAGACGGCATAGAAGTAATATCCGGCCATGATCCATTAAACCCGCAGCCTATAAAAGTGGAAAAGTTGATTAAAGTTAATTTGGCTAGCCAGCGCTTGGAATATTATTTTGGTGGAAAAACCCTAGGATCTTTTGCTATTTCAGGAGGCGTCAAAAGCATGCCCACACCCAAGGGTAATTTTACGGTATTAAAAAAAATACCCCTCAAAAATTATGGCGGAGCAAATTATTATTACCCCAATACCAAGTGGAATTTAAATTTTTATAATAAAAAATACGGCTATTATATCCATGGGGCTTATTGGCACAATAAGTTTGGCCAGCCCATGAGCCACGGCTGCGTCAATGTCTCTTATGAAAATATGGAGCCGCTTTACAATTGGGCTCAAGTCGGCACCAAAGTGGTAATTGAGTAGAGCCTATTTATTTAGTTTTTTAAAAGGAAAACTAGTTTGTTGCCCGAGTGACTGCCGGGCAAATTTTTTGCCTCGGGCAGTCAATTTTACTTGGTTGATAAATAATTTGTGCTGGGTTTTGGTGCCATAGCCTATCAGCAAACCTCTTTCTATCAGGCGTTCCAGACTTTTGGTGATTATATTGGTTCTAAGCTCAACAGCCGGCGGTTTTTTGACGCGTTGATAAAAGTTGTCAAAGGCTTGGCGGCTGGTTTTGACTCTTTGGCTTTCCAAAGACTGGCGCAAAATATATTTTTGCAGTTTCGATAGGTTCATAGGCGTGGCATTTGATCCATTTATATTATGGCACCATTTGCGAAATTTTTCAAAATGCTTTATATTAAATACACTAATATCAATTTTGATATGGAAGTTTACAGACAGTCAAAATCAATAATTAATTTTATTATTTTGATCGCTATCTCAGGCGATTAGTGATTTTGTTTGTCTGTAGATTTTCGCTAAATCGCCTAAAAATGGCGGTTTTTTGTTCATTCGGAACCGATAAGCACATTGGAGGTGAAAAACCATGTCAGGACAACAGTTCCCGGGTGACCAACAGTTTTCACGGGCACAGTTGGCAGACATCCAGCTTTTGTTGGATTTGGAAGAGCAAATGCGGCAGTCTGCTCGGCTGTGTTCGCTCTGTTGGCAAGTCGAATGCTCGCCCGATTGCCCTAAGCACTACCTATGATGCTCTTAGCCCCACTGGGTTGGTACTTGGTGGGGTATTTTTTGCCCTGTTGATAAATAAAGGCTTGTCTATTAACATATTTTTCAAAATATGCTAGAATTCCTAAGTAAAATTAATAATTAACTAATTAAATTAACCTTATGGCCAAGATGACAAAATCTCAATTGCTTGAGGCTTTAGCCAACAAGAGTGGCTTAAGCAAAAAAGAAGTCAAAAACTTCTTAGATTCCATGGCAGAAGTGGCTTATAAAGAAGTGAAGAGTAGTGGTGAATTCACTGTGCCAGGCATTGGAAAATTGGTGAAAAAGCATCGCGCTGCCCGCATGGGCCGCAACCCATCAACTGGTGCTACTATCCAGATTCCAGCCAAGACTGTGGTGAAATTCCGCGTTGCCAAAGCTGCTAAAGATGCAATTCTCTAAAGAAAATTGACTTTATCACTAAAAGATCCAGGTTGCCATAAAGCCTGGGTTTTTTAGTTTTTGGCTAAAAATATACAGTTATTTTTTGTAGATAAATACCTGATTGACTCCGCCATCGATAGTCAAGACTTGGTCCGCAGTTTGTTCAGCCATTTGATTGGCAGTTTTAGCTGAGTGCCAATAATTATTGACCACAAAGTAGGCCAAATTTACCCCTGTTTTATCCATGGCCGATATGGCAGTGGCTCGGTCAGCCCTGACTTCAATCATCGAGAGGAATTCTTGGTAGATGTTATTGGCCCCCAGGGGCATGGAGTAATAAAAATTATCATTATAATAATGGGCAAAGCCGAATTCCTTGATAGCAGCTGCTCCGACCATTTGGTTAGCAAGGACAACATAGGCTTGGCCATTGGCATCCTGTTCTATGGTTTTGACAGTCTTTATATCCGTGGCAGTGACATTAAAGCTCTTGCTGTTTAGATTTTTGTCATAGATAGGATAGCTAAAATAGGTGCTGATCATGACGACCACGGTGCTTAGTCCGGCCAGCCAAAGAGTGTGGAAAAAATTTGGCTTATCTTTGACTGCCCGATGCAGCACAAAATATACAGCCGTCAAAAATATGGGCAAGGCTGATAAGGCTACCAAATAAATGATTCGATTAGGATAGTCGTCTTTTTGGTAGGCAATTTGCAGATTAAAGTTGATAAATATTTTGCTTAGCAAATAGTTAGCTAGCAGCAGTAAACTAAAAATGACGTTTTTCTGAAAGAAAATGTATTTGTGATTGCGGATTATCAAGATCAAGCCTATCAGGACTATAATAATATAAAGCCAAATTTGGTTTTGGCCGATATTATGCAGCATATCCAGGGGAAAGCTATAGCTTTGTTGCCAATGAAGGCTTGGCCATGTTATTTCTGGCCAAAAGTGCGTCGTTAATACCTGCCAATATGGTATTTTATTGAATATTTGATATATAGCCAGAAAGAAGGGCAGGCTGAGTGCAGCCAGTATATAAACTAGCGTTAAAATAATTGTTCTGCTCAGACGCGATTTATTGACCTTTTCTATGACCAGTATTAAACCAAGGTAAGCCAAGGGTATGCCAGCCAAAGGATGTATGGTCAGGGCCATGACAGTGACTATCCAGATGAAATAAAGAGGCAGATTTTTATTTTTAATGGTCGGTAGCAAGAATATAACAGTAGCCAGTAATAGTAGACCAAGTGACTGGGGGGTAGTCATGATGGCAAAGCCAAAGCCAACAAATAGGCTCCACAGGACCCCTAAGTAGCTGGATCGGTAAGACCAGTGAAAACCATGCCGCAGGCCATAGTAAAGACTGATGGGCCATAATAAACTAAACAATAGAGGCAGGAGTATTTTGTTGGCTGTCTCTAGCGGTATTTGCCATAACTCCTGGCTAAATAAAGTCAGGCCATATTGGCCCACATATAGAAAAAGACGAGGTTGTATGGTGCCGGTTTTTTGGACAATGTCCAGAACGGCGGCATGGATAAAAGAATCATAGCCATAGCCCAAGGGATAGAGGATGATAGCTATGCTAGAGATCAAGAGAAAATGACAGCAAAGCAGGAAGATGTTTTTGCTGGACTTTTTATTTAATATAGTGATGGTGAGCGCAATGTTGCTGAGAGCAAATAGTATCCAGAATTTATAATTTACTAATTCCCAAGGAGAGCGAACAACTCCCAAAGAGGCTTTTTTAAAAAGTAAAATTACCAACAGTATATCAAAGGTCAAGGTAAGAGTCGGCCACAACCAATGACGTATTTTGGCCAACTTCCATTGATTGAGGTCAAGATTATTGAAGAAATAATGTTCTTTACGGAATTTAAAGAACGATAAAATTTCCACTATAATTGGTATAGTCAGAAATACCCACAAGAATATCCAATAATTTATCTGGTAAAAGTGATAAGCCAGAGTATAGCAGAGGCTGATATAAGCTAAAATAACTATCAGACCCAGGCTATTCTTGAGTCCTTGGTGGGTATCATGAAATAAAATATCGGCCAATTTTTTACTATTAAGCCATAAGTATATGAGACCGAAGATCAAACCCAGCCACATATTATGGAGCCAGCATTGATTGGCAATGATTATGGCCGCTATGATTGTTTGGCCACTAATGTGTTGTGCGCGACTAAAGGTAATCATTAGCTCTGTTTGTTCAGCCTTATTTTAACATAGTTTAATTTTTTTTAACACTTCCCCAAAAAGCTAATTTTTTGCTAGAATATAGGTATGTTAAAAAAACCTTGGTCTATAGTCTATTTTTTTCGCTTGTTATGGATAATCTTGAGCGTTGTCCTGATTTGTTATGTCATCGGCCAGAATGTTTTCACGGGCAGGACCCTAGTTTATGATTTGGATTTTACTAGGCCGATTAGTCGCAATACTGACGGTTGGTACCCCCAACAACGTTTAGCTTATGAGCCAAGCGGCTTGGTAGCCATAAAAGGCGAGCCGCTGTATCTCAAAGTTTATCTGCCCGTCCAATTTGAAACATTGCTAGTTAAGGGCACGGTGGCTACCAGCACTACACCGATGCGTCTAGGCCTCAGGCAAAAGGACGGCGGCTGGTTTTTTAAAGGTATCAACGAGCAGCAGGTAGCGATTAGTTTTATGCTGGATCAAGCCAAGGTTCAGCGCCGGCAGTTGGAGCTGATTTTGTCTATGCCGGGTTTGTCAGCTACCTCTACTGTGGAGATAAACAATAATTGGCAGCTAATATTTCAGAGATGAAACTAAGAAATATAATATTAAACGATTTTTTTAATGTTGCCTGGCTGGCTTGGTTGTTTTTATTGATTGTGGAAATTATCTGGCCGGGTTCAGTGCATCGTATTATCAATTTGGAATATTATTTATATTTTTTAATTTTTATTTTCATCCTTACTAGACTGTCCAAGTCTTAAATATTTGGTCAATTTATGTTATAATAAAGCTAGATAAAATTTTATCGCTATCTTTTGGTATTATATGAATAAAAAGAAAAAAATGGCTATCAAAAAGCATCGCCGTAAAACAGGTAAGCAGGTAGCTAATGTCCGTTATCGCTAGATTAACCATGGAAAAACAAAAACCAAAAATGTATGTTTTGGCGGTGGACATGGGTTATGGCCACCAGCGGGCTGCTTATCCTTTTTTGAACTCAAGTTTTAGCGGCATTATTAATGTCAACCAGTACCAAGGCATTAGCCGACGAGAACAGGAGTCTTGGCAGAGCGGTCGTTATTGGTACGAATTAATTTCTAGGTTTAAGAGCGTGCCATTTTTGGGCAAGTTGGCTTTTGGCACCATGGATTATTTTCAAAAAATAGAGCCGTTTTATCCGCGCCGCGACCTATCCAAAAATTCCCAGCAGCAGCTATGGTTTTATAAAGATGTGCGTCATGGTTTAGGGAAAAATTTGATGGCCGAACTAAATAAGCATCCCTTGCCGCTACTTACCACTTTTTTTGTGGCGGCTTATGCCGCTGAATATCATGGCTATAAAGGCAGGATTTATTGTGTGGTTTGTGATGCTGATGTAGCTAGAGCTTGGGCACCGGTTGATCCCAAGAAAAGCCGGATTATATACTTGGCGCCAAATAAGCGGGTCAAGGAGCGCTTGATGCTATATGGCGTCAAGAGTAGCAATGTTTTCGTGACCGGTTTCCCTTTGCCCAAAGAAAATATTGGCGGCCGCGATCAGCACATTATCAAAAATGACCTTAAGGCCAGATTATTTGATCTGGATCCGCGCGGCATCTATCGCAAAAAATATGCCAAGCTGATTGAGGATTATCTTTGCCCGGTCAGTGAAATAAAAAAGAATCGCCATCCTTTGACGATTACTTTTGCTGTCGGCGGAGCTGGTGCTCAACGCGATTTGGGCGTAGTGATTCTGAAGCGCTTGCAAAAATTTATTCATAAAAATAAATTACGTCTCAATCTAGTAGCTGGCTCGCGCAACGATGTCTATACTGATTTTGATCGGGCGCTGAAAGATTGCCATTTATCCAATCATCCTAATGCTCGGATCATCTATGCAACACATAAGCATGATTATTTTCGAGAGTTCAATAAAGCTTTAAGAACCACTGACATACTTTGGACCAAGCCGTCAGAGCTGACTTTTTATTGCGGTTTGGGCATACCCATCATTATGTCTGAGCCGGTCGGCTATCAAGAGCGCTATAATCGTGATTGGCTATTGGCTATGGGCGCTGGTATTGATAGCCAGGATCCGCGTTATGTGGATGAGTGGCTGTTTGATTGGCTTGATTCTGGCTGGCTGGCCGAAGCAGCTATACAGGGCTTTATGGATGCTCCAAAGCTCGGTACTTATAATATAGAAAATATCATTTTGCACGATAAAATCACGGAAATAGAGGATATTCATTTGCTTTAATATGGTGATTAAGCAGGCCAGGATAAATTATTATAAAAGCATCAAAAAACCGATGATGTTGCCAGTGCGCAACATCAATATTATCATTGGCCAGAATAACACCGGCAAAAGCAATATTTTGGACGCCATGCAATTTGCTTTGCAGGCTCCGCCTAGTAGCAGTAGTATTTTTTATGATAAGGCAGATTTGGAATTGGATTTGCAATTTTCCGCTGAAGAAAAAGTCAAATATCAGTTCCCAGAAATTTATGGCACTTTTAAGTGTCGAGCCGGGGAGAGGGAGCTGATATTTCCTCGGCAAACCATTGCTTATAGTAAGAATTTAGCCAGTATTTTAAATTCTCAAGTAAAGCGCCTGGATGAAGCTGCCTTTGCTGATTTTGGCCAGATTGAGGCAGATTATGTTGGCCTGTTTAATTATCCCGGTGCCTGGGAAAAGTTTCAAGATAACCTCAAGCGGCATTTCCCCAAAATTTCTGCTACCCGCAATGCTTTGGACGTAAATTATGAGGCCGCCGGTCTATATGAGGGGAAACGGCGGGTGACCATCGATCGTTTGGGCCAAGGTTTTCGTCGCATATTTACTATTCTTTTGTATGTCTTTCATCCTGAGTTCCAGATAGTAATGATTGATGAACCCGAGACCCATCTGCATCCGGCCATGATCGAAAGATTGTTGTGGGCCATGCAAAACAGCCAAGCCGGCCAAATATTTTTTACTACCCATTCGCCGCTGTTTGTGACGCCAATCACCTTGCCTCAAGTAATCAGAGTAGTAAAGGATGATGCTGGCACAACTTCTTTTCCCTTTGTACATGCTTATTATGATGCCGTTCGCTTGGTGCAAGAGTTGAATGCCGATAATTTAGAAATGTTTTTTGCCGACAAGGTGGTGATGGTAGAGGGTATGTCGGACAAATTATTATTGCGCGGTTTGATAGATGCCTTTTATAAAGGAGACAAGGATATCAAAGTGGTGCAGACGCAAGGCAAGGGTAATATGCAAATCTATATGGACCTGCTCAAGATTTTTCACATTCCTTTTGCCATTGTTCTGGATAGAGATGTTTTTAATAACAACGGCCTGGCCAGCATACTGAATCATTTGAAAATCCAGTTGCCTGTCGGGTCTTTAGATAATATTATAAAAGATCTAAGGCGCCATAATATTTTTATTTTCCCCAATGGCGATCTAGAAGCCAATTATCCCAAAAAATACCAGACAGATAACAGCAAGTCTTTAAATGCTCTGCGGGCCGCCAGTCAAATAGGTCAAGCTGAATTCGAGTCGCGCAGTATGGAAAATTTACGGACGATTATTTATAGTTTGTAGTTTTTTTGACAAAGAAAAGAGGTCGACGTTGCCGTCGACCCCGAACATCACGGAGTGTCGCGAGCCTTTGCCGTCGTCACGGCCGACCTCCCGGACCTGGGGAGGGTAGGGAGTTCTTGGGCAGACAACTGGTGCCACTTGAAGCAGCAGTTTACTGCCCAGCGAGCGGCTGGCCACCAGACGCTGTCCTCTTCAGCGCGGCAGCCAGTGGTCGAACCACCATGTCTACACAACCTCCTTGGTTTCGCGGTTTTTTTGTCCATTCCCTCCTAAAAGGAGAGGAAGATGGAACATCTCGCTTTTCTAGTGCGAGGATTATAAGACATCATATATTTGTTATTTTGTCAATAGTTTATCAGTAATTTTTATATATTTTGGCTAATATTAGCCAAAAAAGTAAATGGATAAATATTAAAATCATGCCTTGGTTAACAATTGCTATTTTGGCTTACGTGGTTTTGGCCCTAGTCAATCTAGCTGACAAATTTTTATTGGACAAAGTGTTGCCCAGCTCAAAAACCTACACTTTTTTAATAGGTTTATTGAGTTTATTGGCCTTTTTATTGGCGCCGTGGTTTTTGGAGTGGCCGGGAATAGGATATTTCTTTTTAAATTTGATAACTGGCGCTTTATTTCCAATGGCCCTGTTGCTTTTATACCAGTCATTAAAAAAAGGCGATGCTTCAGTAGTCATACCATTGATCGGCGGTTCGACCCAAATCTTTACCATTATTTTGGCCATCTTATTTTTAGGGGAAAGTTTTTCACCGCGGCAATGGCTGGCGCTTTTATTTTTGGTGATTGGTTTGTTGATTATTTCTTGGTTTCCCTCTGGACATCATTGGTGGACCAAGGTATTTGCCTGGTTTGAAGTTCGGGGTGAAAAGCATTGGCGGGTGACTCTGGGCGCTTTAGCTTCGGCCCTGGCTTTTGCTGTCTTTATGATACTTAGTAAGTTCGCTTATGAGCAGCAGACTTTTTTGAGCGGCTTCATTTGGATAAGAGCTGGCTCATTTTTGGCAGTCTTAGGTTTATTATTAAATCGGGCTAGTCGCAAAGAGATATCCAAGCACTTGAAAAAACTTTTTCGCGGCAAAAAAGAATTTTTGTTTTTGGGCAACCAAGCATTGTCAGCCGTAGGCGCATTTTTGCAGCAGTATGCAGTATTTTTGGGTTCAGTAGCCATTGTCAATGCTTTGCAGGGTTTCCAATACGCCTTATTATTGGCCTTGGGCGGCATCATCACTGTTTTTTATCCCAAGATCATGAAAGAAAATATCAGCAAGAAGATGATGGTGCAAAAATTAGTTGCTGTCCTATTGATTAGCATAGGCTTATATTTTATCGCTACCTAATGTCCCAGAAAAAGAAAAAAATTTGGCGCTTAGTTTTTTGGCTAATCATTGGTCTGCTGGTTTTGTGGTATATAAAATTTGCCGACCATTATCCGCGCCAAATTACTCTGCAGGCCAAGCCAGACTTTTGGGGCGTGACCTATTCTGTAAAAATGGCAGATTCACTGGGTCTGGATTGGCGCGAGGCATATCTGGCGGTTTTGGACGACCTGCAAGCCAAAAATATTCGCATACCTATTTATTGGGATCAGATAGAAAAAAATAAAGGCGAGTATGATTTCAGCAATTATGATTATATTTTTGATGAAGGGGATAGGCGCGGAGTAGATTTCGTGGCTAATATCGGCTATCGCTTGCCGCGCTGGCCAGAGTGCCATGCGCCGCAATGGCTTGATCAAAAAAATGATTCGGAGCGCGAACAGGCTACCTTAGACATGCTGGCCGTTATCATCAATCATTACAAAGATCGTCCGGCCATAAAAGTTTGGCAAATTGAAAATGAGCCTTTATTCAACTTATTTGGCGAATGCCCAAAGGGCCACTTAGATTTTTTACAAAAAGAAATAGCTTTGGCGCGGAATTTAGACAAAACTAGACCAATCCTAGTTTCGGTGTCCGGCGAATTGAGCACTTGGCGTCAGGAAGCAAGGGCGGGTGATTACTTAGGCACCACCATGTATCGCGTGGTTTGGAATAAATGGTTTGGCTATTTTCGCTATCCTTGGCCAGATTGGTTCTATCGTTTTAAAGCTTGGCTAGTCGGCGTATCTAAGGATCATTTATTGATCAGTGAATTGCAAGTTGAGCCCTGGGTGCCCAAAGGCAATTTGGCTAGTTTTCCCGACCAAGAAGCGGCCAAATCCTTATCTTTGGAGCAATTAAAAGCCAATTTACAGTATGCTATCAATACGGATTTACCCCAAGCTTATCTCTGGGGAGTAGAATGGTGGTATGTAAAATATAAACAAGGTGATACAATATATTGGACATTTATGAAGAGTGTTTTAGCCAATAATAAATAATATGAGAGGGTCGCGGGAAATCATGCCAGAGCGCAGTCCAGATGAGCCAATCGAGCACTTATTGGAAACTTGTTTATTGGAAGGCGTGAAAACCGATGAGGGCAATAAGGGTATTATTTTAGAATTGGCTATTGATAAGTTGCCGGCCGGCTGGCAAGAGCAGCTTTTGGGTGAAGAAGAAAACGCTCAATCTGGGCAATTGGCCGCTAAGGTCATTAAGATATTTTTGCCGGGAAAAATTGAGCATGAGGCACACATGCAGAGAAGAGCCCATGATATTATTGCTGATCAAGCAGACCAGTCGGCCTATGCTAAGGTGCCTCATGCTTATTGTCATAAAGAAATCACAGTTCATGATCCCAGTCTATTGAGCAAACTGAAAACTTGGGGTGTCACTGCTGTTGGTGATCGGGTGGGTTTTATGGTTATGGACTTTGTTCAGGGCGAAGATTTGGCCACGCACTTGTACAAACATATTATTCAGCACGATCATCGATTAAGAGATTTAAAACAAAGGATGGGAAGAGGAGAGCGTTTGACCTTTAATGATATTCGTGATCGTGTTCAGGTAGCCATGGGTTTTGAGAGGCCGCCTGCTCAAGCAGGGCAAGTGGCTGAATTTATTTTTGAAGCAGCTAATTTAGACAGATTGATGGTGGCTCTCAAAAAATATGATTTTCATTTGGAGCAGCATATTTTGGATAAACTACAAAACACAATCAGACTTTTGCATGATAATAATATTTATCACAACGATCTGCACGAGAGAAATATCATACTCAAACTGGATGAATCAGGGCAGATTGTAGATGTTTATTTGGTTGATTTTGATCGGGCTTTGGATATGGAAGATATTTCGGTGGCGGGTCGCGATAGTGATGTGTTGACTCGTTATCGCTCCTTTACCAATGCTCGTGATCGTGAGCAAGAGTCAGCTGAAGAAAAATGGTTGTTAAGCATGCAGCGTTTGAAGGAACGCTTTGCCAATAGCAAATCAGAAAAGATGAGAAGCATGTGGCGGGAATTTGAGGGTGAAATCAGAAAACTTTTAGAGCTGGATAGTCCGAATCGAATAAAACTTTTAGCCGATGAAATATTTGTCAGAACTTATCACTTGACCCAAAGCGATGAGTGGTGCAGGCTAGCCGGCGCTGTTGTTTTGGATATTGATAAACTGGAGAAAGAACGAGCCGTCTCCAGAGTGGAGAATAGAAGAATACCGTCGCTTGCCAAAAGCCTGGTCCAGAATTTAATAAACAGAGAATCATCGCCCTATACCTATAATTTTTGGGAAAAACTCTGGCAGCAGCTGGATGGTAACTGATATTTTTTTCCAAAATAAATAAGATTTTCGTTTTTATATCCAAAGATAAGGCCCAAATAGGCTTTTTCTTGTTTTTCGGGGTCAATTCTGTTATAATTTAGACAAATATTAATAGTAAAATTAAGTGGCAAAATTAATTAAACTGGCAACATTTTTTTTGATATTATCTAGCTTGGCTCCCGGTATGGCCCAAGCTTTTTCCCAGGATTATTTGCCCACTGATCCTAATATCATTTATCAGACTTATTTTGATCAGATCAATGGCAAGAGCAGCTGGTCTGATGATGTTAAAGTCAATAAAGGAGTAGTGGTGGCTGTTTTGGATTCAGGTGTGGACATTGATCATCCTGATTTATATGACAATATCTGGGTTAATACTGGTGAAATAGCCGGCGATGGCCTAGATAATGATCGTAATAGTTATATTGATGATGTAAATGGCTGGGACTTTCTAACTAGTACCAACAATCCCAAGCCTGATTTGAGCTCTGGCTATGATTTTACAGCCATAAACCACGGCACGGTTGTGGCTGGTATTATTGCGGCCGCAGCCAATGAAATTGGGGTCATTGGCATTGCGCCCAAAGTTAAGGTCATGCCCTTGAAGATTTTGGATGCCAAAGGCAGCGGCAATACTTTGGTTTTGGCTCAAGCTATCAATTATGCTGTAGAAAACGGCGCAGATATTATTAATCTTAGCTTGGTAGGTAAATCAGAAGATGAGGTTTTGCGCCAAGCTATAACCGACGCTTATAATCAGGGAGTGATGATAGTGGCTGCTTCAGGCAACGAAGATAACACTGGCATAGACATGGATATTTCTCCGCGCTACCCAGTTTGTGATTTTGATAGCACCAATCGAGTCATTGGTGTAGCGGCCGTAGACCAAAATAATAAATTAACTATTTTTTCTAATTATGGCCAAGATTGCATTGATATTTCGGCGCCAGGCACAAATGTTTATTCGACAGTTTTTCATGATTTAGCGGATTTGAATTTTGCTGCTTATTATCAAGGCGGCTGGTCGGGTACTTCGGTGGCGGCGCCGATGGTGACAGCCACTTTGGCTTTGATGAAAATGAATTTTCCTGATTGGCGGCCGGCAGATTTTTATCGAGCTTTACTTGATAGCACCGATAATCTCCAAGCAGCCAATCCCAATAATTACAAAGATTTAGGCCGCGGGTTGCTGGATGTCGGCGCTGCCTTGAATCTGGCTGCCAAATATTATAATCAATCAATCAAATTGGTCCTTGCTCCCCAGGCTGGCCAAATTCCTGAAGTTTTGATTATGGATGATAAGGGGGGTTTGCAAAGATCATTTTTGGCCTATAACAAAAACTTTTTGGGCGGGGTGAATGTCGCCACGGGCGATGTGAACCAAGACGGTCAAGCTGAAATTGTCACTGCCCCGATTTCCAAAGGTGGACCGCACGTCAGAATATTCAATAATTTTGGCCAGCTGCTGTCAGAATTTTTTGCTTACCCCAATACTTGGCAAAATGGTTTGAATATTGGCGTGGGCGATATAAATAGTGATGGTCGAGATGAAATTATCACTGCACCAGCCAGTGGTTTGGGTTCAGAGATTAAAGTTTTTGATGATTCGGGACTGCTTTTGGCAAGATTCGATGCTTATGGGGAGAAGTTTCGCGGCGGGGTTAATCTATCAGTGAGTGACGTCAATGGAGACAATAGGGACGAAATTATTACCACGCCAGCTTCCAGTGGCGGACCGCACGTCAGGATTTTTAATTATAGCGGACAAGTATTAGCTCAATTTTTTGCTTATACTAATAAAACAAATAGGGGTGTCCAAGTCACTGCTGGCGATATAGACAATGACGGCTGGGCAGAAATTATAACTGTGCCGGCTCGCGGTGAAGCACCAATGATCAATGTTTTTGACTATACCGGCAATCTCGAGTCTAGTTTTATTGGTTTTAGTAAATATCTGACCACTGGTTTGCGTTTGCTGGCCAAAGATATTTCCGGTGATCAAATGCCAGAGATTTTAGCTATACCCAGCAAAGGAGCGGCTGCTTTATTGAGGGTTTATGATGTGGCTGGTCTGGAAAAAAGTAATTTATATCTGCGCAGTCCGCAGGATCGCAGCGGATATAATTTTGATGTTTTGGTGAATTGATATGCAGATTAGCGTGGTCATTCCGGCTTACAATGAAGCCAAAGTAATAGCTAAAACTATTCAAGAAGTTCAAGATTATCTCGCCAAGCATTTCACTAGTTTTGAGGTCATAGTGGTAGACGATGGATCTACTGATAAGACTGGCGAGATACTGGATAGTCTGTCGAGCATCAAAGTATTGCATAATTTAAAGAATCATGGCAAAGGCTACACTGTGGCCAAAGGGGTCAAGCAAGCCCAAGGTGATTTGATTTTGTTCATGGATGCCGATAATTCTACTCGCATTACCGAGCTGGATAAATTTTTGCTCCATACATCGGATTATCAGCTATTGATCGCTTCGCGTGGTTTGCCGGGTTCGGATATCAAAATAAGTCAGAACTTTATCAAAGTATTTTTTGGCAAGAGCGGCAATTTTTTGAGTCGTTGTTTGATTGATAGCAAGATTTATGATACCCAGTGCGGCTTTAAATTATTTGTTAAAGATTTACAGCCCCTTTTTGCCAAGCTGACTGTTCCCGGCTTTGCTTTTGACTTTGAGCTTATTTGGTTAGCCAAGCGGCATCATTTTAAAATCAAGGAAATACCGGTTATCTGGCGCAATAATTTTGATTCAACAGTCAGGTGGCACGATTATCCCCGCACCATACTGACGCTATTCAAAATTCGTTTCAATGATTTAAAAGGTAAATATAATTAATAGCCAATCGCTTATAGCTTATAGCCCATGGTCATACGCCATTAGCCATTAGCCATAAGCCATTAGCCATAAGCCAATAAAAATATGCCAAGTAAAGTTTATTTAGAAAATAAAAATATCCTCGTTTTAGGTGGAGCTGGTTTTATTGGCTCCCATCTATGTGAGGAGCTAGTGAAAAGGGGCGACAACGTGATTTGTGTGGACAATTTTGTTTCCTCGGACGTAGAAAACATTCGCACCTTGCTTGAATATCCCAATTTTGAATTTGTGCGTCACAACATCACTCGCCACATTGAGTACGAGAGCCTGCCAGAGCTAAAAAGGTTTAAAGTCGATGTAGCTGGCTGGCAGGAAATTTATAATCTGGCCTGCCCGACTGCACCCAAGGATTTTGCCAAGTTTCCCGTGCAGACAGCTACTGCCAATTCGGTCGGTGTTATTAAGAGCTTAGAGCTTGCAAAAAAATACAAGGCGCGGTATTTGTTGGTGTCTTCTTCGGCCGTTTATGGTAATCCGTCTAAAGACGGACAGCCGGTGCCAGAGGATTATGTTGGTAATATGAATTGGCTAGGACCCAGAGCTTGCTACAATGAAGGCAAACGCTTTGCGGAAATGGCCACTCTAGTTTATCGTGATATTTGTAAACTGGATGCCAAAGTTGCTCGCGTGTTTAGCACTTATGGCACTCGCATGCTGCGGCACAGTGGTCGCCAGGTAGTGGATTTTATTCATGCGGCCGTTGATAATACCGAGATTACTATCTTTGGCGATAAGAAAATGACTATGACTTTTTGTTATGTCAAAGACATTGTTGACGGCTTGATTGCTTTGATGGCTTCTGATGTCAAGGAGCCGATCAATTTGGGCAGTGAAAAGCCATATACGCTGACTGCAGTTGCTGAAACGGTCATTCGTCTGACCAATTCTAGTTCCAAGATAGCCTATGGCGATCAATTTGCCTACAGCAATCAGCCTACTATACCCGACATCAGTCGGGCTAAAAATGAACTCAATTGGTTTCCTTTGGTTTCTTTGGAAGACGGCTTGAAACAAGCAGTGGAATATTATAAAGCAACTGCATTTTTACGTCAGCCTATAGAGGGTCAGTCTTATAGTGATGTTGACGAAGATTAATCTAGTAGTAAGATAATAAAAGCCAAAAATAAGCATTTTGGCTTGGATACGCCCATGTCTGGAATTTATGTCGTTATCCCTGCTTACAATGAAGCCCAAAGAATAGGGGAGGTTTTGCAATCCTTAATAAAATTGCCATATTCGCTAGTGGTGGTTGACGATGGCTCCAGTGATAATACTACCGAGATTGTCGCTCAATATCCGGTTATTTTTTTACGCCACAAAATCAACCGCGGCCAGGGAGCCGCTCTTTATACCGGCACACTTTATGCCTTATCCCAAGAGGCCGATGCCATAGTTCATTTTGACGCCGATGGACAGTTTTTGGCTGGCGAAATAGAGCGTTTACTCGAGCCGATTTTATCGAGACAGGCAGATATTGTATTTGGTTCAAAGTTTTTGCAAAGCAACAAAATTCCATTTTTGAAAAAATTATTTATTATCCGACCGGCTATTTGGCTCAACAATATTATGACTGGTTTACCCTTGACGGATGTGCACAATGGTTTTCGAGCCATGAGTGGCTCGGCCGCTAGGCAGATTGACATCAAGCAAGATGCCATGGCTCATGCTAGCGAGATAGTGTCTCAAACTAAAAAGTTAAAATTACGCTATCAAGAGGTGCCAGTGACGGTCATTTATCGTGAGTTTGGCCAGGGTTTTTTTGGAGGGATAAAAATTTTATTAGATTTATTTATTAAAAAAATAAACCAATGATAGTCTTACAAATTATTATTACCCTGTTTGTTTTATTGGCTCTCATTAAAACCATCCGGCCTCGTTCGGACCAGAAAACATTAGCTACCGGCCGCTGGGCTTGGCTTATCTTATGGCTGGCTGTCTTGGTGGTTTTTTGGCTGCCTGATTCCACCACTTATTTAGCTAATATTTTGGGCATAAAACGAGGAGCGGATTTAGTTATTTATTTATCGGTAGTCGTGATTTTTTATTTATTGTTTAGAGTTTTTATTCGTTTGGATAAGCTGGAGTCAAATCTGACCAAGGTAGTCAGAGACGAAGCTATAAAGAATGTCAAAAATGGCCGGTCGAGATAAAATCGCTGTTATTATTCCTAGTTTCAATGGCCAGTCGTACTGGCCGGATTTGTTGCCCCAACTAGCAGCCGAAAGATATGCGGATTTTGATTTGCGCATTATTATTGTTGATAATAATTCTACTGATGGCAGTGTTGCTTACATCCGAGAGCATTTTCCTCAGTTTACTTTGTTGATCAGCGATACCAATCTCGGCTATGTGGGAGCCAATAATTTGGGCTATGAGCAAGCTGTTCAATGGGGAGCAAGTTATGTCTATTTATTAAACCAGGACACCTTAGTGGAGCCGGGCTGGCTCCAGCCTTTGTATGATTTTGCCAAGCTGCATAGTTTTGGTAGCCTGCAGTCAAAAATAAATCTATGGCCAGCTAAAGATGAAATCAATACAGTGGGCAATGTCATTCATTATTTAGGTTTTGGTTATGCCGGCAGTTTGGGCATCAAAGACCATTTTTTGCCGTTAATCCAACGTATCAATTATGCGTCCGGCGCAGGAGTTTTTTTATCAGTTTCAGTGATTCAGAAACTGGGGCGCTTGTTTGACAAAAGCATGTTTGCTTATTTAGAAGATTTGGATTTGGGCTGGATTTTACAAATCATGGGCTATGATAATTATTTGATACCGCAGAGTCAGATATATCATAAATACGAATTTCATCGCAGCATCAAGCAGGTTTATTGGTTTGAACGCAACCGCCTGTGGGTGATGCTGAAAAATTATCGGCCAGCTACCCTAGTGTTGATTTTTCCAGCTTGGCTGATAATGGAGTTGGGCCAACTATTTTTTGCGGCCATTAATAATTGGCTGGGGGCAAAATTAAGAAGCTATGCCTGGCTTTTTTCAGCCGAGGCTTGGAAAAATTTGTCAGCTGAACGCAAGCTGGTGCAGTCTTTGCGCCAACGTTCAGACCGGCTGGTAGTCGGAGAATTTTCCGGGCAAATCTTATTTCAGCCTTTGCAGGGATGGTTTTTAAAAATAGCCAATATATTTTTTAATATTTATTGGCTGATTGTCAAACAATTAATTTTTTGGTAATAATTATAGCTTGTTAATCGGATGAAAATAGCGGAAGTTACATCAACTTTTCCTCCTTATCAGGGCGGTATGGGCAATGTGGCCTACTACAATGCCTGGGCTTTAGCTACCCTGGGGCACGAGGTTACGGTTTTTACGCCACGCTATCGCTATTTTGCTAAATATATGGATGAATATCCTTTTACCGTCAAACGCATTTACCCTTGGTTCCGCTATGGCAATTCTGGAGTTTTGCCCCAGCTTTTGTGGCAGATCAAAAATTTTGATGTGATTCATTTGCATTATCCATTTTTTGGCGGCGCAGAAATTATTTATTTTCTGGAGCAGATCAAAGATTTAAAATTAGTCATCACTTATCATATGGATGTGGTGGGCAGTGGTTTGCTGTCCAAAGTTTTTAAATGGCACACCAATTTTATCATGCCAAAGATTTTGGATCAGGCAGATAAGATCATAGTCACTTCTTGGGACTATGCCAAAAATTCTACTTTAGCCGAAAGGCTGGCGGCTGAACCGGAAAAATTTGCTGAAATTCCTTGCGGTGTCAATCATTTACTTTTCAAACCACGTTATCGCGACAAAGAGTTGATGACCAAATACGATTTGTATAACAAGCAAATTGTTTTGTTCGTAGGAGCTTTGGATAGGCCGCATTATTTTAAAGGAGTAAATATTTTGATCCAAGCTATCAGCCACTTAAACGATAATGATAATTTTCGGGTTTTGATTGCGGGGGGCGGTGAATTATTGGCCAGCTATCAGAGCCTGGTTGATACTTTGGGCTTAGGCAAAAAAATTATTTTTCTGGGCCGAGTAGAGGAGAATATTTTGCCTAAACTTTATTCTTTAGCTGACATATTTGTCTTGCCATCAATAGATAAGTCAGAAGCTTTTGGCATAGTGGCTTTGGAGGCCATGTCATCTGGCGTGCCGGTGATTGCTTCTGATCTGGCTGGCGTCAGGTCGGTGGTCAAAAAGAAAGAAACTGGGCTGCTAGTAAAGCCAGGTAGCGTGCAAAATTTAGCTGATATGTTGGATTATTTATTAAAAAATCCGCGGATAGCCAGAGCTTATGGGCAGGCTGGCCGGCAGCGAGTTTTGGAAAGCTATACTTGGGAGCATATTGGCCGGCAGCTTGACGATTTGATTACTAATTTGTAACGGGATGAAGTTTGCTGTTATTAGTAATTTATATCCGCCGCTGGTCAGGGGCGGGGCAGAGATGATAGCTGCCACTGAAGCCGAGGGCCTGAAAGCCGCCTGGCAGCATGTTTTTGTGATTGCCACTAAGCCCAGAAAAATGAATGTCAACGGCGTTGATGTCCGGGCTGATAATGAGCTGGTTTGGCAAGACGAAGTTAATAGTGTTTCAGTTTATCGGATCACCCCTTTTAATGTTTATTATTATTTGAATGATTATAAATATCCCGCTATTTTGCGTTTGCTTTGGCATTTTTTGGATATTTTCAATTGGCATTCTTATTTTCAAGTCAAAAAAATATTATTGGAAGAAAAACCAGATGTAGTGATCACTCATAATTTGATGGGCCTAGGATTTTTGTTGCCACTGCTATTTAGGAAATTACACATCACTCATATCCATACCCTGCACGACGTGCAACTAGTCACGCCGTCCGGCCTGATTATCAAGGGGGCAGAGGATGCCTGGCAGCATAAATTTTTTAAATCGATTGGCTATCCACGATTGATGCGCAAACTTTTTGCTTCGCCCCAGATTGTGATTTCACCATCCAAATTTTTATTGGATTTTTATAAGCAATATGATTTTTTCCCCAAATCAAAAAAAATAGTTTTACCCAACCCGATTGGCGCTGATATTGGGGTCAGTAAAAAATCCAGCTACAATTTGGAAGTTTTATATCTTGGTCAAGTGCAGCTCGCCAAAGGTGTCTTGGGATTGATCAAAGCCTGGCGTGCTTTAGAGCTGCCGGATGCCCGCCTGCACATCGTGGGAGTGGGTTCTGATTTGGTAGCTGCCCAGTCAGCCGCTCAAGCTGATAAGCGGATTGTTTTTCATGGCTGGATGACGCACCCTAAGCTGATGGAGCTTTTGGGCAGCATGGATATTTTGGTGGTGCCGTCTTTGTGTTATGAAAATTCGCCCACCGTGATATATGAAGCCTTGGGCATGGGTCTGCCGGTTTTGGCTAGCGATATAGGCGGCGTGAGCGAGCTGATAAGAGAAGGCGTCAATGGCTGGGTTTTTCCGGCTGGTGATTTTGCCGCTTTGAACAAAAAAATCATTTCTTTATATGCTCAGCGCGATCGCCTGTCTCTCATGGCAGATAATTGCCGCGCTAGCGTGGCTGGCTTCAGCAGAGAAAATTATATTCAAACAATTTTGGATTTATTGAATGAAAATAAACAATAAATATAATTTATCTATTTTAGTTGGCAGTTTGTTGTTTGCTATTATTTATAGTTTGACAGTCTGGACTGTCTGGTGGCCCCAGTGGCAAGCCGGTAGCGGACAGCAGCTGATTTTCAATTGGCCGGATGCCAATGCCAATTATTTTTCAGCAAAAGTTTTGGCCGAGGAGCACACCTTCAAAGTATTTGAGCCGTTGAATCTGTCGACTGATAATCTCTTGCACACCCGCAGCTTAAATGTGATTGATGGATTTTTATTGCCTATGACTTGGTTGCCCAATATAGCTATTTTCGCCCTATTTTTTGCTTTACTTGGCGCTTTTGGCGTTTTATTGCTCACACCACTCTTGTCAGCCGCTATTGTCTTTTTGGTCTATAAAATATTAGAGCTGGTTTTTCAGGATAAACGGCTAGCTTTTTTTGCCAGCTTATTGTTTTGGCCCTTGGCTCCTTGGTTTTATTTTAGTCAGCTGGCCATGTTGACCAATATACTGTTTATTTTTTTAGTGGTGCTGGCCGCTTTTCTTTTTGCCAAAAAGTCTTATTGGTCAGCTAGCTTGTTTTTGAGCTTGAGTCTTATGTGCCGGCCGACAGAACTAGTTTGGCTGCTGCTTAGCTTTGTTTGTTTATTTTATTGGCAGCGTCGCCAATTTTCCAGACAGCAGCTGATTTCTAGTGTGCTGGTTTTTGCGGCCGTTGTGTTGGCCGGTCTGTATCTTAATAAAATTGTTTATGGCAGCTATTTTTCTTTTGGCTATATCAATTTTCAGGACAAGACTCTGCCGACCGAGATACTTGATCGCCAAACAAATGTTTTTGCTTGGCTGAAAGCTATTTTTATTCCGTTTGGTTTCAATCTCAAATTAATTGTTTATAATTTTGCCAAATATTTTGTCAAACTGGTCTGGCCTTACATTATTTTGGCTTTGTTCGGATTATTTTATTGGTTCAAAAATCGCCGCTCGGAAAAATTGTGGTCTGGCTATCTAGTGCTAAACATTATTATTTTTGTCTTTATCCTTTTGTTTTATGGCAGTTGGGATTTGGCAGATCCCTTGGTCAAGAATCTGAATTTTATCAGCAGCTCTTATGTGCGTTATTTTTTGCCCTTATATATTCTGCTCTTGCCTTGGGCGGCCCATGCTTTGTCTGTTTGGTCAAAGCATGCGCGCTGGCCAAAAGTGTTGGTCTGGCCGCTGCTTATCATTTTGGCTGCTTTTTCCCTTTATTCGGCTTATGGCGCAAAATACGATGGCCTATTTAAACACCAGCAGTATCTAGCTGGTTATTGGCAGGAGTTTAGTTTGGTGAAAAATTTAGCGCCCCAAGGATCCGTGATAGTAACTGAGCGGGCGGATAAGATATTTTTTCCTTATTATAAAGTAGTAGTGCCGCAGGGTGATTTGCCACTTTGGCCGCGTTTAGCTAAAATTGTAGAACAAGTGCCGATTTATTATTATAGCGATAAAGATCAAAACGCTTTGGCTGCCGAGCAGGCAGCGGCTGCGCAAAGCGGTCTGCAGTTATCAGATAAAATAGAAATCGCCAACGGCTTTTTCTTATATAAAATTCATAATTAAATTTATTTAACGAGCTAAACATATGGATTGCATTTTTTGCCAAATTATTGCCAAAAAAATTCCAGCCAAAATCATCTATGAAGATGAAAAATATATTTCTATTTTGGATATCAACCCCAATACCCGTGGGCATGCCCTGGTAATTCCCAAAGAGCATGTGGCGGATTTTACCAGCCTGACAGACGAGCAGGCAGCTGATTTTGTTAAGATAGTACATAGGTTGGCGCCGCAGATTATTGATATTTTGGGCGTTCGTGGCTATAATTTGGGGCTAAATAATGGTCGGGTGGCCGGGCAATTGGTTGATCATGTGCATTGGCACATTATTCCCCGTTGGGATGATGATGGCTTGGTGCACTGGTCTTGCAGCCAAGCAGCCAAGGATGATTTGGAGCAGACTTTTGCCAAACTACAGGGGAAAATCAAATGAATCGTGAAAAATTAGAGAAAATTTTGGATAGCATCCGCCCCGGGCTGGTAGCCGATGGCGGTAATTTGAATTTAGTCGATTATGATGCTAAAAAGGGGATAGTCAGCATTGTCTTGCAGGGGGCTTGTGCCCATTGCCAATTGGCTGATTTTACTGCCAAATATGTGATTGAGGCTGAGCTAAAGGCCAAAATGCCCAGCATTAAGGAAGTAAAAATAGTCAAATCTTGACTTTTTTAGACAAATTTATCATAATAAAATATCAATTTATATAAAAAAGGCCTAGATAAAGGTTTTTTTTTGTGTTAAAATAAATCTTAGAAAATCCAATGAGAAGACTGTGGATTAAAATTAAGGTTGTTTATAAAGATAAATGGTCGGCCTGGCTGATTAATTTATCGCTTCTTATAACTCTGATGGTTTGGGTATTGTTTTTTATTAGATTGAAAGATTTGGCTTTCACTAATCTGGCGGCTCTGCACTATAATATTTATTCTGGCATAGACCTCCTGGGTTCGTGGCATTGGCTTTGGGGCATACCGCTGGCAGTTTTATTTTTAAGCATAGTTAATTTTATCGTGAGCGTTGTTTTGTTTGCCAAGCGGAGTGTTTTGAGCTATTGGCTGCTGGCCACCATTTTTTTATCACAGATGATGATGCTTATTTACCTATATAATATTTTGAATTATAACCTTCATGCCTGAAAAAGAAATTATCAAAATCTTGTCATTGTCTACTATTGCTTTTGCTTTGGCTTTTGCTTTGACGCCGATTTGGACCAATATTTTGTATAAATATAAATTAGGTAAAAGTATCCGCGATGACGGCCAAACGCCGATCTTTTCCCAGTTGCACAAAATAAAATCCGGCACGCCGACTATGGGCGGGGTGCTTATTTGGCTGACAGTTATGCTCTTGGCGGCTTTATTTTTTCTAGTAGCTTTTATTTGGCCAGATTCTCTTTTGGCTCACTTAAATTTTGTGACTCGCCGCGAAACCTATTTACCTTTGGCGGCTTTACTGGCTTCAGCCTTGATAGGCTTACTAGACGATTGGTTCAACATTAGGAGACAAGGCGGCGGCAAAGGTGGCGGTTTGACTGTCAAACACCGCTTATTGATGTATACCCTGGTCGCTTTGGTTGGCGCTTGGTGGTTTTATTTTAAGCTTGATTGGGAAGTGGTGCGTATACCTTTTGTCGGCCTGTGGCACATGGGTTGGTGGTTTATACCTTTTCTCATTTTTGTTTTGGTAGCTACCGCTTTTTCTGTCAACGAGACTGATGGTTTGGATGGCCTGGTCGGCGGCGTGATGTTGGCTGCTTTTGCCGCTTATGGCACCATTGCTTTTGTCCAAGGTAATTATAATCTAACGGCTTTTTGCGGAGCAATTTCCGGAGCCTTATTGGCCTTTTTGTGGTTTAATATTAATCCAGCTAGATTTTTTATGGGTGATACCGGTGCGATGTCTTTGGGTATTTCTTTGGGCATTGTAGCCATGCTGACTGGCTACCCGCTTTTATTGATTCTGATAGCTTTTGTACCACTGGTTGAATCTTTGTCGGTGATTATCCAAATTTTATCAAAAAAAATCAGAAAGAAAAAAGTGTTTTTGTCTGCCCCTATCCATCATCATTTTGAAGCCAAAGGTTGGCCGGAAACCAAAGTAGTCATGCGCTTCTGGATTATTTCGGCGGTTTTTGCTGTAGCCGGACTAATCTTGGCGATTATTGATTTGCGCTTATGGTAAATAAGTTTCGGGGCAAAAAAATATTAATTATGGGCTTGGGTCTGCACGGCGGAGGAGTAGCCGTAACTAAATGGTTTTTGAAAAGAGGAGCCAGGTTGACTATTACCGATATCAAAACTGGCGCACAGTTAAAACCCAGCCTAGACAAATTAAAAAAAGTTTCCGGGTTTTCACTGATAAAGTTTTCTTTAGCCGGCCATCAGGCAGATGATTTTTTGGATCAGGATTTGGTGGTTCAGAATCCGGGTGTGCCGGCTGATTCACCATTTTTGCAGATTGCTCGCCAGCACCAGACCCCGATTGTCAATGAGGCAGTTTTGTTTTTTGGCTTGTTTAAGGGACCAGTAGTGGGTGTGACTGGCACCAGAGGCAAATCCACCACCGCTACCTTAATCCATCAGCTTTTAAGCAGCCAGATAAAAAATAATGTTTTAGCCGGCAATATTGCCACCACGCCCATGTTGTCTGTTTTGGATAGATTATCTGCCAAAACTTGGCCGGTCCTGGAGTTATCCAGCTGGCATCTGGAAAATTTAGACGAATACCATGTCTCGCCGAAGATAGCGGTTGTTACCAATGTTTTGGTTGACCACTTGAACCGCTACAAAAATCTGGCCGCTTATCGGCAGGCTAAATTTGCCATTACCAAATGGCAAAAGCCGACTGATCTGGTGGTTTTAAATTATGACAATATCCACACGCGCAACTTTGCCAAAAAAACCAAAGCTTGTGTTTATTGGTTTTCTCTGCAGAATAAAGTCAAGGGAGCGTATTTAAAAAATCAGCAGATTTACTTTAATGACGGCCGCCATACTGAAAATATTTTGGGTATTGACCAGCTGAAAGTCAAAGGCCAGCACAACATAGCCAATGTTTTGGCGGCGGTGACTGTGGCTAAATTGCTAAAAGTGCCGACAGCTAATATCGCTAAAGTTTTAGGTAAGTTTCGCGGCATTCCTTTTCGCCTGCAGTATGAAGGCAGACAGAGAGGCGTGAATATCTACAATGACGCTACCTCGACTACTCCGGATGCGGCTATAGCCGCCATCCAAGCTTTGGCCGGACAGAAAATTTTGTTGCTGGCCGGCGGAGTGGATAAAGAGCTTGATTATAAAAATTTGGCTCGGCAGATCAAAAAACAGGTGAGTTTTGTGGTTTTATTGTCAGGCAGCGGCAGCCAAAAATTATTAGGCGAATTGAAAAAAGTAAAATATCCATTCAAGCAGATTGTAGCTGATGTCAAATCTCTGGATAAGGCCTGGCAGATAGCTCGTCGGCAGTCTGGTATAAATTGTATTTTGTTTTCTCCGGCAGCTGCCAGCTTCAATATGTTTATTCACGAATTTGATCGAGCTAAAACTTTTAGTCGAATAATTCATGGTCAGAAGAAGTAGACACAATTTAGCCAATTGGTTTTTGCGGCCATTTTTGTCGCAGCGAGGCCTGGGCCATCAGCCAGATTTGTTGATGCTAGCTATCATCGGCATTTTGCTTTTTTTGGGTCTCTTGTTTTTATCATCAGCTTCATCTACTCTGGCTTTTTATCAATACCATGACACCTATCGTTTTGTGAAACAGCAGATTTTGCATGGACTGCTGCCCGGACTGGTTTTATTTTATTTGGCTTTGCGCATAGACTATCAGGTTTATAAGCGTTTTTACAGATTATTTTTAATCCTGTCCTTGATTTTATTGATCTTGGTAATCGGCTCTAATTTTGGCAACCAATATGGCACTGCTCAATCTTGGATTGTGTTTGGCAATATTTCCTTTCAGCCTAGCGAATTGGTGAAATTATTATTTATTTTGTTTTTAGCCGGCTGGCTGGACAATAAACAGACCGAAGTGGCTACCAGAAAGATAGCTTGGACATTTTTAATTATTGTCGGCATTATTAGCGTCTTAATAATCAAGCAGCCTGACTTTGGTACCTTGAGCATTATTTTGGCAGTGGCTTTGAGCATGTATTTTGTGGCTGGCGCAAATTGGCGGCATTTGTTGACTATGGTAGCTGCTGGCGCTATAGCTTTTGCGGCCATGATCAAAATGGCGCCTTACCGGATGAACCGCTTTGTTGCCTGGTTGAATCCAGATTTTGATCCTCGAGGCATTGGCTGGCAGATCAAGCAGTCTTTGATTGCCATTGGCTCAGGCGGGCTTTTTGGAGTGGGTTTAGGCATGTCCAAACAAAAGTCTTATGTGCCCATGCCGGCCAATGACTCTATTTTTGCTATTATAGCCGAAGAGGTTGGTTTTATTTTCACGACTGGTTTGATAGTTCTATTTATGATTTTACTGTGGCGAGGTTTTTTGCTGGTCAAGCAAGCGCCCGACAATTTTTCTAAATTGACGGCTCTAGGAATTGTCATTTGGCTGCTGGCCCAGGTCTTTATAAATATTGCTGGCATGATGCAGCTTTTGCCTTTGACCGGCGTGCCTTTGCCCTTGATTTCTTTGGGTGGCTCAAATCTGACGGTCACCTTGCTAAGTTTGGGGATTCTAGCTAATATATCTAAATTTACCAATAGATAAATATGACCGATGATTTGCGCATCATATTAGCTGGCGGCGGGACACTAGGTTCAGTGAGTCCATTACTTAGTATTGCCGAACAATTGCCGACCCGGTATTTATTTGTCGGTAGCCAAACTGGCCCGGAAAAAGAAGTAGTTTTGCGGCAGAACATTGCCTTTCGAGCTATTGCCGCTGGCAAGTGGCGGCGTTATTTTAGCTGGCAGAATTTTCGTGATATATATAAAACCAAAGTTGGCATCTGGCAGAGTCTGAAAATAATCCGTCAATTTAAGCCTGATATTGTTCTTACTGCCGGCAGCTTTGTGGCTGTTCCGGTAGCGCTGGCTGCCAAATTGAGCGGCGTGCCAGTGGTAGTTCATCAGCAAGATATCAAATTGGGTTTAGCCAATAAGATTATGGCTACTTTGGCTACCAAGGTTACCGTGACTTTTGCCGAGCAGCTAAAATATTTTCCTATAAAAAAAGCAGTCTTGACCGGCAATCCAGTGCGCCGTTGCCAATCTGCTAGCAATGAGAAGCCTCTCGTAGTTATTACTGGCGGAGGATTGGGCGCGCGGGGTTTAAATGATTTTGTAGCCAGCTTTATCCCAAAAATCTTAGAAAAATATGAAGTGCATCATATTTTGGGCAATGACAACTGGGAGCAAAGATTGGAT
This sequence comes from Patescibacteria group bacterium, assembly GCA_041650755.1. Lineage (GTDB taxonomy): Bacteria > Patescibacteriota > Patescibacteriia > UBA1558 > GWA2-36-10 > JBAZKN01. The sequence continues at coordinate 191,005 of JBAZKN010000001.1, read as the reverse complement.
CTGCCTGGCTATATAGCGCATCGTTTTGTTGCTGGCAGCATGCTGGATCTTTTGGCCAGGGCTGACATTATTATTTCTCGGGCTGGTATGTCTTTGATTACTGAAGCGGCGGCTTTGTGCAAGGCTCTAGTATTGGTGCCAATCCCCGGCAGCCATCAAGAAAAAAATGCCGAATTTTTTGCCAAACACAATGCGGCCGCCTATGTCCGTCAGGGCAATCACCAGATTATGGATCGATATATTTATAAATTGATGGTCAACGATACTTGGCGGACAGCTTTGGGTGAAAATTTGCATAATTTATTTCCTCCTCAAGCGACGGAAAATTATATTAAGGTAATAAGGTCAGTACTTAATAAATAATTATTTTTAATTATTATTGTAAAATTATGAGTGCATCAGAAAAAGATCTCAAGACAATTATCGATTTTCTTTTTGAAATTGGCACAATGAAAAAATTGCCGCGCATTCACCAGCAGATGCTTTTATCACAAGACTTGTCTGATAATATTGCTTCACACTCTTATCGGGTGGCAGTGATTGCTTGGTTTTTGGCCAAGATGGAAAACTCTGATCCTTATAAAGCAGTTACGATGGGTCTGCTTCATGATATCAAAGAAGTGAGAAGCGGTGATCATAATTATGTGCACAAAAAATACGTCAAGATTTTTGAAGAAGAAATTGCTAAAGATCAGCTAGGCTCTTTGCCTTTTACCGACCTTTATGAATTGAATGAAGAGTATGAAGCTCGTCAGAGCCAAGTAGCTATCATAGCCAAAGATGCTGACCTGATTGATCAGATGCTTTTACTCAAAGAATATGCGCATCAAGGCAATAAAGAGGCAGAAATTTGGCTCACAGGCAAGGGGGCTGATAATAAGGAGAATGTGCAGTATCAGAATTTAAAAACCGAGTCAGCCAAAAAATTGGGCAAAGCTATACTGTCCGGTAAAGTTTCAGAGTGGTGGGAAAATGTCTGGACACCAAAGAATAGATAGAACCAGTTAAAAGGTTAGCAAGTTTAAAGTTCAAAAGTTTTTTGACTTTTGGGTGTAAAATAATTATTATGCATTCTAAAAATCAACAATATCAATATCAAAAGCAATTAGCTAAAGCCTTGAAGATGTCTAACAATAATTTGTGGCGCAAACTTTCTCTAGAACAGCGCAGAAGTGTTATTGACAAGTATCATGATTTAATGGAAATCAAGAGTAGGGGGATACAGAATGTTTTTAGCGACATTAAACAAAATAGAATAAACGCTGGTTCTCTTTTTTTGGGTTTAATCCTCGGTATATTTGGAGGTATTGCGGCTTCAATCATAACAAAATACATTTTGGGTATTAGTTGGCCATTAGATCTATTAATTTTCTTTTTTTGTTTAGTCGTATGCTTCGCTGCTTATAATTTCATAGACTGGTCTACGTACGAAGATTTTAGGGATTACGAAATCTTGAAATATCTATTGGAGTTAGTCGAAAAAGACAAGCCTAAAAAATAATCACATGACTACAATTATTTTTGATCTCAATGGTATTTTAATTCAGGGTCAACTGCTTAGTGAAAGATTTGCCAATGAACTTGGTATCGGCCCCGAAGAATTTTTACCAGCCCTAAAAGATGTCCTAGCCAAAGCCCGTATTTCTAAAACAGCCATTAGTTTTCAGTACTGGCAGCCGTATTTAAAAAAATTGGGTCTAGAAATGAGCGAACAACAATTTTTTGATTTTTGGTTTTCCGCAGAAAAAGAAAACACAGAAATGGTGGCCTTAGCCAGAGAATTAAAAGCAGCAGGCTATAGATTATTTGTTTTGTCCAATAATTTTGTCGAACGAGCCGAGTATTATAAAAAGACCCTCCCATTTTTAGATGAGCTTTTTATTAAGGTTTATTATTCTTGGAACACTGGTTTTGTCAAACCAGACAAGCAGGCCTATGAGAATATTTTGACAGAAAATAATTTGCGGCCAGAAGATTGTTTTTATTTTGATAATTCGCAGGAGAATGTTGAGGCGGCTAAAGAGCTGGGTATAAAAGCTTATTTATTTACTAATGCTGAAGACACGCGTAAAATCATTAAAATTTAAAATGGATTATAGCCAATACTTGGGTAAAAAAATAACAGTAGTTATAGATAGGCCGTTTGGCTTCATACATCCCGATTATCCTGAAACTGTTTATCCCATAAACTATGGGTATTTACCCGATACCAAGGCAGGCAATGGCGAGCCGGTTGATGTTTATGTTTTAGGTGTTGATCGTGCCTTGCCGACTTTTACGGGTAAATGCATTGCCATAATTCATCGACTTGATGATAACGAGGATAAGCTAGTACTTGCGCCAGACGGCATGGATTTTAGCGTGGAAGAAATCAAAAAATTAATTGATTTTCAAGAAAAATATTTTAAAATAGAAATTATAAAATAACTCATGCGCGTTTGGGACATTCACCCAAAACAGTTATGCCGCAAGCATCTGCTGGCTGAACACCGCGAGCTGCATGGTTTGTGGAATATTTTGACAAAGCACAAAGGCAGGGGCGGATATTCGCGTCATCCCGAAACCTTGCGCTGGGTTGGTAAAAATAAGGCGCTTTATCAGAGACACAAAGCCTTGGTAACAGAATTTAAGAGACGAGGATATCAACATCTCTCCCCACTGGACAAGCGCTTAGCCACTGGCTCGGGTGGACAAAAAGTTTTTTTAAACACCATTGCCGAACAAAAACAGATTCTCAAGAAAAAGCCCTGTGATTGCTTGCTGGATTTTCCCAAGACAAATATTAGAAATAAATAAAATTTTAAAAGTAAAACATGAAAAACAATATATTTATTATTATAATAATTTTGGCCCTGATAGCCAGCGCTGCGTTTTATTTTTTGCGAAATAAAAAACCGCCGATAAATCAAAGCGACAAAAATAATTCTAAAAATCAAGAAGTGTACTGTACTGCAGAAGTCAAGGAGTGCCCAGATGGATCATTTGTGGGTCGCGTTCCACCCGCCTGTGAATTTGCGCCTTGTCCTGGGGATACCACGCCTACGAATTGGCTAAGCTACACTGATACTGATCGAGAGAAAAATATTAGTTTTAGATACCCAAAGGATTTGGGTAAAAAATATATTTTTACTGAAGATTGGCCGCCAATAGTCAGCGTTATTAATCAGCCGTATACTTGTCAGCCTACTGACCAGACCAGCAGTTTAGCTGCCAGGACAATAGAGCGCAAGATTAATAATCGCACTTATTGTATTGCCATGTCTAGCGAGGGTGCAGTGGGCTCGGTGTATACTAGCTATAGATATACGACTCCTTGGAAGAGCAAGCTTTTAAATATCACTTTTACCTTACGCTATCCGCAATGTCAAAATTATTTCGAGCCGGAGCAGACCGCCTGCGTTGACGAAAGGCAAGATTTTGATATTGATGCCTTGGTTGATCAGATAATTAGCAGTGTGTCATCTTTAAAATATCCGTAGTATTATAATTAGCAAAATATTAAAATTGTGTTATTATAAATAAAAGTTTGTAATATAATAAAACATTATGAATACAGGGCAAATTTATATTTTAATTTCTATTCTGGTGCTGGCCGTGATTTTTTTAATTTTTTTGTTCATTCGCAAGCGGCCGCCTATGTCCGTCAGGGCAATCACCAGATTATGGATCGATATATTTATAAATTGATGGTCAACGATACTTGGCGGACAGCTTTGGGTGAAAATTTGCATAATTTATTTCCTCCTCAAGCGACGGAAAATTATATTAAGGTGATTAAGAAAATTATTTGTTAAAATATGACAGAATCATTTGATCATAATACTGGAGTGCCAGTAAAACAAGTTGAGCCAATCATAGATGCTCTTGATCAGCAAAGTTTTGCCGGACAAAGAGAACTTATGATAAGGGCTCATGATATTGGGACTAAGGATAAACCGGTGACCCCGGAATTTGTGGCTTATTTTGATCCAAGTATGAGTTTAGAAGACCGTGTTTTGGCAGATATGGATGAACTACAAATCGGACCAGATAAACGGCAAGCCGTCCAAATCTATTTAGATCTTATTAAAGTCAAACACCAAGGTTCGTATGAACATTCTCTTAGGGTGGGCTTGATAGCGCGACAAATTGCAAAATTCATGGGCATTGATGAAAAGGCTCTGCTTTATGCTGGTTTGTTGCATGATATTGGTAAAGCGGCAGTGCCCATTTCTACTTTGGCAAAAACTGAAGGTTGGACTGATCAAGATACGGCTCTTGTTCAGGGTCATGTGAAAAAAAGTTATGAATTACTACGTGATGAATTTGACTTTACTGCTGAAGTGGTGTTGCGGCATCATCTTTCTCAAGCTAAACCATATCCAACAGAACTGCCGGATTATCTTCATAAATACGGAGAGGACACAGTGGGATTGATAAAAGAGTATGGTAGGGTTTTGGCCTTAGCTGATGTTTATGATGCTTTGCACCGTATTAATGATAAGCATGGCGTGAAGCGAGCCTTGAGTGGTCAAGAAATTTACGAACAAATGTTGGTTTTAAATCCTGATCGCACTGAACTTGTTGAACAATTGTATGGCGCTGGTGTTTTTACCAGGGATATAAAATAGCTATAATAATAAATGAACCCAGAAACTAAAAAAATGTTCTTTAAACATTGATATGAACGAGTATTATAAACCACCAGAAACAAAAGATTCGGTTAAAAATTTAGGTCTAACTGAGAGTGAAATAAAGACCATTAATGATCTTGGTTTAACGTCGGAAGACCTAAGTAAGTTACTTAGTGGTCATCCTTTTGCCGAAGGCAGCTCCGCCTTGATTTTTGAATTGCCAAATAGTGAGCAGCGAGTAATTGCCAAAGTTTGGAAAAATCCAAAACAGGACGTTGACCGTGCAAAACATGAAAATGTGGCCTTGCGTTTATTGCGTGTGCGCGGCTTTGAAGAAACACCTCGTTTGATGGGATATTTAAAATCGACTAATATTATTTTTGAGGAAGAAATTGAAGGAAGCCCCATAGATATTTTTGATAAAATTACCATTGCTCAATTAGCAGAAACTATTGCCAAGATTCATTCAATAGAATTACACGCCTATGGTAAGCCATTAACGCAAAGGAAAAAAGGCACGCAAAAGGATTGCCTTAATGATGGAATTGATAAATTGCGCGAATCTTTATCTTCTTTACCAAATTTTCCAGAGATAACACCACTTATTGAGCAAGCCATTGATCAAGCAAAAAACGAAGCTGAAGAAAAAGCGGATACTTTCCAAAATAATAATTTTACGCTCATTCATTTTGATTTGAATCGTAATAACATCTTACGGTCAAAGAATTCTGGTAAAATTATTTTTATTGATTGGGCGCAGGCCTCTGCCGGGGATAGTGCCATGGATATTGCTAAGTTATTTCTAAAACTTAATTTTAATGATGAACAGAGAGAAGAATTTCTTGTCGAATATGAAAAAAGACTTCCTAAAAAAGATAAATATTTTAAAGATCGACTTAGTGTTTATGAAACACTAGTGCTTGTTAATTCAATCTTGTGGAGATTGCGAGTATTAAACAATATACCAAATCAAGAGCACTCAACTACTGAAGAGCAATTTTATATTAGAGTAAGAAATGGTCTCAACGAAGAGCTTGATAGTCTGCGGACTTTTTTAAGTAATACTTACGAAAAATAACTTTTTATTTAATCACCATGTCTAAAATTGATTTACATTTTCATTCTATTTATTCAGATGGAAAACTAACCACATCAGAGCTGGCGGCCCTAATAAAAAAGAGTAAACTTAAATATTGTTCATTAACTGATCATGATACGGTGGCTGGTATTACTGAATTAAAAAAATATCTAAAAGGCCAGGATATCATAGTGATTCCGGGGGTGGAATTAATGGCTTTATATAAACAGAAAGTAGTGCATATCTTAGCTTATAATTTTAAAATTACTGAGATTAAAGGAATTTTGCAGAAAAAACAAAAGATTACTGAACAGAAAAAATTTAGTGAGTTTGAATTGGCTAAAAAACTTTTTAAACAAAATGGTTTTACGGTAAACAATGGGTTAAAAATAAAAAAAGAACAGCCGGTCGGATTGACCATAGCGCTAGATATATATAATAATCCGAAAAATTTAGATAAAATAAGCGGACAATCACCGGAACAATTTTATAATACCTATCAGGCACCTGGTGCTCCATGTTATGTGCGTCGAGGTGGTGTTGAAGTTGAGTGGATTATAGATAATTTTAGAAAAATAACTGAGGATTTGATTTTGGCCCATCCTTTTAATCCTGTTAATAAGTTTGCTAAGCCTCTGGACGTTACCAGTATAAAGCAGCTAGTTGGTCTGGGGCTTGACGGCATAGAAATATACCATCCAGAATTGAGCGATGAACAAATCAATATTCTAAAAAACCTGGCGCAAAAGAATAATTGGTATTTTACAGGCGGCTCTGATTTTCATAGCTATGAAGAAAATAATAATAAAAAATTAGGATATATCAAAAATGGATCAACAATTAATTCGTTTAAGTTACATGGTTACGCAAAATAATATTTATAAAAGTAATTTGAATAAGGTTTTAAAAACAGTTAGGGGATCCATAAAAAAAGCGATTTTTTATTTAGGAGCCAATATGCCCTATGATTATAGCTCACTACTAATTACCCCCTTAGTCGATAGCCTTAATGAGATTAAAAAAAATTATCCCGACATTTATTATTTAATAGAGATGGATTGTAAAATAAGAAATGTTGATGATATTTTAGATGAAAAATTATATAAAAAGAATCCCCTGCCAATAAGTAAAATTAAAGAACAAATAAATAATTTTGAAAAAGCAGATAAAAAATTTAAAGAGATTGCCAGCTTATTTAAACTGGAACTAGATTTACATATTAAAAAAGACCATAATTTTGAAAATAAATTACGCAAGATAATAGAAATTAGACCCAGCGATTATTTTTTACTAGTAGACGAGATAATTAATAAATTTGGCAGCGTTCTATCTGTCGAAGATTTACATAATGCAAAATTATTTTTTAATGAATTCCAAAGACTGCGGGACTTGCTTGATGACATAATGACCACCGAAGAGGATTTTGTAAAAAATTCTTATAATAACATTGTTATTGCGGAAAAAAATGGATTAAGTTATAAATTTATAGATAGCATTATTAATAACAAATTTCACAATTTAAAAATATATATTGAAAGAATAAAAAAACACCCCCACAAAAAATTGTTAAAAGACACGGTTGAATTTTGGGAAAAACAATATTTTATTTTATTTAAACCCCTGCTACTTAGCTATTATAATGATAAAGAAGAACATAAAAAAATTTATTTTATGTTTAAGCAAATTTAATATGGATCTCAACAATTTGAAAAAAGAGCTTAAAAAAAATTATGTTGCTTTTCACGAAATTAAGTCAGCCTATATATATGGTAGTGTCTTGAGTGATAGGTTTAGAGAAGGGAAAAGCGACATAGATGTTTTGTTTATTTGTAAAGACATAGAAGAACCCCATCATTTTTTAAAAAAGATTAAAATAAAAGCAAGAAAAATAAATACCAAGACAGACATTAATGTGGTGTTTTACAGTGAGTTTATAAGGCGTTGGCATATTTATCGTCCGCCGACATATTTTATTGGTATCAAATTAGTTAATGAATTGCTTTGGGGTGAGGATGTGATCCGAAATGTAAATATAAAAGATGCTAAACCCATAGACATTTATAAAAGGATAGTTGATCTTTCGCAAGGTATTAGGGGTGTGTATATAAATAACAAAAATGATGATTTTTGGCGTGAAAAATATAGAAGTTGGTTAAAGGTTGCTTTATTAGAGGTATTGTTTTTATACGGAGATTTTGATTTAAATTTTAAATCAGGGCTGATCAATATTCTTAAAAAATGTCCCGAATTAAAACCAGCCAAAGCTTTACAAAAGAAAAATTTATCTATTGAAAAGTTAAACGAAATAGCGGAACTACTTCGCATTCACATGCTTAATCATTTTATGAAAAAATGAATATAATTATTTTTACTTCTTTTTATGGCTCTGGTTATGGTTTGGGATATTCAGCATATAAAGAGGCAGATGAATTTTTTAAAAAAGGACACAATGTGACAGTTGTGTGCGCACATAAAGAAGATAGTGTTATCTTAAATAATAAAATTAAATTTGTTTATTTACCAAAAATAGATAAACCATTTCTTGACATTATTGATTATTACTTTAAACTAAAAAATTTTTCCGATAAAAATAATTTAAATAATTATGACATAATCTATATTCAATCACTAGAATTTGGTCTATTAAATTTTACAAAAATTAAAACTCCACTTTTTTATTTTAGTCGTAGCACAATTAGAGGTATCTCCAATTGTTACAGATGGTATGACTTAAGGATCGGTTTTATTAAAAAAATGGTTAATATACCATTAATTATTTTAGAAAAAAGATTATTACATTATTGTACTAATGTTTTTGTCAAGTCAAACTTAATGGCAGAAGAGTTGGTGAAATTTTACAATATTCAAACCAATAAGATTAAGGTAGTATGTGGTGGCATAGATACTCAAGATTTCAGAAAAATATCCTCCGCAACAGAAATAAATTATTTAAAAAAGAAATATTTAATAGATTCTAAGGATTGTGTTTTGGTTTATGCTGGTAGAATTGTGCCACAAAAAGGTTTGATATATCTGATTCAATCTTTGAGTTTATTAGAAGAAGATATCAATTTTTATTTATTGGTTGCCGGCAAGGTATTTGATTTTTTATATTTTGAATCAATTAAAAAATGTATAGAAACAAACAATCTTAATGACAGGATACGATTCATTGGCCACATAAATCAATTTAATATGTTTAAGTTACTGAATATATCTTCCATCGTTATTTCACCCTCCTTATATGAACCATTTGGTATGATTAATATCCAGGCAGCTATTTTAAATAAAACAATAATAACAACCAAATCCGTCGGATCTAATGAGGTATTAAAAAAATATAATAAAATCATTGTAGTTGAATCGGCATCGCCCACTGAATTGGCTTATGGAATAAAAAAAGCCATACTATTAAATGATATTAAAGGTAACGGCAATTTTTATAATTATTCGTGGGAAATAGTAGCTTATAAAATTTTAAATTTATTCCAAAAATCATTATGATGATTCTGGTTGCTTGTTTATTACTATATTAGTATAATGATTATAGTGTGGCTCATATAAATGAATCTAGACATCCAAAAAATAAATAAAGTTTATCTATCCGGCATTGGTGGCATTGGTTTGTCATCTCTGGCTTATTATTTTTTGCAATTGCAAAAGCAGGTGCTGGGCTCTGATCTGTTTAAATCCGAAGTGACCAGGCGACTGGAAGAGCGGGGAGTGCTGGTGGACTATAAGCAAAAAGCTAGCAATATTACGAACGACATTGATTTGTTTGTTTATACTTCAGCTCTGCCCGATGATCATCCGGAGTTTTTAAAAGCCCGCAAACTTAAAATTCCGGTTTTAAGCTATTTTGAATTTTTAGGCTATTTGAGCAAACAATATAAAACCATCGCTGTTGCCGGCACTAATGGCAAGACCACCACTACAGCTATGCTAGGTCTTATCATGGAAAAAGCCGGTCTTGACCCAATGGTCATTGTCGGCAGCCTGGTGCCGCAGTGGGGCAGTAATTTTCGCTTTGGCAGGGGTGAGTGGCTGGTGGTTGAGGCTTGCGAGTGGCAAGCGCATATGCTGGAGATAAATCCCCAGATCATAGTTTTGACCAATATTGCCGAGGATCACCTGGATTATTTTCGGGATTTAAGTGACATCAAAAAGCATTTTCAAAAGTTCGTCAATAAGTTGCCCAAAGGCGGCTGGCTGGTCAAAAATGCTGACGATAAAAACAGCCGCTCTATTGTTTGGCCGGGCAAGCTCATCACTGTTGGCCGGGAAAATTCGGCTCATTATAATTTTTCAGCGCCAGTTAGCCAAGCTGGCCAGCAGCATTTTTCCGTCAATCATCAGCGTAAACTTTTAGCGGATTTTGATTTGGCTGTGCCAGGCATCTATAATATTTACAATGCCCTGCAAGCCGTGGCTGTGGCTGACACTTTAGGCATCAACAAGCATCAAATCTGGAATGCCCTGCATGATTTTAGCGGCATCTGGCGCAGATTTGAGCCAGTCGGTCAATGGAAAAACAATATTATTATTTCTGATTATGCTCATCATCCGGATGCTATACGGGGACTACTCCAAGCAACAAAAGAATTTTATCCAAATAAAAAAATAATTGCTATTTTTCAGCCCCATCATCATAATCGCACCCAGACACTGCTCCATGAATTTGCCGCTAGTTTTAGGCAAGCAGATCAAGTAGTGATTACTGATATTTATCAAGTGGCTGGCCGGGAAGACAAGGCGCACGAGGCTGTTTCCAGCCAGGATCTGGTGGCCCTTATAAAGGATGCGCCGGTTAATTATGCGCCAAAAACTACTGATATCAAAAAAGTTTTGCGTCAGATTAATCCAAGCAAAGCAGTGATTTTGTTTATCGGCGCGGGCGATATTGATACTTTAGCTCGCGAGCTGGCTAAGTAGTTTGAAAGTTAGCAAGTTTAAAGTCATAAAAAATAATATATGGAAATAAAGCAAAATATATTAATAAAGGACTACACTACTTTTAAAATTGGCGGCCCGGCAGATTATTTTGTCGTAGCAATGACCAAAGAAGAAGTGCAAGAAGCTGTTAAATTTGCCCAAGACAAGAAAATACCGATTTTGGCTTTGGGCGGAGGCAGTAATTTATTAATTTCAGATCAGGGCTTTAGGGGCTTGGTTATCAAGCTTGATTTGCAAAAATTAGAGTATCATGATCAAGAGGTGGTGGTTGGCGCCGGAGTTTTACTTGCCTATCTATTAAATAAATCCTTAGAGCAGGGTCTGACGGGTTTAGAATTTATAGCTGGCGTGCCCGGCACAGTTGGTGGTGCTATCAGAGGCAATGCCGGTACTTATGGCCTGGCTATGTCCAATGTAGTTCAGGAGATCACTTATTTTGATGAAAATTATCAGCTGAAAATTTGTCAGGGCAGCGATTGTCATTTTACTTACCGCCATAGTATCTTCAAAGAAATTAAGGCCATAATAATAGAAGCTAAATTAAAGCTGGAAAAAGGGGATTTGACGCTAGCCAAAAATTTAGTCAATGAAAGATTAAAATATCGCCAAGGTACTCAGCCCAGAGAGCCATCAGCTGGCTGTGTGTTTAAAAATGTTGAATTCAGCACAGTTGATTTGGCTAAGCTAAAAAACCGCGGTTTAGATATAGAAAAATTTGAACAAAATAAAAAGATCCCGGCATCTTATTTGATTGATATAGCCGGTCTCAAAGGGCATACGATTGGCGGAGCGCAAGTTTCCAAAATTCACGCTAATTATATTATTAATACCGGTACAGCAACAGCCGAACAGGTGATTATGCTGATTAGCTTTATCAAGCAGCAGATTAGGGATAAATATGGTATTCAGCTACAGGAAGAGATACAATTTATTGGCTAATATTAGCCAAAATATAAACCAAAATTCGTAATTTAATTAATGCCCATTGTCCATATGCCATAAGCTATATGCCATAAGCTATATGCCATACGCCATAAATCGTTGACAAATAGAAAAAAATCTGTATAATATAGGGGCGTTAATTAAACATTTAATTATAGTGAGTTTTTTGGTAATTTAAGCCAAAATATTATATAATCTTCATTATTATATAGTGAATTCATTTTTTTGTTATTAGAATGGCGGAAAATCAAGCTAAGGTCAATAAAAAGGGTTTTTTAGAGATCGATGGCGAGGTGACAGAGCTGTTGCCCAATGCAAATTTTAAGGTCGTTCTAAATAACGGCCACGAAATTTTGGCTCACCTTTCCGGTAAAATGCGCATGTATAAGATCAGGATTTTGCCGGGCGATAAAGTGCTGGTAGAAATGAGCCCCTATGACATGAGTAAGGGCCGGATCATATTTAGACAATAAATTACTTGAGCAGTAAAATTTAATAAGTAAATTTCTAACAAGATGAAAGTTAGGTCATCGGTAAAAAAGATTTGCAAAGATTGTAAAATAATCCGGCGTCAAAACCGGGTAGTTTGTATTTGTAAAAACCCTAAGCACAAACAAAGACAAGGCTAATAAAATAGATCAATTACCAATTAACAATTATCAATTAAATTAATAAGATGGCTAGAATTGCTGGAGTCAACCTACCAAACAATAAGCGGGCAGAGATTGCTCTTACTTATATTTATGGTTTAGGCCTGTCTACTTCCCAAAAGATATTACACAGCCTGAAGATCAATCCCGATACCAGGGTCAAAGATCTTACTGAAGAGGAAGTAAATCGCTTACGCCAAAAGATTGAAAAAGATTATCGAGTTGAAGGCGAATTGCGCCGTGAGCGTATGACCAACATCAAGCGTTTGCGCGAAATCAAGTGTTACCGCGGCGTGCGGCACACCAAGGGTTTGCCAGTACGCGGTCAGCGCACCAAGACAAATTCTCGCACTGTGCGTGGTAACAAGCGTGTCACTATGGGCAGTGGCCGGGCGCCAGCCGCTCAAAAAACCTAAAGCAGAGTTTATATGAAAGCAGTAAAATCTAAAAAGAAAGTAAAAAAGATAGTCAAAAAAGGTCAGGCCCATATCCAGGCTACTTATAACAATACCATGGTAACTTTGACTGATCCGGTGGGCAATGTTTTGGCTTGGTCTTCAGCTGGTTTAAACGGCTTCAAGGGCCCCAAAAAAGCCACTCCTTATGCCGCTGGTATTATTGTGAAAAGTGCCATAGACAAGGTCAAAGATTATGGTTTGGCCGAGGTTGATGTTTTTATCAAGGGCGTTGGAGCTGGTCGCGAGGCAGCTATTCGTGCTTTGCATAGCCAAGGTTTGACTATTACTTCTATTAAAGATATGACGCCAATTCCACATAATGGTTGTCGTCCTAAGAAAACTAGAAGGGTATAATTAATATTTTATAATTAAACACATATGGTTTATAGCCTGTGGCCATATGCCATATGCCATAAGCTATAGGCCATAAGCCATAAGCAATTTATATGGGTAGAAATCTAGAGCCAAGACATAAAGCTAGCCGCCGATTCGGAGAAAACGTTGCCGATACTTTGAAGTCTCCTTTAGCCAAGCGCAATTATCCGGCTGGTGTCCACGGACCAAAAAAAACATTCAGCAAAACCTCCGAATATGGTAAACAGCTTTTGGAAAAGCAAAAAGCCAAAGCGATTTATGGTTTGCTGGAAAAACAATTTTTATTGACTTTCAACCGCGCCAAAAAAATGACCGGCGATGTGGGTGAAAATCTTTTGATTAATTTAGAAACCCGTTTGGATAACGTCATTTTCCGTTCCGGCCTGGCTCAGACCAGACGTTTGGCCAGACAATTGGTAAATCATGGCCATTTCACCATTGATGGTAAAAAGGTAGATGTCCCATCTTTTCCAGTCAGACCCGGACAGGTAGTCAAAGTCAAAGAGAATAAAGTCAATAAGGGCTATTGGAAAAATATGGCCGAAAAAATAGAAAAAGTAGAATCAGCCGGCTGGTTGACTTTGGATAAAAAGAATTTCAGCATCACCGTCAACAGTTTGCCCAATAGCAGCGATTTGCCCAAGAATATCGCTACCAACCTAATTGTTGACTTTTATTCACGTTAATTTTAAATTTTACTCTGCTGAAAGCGGAACTAAAATAAAAATTTATTTATAAAAACATGACCCAAATTACATTACCAGAAAAAATTAGTGTCCATGATCAGGGGGATAATCACTACACGGTAGTGATTGAGCCTTGCTATCCTGGTTTTGGCGTTACTTTAGGTAATTCTTTGCGCCGGGTATTGTTGTCGGCTCTGCCCGGAGCAGCCGTGACTTCCTTCAAGATTGAAGGCGCCCAACATGAATTTGATTCAGTTGATCACGTCAAGGAAGATTTGGTGGAAATAATGTTGAATTTGAAAAAATTGCGCTTGAAGCTTTTTGCTGATGAGCCAACCATTTTGACCATTGAGGCCAAGGGTGAAAAAGTAGTGACAGCAGCTGATATCAAAAAAAATTCAGCTGTTGAAATCATCAATACTGATTTGGTGATTGCCACTTTGACCGACAAGCAGGCCAAATTTAATATGGAAATTACCGTTGATAAGGGCTTGGGTTATGTGACTGTCGAACAACGCGGCGACAAATCAAAATTGCCCATTGGCACTATTGCCATTGACGCCAGCTTTTCTCCGGTACTAAACGTCGGCTACGAAATGGTCAATGTCCGCGTCGGCGAAATGACCAACTATGAAAAGGTAACTTTGGATATTGTGACTGATGGTACTGTTGATGGTCGCCAAGCTGTGACCAGAGCCGCTCAGATTTTGAAAGATCATTTTGAATTTTTGATTGGCGAAGAAAGCAAGTCAGAGGAGGCGGCAGTTGATAGCGAAGCTCCGGCCGCTCCCAAGAAAAGAGCCACTCGCGCTAAAAAGACTAAATAATTTATTGCCATGAGACACCGCAAAGTAGGTAAAAAATTAAGACGTTTGACCGGCCCGCGTCGAGCTTTGCTCGACAACTTGGTCACTTCGGTTATTTTGTATGAAAAAGTAGTGACTACTGAAAGCAAAGCTAAAACTGTTAAGCCAAAAGTTGAGAGATTGATAACCAAAGGCAAAGTCAAATCTGTCCACACCAAGCAGCAATTAGGCAGATTTTTGCATGATAAAAAAGCCGTGCAAAAGATTTTGGATGTTCTGGGGCCTAAATATAAAGATCGCAAAGGTGGCTACTGCCGTATTATCAAGATGCATCAGCGTCAGGGCGATGGAGCGCCTTTGGCTCAAATAGAATTAGTTTAACAAGCATAATTGCTATATGCTATAAGCTATTGACATAAGCAAATATATATGGAAAGAAAGATACATCAAATTGATGCTAATGGACAAATTGCCGGAAGACTGGCTTCCCGGATTGCTATTTTATTGCAAGGCAAAAATAAGACGAGTTACCAGTCGCATGTTGATTGCGGTGACTATGTAGAAGTAAGCAATATTAAAGGCCTCAAATTTTCTCGAAACAAATTGGACAGCAAAGTCTATCATCGTACCACCATGTATCCGGGCGGTATTCGCACTACCAAGCTAAAAGACTTGATGGCCTCAAACCCGGCCGAAGTTTTGCGCAAGACAGTATACAATATGCTGCCCAAAAACAAATTAAGACCAAAGATGTTAAAAAGATTAACTATTAGCTAATTATTATGGTACACGCAAGCCCCAAATATATCCACGCTGTTGGCAAGAGAAAAGCCGCTATTGCCCGAGCCAGGCTTTTGCCGGAAAAAGTCAATGAGATCAAAATTACCATCAACGGTAAAGATTTTAAAGAATATTTTCCCTATTTTGAGTGGCAAGAAATGATCCTGCACCCTCTAAGAGCTGTAGGCAAAGACAAGATAGCTGTTTCTATCAGAGTTTTGGGCGGTGGTATTCGTGGCCAGGTGGATAGCATCAAACATGCAATTGCCAAAGCTCTAGTTGAGATGGATGAAAATTTACGCACTACTTTACGCAAAGAGGGCTTATTGACTAGAGATTCCCGCATCAAAGAAAGAAAGAAACCGGGTCTGAAAAAAGCCCGCCGTGCTCCACAATGGAGCAAACGCTAGTTTGCGAAATATCCAAAAAATCCAAAAGCAAAATTTATTTTTTATAAAAAAACCCTTATTTTACGGGGTTTTTTGGTGTTTATGGGTATGGTAAAAAGCTAAACATTTTGTTATAATGAGCTCATGGTGACTGGTCAAAAAATCACCTCCAATACTACCTGGTACTTATTGGCTTTGATTATCCAAAAGCTTTTTTCTTTTATTTATTTTACTTTACTAGCCAGGCATTTGGGGCCGACCCACTACGGCCAATATCAGCTAGCACTCAGTTTTGCCATGATGTTGTCAGTGATTAGTGATTTTGGCTTGTCAGCCGTCTTAATCAGAGAAATTGCCAAAAAGCAGATTGATGAGCATAGATTATTCAGCCAAATTTTTTCTCTGAAACTAATCCTGGGTTTATTGACGGCAATTATTATTATTGGTTTGGATTGGCTACTGTATGCCAATAATATTGTGCGACCGTTGATTTATTTAACTACTTTGATAGTTATTATTGATAGTTTTACTTTGACATTTTACGGTTTTATTCGTGGCCGACAGAATTTGTTTTATGAGTCAATCGGCACCATGCTCTTTCAGCTAATTATTATGATTGCCGGTTTGCTGGTAATGCGTTTCAATAGCCAGCTTTATCCTTTTATTCTGGTCATTTTATCAGCCAGCACCTTTAATCTTATTTTTTCAGCTTATTTGTTATTCAAAAAATATCATCTGCGACTCAAGCTATATTTGGATAGGCCATTTGTTAAGGAAATCTTTTTAATCACCTGGCCGTTTGCCTTATCGGCTGTCTTTGCCAAGATTTACGCCTATATAGACAGCTTGTTGCTAGAGGGTATGCGGGGCGCAACGCAATTAGGTTATTATAGCGTAGCTTACAAAATTACTTTTGCTTTTCAGTTTATACCTCTGGCTTTTGTGGCAGCTCTGTATCCGGCCTTGTCGCATTATTGGCAAAACGATAAGGATCGCTTGGCTCAAGCTCTGACCAAGGCAATACACTATTTGTCTTTTATAGCTTGGCCGATAGCCTTGGGCATTACCAGCCTAGGGGGCGTGATCATCACCAAGCTTTATACGGTTCATTATTTAAATTCTATTTTACCTTTGCAAATATTGATTTTAAGTTTGCCGTTTTTGTTTGTTAATTTTGCCTTGTCATACTTTCTCAATGCTACTGACCGACAGATTATCAATACCCGCAACTTGGGTTTAGTCATGCTCAGCAATATTATATTGAATTTGTTTTTACTCAAATCTTGGGGGGCAGTAGGTGCCAGTCTAGCCTCTTCACTAAGCACAATTTTGCTGTTCATTTTAAATTTAACAGCTGTCTGTCAAGTCATAAAATTGGGATTTTCCGTTTGGCGGCCGGTATTATTGAGCATTATTGCTGCCGGTCTGATGGCCTTACTTGTTTGGAGTATGAGCGATCTGGTATCAGTATTTATAAATATTGCTTTAGCTATTATCACATATCTATTATTAATGATAATTTTTGGCAATATTGGTAAGGCCGATTGGCAGTACTTAAAGTCGGCTTTAAAAAAGAGGGGTGGGGATGCGTAAGACTTTGTTATTGACTCATGAATATTATCCTTTTGCCGGCGGTGTAGCCCGCTATTGTTATAATTTATTCAAGTATTTTCCTACCACGGATTATCTAGTAGTCTGTGATCATCCCCAGGTTGTCAGTCGAGCCAATATTATTCATCTACAGCTAAAAGATAATCTGATCTGGCCCAGCTGGCTGTTGGCTTTCTTTAGACTGAGAAAAATTATCCGCCAGAATAAAATAGAGCAGATTTTTACACCCAATATTTTGCCCTTAGGCACAATAGCTTATATGTTTTATAAGCTTTATAAAATTCCTTATATTGTTTCTCTGCATGGTCTGGATATCAATTTGGCCTTGAAACATAAGCCAAAGCTGGCTAAGAGTATTTTGGCTGCAGCCGATAAGATAATAGTTAACACCAAATACACCGCCAGTTTAATACAGGGCTTGAATTTGTCACCAGAAAAAATAATTGTCATTTATCCTAGTGTGGCTGTTTTGCCCAAACCCGATGTCCAGCTCCAAAGTCAGCTAAAAGAAAAATATCACATTAAAAGTAGTGATAGAATTTTGTTGACAGTCGGGCGCTTGGTTTACCGCAAAGGACATGATTTGGTGATCAGAGCCCTAGCTGATCTCAAGAGGACGGATGTAAAATATTTGATAGTCGGCCAAGGATATGGATTGGCTAGTTTGAAGCAGCTAGTGGCTCAAAAAAAATTAGATCAGCAGATAATTTTTTGTAGTGAAATTTCCGATCAAGCATTAGCAGCAGTTTATGGATTGGCTGATATTTTTGTTCTGCCCAACCGCTATCGAGCAGCTGATGTTGAGGGTTTTGGCATGGTTTTTTTGGAAGCAGCCCAATATGGCCTGCCGATTATTGCCGGTAAGAGCGGAGGAGTGCTGGAAATTCTGACTGATAAACAAAGCGCTCTGCTAGTTGACAGCGATAGCTTGGCCCAGTTAAAATTAGCCTTGACCACTATTTTGGGCAATGCCGAACTAGCCAAAAAATTGGGTGAACAAGCTCGGTTGCGCAGTCGTGATTTTTTGAGCGATGTCGAGCAAAGTAAAAAACTAAAAGATATTTTATAAAAATATGAAGCAATTTGATGTGGTGATGTTTAATATGTCCAATTATTCTGAATGGGAGGAGGGCGTATCAAATCGTAATTATCATGTTTTGCGCCAGTTGCAAGCTTGTCCGGAAATTGGCAAAATTTTGGCAATTGATTATTTGCCCCTGACCATGAAACGCGCCTTGCGCATCTACAAGGAAGACTTAGTTTTAAATTTAAAAGAAGGCGAAGTGGTGCGGCGGCGTCTGGGCAGTAAGCTGACCAAAGTATCAGAAAAGCTGTATGTTTATACTGATATTAATTGGTTCTGGCGACCAAATCGGACCATGAAGCAGATTAGGAAATTAGCCATAGAGCTTAATTTTGGCGATTATGTCTTGTGGTCATTTTTCCCTTTTATTGCCCCTTATTGGCAAAAAATGGGCCAGAAATTAATAGTTTTCGATGCAGTGGACAACTGGCTTTTGCATTCCTCTTATCAAAAACAGCAGGAGCGCCTGAAAAGGTCCTATGAAATAATCAAAAGCCAAGCAGACCTGATTTTTACGGTATCCAAAAATTTGCTTAATTTTTTTGAAGACCAAGCAAATGTTTATTGGATACCAAATGGAGTAGATCTTTTGCACTATAATCAAAATTTTGCTTTGCTGAATCGCGACATCGCCGACATCAAAAAGCCGATTATTGGCTATATCGGGGTTATTCAGGAAAAAGTTGATCTGGACTTAGTTGAATTTTTGGCTAAAAATAATCCAGACAAATCAATTGTTATGGTCGGCCCGGTTTGGGACGAGCAGGATCCGTCTAGGACTAGATTGGCAAACTATGCCAATGTTCATTTTTTGGGTTACAAAACCTATGCCGAAGCTCCGATGTATATCCAACAGTTTGATCTGGGCATTGTGCCCCATAAGAGCAGCGATTTTTCTGCCAGCACCAATCCCATGAAAATATATGAGTATTTGGCCTGCGGCAAGCCGGTGGTGTCTACCGCCAATGTTGGCACGGAAAATTTGGATAAAATCATCAAAGTAGGCAAAACCTATGAAGAATTTAATAAATTGGTAAATGAAGCCCTGCAGGCTGATGACCCTCAGCAAGAGGCAGCTCGTCAAGATTTTGTCAAAAAATATTCTTGGCTCAATACTGTCAATAAGATGCTGGAGCTGATTAATAATAAATTAAATTAGTTTTATGCTGAAGCCAGAAATTTCCGTTATTATCGTCAATTGGCGGGTGCGCCGCTTGGTAGAGCAATGCCTAAAAAGTATTTTGGCTTATTCGGACGGCATCAATATAGAAATTATTGTAGTGGACAATGATTCTCGGGATAATCTGGCAGAGATGCTGATGATGGATTTCCCCGATGTCAAATTTGTCGGTTTGGATAAAAATTGTGGTTTTGCCAAAGCTACTAATCTAGCCATTAAGCAAGCGGCCGGTGAGATTATTTGCTTGTTGAATCCAGACACAGAGCTTATGCCAAATTTTTTCCCCGGTGTTTTAAAGTATTTTCAGGAGCACTCGGAAGTTTCTTTATTGGGGCCAAAGTTATTGAATCCGGATGGTTCCCCGCAAGCCTCCATCCGTCGCTTGCCTGATCTCAAGTCGCAGATTTTGATTTTATTTAAATTAAAAAATATCCTGCCCCAGCACAAATATTTAGCCAATTATTTGGCAGCTGACTTTGACTATAGTCGTGAGCAATCAGTGGATCAGATTATGGGCGCGGCTATGATCTGCCGGCGAGATTTATTTGATAAAATCGGGTTGTTTGATGAGCATTTTTTTGTCTGGTTTGAAGAAGTTGATTTGTGCTATCGAGTAAAAAAAGCGGGCCTTGACATCAGATACGTGCCGCAACTGCAGATCATCCATCATGGTGGCGCCAGTTTCAAATTGGCAAACTCTTTGGGCAAGCAATGGATTTTTGACCGCAGCCTAGTTTATTATTTTTGGAAAAATAGGCCCTGGTATCAGGCTCTGGTACTTACTTTGCTGGTGCCAATCAATTTATGCTTAACTATTATTTATGTTTTGGCTTTCAAGAATAAACCGACTGCCTTCTAGCATTAAGATTTTTTTGTCTCTACTGGCCTTGGAATTATTGACCGTCCCGGCTTGGCACTGGCCGTTTTTGAATATTATTATTTTATTGTTGCTAGTTGGCCTGACTTTTTATCTGATAAACAGAAAAGCAATTTATGCCCTATATTTGCCTTTGATAGAGCTAGTTTGGGGGGCAATGGGGCATAGTTTTAGTTATGGATTTTTTAATTTGCGCTTAGTGATCTGGCTAGTAATTTTGCTTTGGTTTTCGATTAATTTGCTTAGCCGGAAATTTACCTTAAAAATTATTAAGGATCGTAAAATTTGGTATGGCTTATTAATATTTTTTGTTATTATATTAGCTGACATATTGTTGGCTTTCTATTACCAACGGCCGCTGCCAAATATTTTATATGATGCCAACGCTTATTTTTATTTATTATATCTGCCGATCTGGTGGCAGGTATATGATAGCCGATACAAGGCTGATATTTGGCGTTTGTTGAAAATTACGTCGGCTTTTTTGGCAGTCAAGACTTTGATGGTTTTTTATGTTTTTTCTCAAGGCAATTATATCCAGCTGATAGATTTTTATAAATGGCTGCGTGATACACGTTGGGGCGAGATCACTCCCTTACCGGATAATTTTTATCGTATTTTTAGTCAGTCGCAAATATATCTTATTTTGGCGTGGCTACTGGTTTGGTGGCAGGAAATCAATTTTCCCGGCAGAATAAAAAACATATTTTATTTGGTCTTATTTTCCGCTGCTTTGCTGCTTAGTCTGTCGCGCAGTTTTTGGCTGGGTGGAGCGGCTGCTTTTGTGTTTTTGTTTATTAATATTTTGCTGTTTAACAAAAAAATATTGACTGGCCGGTTTTGGCGAGTGGTGGTTTTGGTGGCGATTATTAGCTTCAGTCTTGTTTTACTTTTGTACAATGTGCCAAAGTATCATACAGTCAATATTTTTGGGTTCCGTTCTTTTTCAGGTCAAGAGCCGGGCATTTCTAGTCGTCAGGCATTGCTTTCGCCAATGCTTAAGGCGATTTCTCAGGCACCGGTTTTTGGCCATGGTTTTGGCTATAGTTTGACTTATTATTCTAGCGATCCCAGAATAAAAAACGCCGCTAACCCCAGCGGCATCACCACTACCCATGCTTTTGAGTGGGGTTGGCTGGATATGTTTATTAAGGGCGGTATTATCCTGGTCTTTGGGGTATTGTGGTGGCTGATTTTAATATACTGGCGAGCTTATGCTATAATTAAACAAAATTTGGATTATTTGGTATGTTTGGCTGTTTTATTTGGGCTTGTTTTAATCCATGTTTTTAGCCCATATTTAAACCACCCCTTAGGCTTGGGCATCTTGATGCTTATAACGGTGATAATTGGTCGGGGGCCAAGTAATCAAACAGCAGCTATATGAGTGATAAGTCAAAATTAACCATTAGTTTATTGACCTGGAACGGCGCCAAATATTTGCCCATGCTTTTAAATAGTTTGCACGATCAGATTTATAAAGATTGGGAATTGTTGGTTTTGGATAATGCTTCTTATGATAATTCGGTGGCTGTGGTGGAGGAATATTTCCCTCAAGCTACTATTATAAAACAAAAGCAAAATTTGGGTTTTGCCAAAGGGCACAATCTCTTGATCAAGTGGTCAAAATCAGATTATGTTTTGGTCTTAAACCAGGATGTGATTTTGGAGCCGGACTATATACAGACTTTGGTCAAGTTTTTGGATCAACACAGCGAGGCTGCCAGTGTGGCCGGCAAAGTTTTGCATTGGGATTTTGCCGAGCACAAAAAGACAAATATTATAGATTCCTTGGGATTAAAAATAAATCGTCAACGCGAAGCCAAAGATATTGCCCAAGGAGAAGAGGATAGGGAAGTACCCAGGCAGGCAGTGTTTGGTTTATCTGCTGTGGCCACGCTTTATCGCCGGCAGGCTCTAGAGAGCGTGAAGTGGGTACGCGGGCATAATGAGTCAGAATATTTTGATGAAGATTTTTTTGCTTACAAAGAAGATGTTGATTTGGCTTGGCGCTTGCTTCTTGCGGCTTGGGAAAATTGGCTTGAACCAAAAACCAAGGCTTACCATCATCGCAGCTTGTCTGGTCGGCAATCGCTGAGGCAGCGCCGGCAGTATCGGGGTTTGGCCAGCAAAATGTCTTATCGCAATCATTTTTGCCTATTATACAAAAATTCTTTTTGCCGGAACAACTGGCGAGATTTTTGGCAGATAGCCTGGTATGAAATAAAGAAGTTTATTTATTTGTTGATTTTTGAGCCCAGTACTTTAACGGGTTTAGGTGAATTTATCAGGCTGATACCGATTATGACCAAAAAAAGACGCTTTATTCATAAATATAGCCGCCTCAAGGCCGGCGATATTTATCAATGGTTTAGATAAATTATGGATTTGTCAATTATTATTTTGAATTATCGCAATAAAAATCTGACCAAGGAGCTATTGGATAATTTATTTGATCTACACCTGCCCTATGATTTTGAAGTAATCGTGGTAGATAATGCTTCATACGATGGTTTGGCAGAGATTGTGGCCAAGCAATTTCCCCAAGTCAAATTTATTCAAAGCCAGTTTAACGGCGGTTTTGCTTATGGTAATAATCTAGGCATGAAGAGAGCCCAGGGGAAATATATTTTATTATGCAATCCCGATTTGGCTTTTTTATCGCCAGCTATTCAAACCATGTATGATTATCTGGAGCAGCATCCGGAAGTGGGTTTATCCGGTCCACGTTTAGTCAATGCCGATAAGAGCATTCAATATTCTTGCACTACTTTTCCGGATTGGCGCTTACCTATTTACCGCCGTACTCCTTTTGGTGAAAGATCTGGCGGTCAAATCTGGCTGGACAAATATTTAATGAAAGACCTTGATCACCTGCAAAACGTTTTTGTGCCAGCTTTGTTTGGCGCCTGTTTACTTATTCGTAGGCAAGCATTGGATAGGGTTGGTTTGCTTGATGAACGATATTTTATGTATATGGAAGATCTGGATTGGTCGCGGCGTTTTTGGCAGGCTGGTTATAAAGTGGCCTACATAGGCCGGGCAGAAGTGATCCACCTGCATCGCCGTCAGTCAGCTGCTGATAATTTACCCAAAAGTTTATTCAATAAATCTGCTCGCCACCACATTGTCAGCTTTGCCAAATACTTATGGAAATTCAGAGGCCAAAGCTTGCCAAAAGTTGGTTAATCTGCCTTGGCTAGATCGGTAAAATAAGGATTTTTTCTTGCTTTTTGGGCTAAAATTAGTTATGATTAAGTTAACTTAGCCAAAGCTATAAATTATTTTATTTGTGAAATTATGCAATCCAAAGCCAAACCAGCGCTTGATATCAACGATGAATACCAACAGCGTGCCAGTAAGCTCAAAAATTTGCGTTTAGCTAAAGTCGATCCTTATCCCAGTCAAACTAAGCCTAGTTTGAGTACAGCGGATTTTTTGTCCCAATTTAAGCAGTTATTGAAAAATAAGAAAAAAGTAATTTTGCATGGCCGGTTGTTGAGTATCAGGTTACAGGGTGGTTCTTGCTTTATGCACCTAAGCGATGCTAATGGTAAGGTTCAGATTTGGTTGCGCAAAGATGTGGTGGGTGAAAAAAATTATAGTTTGTTTAAAAATAATTTTGATCAGGGGGATTTCGTAGAATTATCTGGTACAGCTTTTTTGACTAAGACCAAAGAGCCTACGCTGATGGCCGTATCAATAAAGATTTTGGCAAAAACTTTGTTGTCTTTGCCAGACGAATATTATGGCCTCAAAGATGCTGATCTGCGTTATCGCAAGCGGCACCTGGATATTTTGGTTAATCCAGCTATTAAAAAAGTTTTTTTGCAGCGCAGCCAAATTATAAAACTTACGCGCCAATGGTTTGATGAGCAGGGTTTTATCGAAGTGGACACTCCGATTTTGCAGACTGTAGCCGGTGGGGCGGCTGCCAAACCATTTGTCACTCATCATCAGACTCTCAAGATGGATCTATATTTGCGGGTTGCACCAGAGCTTTATTTGAAGCGCTTAATAATTGGTGGCTATGAACAGGTTTATGAATTGGGCAGATGTTTTCGTAATGAGGGCATAGATCATCAACATAATCCAGAGTTTACCCAAGTAGAGGCTTATTGGGCCTACAAGGATTATCAGTTTTTGATGACCTTTATAGAAAAATATTTGTCTTGGCTGGTCAAAAATATAAATCATGGTAGCTTAAAGATAAAAAACGGCCACGATGTTTTGGATTTCAAGCCGCCCTATCCGCGCCTTGATTTCAGACAAGCGCTCAACCAAGCCATTAAACACGACATTGATAAATCCAGCTATGAAACCCTGCAAAAGTTAGCCAAACAAGCGCAAATTGCCGTGGACAAATCTTGGGGCAGGGGAAAGCTTTTGGACGAATTGTACAAAAAATTTGTACGCAAAAATATTGTCAAACCCACCTTTATTATCAATCATCCATTGGAGTTGTCGCCGCTAGCCAAGCGCTTGCCCGATAGACAGAATTATGTAGAAAGGTTTCAGCTGGTGGTCAAAGGAGCGGAAATTTGCAACGCTTTTTCCGAGCTCAATGATCCTATGGATCAGGAAGCCAGATTCAAAGAGCAATCCCGTTTGCGCAAAGCAGGGGACGATGAGGCCTTTGGTGCTGATGCCGATTTTGTTGAAGCCTTAAAGCACGGCATGCCGCCGACAGCTGGCCTGGGCCTAGGCATTGACCGCTTGGTAATGCTTTTGACCGACCAGGAAAATGTCAAAGAAGTAATTTTATTTCCCACCATGAGACCAAAAGGTAAATAAATATATGCTAGATATAAAATTTGTTAAAGACAACATAGATTTAGTAAAGAAAAATACAGCCAGCCGCGGTTTCAAGGTTGATATTGATCAGCTACTGGCATTATATGAACGCCAAAAAGATTTGCTTCAGGCAATAGAAGAAAAACGACGCCAGCTCAAGAGCGGTTCCAAGGCCAAGCCGACTCCCGACCTGATAGCCAAATTTAGAGCAGTAGGGGATGAGATAAAAAATTTAGAATTAGATCTCAAAGTGGTCGAAGACGAGCTCAATGCTTTGCTTTATCAATTGCCAAATATCAATAGCCATGATACGCCGATTGGCGCCTCTGAAGCAGATAATAAAGTAGAGCGGATTGTCGGCGAAATGACAAACTTAGGATTTCCCGCCTTAGATCATGTGGAGCTGGGGACCAGCCTTGATTTGCTTGATATTGAGCAGGGCGCGCAAGTTTCCGGAGCCAGATTCTGGTATTTAAAAAATGAGCTGGTGGAATTAGAAATGGCTTTGATTCATTATCTTTTCAATAAATTAATAAAAAAAGGATTCAAAGCCTTGAGCGTCCCGCAACTGGTCAAAGAGCCGGCCATGTTTGGTACGGGTTTTTTCCCAGCAGAGAAAAACGAGATCTATAAAGTCAATCCCGGCGAGGACGACTTGTATTTGATTGGCACCGCTGAAGTACCTTTGATTAGCTATCATGCCAATCAGGTTTTAGATCTTAGCAAGCCCAAAAAATATTTTGCCTTTTCCACCTGTTTTCGTCGGGAGGCTGGTAGCTATGGCAAAGACACCAAAGGCATCTTGCGCGGTCATCAATTTGATAAAATAGAAATGGTAGCTTTAGTGAAGCCGGAGGAGAGCGAGGAGATGCACCAAGAATTGTTATCCATTGAGGAGGAGATTTATCAGGAGCTGGATCTGCCTTATCATGTGGTCAATATCTGCAGCGGTGATTTGGGTCCGGTGGCTGCCAAAAAATATGATATCGAGGCCTGGTTGCCCGGACAAAATTGTTATCGAGAGATAACCTCTTGTTCCAATACCACCGATTATCAGAGTCGCCGGCTCAACATCAAGTACAAAAACGGCGATAAAAAAGATTATTGCCATACGCTCAATGGTACAGCTATGGCTATGGGCAGGACTATAATTGCCTTGATGGAAAATTATCAAACCAAAGAAGGCTCAATACGCATGCCTAAAGTTTTAAAATCCTATCTGCATTTTACTGAAATAAAGAAAAAATAATGTCCGCTAGCCGCTTGCAGATAAACAAACAGAGCTTACTACACAATTTACAGCAATTTAAAAATATAGCGCCCCATAGCCAGTTTTGGCCGGTAGTCAAAAGTAACGCCTATGGGCACGGCCTCAAAGAAGTAGTGAGTATTTTAAACTATGCAGAAGATTGTAGAGGTTTCTTGGTGGTGAATTTTGACGAAGCTCTACAAGTTCGAGTTTTGACCAAAAAACCAATCATGGTTTTGAGCTATTTTGTAGCTGATCCGGAACCTGTCCGAGTAGCTATTGCCAAAAATATTTATTTGCCGATTTATGATTTGGCAACTGCTCAGTACTTGCAGGCACAGGCTAGCTTATTGGGTCAGACCTTGACCGTGAATATAAAGATTGATACCGGCACGTCCCGCTTGGGGGTAAGGCTAGAGGAGGCGGAAGAACTAATCAATTTTGTTTTACAGCAAGCCAATTTAAAATTGTTTAGTATTTATAGTCATCTGGCAGAATCAGAATCAGAAGACTTGCATTTTTCTAAAGAGCAGGTGAGAGCTCTAGCAGATTTGGCCAAGAATTTTCCCCAAGTAAAACGGCACATTGCCTGTTCAGCCGCGGCCGTCAGCCTAAGAGAGGCGCAGATGGATATCATCCGTCTGGGTTTATCGCTATATGGGCTGTGGCCATCAGAGCCGACTAGAAAGCGCGGACAAGACTTAGGCATAGATTTGCGGCCAGTTTTGGCTTGGACTACCAAAATAATTCAGCTAAAAAAGATAAGAGCTGGCGAAAGCGTGGGCTATAATCGTACCTGGTTTTGTGAGCAGGATTGTCAGTTGGCAGTTTTGCCAGTCGGATATTATGAGGGCTATAGCCGCCTGCTGTCAAATCATGGCCAAGTTCTGATCAGAGACAAGCGTTATCCGGTGCGCGGCAATATTTGCATGAACCTGATGATGGTTGAAGTGCCGATTGATCTGGATCTGACCTTGGGGGAAGAGGTGGTGCTACTGGGCGGTTTTGGCAAGGATAGAATTAGCGCTGAAGAGCTGGCTGTCTGGGCGCAAACTATTAATTATGAAATTGTTGCCAGACTAAATCAAAATATTGAGCGGATAATAATTTAGTAATATAATACGACACATAATATCTAATGCTCTGGTGGAGGAGAGAGTATGATTGGCCGGATTAAAACTCATAAAAATTGGCAGCGCCACGTGCCCAATAGGCCGCAACGCCTATATGGCAGTTATTATGGTGAATATCAAAAAAAACGGCGACAGCGCCTGATTAGAATTATCTGGCTGATCGCAATTTTATTATTGGGGCAAAGTATTTTTCAATTGCCATTTTTACAGATTAAAAATATAAATGTTTCCGGCAATCAGGATATTGACCCGCAGGAAGTCAAATTATTGGTGGCCAGCAAGCTGCATACTCATAAATATCTTATTTTTAAGAATGATAATTATTTTTTAGCATCTAGTGATGCGTTGGCCGATGCTTTGGGTCAGCAATATAATCTTAGTGCAGTCACAGTCAAGAAAAAATTTCCCAATAGTCTGGAGATTGTGCTCAAAGAAAAAACTTCTCAATTTATTTGGCAGAAAGATGGTACATATTACCTAATGGACGCCAAAGGGGCCTTAAATCGCCAAATAGAGGCCAATGATAATAAGCATTTAGTTTTAGATGACCGGCGCAGTTATAAACCAGCCGAAAATCAAGACGTTTTTAGGTCTGACGAACTAATGGCTATTCAGAGCATTTCTGAGATTTGGCAGGCAAAAATTGCCTCCAGGGCCGCTTTGTTGGGCATAGTCATTACAGATGATTGGCGTCAGCTGGAGCTGCAGACCGACCGAGGTTATTATGTAAAGTTGGATGGTCAGGGGGATATAGCCCAGCAGATGGATAATCTTTATAATGTCCTGACAGCAGGGAACATTAGTGGCACAGATATCAGTTATATTGATGTTAGGTTTGCCGATAAAATCTTTTTTAAGTGATAAAATCGGTAGAGGGCAGTATGTGCGGGCCAAGCAAGCTCTTATTTACGTATGTATTGAATTGAGTATAAT
Source organism: Patescibacteria group bacterium (assembly GCA_041650755.1). Classification (GTDB taxonomy): domain Bacteria; phylum Patescibacteriota; class Patescibacteriia; order UBA1558; family GWA2-36-10; genus JBAZKN01. The sequence goes on along the minus strand of JBAZKN010000001.1, from coordinate 162,414 downwards.
ATCTCTTACACTCAATTTGACAAGGCCAAATCCCCAAGGTATAATGTATTTATGGCAAAAAGCAAACTCAAGCACTATCTCCCCCTCTTGGATGAATATTTGGAAAATATTCAATCCAATAACTACTCTTTAGAGACGGTTTATAATTATGAACGGGACTTGAAAACTTTTGAAGATTTTTTGAACGAAGATATTAAGACGGATTTCAAAAATCTTGATAAAAGGTCTTTAATCAAGTTTAAGGCCTATCTCTCCTCTACTTCGCGTAAGACAGCCGCCAAAGTCTTGGGTGGTAAGAAATTATCCAGTTTTAGTATCAATCGAATATTATCCGCTCTGCGTTCCTATTTGAAATTTTTATTGGACATGGATTATAAAACACCGATCTCGGCCGATGCCGTCAAGCTCCTAAAGACCGAAAAAAAACACGGCCAAGTGCCAGAAATGAACGAGCTCATCAGAATTATCGAAGCACCAGAAAAATTTGAAACTGATAAGAACATCAAGTTGCGCAATCGGGCCATGCTTGAGACCTTGTTTGCTACTGGCATGCGTATTTCCGAATTATTATCCTTGCGCCGAGAACAGCTAGATGCTTCGGGCCGCATCTATATCATGGGTAAGGGAAAAAAACAACGCTTTGTTTATCTGACTCCTCGCTCGATCAAATATTTGCACAATTATCTCAATACTCGGACAGACAATTCGCCCTTTATGTTTGTGCCTTATCGCGGTCGTAATAATCCAGAGCGCGCCAAAAGGATCTCGCCTAATTATTTACAATACAAGATAAAGCGCTATCGCGAGCTCTTGGGCATCAATATACCTATTTCCGCTCACTCACTGCGCCATGGCTTTGCGACTTATTTGGCAGAAAATGGCGCTAATCCGGCTGCTATCCAAATACTTTTGGGGCATGAGTCGCTAGACACCACTACTCGCTATGTGCATGCCTCTGATAAGTATGCTGAAAAAATTCATACCAAATTTCATCCTTTGAGACAATAAAACATATTATTTTTAAAAAATATTTTTTTGCCTTTATCCACAGGCTGTTTTTTAGTATTGACAATTTTTTTATATATGATATTATACCTATTGCCTGGCCTAGACTGGTGCTCCTGTATCACGTCCCTGTCCCGGCGAGGGTGGCGCCTACTTGGAGCCAAGATCCCGATGAGAACGACTCTCGGGCCGCATCCCCGTTGGATGCTCGATGACCAGCGCCGTTCAGGCGCATTCGAGGCCGTAGGGCCATGAAGCCTGGCTCCGTCGAGGCGACCATCCGGGCTCGTGGGTTGGACCCCGTCCTACCCCGAGCCTTTTTTCTTTTTGTTTAAAAATTAGGGCACCTGCGAGGTTGTGGCCACCTTGCAGATGTTATATATAAAAATTGGCTAATATTAGCCAATTTTTATTTTAATATAATAAAACAAAAAGGTGTTGACAAAATATATCATATATGATAGGCTATTTTTGTGATGGTCTGGATTTGCCCCAAAACCCAGCTCATCCAATTGTTCCAGAGCTTGCCTGCTCTCCACGGAGGGTCACGGAGAAGATCCCAGTTCACGCAAGCTGTCGTGAAACACAGGGGAAGCCCCCACCTAGTGGCTGGCACGCCTCTCGCTGTTTCAGCAGCACGAATGCCTACAAGGCACGTTGTGGCCGGGATCGGTCCGTGTGAGCAAGCTCTAAGGGGGGTGTACGTGAAGGTTTCGGCCTTTAGACGGCACCCTCCGTTTTTTTGTTACAAAAATCCCTCTCAATAATCGAGAGGGAAAAATAAACTTTTTGGGGTAATTAGGGCAAATAGTTTAGTGGATTGACTGGCAGGCCGTTTAAGCGAATCTCTAAGTGCAGATGCGGTCCAGTAGAAAATGGCCCGGCGCCACTAGTACCCGGCATACCGCCCGAATAAGCAATCACCTGTCCTTTACTGACAAATTGGCCTTCGCTGATATTTATTTGGTTGACATGGCCATAGACAGTGGATAGATTGTTGGCATGGACTATCATGATATAGCTATAGCCAGTTTTGCCTCCATTTTTGACTTTGGCTACATAGCCGGTTTCAGCTGCTTTGACAGCCGTGCCCTGGGCAGTGGCGATATCAATAGCCGGATGTTCAAAAATATAACGATAGGGATAATCGGGATCATGAAAATAGGCAGTGATCACTCGAGAGCTGACCGGCCACATCAGGCCCGGGGTAGATTCGGCAGCTTGATTTTGCTGTAATTGACGATTGAGTTTTTCGCGAGCAATTTTTTCCAAATAGATAATGTCGCTATTAATTTGTTCCTGCTCTTTTTTAGCCTGTTCAAGCATGGTTTGAAATTTGCTTTCCTGCCCTTGCGTCACCTTGATGATAGAAGCCTTGGCGGTTTTTTGCTCGCTTAAAGAGCCTTTTTTATTTTCTAAAATATTTTGTAAAGCAGCCAGCTCATCTTTATTGTCCTCCAAAGACGCCTGATCCTGGGTCATGGCCAATTTGATATTTTTTAGGTCATTGACTTGATTGACTACCGAACTTTGTATTTTTTCCAGATTATCGAGCTCGGCCATAAAGCCGCTGAAGTTGTCGTTGAGCAAGAGCACCTCAATCACGCTGCTCTGCTGCTGTTGTCGGTGTAAGGTGCGCAGGATTTCAGCTACCGTTTCTTTTTGATCAGATATTTCCCTTTCTTTAGCCTGAATTTTTAGCTGAACATTTTCTATTTTTAAGTTGGTGGTCTCTATCTCTAATTCAGCAGTTTTTATTTCTAAGTTTATCTTAGCTATATTATTATTAAGAATGCTAAGCTGGCTGGATAGATTGGATATTTCTTTTTGTTTGGCCTGAATATTTTTTTGGTAGATTTCCACTTGTTTATTCAGATCCTGAATTTGAGAGCGCTTATCGTTTATATCTTGATTGATACGCCAGGTTTCCACATTGTCTAGATTATCCAGAGTGTACTCTACGGCTAGGGCATGCCCGACAAAAAAAACAAAGCCCAAAACAAATGAGCTTATGATAAGATATTTTATTCTATTTTGTTTTGGTTTTTGGACAAGCATGATTGACAAGCATAGATAGATTTGCTTAATGTATAATTATAGCATATTTAAACTTTTTTTGCAAATTAATTTATAATTTTGTTAAACCTTGTTCAATCCTTTTCAAACTCTCCTCTTTTCCAAGAACTGCCAATATTTCAGCCGGAGAAGGGCTTTTTTCCAGGCCGGAAAGAGATACCCTAATAGGCCAGAAAACATCGCCAGGAGCCAGATTTTGGGCTTTAACGAGGTTCTCCAAGGCCTTATTAAGGCCGGCAATAGTCCAATCCTTGTCTTTTAGGCCTTCTAGCAGTTTTTTGGCAGATTCTAGACCTTGTTTGGTTTTTGTTCGGTCGCTCTTTTTGAAAATCAACAGACCCTTTGGGTAGTCTGGCAAAGCAAAAATAAAACCGCTTAAATCTTTGATTTCGGCCAGATAGTTTAGTCGGCCACCGAAAAGCTTAAGCATGTCCTCTGCTTTGTCTTCATGTCCAGGTAAAAACTTTTTAGTCTCCTCTATTAAATCGCGATAACGTTTTTTATTTGCCGCAATTATATTTTTTATATAATGGGCGTTTAGCCATTGTAATTTTTGGCTGTCAAAAATTGCTCCAGATTTATTTATTTTTTCCAAAGAGAAACTTTTAATCAATTGATCCAGGGAAAATATTTCTTGGTCAGTGCCAGGATTCCAGCCAAGAAGCGCAATATAGTTTAGCAGTGCTTCAGGCAAATATCCTTTGGCTAGAAAATCTTCGGCGGCCACGTCGCCTTGGCGCTTGGATAATTTTGATTTGTCAGGATTGAGTATTAGGGGCAGATGCACAAAGATAGGCAAGTCATAGCCCAAGGCTTGGAATAGTAAAACATGTTTCGGGAGCGAAGGCAGCCATTCCTCGCCTCTGATCACGTGAGATATTTTCATAGCCGAATCATCCACCACATGGGCTAGATGATAAGTAGGAAAGCCGTCAGATTTTAAAATCACAAAATCATCCAAATCTTCCGACTTGACTTTGATATCTCCATAAACCAGGTCGGTAGCTTCAACCAGAGTATATTCAGGTATCTTAAATCTGACAACAGCCGCCTGGCCATTTTTTATTTTTTTCAGAGCCTCGTCTTTGCTTAAATTTCGACAATGGCCGTCATATTTTGGCACTTGTTTTTTGGCCTGCTGTTCTTCGCGCAATTTAGCCAGACGTTCGTTAGAACAAAAACAATAATAGGCTTGATTCTGCTCCACCAATTTTTCAGCAGCTGTCCGATAAAGGCTTAAGCGTTGGGACTGGGTATAGGGGCCGCATTTGCCAAAATCGTGAAGCTTTTGGTTTTTATCAAGTACTACTCCCTCGTCGGGATTTAGTCCAACTTTATTTAGGACGCTGATTAGCTCTTCTGTGGCTCCTTTTATTTCTCGCGTTTGATCTGTGTCCTCTATCCTCAAGATAAAATTACCTCTGTGTTTTTTGGCCAGCAGATAGTCAAATAATGCGGTGCGTAAGCCGCCAATATGTAGGGAGCCGGTTGGACTGGGCGCGAATCTAGTTCTTACTTTGGGCATAATTTTTGTTTTGCCATTTATATTTTAAAACTAAAGCATAAAAAATAATGATTGCTCGCCAGATGCGGGGCAGCCTGCGAGGCTGGCGAAACAAGCGCCATAACCATTCTAGGCCCAAGGAGCGGAATATTTTTGGTGCTCGCCTGATGGCTCCGGACAAAAAGTCCACTGCTCCGCCTACGCCGACAGCTATTTTGACACTGGGCATTTTGTGGATATTTTCGGCCAGCCAGACATCTTGTCGTGGCGCACCCAGAGTAGAAAATATAATATCCGGCTGTTTGACGTCGGTGATAGTCAGGCAATTATTTTCATCGGCTAGATAAAAATTCAGTTTGGGATATTTATCTTTTAATTTGGCGGCCAAAGCATGATGCGAAGTCAGGCCATGATGGTATAAACAAAATAGGACTTTGAGCTGGTCGTGCTGGGCAATTTCCAGCAGTTTTTCCATTAATTTTACTCCAGTCAGACGATCATCTAGCGATACTTTGTAGCCCAATATTTGCAGGGCTTGGACTAATCCGGTACCATCGATTGTGGCTAGACTGGCTTCATTGATCACGCTGGCAAACTTTTTATTTTTCTGGGCGGCTACGACAAATTCAGGATTGACGGTGACAATCTGATTTTGCTGGTCAGAATTTAAAAAAGAACGCAATAATTCTTTGATCAGGTGTTCTGGTATGCTTTGTATTTTGATTCCTAAAATGTGATACTCCTTTATCATAAGTCAAAAGTTTGCAGGGTGGTATATTGCGGTCCACGCGGTAATAATACACTTTCTATCAGCTCAAAATAATTTACGGTAATTAGCTTTTTTACTAGCCAAGTGTTTAAAATTTTGAGCTCCTCTATCCTGGTCGCCTGTTTTATTCTGGCCAGAGTCAGGTGGGGCAGAGCTTTGCGCATTTCCTTGTCAGCTAAACCCGCTTGCCATAGAGTTTGTTCAATCCTCTGCTGTAATTTCTCTAGCCTAGGATTCTTTTCTAAACTCAAGGCAATAACTTTTGGGTGCTGGGGACTGATGGTGATAGCCCGGTCTATGATTAAATCTAAGGGTCCTGTCTTGTTTTTTAAATTATCTAAAACAGAGATAATCTGGGGTAGTTGCTCTAAGGGTGTTTCCCCCAAGAATTTGAGGGTCAAATGCATTTGTTCTGGTAGGACGGTCTTGAGTTTTGGCCAGGGCAAAGCAAACCCAGATAAATCAGCCATCAATTTTTTGGCTAAAGACCTGTCTATAGGGATACCAATGAATAATCGGGGTCTATCCATGACTTGATTTTATCTTAAAAAGGCCAATAAGGCAACCAGAAATCAATAATTAGTCGCTGTTTTTGAATGTGGATAAAATTTTCCATTTTTTGTCAGTTTTTGCTATAATATAAGCACTAAAAAATATTTTTACATATTTATGTTTAAGTTTTATATAAAAATAATCATCATTATCTTTTGCTTGCCTTTTGCCCTCAATTTGCAGCCAATTTTAGCGCAAACTGATACTAGCACCACCACTGTCGATTACAATAATTTATTGTCCGACGAAGAAGCGCAAGATTATGACTCTATGTCAATGGCTGAAATCCAAAGCTTTTTGCAGTCCAAAAATAGTTATTTGCAGGTTTATATATATTCCGGCTACAATCCTGGTCCCGGCGAGCCGATTAGCACGGATGACGCTATCAAGCTACAATACACTAGAGCCCGTACGGCTGCTGAGATTATTTATAATGCTGCTTATGAGGCAAGGATTAATCCTAGGTTTTTGTTGACTACATTACAAAAAGAACAGGGGTTGATAGAGAAGTCTGAATTGGATCAGCGAGCACTTGATTATGCCATGGGTTATTATTGTTTTGATGGTCAGGCCTGCAATCCTGCTTGGCAGGGTTTTGGCAAACAGGTTCGAGCGGCTGCTCTGCAATTTAGAGATTATATAGATAATATTGAATCACGCCCCTATAAGCCAGGCATAGCTTCTACTATTGATGGGCAGACAGTAGTGCCAGTCAATCGCATTACAGCAGCCATGTATGTTTATACTCCGCACTTGCACGGTAATAAATTGTTTTCCTCTATCTGGCAACGATATAGCTTTGGCGGTGCGCTGGCTTCTATAATCCGCGGCATAATACCCGACGGCTCTTTGGTTAAGGCGGCAGACGGCAATGACACGAATTCAATTTATTTAATTTATGATAAAAAACGATGGCTGTTTGATAGTTTGACTGCTCTGGTATCGCGTTTTGATATCAAGAAAGTGCAGTCTGTCGAGGCTAGTGAAATCAGTAAATATACTTCCGGCCCAGTAATAAAATATCCAAACTATTCTATTTTACAGGGTTCAGATGGTCAGCGCTATTTGATAGATGGTCTGCAAAAGCGTCTGATTGCCAGCCAAGAGGTCTTTCGTCAGCTGGGCTTTAGCGTAGATGAAATTATTGAAGTCACGGCTGCCGATTTGGCAGAAATCAGTGATGGTCCGAGTTTGACCAAAGAAAATCACGATCCATTTGAGAAGCTGGTCAGAGATAGCAAATCTAAGGGCGTATATTATATCAAGGATAACATCAAATATCCGATAGTCGATCCCAATATTCTTAGCATCAACTTTCCTAATATGAAAATTACTGTAGCTACACCAACCGCCCTAGATAAATATAATAATGGTTTACCAATTTTGTTGAAAGATGGTAATTTAATCATGACTAAGGCCAATCCCATGGTTTATGTCATTAGTAACGGTATGCGTCGCCACATTGCCGATGAGGCTACTTTCAAAAAGCTTGGCTATAGCTGGGCCAATATAAAAGTAGTCTCTGACAGAGTTTTAAATTTACATGAAGCTGATCAGCCTATAAGTCTATAAAATATGATTACTTTTGCTTGTCTAGTCCCCCATGCTCCTCTGCTTATACCAGAGGTGGGACAAGACAATCTCCAACATTTAAAAGAAACCGTAGAAGCTTACCGTTTTTTGGAGGCCGAGCTTTATGTTGCTAAGCCAGAAATAATAATTTTATTGTCATCACACGCCAACACTCCAGGTGAGACCTTTACTATAAACCAGCGGCCAATGCTTAAAGTAAATTTCAAAAGATTTGGCGATTTGGTTACCAACTTAGAGTTTAAAAATGAGATATCGCTAGGTTACAAAATAAAAGAGGCCTGCGAGACAGCCTTGCCGGTCAATTTGAATGCTGAAGAGCAGGTGACGTATAGCAGCGGCGTACCTTTGTATTATCTGACCCAGCATCTGCCTCAAGTAAAGATTGTGGTCATCAACTATTCTACTTTGACTCCGGAGGTGCATCTTAAATTCGGTGAAATCATCAAAGAGCAAATTGATAGCTATGGGCAACGAGTAGCCCTGGTTGCTTCTGGCGATTTATCGCATCGTTTGCATCAGGATTCGCCGGCTGGATTTTCTCCGCGCGGTCAGGAGTTTGATCAAAAAATTATTAATTTACTGGCTAATAGAGATCTAGAGGGCCTTATCAAGCTCGACAGTGAGCTGGTAAAAGAAGCCGGTGAATGCGCCTGGCGTTCAATCTTAATATTATTAAGCACCATCAAAGAGTTGGATTATACTCCAGTCAAGCTTAGTTATCAGGCCCCTTTTGGTATCGGCTATCTAGTGGAGCAATTTAAGATAAGATAGAATTTGTAAATAAAATTTGTTTATAAAAAATAACGGGGCGTTTCACCCTGCTATTTTATTCTTGGTTGACGTCAGTACTTATATTTTCCAATTGTTCACGAGCATTTTTAGCCTTGTCGATACTATCCATATAAAATTGATATTGATTCATATTAATATACCTTTCACCATCGTTCTGTCTTTCGCCTGTCTGAATAGAATTTGATTTTTGGCAGCCGGCTAAAAATAAAGCTAGTAATACTAGGATCCAAATTTTATTTCTTTTCATAAGTTTTGCTATTGCCCTGGTCAATTAATTTAAAAAAGTAGCGCCACGATTCACCGCTGTGAGCTAATTCCTTAGTTTCGTCAAAGCATTTTTCTACAAAGGCGCGCGGATTTTCTTTGCAAACTTTAAAAACTGCACTGCGTTTGAAATTTGGCACAGCTAGATCATGGATAATCTTCAAAGCCAAATCCTGCCACTCATAAGCCGGCGGCTTGATGGTCTTTTTTTGGGAAAAAATGTCTCCTATTTTTTGCATAAATTTATTATAGCAAATTACTATGTATTTGACAAAAAGTAAATAAATTATTATAATATGTTATATGTTAAAAATAATCAAATATCCCGATTCAATATTAAGAAAAATTGCCAAGCCAGTCTTGGTGTTTGATGCTGCTTTAGAAAAACTCGTTGAACAAATGGCTGAAATTATGTACCGGGATGACGGCATTGGTTTGGCTGCTCCACAAGTAAATGTCAGCCAAAGCATAGTGGTCATTGGCAATGAAAATGGTCGGGGCTACAAAGCTTATATTAATCCGGAGATCACCTTTTCCTCCAAAGATAAAAAACTAAATGAAGAGGGCTGCTTGTCTTTACCGGAAATTTTTGGCTGGGTGCGCAGGCCAAAGAAAATCCACCTGAAGTATCAGGACATCAAGGGCAAAATTTACAAAGAAAAATTTAGCGGCTTGGATGCAGTAATTCTGCAGCATGAGATCGATCATCTGTCTGGTATTTTATTTATTGATCGCGCAGAAAAGATCAGCCGGGGCGCAGATATTTTAGCAACTTTAAGAAATGGAGGAAAATAAAAAAATTATCTTTTGGGGCACGCCCCAATTTTCCCTGCCCAGCATTGAGAGCTTGTTTTCTTTGGGTTTGGTGGCAGCCGTAGTTACCCAAGCTGATAAGCCAGCCGGGCGTAATCGGCAACCCAAGTCTTCGCCAATAAAACAATTTGCTCAAAAACATCAATTGCCCGTTATTAGCCCACTAAAATTGGATGATGATTTTGTGTCTGAACTAAAGAAATATCTACCGGCCACTTTTGTGGTTGTGGCTTATGGAAAAATTATCAAACAAGCGGTGCTTGATTTATCGGCTAGGCCGACTATCAACATTCACCCCTCGATATTGCCTGCCTTGCGTGGCCCATCGCCCATTCAGACTGCCTTGCGGCAGGGTTTATCAGAAACCGGTGTAAGCTTGATGCAGCTTGATGCACAAATGGATCATGGTCCGATTTTAGCTCAAATAAAATTGAAGATAGAACCCAATGATGATTATCTAAGCTTGAGCGAGCGCTTGGCAGCACTTGGGGCAAAATTATTGTCTGATAATATCATCAAATATTTGGCTGGTGTTTTGCCGGCTACTGCCCAAGATGATAGCCAAGCTACTTTTTGTAAGTTGATTAACAAAGAACAAGGTGAAATAGATTGGCACAAACCAGCCACGGAAATTTTGAATCAGATCAGGGCTTTTCGGGTTTGGCCGACTAGTTATACCAGATTAAATAATTTGGAGCTAAAAATAATCCAAGCTAGGCTGGCAAGCATAAATCTAGCCGCCCAAGAAGTTTTGATTCGGGAGGGAAAGCTATATATTGGTACTGGAGCAGGTGCTTTGGAAATCATTTCTCTGCAGCCGGCCAATAAAAAAATAATGACTGCCGCAGAATTTGTCCGCGGCTACGGTCATTATTTTTCTAAATAAGCTGATTGTTTATTGTTCGTCGTGTTTTTGCAAGGCAACCTGAATGTTTTCCGGTAATTTATCCATTATACGTTGTAGAGAATCGGCATCACCCCTGTCTTCATATTTATGATACAAAATGACCATCATGCCTTCCCACCATCGTTCATTTTGGTTTGGTGTTGGGTTTTGATGTCGATGGTCTAGATAGGCCTCTACTTCAGCTAAACGCCCTTCAGCCATATCTAAACGCAGCTGATTCGTGCCGATATTTTTTGATTTACCGTCCTGGCCAGTTTCGGCAGTGGGGTGAAATTGTTCGTTTGGATTTCCCATATTTTTTATTTCAATAATTCTAAAGCTTTATTTAATTGATTGTCGGTAGCGCTATCGAGTAAATTACCGATTTCATAATCTGGTTTTAGGCCGGTATTTGATACCGAGCGTCCGCTAGGCGTCAGCCACTCAAAGATAGTATACTTCAAAGCTGAGCCATCTGTAAAAGAAGTCATGCTTTGGCCAGTGCCTTTGCCAAAGCTAGTTTGGCCGACGGTTTTGGCAATATTATTTTCACGTAAAGCAGAAGTAAATATTTCCGAAGCTGAAGCTGTGCCATTATTTATCAAAATAACAGTTGGCAGATTGATGCTAGGGTCTATTTCGGCATAATATTGGCTAGTATAATCAGGAAATTTTTCCTGCATGATTAATTTGCCTCGAGGTAGCCATAGGTCAGCTAAAGCCAAAGCGCTATCGGTATAGCCGCCGGGGTTGTTGCGCAGATCAATGACCAGTCCTCTGGTGTTTTTATTAATGGCTATATTTTTGACTTGATTAAATTCAGCTAATAAATTTTGGGTGAACATGTTTATTTTTATATAGCCAATATTATCAGATAGCTGACTGGCTGAAACATTTATTAGATTTATCCTGGCTCGGATAATCGTGACTTCAAAGGTAGTTTTATTATTTGGTCGATAAATCTTTAAAGTGACAGGCGTACCGGCCTTGCCTTTGATCAGATTGACTCCTTGATCAAGAGTGTAGCCGCTAATATCAGTACCATTGACCATTAGGACCTGGTCATTGGGTAAAAGTCCTGCTTTTTGAGCGGGCGAATCATCTAAAGGGCTGATAATAGTCAAAAGTCCGTTTTTGATATCTACTTGAGCGCCAATCCCCTCAACTGCACTAGCCAAAGTATCATCAAATGATTTTTTATCTTGCGGAGTAAAAAATTGAGTATAAGGATCTTCGCTAGCAGCCGCCAATCCTTCCAGTGAACCATAAAATAAGTTTTTGTCATTCAGCTGAGTAGCTTTGTAAAAATCACGTTTTAAAATATCACGTACCTGCCAATAAAGATTAAAATTTGGCGTGGAGGTACTGGCGACAAAATTATCATCGCTAGCTTGGGGCAGGACTACTAGCCGGTCAGCAGAAAAATCCAGAGCTAAATTTTTCAGAGCATCCAGACCCTGGTTATCCAAGGTGATTTGATAACGGATGTCATCAATTGGGTTGAGGTACCATATTTTTTTATCCGGGGCTTGCAAAAATTTTCCTTGCAGGCTGTGCGCCAAATTATAATCAACTTTTTCACTGCTGGGGCTGGTAGCCAGCTTATTTAATTGTGCAGTAGTCACTTTGGCTTGCCAGGTGGCAGTGATTTTTTGCAAATCCTCTACTTCGTCCAGAGAATAGCGTTCAGCTTTGGGGCTGATGTACCAATATTGCTTATCAAAGCCATTATCAACCAAAATAACGCTGCCAGCATAGCTGTTTTTGATTGGTTCTGGATCAATAATAGTGAATACTTGAGCCTGTGCTTGATGCGCCCAAAGGCTTATTAGCAGGCAAGCGCTAGCCAGGAGAAAGATCTTCTTTTGCATATTTTTAAAAATTAATTTTTAAATTTGAACTTTCTTTTTTTCCGTTACCCAAAAACCCAAGTATTTACCCATCATCAGCCTGGTCTGGGCATCAATAGCCGGTATAGAGCCAAAAGCAATCATGGTAAATGGTATAATAATCCATTGCAAAAACATCAGCGGATAGCGATAATATTTGGCTAGTTTATTATTTTTGAGCTGTACGGGCATGGGCGGTAAGATAACAACCCCCATGGTCGCAACAGCTAAAATGCCTATCATGCCAAAACGCATCAGCCCTTCGAGTAATAGCGGCGCGTTTTGAGCCACCACCGTAGTTAGGGACAAGTGTTCGGCCATTTTCAATGGTAGCCAGCCCATGATAGTGATAATGACCGGCGCCGTAGCCCAAGAATAGACGCCTTCAGTTTGGTTCCAAGTATAGCGCACCTTGACAGATGTGGGTATACTTTTACTTTTACGAAAGTGCCAGACCATGTAGGGAAAATGCTCTACTCCATATGCCCAGCGCCGCATTTGTTTGTATTGATTTTTCAAGCTGCGCCATAAGTCGCCGACATATACGGTGTTCATTGATACCGGTATATGCATTGGCTCGACCCGATAATTTCCGTCATAGTGTATCAAGCATTGTAAGAATATTCTCGAATCTTCTGTCACGATATTATTTTGCCAAAAGCCAATATCAACCAGAGCCTGCCAGCTCATGCTGTGTGAGGAAAAAGTAAATAAGCGGCTGGGTCTAGCTAAATCAGTCATCAGCCAAAAAGTAGTGGAATTAGCTACTACTCGGGTAATGATATCTGATTCCCAAACATTATTATTATAAAAAGCCATTGGCTGAAAACTGGCGTGGTGAGGGTCGGGCGTGCTGATAAATTTATAAGTCAAGAAGCTGAAATAGTCCGGATGCGTCACGGTATCAATGTCGAAGCTGGAGACAATTAATTTTTTATAATCCAGTTTATTTTCATCTACATAGCGCTTGACTTCATGACCGGCATGATAAAGATTTGAACCCTTACCCTTGACTTCGCCAGGGATATTGTCAGGATGCACAGTGATAATGATTTTATGAAAATATTGTTGGTATTTTTCCACAATACTTTGGGCAATGGGCATGAAGTGATCTTGATAGCGCCCTTCGCCGGCCAGGATAATGATCATTTTTTTTGTATTATATTTGATCTGGCTCAAGTTATGAAAAGTATTATCCACTATTTCCAACGGCTCGCCGGCAGTTGGTAAAAAAATCAAATGATAATATTCCGACCACTGCGGATAATCGGTCTGCAATTTTGACCACCAGTCAATTTTTATGGCCCGTCGGTATTTGCTCCAAGAGATTAATAAAAAGAGCATCATGTATAAAATACGCAGTACCCAATAAATGTCAAAGGCGATAATCAAATAAATTCCCCAAATCGGGTTTAAAAGCGCCAATAGTATGCAGCCAATAAAAGTCAGCCAAACCAAAAATCCCGGAATTATTTCCAAAATTCGATAATTGTAATATTGTTTATGATCGCTCGTCCAATTCATATTGGCGTGCATTTATGCCGATTATTTGGCTAATGTTAGAGAAATTATCTTGAGAAATCAATTTATCCAGGTCTTGATTCATCTTTTTTATACTATTTGGCCCGCCATAAATAAAACCAGTAGCTAATAGTAATAAATCAGCGCCAGCTCTTATCTTATCATAAGCGTCCTTACCTGAAAATATGCCGCCGCAGCCTATGATTTTGTATTGGTGGTCGCTGTTTTTATATAAATAAGCGATAATTTGGTTGGCTCTAGCTGATATGGGCCGGCCGGAAATACCGCCGGGATTATTTTTGGCGGCGGATATTAGATTGAGCTTAGTTTTATCTTTGGCTAAATTGGTCGCTATAATAGCAGCGATCCTGTATTTTTTTACCAAATAAATAATATCATCCAGCTCTTGTTTATTTAAATCCTGGCCGATCTTTAGCCAAAGGGGTTTTTGTTTTTTGTTGATTGAGGTAATTTTTTTTAAGACTGGTTCCAATAATTCTTTTTTTTGCAAACCCAAAAAACCGGATACATTCGGACAGCTGAGATTGATGGTGATAATATCAGCCAGCGGTGCCAGGAGAGCAAAACTTTGTGCATAATCCTCGGCCGCCTGCTCTGGGGGCACAGAGCTAGTTTTGGCTATACTGATCACTTTGACTCCCCGGTTTTTGTAATATTTTTGGCTGGTTTTTAAACGCTCGGCTATTTTGGCAGCGCCCAAACTAGACAGGCCATAATTAACTACCAGAGCCGAATCCTTTTTTAATCTCCATAAGCGAGGTTTAGGATTGCCTTGCTGGGCAACGGCTGTCACTGAGCCAATTTCCGTAAAGCCAAAATCAAAAGCTGACCAGACATTGGGTACGGTGGCATTTTTGTCCAGGCCGGCAGTCAAACCCAAAGGAGTTCGGAAATATTGGCCGAACAAATTTTGTTTTAGGCGCGGCGAAGTATAATTTAAAAGTTTAAATAAAAAATTATATAAAATTTTACTTCGGTTAAACAGACGCAAACAATCAATAGTAAAGTTGTGTGCCGTTTCAGCGGACAATAAAAAAAGTATCGGCCGAATTATTTTTTGGTAGAACATTTTTATATATTTTCACTTAAGTCAACAAAATCATATCCTTGCTGGCGGCTGCGTTCGATGTATTCTCGGATCATTTTTACCGTTTCCTCTGGCGGATAAACTTCGCCTTTTTCACGCTTTATTTCGTCTGGGCTTAGGGGTTCGCTATTATCTTTCATGCAGCCAATATGAAAAAGTCTGATTTGGCCATGTTTATTGCCCAAGAGGGCAGCTTTTAGCAGCATATTAGCAGTTAATCTGCGACGTGGCAACATAGTCATGATGTCCCAGGCTTGAGCGTTAATAATATCTAAATCCATGTGTTCATATTCTCGCCAGCTATCTAAAGTACCATGCGCGCCGGCTAGTCTACCCATAGTAGGCCTTTGACCAGTAATTTGTTCTATTAAGTTGCAAGTTTTTTGAATATCGCCCAAATCTGGCCTCGGGCCGACAAAGCGCCCCTTTGCATAATTTTTTGGATCGGTAAATAGTTTACTAATGTCGGGCGTCAAGTGTCCCCATTCATGTACACCAACCTCGTGGCCCTCCTCTACCATACGCTTCACCAGAGCTTCTCGTCCTGGTATCATCGAACCAGTTAAAAAGAATGTAGCTTTGACGCCTTCAGCCTTTAAAATGTCCAGCAATTCGGCAGTTTGTTCATTGGGACCATCATCAAAAGTTAAGGCCATTGCCTTTTTGCCTTCTTGCCCAAGAGCTTGCATTTTTTCTTTATTGAGATGATTGTGGGCACGTTTATTTTTAGTAAATTCTAAAACAGCGCTTCTTTCCAGAAACCAATCTATTTTTTCTGCGATGCTGCCTAGGCCCAATAATTTTATTAATTTTAATTGGGATAATTTTGTGCCTTCAAATTTAGCCTTACTGCCGATAATTTCTTTGATGGTTTTGGCATCAATATTAAATAAATTAGCAATCACTAAATTTTCACTATCCGGAGAATAAACAACCTCTTCTTTAAATCTCTTGGGGTCCAAAGCCCCTGGATCAAGTTTGTCAATCGGTAAGTCATTTTCTTTGGCCAACTTTTCAAGTAGTTGATAAATTTTCTGTTGGATATCTAAAAGTTTTTCCAAAAAACTTTTAGAAAATTCGGTTTGATTTAGTTCTGGTAAAGTTTTCACTCCCTCTTCAGCCTGAAATTGTTCCAAATCCTGGATAGCATACAAAGAAACACCTTTCCGTTTTGGATCAGACGGGTGGCCAATCACAAACCAGGTTGTCGGTATGGTTTCGCCTAGTTCAGCTTGGATGGTCTGGAAAAATGTTTTTAGCTCCGTAGCTTCGGCAAGATATTTTTCATTGTCAACAAAATATTCAGTAACAGCAAAAGACGCTTGTTCAAATTCTCTGATTTCCCCCTGGTCTATCGCTTGTACGGATTTTGGTCGTCCCAATTTCAGAATATCAAATTTTGAACCAGACTGGATAGTTTCCGGCTGTTCATGAAAAGGCGTCTTATCTTCTCTAGGTTGTTCAAAATTGCTGGGCATTTTTTTACTTCACACCGTGTCCAAAGTCTTCATCCTCTTCATCAGCCTGAGCATCGGCCGGAGTCTTGTGTATGCGACCATCAATATGATTAGCTGGAGCGTAAATAGTATAAACTTTCAAAGTTTCCGTGCCGGTGTTGATAAAATTGTGGGCTGTGCCAGGCGTGACTATCACTGCATCGCCGGCATTGACCACTGATTCTTGGCCGTTTAGAACGGCTTTCCCTGTACCAGTCAAGAAAAAAAGAGTTTGTTCTACATTGTCATGGGTTTCCAAACCAATCTCCTCGCCCGGTTTAATGTCCATCACGACTAGTTGGCTTTTTTTGCCGGTAAATAATACTGTGCGAAAGTTTGTGTTATTTTTGGTTGCTTCTAAAATGTTTTTTTGATACGACATAATGGTTAATTGATTAATTGTTAATTTTATTGTTTAATTTTAAATACATTAAAGTATCATAGCCGTGTGTTACTCTGTCTTGCTCTTCAACGCCTAGAGTTTCTAAAAACTCAAATATTTCTTCTTGTATTCCACTCGCCTCTTTATCATCTTCAAATAATCTTTCCACTTCAATAAAATTTCCCAAATCCCTGACCTGGTCAAGGCATATGGTGTAGTCTTGATATTTTATTTTCTGTCTTTTCTTATAAACTGAAACAACGTTTTCATAGCCCATCATTATTAAGGCATCGTGCATTTCTTGGGGCTTAGCTACTTCGGTCTGTTTTTCTATGCAGTCAAGCTCATTTTTTACAGATTGTTTTAATGTAAAAAAAGATTTTTCATTGTTAACGGTGCGTATTCTTAAAACATTTGAGCCAATATGCAGTTTCACATAATCACCATAATCTTTATGAACAAATATCTTATCGTCTTGAATAATCGGCTCTGTTATTTCACAGCCAAGATCACGCAATTTAGCAATTACTTGATCAAAGTCTTTTACTCTAGCTTTTACCTCGATTTCTCTGGCCATATTATTTTGTAAATTATTTTTTTCTTTTTATTTTTGGCCCAGTAGTAGTCTCCCCAAGACCAGTGCCAATATTCCCGCGGATTATTATGAAAATCAACTCTACTTAAGACCCTGAACAGTAATTCGCGATTTTTTCTAATATAGGTTGGCAGATTTTGGCTTTTTGGTGAAGCATTATCATGATAGGATATTTGCCGATAATTCATGGGCAGACACCGGCCACGAGCATCAACGATGCGGATATCTACTGCCCCGCCGGTCAAATGTCCGGAAGCCATTTTGCCCTGCCAAGGAGCCACAAATTTATTGACTTCTCTGACTATTTTAGTTTGTGGCCAACGCGGATACTTTCCTTTAAAAAGAGCAATGAAATTTTGGTGAATCTTTTTTTGGACAGCCACCGATCGCCAAGCATCTCTGATCATAAAGTGGTAGCCTTTGGGCAATAACTTCTGTGCTTGATTTACCTTTTTGGCTATTGTCAAGCGCACATAAGCTGTTTTTTCTTTCTTTCGCCGGTATTTATCCAAAGAGATTTTTATTCCCGGGCAATATTTCCTGATATCAACCAGTGGCTCGTTATTTTTTGGCATGACGGTGATTTTTGCGCTGCAGTTGTTGATCGACTAGCCAAGAGCTGGACTGGACTTTACCACCTTTGCCAACATTAAAAACCATTTTACAATTTATTTTGCGGCAGGTCGCCACCTCTGGTATGTTATTTAATTTTCTATCGCCGCCGTTGGCAAAGATATCTGGCTTGACTTGGCGTAAGGCCGTGCAGACACTCATGTCTTTGGGATTTTTGGGGTGTTTAGTGATAACGACTTTATCTACGACCGTAAAAGCCTCTATTATTTCTTTACGTTCTTTTTCATGCATAAAGACATAACCCTTTTTCTTTTTTAGCCAATTGTCATTATTTAAAATAACTACTAATTTATCAGCCAACTTTTTAGCGGCCGTAAACAATCTAACATGGCCGATATGGACCGGGTCAAAGCCTCCGGAAACCGCTACGATTTTTGGTTTTTTATTAGGCATTTTTAAATCTTTTTTCCCATTATTTGTATCCATCTGGTTTTGCCGCTTGGTATGACTTTTTCATAGACCACCTCAAAACCGCTATTTAATAGAAAGGTGCGAATTTCATCAGTAGTAAAATAAGAGAAAAAGCGTTCATGGGTATAGCCATAATCGTTTTCTTTTAATATTTCCTGGTCAACCCCATTAATTTTTTTTTCCTTGACAGTTATGTATATAAATCCAGATCTCTTTAATTTACTGGCTAATTTTTTCAATGAATTAGTAATTTCGTTTTTGGGGAAGTGAATAATTACAGCTTGTAAAAAAATACCATCAAATAAATAGTCTAGTTTATCAACATTATTTATGTCTAATGTAAAAAAATTAGCATTGGGAACTTCGCGTTTCGCTATTGCAATCATTTTCTCGGCAAAATCAATGCCAATTACCTTTAAGCCATGCTGTGTTAAATATTTAGATTTAGTTCCGGCGCCACAACCAGCATCTAGAATTAACGCCCCCTTTTTACAGTAATTAATAAATTTATTTACACCTTTTACCCACCAATCATCATTGCTGTGATCAGCGTGCCAACGCACAGCAATTTTGTTATAGGTATCTTGCAAACGGATATTATTATCTATGATTTTAAATTTTATTATTTTAACGACCGTGTCCCAGTTTACTTTATCACCATAGTAGGTCTGATAAGTCTTGAGCATGGCTTCTTTATCAGTAAATTTTTCGTGTCCTTGAAAATCATTATCCTCTATTTCGTTTAATTTTTTTTCTCTGATTTTCAATATGATGCCGGTGGCAAATTTTTCCCCATTATTCCAGTTGATTAAATCAATTTCATCACCAGCCTGTAAATTTTTATCATCAAATAATCGCCAGGTGACATCCTTTTCACCGGATAATATTAAGGGCACTAAATAATCTCGGAATTTTAGAATTTTAGTCGGCATATATAGTGGTTGTGGATAACCATTGACTATTTTTTATAATTATGCTAATATAGTAACACTAAACATGAGAGGGATCCTAAACGGGTCCTTTTCTTTTATTTGTAGATTTATTATCATATTTTAATATTTCCCGTAAATAATGGAAATCTCTAAAATTACTGCCAGCTAATTTTTTAATTTCCTTTGCTGTACGTTCTGGTCTTGCTAGAATAGTCACGGACCTACCTTTGTGTTTTAAATAACTTAACACAGGGACAAAATCACCGTCACCGGATAAAACAACTACGCCACTATATTTGCTCAGATATTTCATTAAATCAAACGTCATATCAACATCACAATTGGCCTTTTTTACAGTGTTGCCGTTTTCGTCGTGATAAATTTTGACTGGCTTTAATTGAAGATTATAGCCAAATTCCCCTAATCTTTTATAAAATTTAGCTCTTTTTATATGTATACCCAGTATGAGTATTTCCGTTTCGCTCAATCTATCATTACGAAGCATATCTTCCAAGTGGGTTATCAGCCGGGACAAATCTATTGGTTTATAATCCAGAGAAGAATATCGATAATTATGAATTTCAATGCCACCATAATAATATATCCTTCTAACTTTGTACTTATCTTTTAGATAATCGGCTAGTTTTTTATAGTCTATTTTCCAACCCAAACTTTTTTCGCCGTCATAAAACAAATTAGAAGCGTCAATGAACGCATAAATTGGCTTTTTGATGGACAATATTTTTTTCATTTTATTCTATTGGTTCCCAAGTATAATAAGGATCATCCGGCAATTCTGATGGTTCATCGACACCATGCTCTTTTAATATGTCCCAACGAGTATCCCAGCCCGGGCCAGGACCTGCTTCCGGAGTTTCATGGGAAAAATACTGCCTGACAGTATAGCCGCTAAAAACTTTGCGGCACAACTTGCCGTTAATGATTTTTGTTTCTTGTTCCGGTGCTGTAAATTGTGGTTCTTTATTTTCCATGAAAATGCCCCTATATTTATCCCCTAATTTATCAGCCAATCTTTGTCCCAAGGTATCCTCACCGCTTCTTTGATGTTTCCCAGGTTGATAATGGTTTGCTCCACCAATTAGCAAATATTTGCCAGGTTTAATTTTTATTCTATCAATAATTAAACCAAACATATCCTCATCTCTAGATTCACCGGCTAAAAAATATCGACCATAGCTGGAGGGATTTTTGTATGCTCCTTGAGGGTTTTTGGCAGAGTCAAAACAAATGACTGATTTTTTCGCTTGTTTTATTTTATCTATAATCAATAATAATCCTCTAATATTTTTTCCCTCTTTTTCTGCACCAGCGAATAATTCTTCTAAGGCCTGATCAATCTGCCCATCTTTAAGGTAAGCATCGATGGATTGCTGATAATCTATTGGCAATTCAATAAAAATTTCATTGATTTGGTCTATAAATTGATCTAGAAATTTTAATATTGTTTCATCGTGCTCTCCATGCGCATTTTCAGCTAGTGCGACAACATCATGATTGTCAAATAAATCAGGCGGAAATTCTGGTTTATTTTTTATATCCTCAAATTTATTGGTCATAATGATATGTCTAACAGAGATTCTATTTGATATAGAACGATTTTTTTTGATAGTTTTTTATTATTTTTGCGCTGGGAAAATACATTGGTGTCGGCAGATCATCAAGCTTAAACCATTTCCATTCAACAATTTCATCTGGCTCCATTACCTTTGGTTCTCCGCTGAAATTATCAGAAAATAATCCAATGGTGACAAAATGCGCAAAGTCATTTTTGTCATTATTTACACAAATGATTTTTGCATCTATTAAGTCCAGGTCGGTTTCTTCCTTAAGCTCGCGTCTAGCGCCTTCTTCAAACGACTCACCATATTCCAATTTGCCACCGGGCATGGTCCAGGTTCCCTCCCCACGTAATTCGGAATCAGCCTTTTCAGGATCAACATGCCTTTTTCCGAGAAGCATTTTTCCATCCTTCATAATCATTATTCCGAATCCAACACCAACTTTTTTCTTGATTTCTTGTTCCATATACAAAAAATTTTATAAATACTTTTTCAAAAATTGATTTATGTCACCTTCAATTTCTTTTATTGCTTTTACAGAGTATCTGTAATCATGAACGGAATAAATTTTCTTTAACATTTTTGGTTGGGGGATTATTTTGTACAATTCCTCTACTTCTTGAGTAGGTGTAAACTTATCATTTGTACCATAGATTATTAATTTTGGTTTTGCACAATGAATCAACGAGTTCTTTACATCATAATGTTTTCCGTCTTCCCAATAAGCAATTGGCAAGGCGAATTCCATCTGATCTTTGCTTTTGATATTACCAGGAGGCATATCCCTATAGGTCTGTTCAAAACCTTTTTTTAAAGAATCCCGTTTGGGATTAGTCGGACTGCCAAAATTTGCCATGATTGCAATTACGCCCAATACCGATGGATTGTCACTCACAAGGATAGCGGTTGCAGCGCCACGGCTGTGGCCCAATAATAAAGTTGGCCTATTGCCAAAATAGTCTATCAATTCGTTTATGGCTCTTATGTAATTTGTAGTAGTGAATAATTCAATTGAACCGGGGCTTTGCCAAGTGCCGGGGGGATCTATGGCTAGTACATAATAACCATGATTAGAGAGTAGATTGGCATGGCTTATGAAATTAATATAATCTTTGGTATCGAGTCTGCCTGGCAATAGAATAGCTAACTTAGATGAATTTTTATCACCCTTTGAAAAACTGGCAAGTTTAAATGATTTCGTTTCAATTATTTCCATTATTTTTATTTTCCATGGCAATTCTTATATTTTATTGGCATACCGTCTTTTGTCTTAGCTCCACAAGGACAAGGATCATTGCGGCCTATCTTGTGCCCAGAAGCATCTCTGGGCTTCGATGGCAATATTTGATTAGCCTGCTCTCTGTCCTTTACTTCTTTTTGGAATGGCTGGAAGCCGGCTTTTTGCTCAGTAAACTGGCGCTGTCTTTGTTGTCCAGGAGCGGCCATTTTGCGGGCAATGCCAATCTTGTACACAGAATAGACTATTTGCTGGCGAATGGCAGCCATCAAAGTATTAAATAAGCCAAAAGCCTCGCGCTTGTACTCTACCAGCGGATCGCGCTGGCCATAGCCTTGCAGACCGATGCCGGTGCGCAGTTTGTCCATAGAGGTCAGATGCTCCACCCAGAGCGTGTCGATGCTGCGCAGCATAATCCCGCGTTCGATCATCTGCATCGGCGTCCAAGCTGAGTTTTCCAAAGTCACCTGGCTATTTATTTCTTTTTCTAAAATTTCATATTTATTTTTAGCCAGACTGTCCAGATAATCAATCACTTCGCTGCGCTCAGCATGTGAATTATTTTTTTTGTTATTATCCAAAAGCTCTAGGACTTTGTTTTCCTCATCCGTGCTCAAAGGGAAAATAGATTTTATAGTTTCAATGATTTCTTTGGGATTAAAATCACCGACATTTTTTTGACTCAAAGTGTGAAAAGAAATCACATTTTGAATTTCCTGGTTTACATAATCAAGAATAATGTCCTGGCTTGATTGTTCGGCAGGCTTATCGGATTTTTCCCTAAAAATATCCAGGATATTTTGCCGCAGTTTGTAGATTACCTGACGGTGTTTATTAATAACATCATCATACTCTACTAAGTGTTTGCGGATATCAAAGTTATGGCCCTCCACTTTCTTTTGGGCAGATTCAATGGAATTGGAAATCAGCTGATTTTCTATTGGCATGTCATCTGGTACGCCCAGGCGCTCCATCATGCCTTTCATGCGTTCCGAACCAAATATGCGCATCAGGTCATCTTCCATGGAAATATAAAATTGAGAAGAGCCCGGATCGCCTTGACGGCCAGCTCGACCTCTTAGCTGATTATCAATGCGACGTGACTCATGTCGCTCGGTGCCCAGGATATGCAGGCCGCCTAAAGCCTTTATTTCCTCGTAGGAAGCTTGATTAAACGGTGCACCGCCTAAGATGATGTCAACGCCACGTCCAGCCATATTGGTGGCAATGGTGACTGCTCCTTTGCGGCCGGCTTGAGCGATGATTTCAGCTTCTTTTTCGTGGAATTTTGCATTCAAGAGTTGGAAAGGTATACCGGCCTTTTCTAAGTATGAGCCCAGGAGCTCATTTTTTTCTATGGAAATAGTGCCAACCAAAACCGGCTGACCTTTTTTGTGCAAAGTTTCTATTTCTTGGACAATGGCTTTGTATTTGCCGCGTTCATTTTTATAGACTCTGTCTTTTAGATCGGCCCTGATAAATGGCTTGTTGGTTGGGACGACAGTGACATCTAAATTATAAATTTTGGCCATTTCCTCGGCTTCAGTAGCCGCTGTACCAGTCATACCAGCAAGTTTTTCATACATCCTAAAATAATTCTGGAAAGTAATGGTAGCTAAAGTCATACTTTCTCTTTGCACTTCCACATTTTCTTTGGCCTCAATAGCCTGATGCAAGCCTTCACTGTATCTGCGCCCGGGCATCATCCGGCCGGTAAATTCATCGATGATGATTACTTCGTTATCGCGTACGATATAGTCGCGATCGCGAATGAACAAAGTCTTGGCTCGCAAGGCCTGCTCAAGATGATGGACTATGTCCAAGCCGTGGCTTTCATAAATATTATCGACACCCAGGAGCTTTTCCATCTTTTTGATGCCCTCTTCAGTCAGGGTGGCGGCCTTCATTTTTTCATCAATATTATAATCGGTATTTTCTTGCAGATTGCTTATTAGTAGAGCAAATTGTTGATAGCGACTGGTTGATTCTTCGGCTGGCGCAGAAATAATCAAAGGCGTCCGAGCTTCATCAATCAAAATGCTATCCACTTCATCGACAATGGCATAGTGCAAACCGCGCTGCACTTGATAAGTAGCATCTTGAGCCATATTGTCGCGCAAATAGTCAAAACCAAACTCATTGTTGGTGCCATAGGTAATATCAGCGCTATAGGCTTCTTGGCGAGTGACTGGCCGTAGATAATCCATGACTACTTTGACGCCCCGATCACGCAATTCATCTTTTTGTTCGCCAGTATGAGTCGGATCATAGATAAAAGAAGCCTCGTGCTGGATGGCGGCCGTTGTTAAGCCCAAAAAATGATAAATTTGGCCCATCCAAGTAGCGTCGCGCTTAGCCAAATAGTCATTAACTGTTACTAAGTGAGCGCCTTTGCCTGACAAAGCATTGAGATAAAGGGCCAGTGGCGCAGTCAAGGTTTTGCCTTCACCGGTTTTCATTTCAGCAATCTGGCCGCGATGCAATACTATGCCACCAAGAAGTTGGACATCAAAATGGCGCAGTTTGAGGGTGCGTTTGGCTGCTTCTCGAACCAAAGCAAAAGCCGACACCAGGACATCATCCAGATTTTTACCGGCCTGTACCTCTGCTTTTAGAGCCAAGCTTTTTTCTTTGAGCTCCTGATCGGATAATTTTTCCAAAGTCGGCTCCAGGTCATTGATTTGTTTGACTAGAGGCTTGAGGCTGTCGATGTATTTTTGATTGGCATCGCCAAATATCTTCTGCAAAATTCCCATAAATTTATTCCTGATTTTTATTCCAAAATCGCATTGATCTTAATAGTCTAGATGTTTTTTTAATTCGACTGTTTTGCTTATCTTTTATTTTTAATAATTGTCTGGCCAATTTTTCTTGGGCAATATCAACCGCTGCTCGGGCATCAATGTGCTTTTCTCTGACTATTAAGCTTTTGTGATGCGGCAGCTGCAGATGAGCCTCAATAGTAAAAACGTCTCCCTTGTTATGTTTTTGATCCCGATTGAGCTCTACTTTAAAAGAAAGGATATTTTCGTGATATTTGCTTAGGGCGCTGAATTTTTCTTCCAAATATTGCTTAAAAGGGTCGGTTAAATCAAAATTGTTTTTGTAAATTTGAATATTCATCCTGTTAGAAATTAAATTAATTATATTTTATTATTTTTATTCATGTCATTGCGAGCGTAGCGAAACAATCCAAAAATTGTGGATTGCCGCGTCCCTTTTCACGGGACTCGCAATGACAAACAGCTATTCCAAAATTGCTTTGATTCTACGCACTCCGGCAGAAGATGATTCCTCTTTTAATATTTTAAAATGCCCCAGCTCGCTGGTATTTTCTACGTGAGGTCCGCCGCATATCTCCCGACTAAAAGCAGGCTCTGAAGCTAGCGAAGGGTCGCCAATTGTATACACCTTTACTTTATCACCGTATTTATGTTCAAAAGATCCTACGGCACCGTATTGTTTGGCCTCAGCCAAAGTCATTTCCTGCCAAGTGACCGGCAGTTTTTTTTGGATTTGTTGGTTGACTATGTTCTCTACTTTTTTAATCTGCTCGGGCGTCATTTTTTCCGGATAAGAAAAATCAAAGCGAATGCGTTCGGCATTGATATTGCTGCCTTTTTGTCGGACACTGTCATTGAGTACCTGGCGAAGGGCTTGCAGCATAAGATGGGCAGCAGTATGGTGTTTTTTGGTGGTTTCCTTATCGTCGGCTAGCCCGCCCTTAAACATGCCAGCTGAAGCAGTTCGAGATAAATCTTGATGTTTTTTGAATTCAATTTGATATTTTTCTTTGGATAATTTGAGGCCTTTTTCTGCGGCTAGCTCCAAGGTCATTTCCAAAGGAAAACCATAAGTAGTATAGAGTTCAAAAGCCGTCTTCTCTGATAGCTGATTGGCTTTGAGCACTTTTTCCAGCTGCCTTAAGCCTTTGTTTAGGGTGAGATTAAACTTAGTTTCCTCTTTATCTACCTCTTCCAAAATAAATACTTGGTTGGCTTTTAGCTCCGGGTAGTCATCTTGGTAATGTTCAATGATAACCTTAGATAAATCTTGAGTAAAGTTGTGATTAATATCAATGTTTTTTCCAAAACGTATAGCGCGCCTGATCAAACGACGTAAAACATAGCCATGGTCTTTGTTTGACGGCCCAAAACCCTTGTCGTCACCCATGATAAAAACAGCGCTGCGAATATGGTCGGCAATTACTCGAAAAGCTTTTAAGTTATCCTCATATTTATGGCCACTGATTGTTTCGATGGCTTTGATAATAGGCTGGAATAAGTCTGTCAGATAATTGTCATCCAGGCCATTGATAACGGCCAGGGTTCTTTCTAAACCCATACCGGTGTCGACATTTTTCTGCTGTAAATTTTGCAGAGAGCCATCCTTGCTTCTGTTGTATTCCAAAAAAACATCATTCCAGATTTCTACCCAATTTTTATCCTCGGTATCAAAGCTATCCGGCTCTTTGGTTTTAGCAGACCAATAAAACATTTCTGTATCAGGCCCGCAAGGACCGATGCCCGAGGGCAGACCCCACCAATTGTCAGCTAGTCTAGCAATTCTATTTTTTGATATTTTTAGATCTAGCCAAGCTTTTTCTGATTCAAGATCAGGATCCGGCAAAACATTATTGCCGGCGAAAACAGAAATTGCCAATTTCTTTTTGTTTATTTTTAAAACTTTAGTTAAAAATTCCCAAGAATAATGAATGGCCTCTGCTTTACCATAATCACCCAGCGACCAATTACCCAGCATTTCAAAAAAAGTATGATGGACATTGTCACCCACTTCATCAATATCATCGGTGCGCAAGCATTTTTGTATATTAGCCAGTTTAGTGCCCTGTGGATGTTTTTCACCGGTCAGATATGGCACCAAAGGCTGCATGCCAGCAGTCGTAAATAAAGCCGTTGGATCGTTGTCTGGTATCAAAGAAGCCGAATCAATGATCTGATGATTCTGGCTTCTAAAATATTCTAGAAATTTTTTCTTTAAATCTTTACTAGTCATAATTTTAGACCAAAAAAACCATCATTTTAATGGTTTGTTTTGCTTAAATTATAGTAAAATTGGGGTAAAAAGTCAAATTTTGACTATCAATGAAATAATTTGACAGAAAAGAAAAAAACCGTTGTATTGGGTACTTGCGTTGTATCCAATCTCCCTCCTTGTTGCGCCAGCAAGGTGGAGGCGAGCTTATCAGGCCCGCACAACGGTTTGAAGAGCGGCTGCCGTCCGCTAGTTGATGTGGCAAACGATGATTGGTGATCGGTGATAGTTTCCGCTCCGCTTGCTCGACTTCGCGGACGGCAGCCGACAGAAGAGCTAGACATATAAATAATATCAAATTGGCCCAAAATGTCAATTTTTTAGTAAAAAAAGCTCCTGCGCGAGCAGGAGCACGAGTGGAGACTGAGCCGCTTTGTCCCTGTCCCGTCGTGGCATGCCTAGGTACGAACAAGTCGTTTCCAAGGATCCTTCCTTAACGGTATGTCAGGCGACAATCAGCCCAGTCCCTGAGACTGGATGGGGCCCCCGTCCGGACTCGAACCGGAAACCGCAACCGTGTGAGGGCTGCGCTCTACCAATTGAGCTACGGAGGCTCCCCTTATGTCTGTTTGAAGAACGGATGGTATGGGCGGCAGGATTTGAACCTGCGACCTCTGCACCGATAATGCAGCGCTCTTTCCGGCCGGGATCCTGACTGAGCTACGCCCATACCGAGCAGTTGTATATGCTAACATAAATAATAGATTTGTCAAGCCCCCAAAGACAAAAAAATAAAAATAACCAATATTTTGGCTAATATTAGCTAAGAAAATCTTAAATTTAAAAAAATTATATTATAGTAGCGCTGGCTATTAGTTCTTTATTTTTATAAATAACCAGAATTTGTCCGCTAGCCACCCCCCTTTGCCTCACTGTAAAAATAATTTTTTCCTTATACAAAGTGGCATTCTGAGCTGGCTGGCGATAGCGAACTTGGGCCTTAGCTCTAAGCGGTAATTTATAGATTTTGCCTAACCAGTGTAGTGAATCTATCTTAATAGTTTTTTTGTATAGGGATGATTCATTAAGGCGAGCAACGGTTAATATGTTTTTTTTGACATTCTTATCTACCACATACCAAGGTCCGCCAGATAGATTTAAGCCTTGACGCTGGCCGATGGTATAATACCAAACGCCCTGATGTGTGCCTAAAAATTCACCTTTAGTATTTAGAGTTTTTCCCTCTTTGGGTTTTATTTTTTGCGCCAGAAAATCTTTTAGATTTATTTTGCCGATAAAGCAAATCCCTTGGCTGTCTGGCCGATCAGCATTTACGAGTTTTGCCCTTTTAGCAATGCTTCTGACCCGTGGCTTAGTCAAGTGGCCAATGGGAAATAAACTTTTAGCTAATTGGGCTTGGCCTAAACCAGCCAAAAAATAGGATTGATCCTTGTTTTTATCCCGGCCACGATATAGGCGATAGACATTTTTTGTTTGTTTGATTTGAGCATAGTGACCGGTAGCTATTTTATCAAAGCCAAGCTTGATAGCTTTATCTAAAAATAATTTGAATTTTATTTCATTATTACATAAGACATCGGGATTTGGCGTTTGCCCTTGTTTGTAAGAGCAAAAAATATAGCTTACTATTTTCTGGTGATATTGTTTTTCAAAATTAAATGTCCGAATGGGCACTTTTAGCTGGCTGGCTACCCGATAAGCCATTAGGTGGTCTTCTTTCCAGGGGCAGTCGCCCTTGATATTTGCTCTAGCAGAAAAATTTTTCATAAAAGCGGCCTCTACCTCGTAACCTTGTTTTTTTAGTAAATACAAAGCCACCGCCGAATCTACTCCGCCGGATAAAGCTACCAAGATCCTGCCTTTTTCTTTATTTCTCATGTTTTTTATTGAGTTTTTATACTATAATAAAAAACCACCAAAATGTCAAAATGATATTAATTGACGACTATGTAAAAAAAGAGTAGTTTATATTCAACACGGACGTTCATTGGACAGAAACCATCTCGATCAGACTTTCTGGGGAGGCGATACTCATGTCTGACAGCAATGTTTTCGAGATGGTTCTGCGTCGAATACTTGTCGAGTACGAATTTCCTGAACGGTGCTTTTCAGTCATCCGTGATAGGGTGCAAGCCACTCATCTGAAGTTCATCATCATGAAGCATGAAGGCGACCTTATCAGGGTGATGGTTGAGCCCAGCCGGCTAGAGGAATTATTGGTCTTCATGCGCGAAGTTGCCAAAATGCTCAATCTGCCCTATCAAGAAACTGTTTTGGGCAAAGATGATCAGCCGGCTGACTGTGAAGCTTTGGTCATGACGCATCAATACGGCATCCTTGATCTATTGGTGCCGCCTGAGCCAAGCAACCTGAGGTTAGAGTGGCTGATCAAGCATCTTGAGCATCGCGATGACGATCCGGTTCTGGACGGGCATTGGCCAGAGGTCGGCTATCCCGAGCTTCATCGCCTTCGGCTGATTTTCGAAAACAGCCCTGCCGGGCAAGAGGCTTTGGACAGACTGCTCGCTTACTTGGCAAGTGAAATCGACGTCTCTTTTCTAGACCGCACCCAGGAAGTGGCCTAAGAAGAGACTAGGGCGCAGAAACATCGAAGCTCCGCAGGCGCGGGGCTTCTTTTTTATTTTATAAGATTAAAATGCTTTAGAGCGGGCAGGATATTTGGCCCAAAATTAGCCGGTAATTTATCCAGATCAAACCATTGCCATTCTCTGATATCAGCTCCGGGCTTTATCTCGCCTATTCTTTTAGATAAATAGTGCACCAATAATACATCAATGCGTCCTTGATCGGTATCTTTGTGGGTATAAGTAATAAACGGCTCTGGATCCAGTATTTCTATTTCAATACCCATTTCTTCTTTAGCTTCTCTTTGCGCGGCTGTGATCAAATTTTGTTCGCTATCCTCTACGCGGCCGCCACAAAATTTCCAAAAATCAGTGTCGCCATGTTGGTTGAGAAGAACCTTATTATTTTCGACTATCACCGGACCAGAAGCGATAATAATTCTAGTCATATATTTTTTGGTTAGTAAAATTTACTGTTTGCCAATTTTGAAAATTGACATTTTTTCTAAGGCGACCGTAGCCAAATGCAGCCGCTCTTTGTTGCGGGCATAAAGCGTAAATAGGCGCTCGCCTTTTTTGACGTGATCAGCGTATTCTTTGTTTAGATAAACGCCGGCCAACTGGTCGCTGGGCGCGCCCAAAATACGAGCCACGGTATTCAAGGCTTTATTATCAGTAAAAATTATTTTGCCCGAATGCTTGGCATTAAAATATTTTTTACAAGCACCCAAGACAATGCTCTCCGGATCAATGGTTGGATTGCCGCCCTGCGCCTTGATGATTTCCTGCATTTTTTTCCAGGCAGCTCCAGATTCTAGGGTTTGCCAGGCCATTTTAGCCCCATGCCTATGTTTTGCTTTGCCGGTCAGTTCTAAAAGCTCACCAGCCAGATGAATAGCTTTGTTGGCCAGGTCAGCCGGATAATTATCTTTTTGCTGGAGCACGCGCAAAACATCGCGAGCCTCTAAGGCAGGGCCTACTCCTCTGCCTACCGGATCTTCTGTATGTATCATAACTACTTTTATTTTGATGCCAAAACGTCTAGCCAAATATTTGAATTTACGCTCCAAATTTTTGGCAATAGTCATATTGGGTATTTTGGTGGTTGGCCCAACCGGCATATCAATCACCAAATGAGTCACACCCATAGCCACCTTCTTAGCCATGATGCTAACCAGCATTTTATCATAGGGCTCTAGTGATAAAGGATAAGAAACTTCCAAGATTTTATCATCAGCCGGAGCTAAATTTAGACCGCCGCCCCAAACCAAACAAGCATGAACTTTATTGACTATTTTGTATATCGCCTCAGCGCTAAAAGCCACTGGGGCCAGCACTTCCATGGTATTAGCTGTGCCAGCCGGCGAAGTAATAGCTTGGGAAGAAGTCTTTGGTATAGTCAGCCCCAAGGCTGCTATAATAGGTACAGCCACCATAGTAGTACGATTACCGGCCAAACCACCGACTGAATGTTTATCAGCCACTATACCTTTAAATTTGAGCATTTCACCAGTTTCCGCCATGGCTTTTACCATATAATAAAGCTCCTGATCAGTATAGGATTTAATAAAACTGGAAGCCACAAAATAGGTAATTTCTGTTCTGGTCAAAACGCCGCTGGCGATATCGGAAAATATTTGGTAAAAATCTTGGTACTTTAATTTTTTACCCAAAAGACGTTTTTTGATGGCTTGAATAGACTGCGATCTTTGCAAAAATTCTACTTCAACAATAGTATTGGGCGGAATACTTATTTGCTCCCAAATGTCTTTATATAGCCCTATTTGACCGGGCTTTACATTTTTGGCAGTAGTATTAGCCTCAGCGATTACACGATTTTTTTGCCAACAAATTTTTATCTTATCGCCGGCCCTGATACCATAATGAGTGGCCTCTTTTTCGTTAAGCAGGGCTATATTTGACTGGCCGGTAGATATGTCCAGCTTTTTTATTTTAAGATAATATGGCATGGTATCGCGTTAAAACTTAACAATTTGTCCTGGCTGAAGCAGATGCTCATCCTCGGCCACTTGCTTACTTTTTTCTTTGCCAGAATGAAGATTATTTGATTTTATTGCTTCCGATAGAGAGATAAACTGTTCTTTGGTCTGATCATCATCTACTTTTTTACTGGCTGACTCTTCTTTGAGTATTTTGATACTGGTAGGAGAGGGAATTTTTCCTTGTTTGGCCAGTATCAAACAATCATCGCAGTATACTGGCCTAGTAGGATCGGGCTCAAAATTGATTTCCGCTTCTTTACCGCAGTAAGTGCAATTTATTATTTTGCTGATTTTTGGCTTTTTGGAACCAGATTTTCTTTCCTCATCGCCTTTTTTTTTGGATTTTTTTACTCTGTCTTCTTTGCTGTTTTTTTCTGGCTCTTTGCCCTCTTTATTTTCTGCCCAACGAGCGATTTTATCTTCAATAATCTCGCGGGGCTTGGCATATCTTTCTCTGGATACTTTGATCACCTTTTCTTTGATGCCGATTGATTCGGCAGGTAATATTACCGGCGGCAAGCCTACTCCTGAAAATGGCTCAGTGGCTACGCCATCAACCATTAATTTTAGATAAATTTCGTATTTAGACAGATTGACCAAATCTTCTTGAGTAAAAACCGGGAAAAATTCTTTTTCCAGAAATTCCGCATCAGTAGCACCAACGCGGAAAGCAATGATGGTGCCGACATTACCAAAGACTGCCGACTTGACCGTTTCATCATTACCCCATTTTAATTGATCAATATATTGGTGGGCCATGATCAAGTTCAGCCTATACTTACGCGCTTCTGATAGAATATTGGCAAAACTTTGGGTGGCAAAATTTTGAAATTCATCAACATAAAGGTAAAAATCATTGCGCTCCTGTTCCGGGGTATCTATCCGGCTCATGGCAGCCAGCTGAATCTTGGTGATCATCATGGAGCCAAGTAAAGCCGAGTTATCCTCGCCCACCCTGCCTTTGGATAAATTTAGTAACAATATTTTTTTGCCATCCATAATTTCCCGCATTGAGAAGGAAGATCTGACCTGGCCCAGGACGTTTCTAATCAAAGAAGAGGATAAAAATCGGCCTACCTTGTTTTGAATCGGAGCAATGGCTTCGGCCTTGAGATTGTCTGGATAACGAGAATATTCATCAACCCAAAAGGCCTTTACCACTGGATCGGTCACTTTATCAACTACCCGCTCACGAAACTTTTTGTCCGTCAGCATGCGCATAATGCCCAAAAGGGTCGAGCCAGGATATTCCAGCAAAGCAGAAATTGCATGATGCAGAACATATTCTAGTCTTGGGCCCCAGGAATCAGCCCAGATCTTTTTAAAGACACCGATCAATCCAGAAACTACCAAATGGCGTTGCTCGATGTTGACGCTTTCCAGCACATTAAAGGCTATCGGGTATTCAAGGTCAGCGGGATTGAAATAAATTACATCATTGATGCGGTTCTGTGGTATAAAATCAATCACTTTTTCAACCAGCTCACCATGTGGATCGACTACGCAAACTCCTTTGCCGGCCTGGATGTCCTGAATGATCATGTTTTCCAACAAGGTTGATTTACCCATGCCAGTTTTACCGATAATATACATATGTCGGCGCCTATCGTCTGTCTTAATACCAAACTTTACCCGTGAATTACGGAAATTAGTCTCAGCAAAAGTTGTTATATCATTAACATTCATATTTATTTGGTAACGGGTAGATTAGTCGGTGGCTCGTTTTTTGTATGTCTTGGCTTGACCTGGCTTTTGTCTTTGGCAAAGCGCTCCTCAAAATAAGTATTGTCCAGGGGTATATTGAATTCCGGCACTGTTTTTAGCTGCTGGCGTAATTCAGCGCTTGCCTGCTCGGTCTGGGTATCAAAAATTCCAGACATAATAGGCAAAGAAGCTGGCGGTTCGGCTTTTTTGGACTCTGTTTTTTGCAATAAAGGCGTGCGAATAAATTTGCTAGGAAAGTGCCACAAAGTAGCTAGTTCTTCGGTATTTAATATAAAATAGCCATGTCCGATGATGCCGCTGCGGCTCTTATAGGCTCTAATGAGGTTTGTACGGCGCCAATTGGTCCTGGTTTTGACCATAATCCACTCTATTTTGGTCTTGGTTTTAGCATCGGGCTTAAAAGAATTCAAATGCATGGTGCTAAACTGTTTCAGCGAACCAAACACCGAAGAAACTACCCTGCCGGGATTATACTGCTCTTTGGGCGATAGATAGACCAAGCGAATTTTGCATTGAAAGCCTATTTTGGATGCCTTTTTTTCTACTGCTTCAATCTTTATTCTCTCTCCCGGGGTCATATACAGCATCAAGCTAATTGGTTCATTGGCCTTTTTTTCTGATTTGGATTCAGCGCCAGTTGGCCAAAAAATAGAGTCGCCGCCAGACAGGAAAAATAAACCAAACAGAGGGCCAAACAGTCTTTCCAATAAACCTTTCTGTGCTTTAACCTTTTTACCAGCCAATTTGTCGGCTTCAGCTTTGCTACGATTAGTCCAGAGGTGGTCAGTCGGTCTGACTATCAGCTGCACCCAGACCTGTTCACCGGCCTGTATTTTACTCATAGTTTCCAAAATTGAGGCCATTGGATCTTTGAATTCTCCGGAAACCGCATCTTCAAAATCAATATAAGTTTTTATGGGATAAACATCTTTATTTACCAAAACTATTTCCGCACCCCACATATTGTATTTGTCGTCGGGAAATTTACGCGGCAAATCAGTGGTATAATCCTCCACTTCAGTGATCTCTGCATCGGGATACTGTGAATAAATGGAACTCTCTACCAGATCCCGCCAGTGGCTGGGAGTGCGAATCAAAAATTGAATATAGCCGTCTATACTGACAATTTCAAAAGAAAATGACAGCTGAAACATGCCAGCATATTTATCGCGAGTACTGATGGGCGTATGAGCGCCTGATAGGGTGGCAAATAGTTGCTCAATAGCCTTTGGTGTCTGTTCGGTATCTTTAGGTATATCAATAGCCAAAAGGATGAACTTGTGAGTAGCAAACCACTTATTCTGCAGAGACGTCAGCCAAACATCATAAGCCATCCATAAAATCATGACAACATAAATTGGCCAGATATAGTGGGTCATTAAATAAATAAAAGCTATATCCGGTGGCAAAGAACCTATAGTCAGTAGTGTATTGATAAAATTATTGACCTCAACGCTAAAATTCATAGCTATTTTTTGATGGGCTACCAGTATATTATACCTTTTTTTGCAAAATTTTTAAAGTAGTAGGAAACAAAAACAACCGCCCCAAGTGGAAACCGGTTGTTCTTGTAATAAAATCTCATTTAAGCATTAGTTTTCAAAGTGTAGCGACCTCGTTCATTGCGGATAAAACGATCTTTGTTCATCAGGGCTAAAGTAATAGTGGTTTCTTTGATTAAGCGCTTTTTTAATACTTCGGCAATAATCTCCTTTTTACTTAAGCCTTGTGGATTGGCTTGTAAAATTTCAGCGATCACGTCGCTGACCACGCCCGGCTTATAGCCCCATTCTGATAAGGCATAAATACCACGGCCCACCAAAACGTACTTATCATCTAAAATCAATTCATTATGGATGGTGGCCGGATAGGCTTGACGCTGATCAAACTGCATTTTATTGATCATATCGGCAATTTCCGTAAAGTGCATGGGGCGATTTTCCTTTTTCAAGACCAGATAAATTTTGTCGTTCATGCGACGCGGACTGATGGCTGACCATTCTGCCAAACCCCACTCATCGTAAGGGTTGGCCTTTAGTTTTTTGGTGATGTAAATAAAGTTGACAATCACTCGATCAGTCAAATCATCATTATCTTTATAAAAATCATGCTGTTGAATTTTTGATAAAAGATGTTCTAAGGGCAATGGCGTACCATGGCCATGGATCAATTTAGCAATATGATCAATGGTTTCTTCAAAAAAACCTTGGGAAGACTCTGGAGTTTTCCAAAAATTATGGTAATCCTTGGATTCTTTGATGAAGTGAAAACGGTTTTTCAGTAATTGATTTAAGATAAAGCGAATAGCTGCCTGATTCTCCGGCGTATTACCGGGCACGGTCAATAATTCTTTGATTAAATTGGTTTCTGACATCATGCCGCCATGTTCAGATAAAATGCCATTGGCAATATCTTCTATTTCCTTAAGATAGGTTTGATCAAAATTTTTGGTGATTTTCTTGAGAGCAGTATTCTCAATCTGCCTTACCCTTTCACGAGTGACTTTGTATTTTTGGCCAATTTCCTCCAAGGTCTTTTTTTCATAACCAGATAAACCATGACGCAACTTAATAATCTCGCGTTCGCGGTCTGACAAAGCCGCCAAGATGTTATCTAGGGTTTGATGGGGATTAAAATTTGCCAAATTTGACAAATGTCTGGCAGTAATCACTTGATCCAATATAGATTCCATATGTTTTACTTAAACGTTTAAAAATGTGTTTACTTTTTAAACATTTCATAGAATAACACATTTTTTAAAATAAGTCAACCCTCAAATAGAAAAAACGCAAAATAGAGTTTAAAATAATGTCATTTTTTGGCTAATATTAAATAAAAATAATAATTTTCTTTAAACTGAATACCCCCTTTATTTTGGGGGTATATATATTTTCTTGACAGAAAGTGAAAAATATTATGCGATTATTTATTTTTATTATTAAACAATAAAACAATTGGTGAAGCAATAAAGATAGATGAGTAGGTACCGGTAATAATACCAATAATTAGAGCCAAGACAAAGTATCTGGTGCTTTCCCCGCCAAAAATATAAATTGCCAGCAAAGCTAAAAGCGTGGTCAACGAGGTATTTAAAGACCTAATGATTGTTTCGTTGACACTGGAGTTGATAATGTCCTCGAAATCATCATAATTACGACTTCTGAACAAATTTTCCCTAATACGATCAAAGGTTACTATGGTATCGTGCACAGAAAAACCTAAGACAGTCAATAAAGCAGTCACAAATAAGCTATCTATCTCTATCCCGGCAAAGTAGCCGAGAATCGCAAATACACCAGACACCACAATCACGTCGTGCAGCAAAGCGATGATGGCTGCCACGCCATATTTCCAGGATTCTACTGGTTTGGAAACTTTTCTAAAAGCATAAGCAATATAAAGTAAAATACAGATCAAAACCACAATAATGGATTGGATAGCTTTATTTTTTAGCTCTACGCCGATAGTGGGCCCAATAGATTCAAAGCGATTTTCGGTCAGCTTATTATCATTGATGTTATCCAGCTTAATATCCTGCAGCTTGGATAAAATAGTTTGGTGCTGTGTCTCATCAATACTTTCAAATCTTAAGATATAGTCTCTATCGCCGCTGGGCTGGATTTTGAGGTCCTTGAGCTGAACATCTTTAAGCGCTTCCTCTACTGCCTGGAAGCCGGGTCTAGCTTGAGAATAAGAAACTTCCAGCAAGCTACCGCCGGTAAAATCAATGCCAGGCCTTAGTCCCCAGATCAATAAAGCCAACAGAGATGCTCCGCAGACAATAGCTGAAATGGAAAACCAAAGCGCTTTTTTTTGAATAATTCTATACATGGTTTTGTTGTTCTTCGGTGGTTTTAGTAATATGTACGCCAAACCAACTCAATTTATTTTCTAATTTTTTGTTAACAACTAAGTACAAGAAGGTGCGGGTCACGGTAATGGCGGAAAACATGGACACCAAGATACCTATCCCCAAGGTAATAGCAAAACCTCTGATAATCGAAGTGCCAAACCAAGCCAAAATTATACAAGTAATAATTGAGGAAACATTTGAATCGCGAATTGATGGCCAAGCTCTGCTGAATCCTTCTTCAATGGCAGTCCATAAAGTTTTGCCTTTATATAACTCTTCTTTGGTTCTTTCAAATATTAAAATATTGGCATCCACAGCCATGCCGATAGATAGAATAAAACCAGCAATGCCGGCCATGGTCATGGTTACTGGTATAATTTCAAAAATACTCAAACTCAAAATAGTATATAGCCCCAAGGCCACCACTGCTAAAATACCCGGCAAACGATACAAAATGAGCATAAATAAAGCAGCTGCCAAAAAACCAATAATGCCAGCTATCAAACTTTTGTCTAGCGACACTTGCCCCAAAGTAGGGCCAACTGTTTGTTGAGTCACTAGTTTTATTGGCACAGGCAGGGCGCCTAAATTCAAGTCTTTGACGAGCTGTTTGGCTTCTTTGATGGTGAATTTTCCGGAAATCTGGGCACTTCCGTCAGTAATAGCTTCTTGCACAACCGGCTCAGAGCGTAAAACTCCATCCAAAAATATGGCGATTGGCTTACCGACGTTGGCAGTGGTCAGATCAGCAAAAATTTCTTTACCCTGGTCATCAAAGTTAATTAAGACCAAGGGCTCTTGAGTATTCTGATCAAA
The DNA here is from genome assembly GCA_041650755.1 of Patescibacteria group bacterium. Lineage (GTDB taxonomy): Bacteria > Patescibacteriota > Patescibacteriia > UBA1558 > GWA2-36-10 > JBAZKN01. The sequence continues at coordinate 124,378 of JBAZKN010000001.1, read as the reverse complement.
GCTTAACTCGGCTTTTTTGATATTGCGGCCACTCAAAGAAGTATCCTCCCAGACCATATCAGCGTCAATTTTTTTTATCAAAATATGGGCGGCATGGACTTCCTTTTCGCCACTGTCATTGGTTCTCTCCTCTATTTTTTTGATAATATGATAGCCAAATTGAGATTCAACTAATTGTTTATCTACCTCGCCTGTCTTTAGCTGATCAAAAATGGCTGTATCAAATTCTGGGACAAATTTGCCTTTGGTCACCCAAGGCAAATCTCCGCCTTGAGCAGCTGAAACTGGATCCTCACTATATTGCTTGGCTAGCTCAGCAAAGTCTTCGCCCTTCAGTACTCGCTGTAATATGTCGTTGGCTTTATCACGAACGGCATTCTGGTCATTATTATCAATAGGAGCCTGGCCTTGTGTCTTGAATTCGAGCAAAGGAGTCTTGTCGATAATACTGATAGCTTGATTGACATCGGTCACCCCGGCCAGCTCAACAATAATACGATAATTATCGCCGCTATAATTGGTCTGGACAACCGGTTCAGACACGCCATAGGCGTTTACCCGGCGTTCAATCACGTCCCGCAAGGCTTCCACTCTATCGCGACGCTCATTATCCGGCACTTGTGATACATCTGCTTGATAAACCAGATGGGTGCCGCCCTGCAAATCAAGGCCCAAGTGTATTTTAAACTGCCTAAACCAATTATTATTGGGTATAAAGCCTGGTTTTGGCAGGGCCACCAAGCAACCCAAAATAGCCAAAATAATAATGGCCACAAAAGTAATCTTAACTCTCTGGGCAGACATAACCTTATGAGAACTGGACTGATATTTATTCATATTTTTTATTAATAATTTATGCTAAAGTTAAGAGCTTTAGCATAAATAATATTCAATATTTGCCACACTATTGTAGCATAATCTTTGATTTTGACAAGTATCTAGGCATTTTTTGGTTTTTGGGCAAAAATTTGTATAGCTGAGCCTAAAAATGGGCAAATCTTAGCTAAAATTTTGTGTTCATAGGGCAAATACCAACGATATATTTTTAAGCAGATTCTTGACTCATGACGAGGAAAAAAGTCATAAGTATAAAATTGGCGGACAATAAATCCACTATCCAAAAATTGCTGTTTTAGTTGAGGCGGATGATAGGCCTCTGCCTCAGGCTCTATTTCTGAACTGGCGGGACTTTTTTTGACTAAAGAAAATATCTTATTTATAGCCCTATCCACAAGCCAAATATAGAAAAAAGGATTGTAAATTTTGTGATAAAGACTAGATGGCTCGCCCAAGAGCACAAAATAACCACCGGGTTTCAAAACTCTTTTAGCTTCTGTCAAAGTTTTTTTGACAGCAAAAAAATGATGCAAAGAACCATTGATCAGCACTAAATCGAAAAAATTGTCAGCATAAGGCAAATCAACAACCTCGGCGCAGGCTAACTTCAGTTGTGGATATTTAGCTTGGGCGATATCCAGGACAGCCTGAGATTGATCCACGCCATAAACTTCACGGGCAATCTGTAATAAATTATTACTTAGGCGTCCGGTGCCGCAAGCAATATCTAGACAGGTATCGATTTTGTTCTTACCTAAAAATTTTTTTAGATTAGAAAAATTCCAAGCATCAACCACAGCGGCACTACCGGTATCTACGTGCCACTGATCATAATGCTTTGCAGTTTGATTATAATAGTCCTTTTGTTTTTGGCTTTGTATCTGGTATGAAGCCTCGGTCATAATTAGTCTGTATCTAAATCTAGATTTTTTACCTCTTGCCAATCGTTTTCATCATAGACCTTGATAGCTGAAGATGACAAAACATACAAATAATCATTTAAATAAATAGCTCTTTTAACTGCGGACAAACTGATGGCTTTTTCTAAAGACAAGGCGTCATCATCATAAGAAAATACATAACCGCCTTGACTAGCCGGCAAGAAGAATATTTGGTGCTTAGCATCCTGTAAAAAGGCGTGGTGATTGTTTGATACTTCGCTCCAATATTCATCCAATAGGTACTTGCTGATTTCTTTTGGCTTGTTTGGATCAGATACGTCAAAATAAGACAACTTAACTTTAGAACCTTCCTGGCCAATGCCCAAAATCCTGTTGTTGGCCAGCTGATGCAAATAAGAGGAATAGCCTGGTATTTTCAGCTCACCAGCTAATTTTGGATTTTTGGGATCAGCTAAATTTAAGACATAAAAAGGATCAGTCTGCCTAAAAGTCACCAAGTATCCCTTGTCGCTCAAAAAGCGAGCAGCATAAATGCGCTCTCCTAGACCTAGGTCTTGGATGGAGCCGGTAATTTTCAAATTTTTATCCAAAACATAGACATCGTTGGCAGTATTAGTGCTATTGGTAAATCCCAGCCACACATTGCCCAGGGTCGTGGCAATGCGCAAATTATCCTGGTACTCATCCAAAGAGAATTGATTTAAGGGCGTACCAGGCACTGTGCCGGTAGCTTTTATTTTAAAATCATCTATACCGATTTTGACTATGCCGGTATTTAATAATTTTCTTTGATTGATTTTTAAATAATCGTCTAATCGGTTGTTCATGTCATTTTCCAATTTCAAAGCAGTATCTTTATCTAAAGAATTCTGCCATTTACCGAAAACATCATAAAATTCAGTCAACTTGGCATTTTGACCGATATCATAGCCATTGATCTTATCTAAGCGGGCCAATAGTTCAGCCGGCACTAAATCTGCCATCTTTTCCCGGAAAAATTCAGTCAAAAAGCTAAACATATCAATGGGCTGCTGATAAGTCACGAATAAATTGCCGGTTGACATATAGACCACTGATTGGCTGGCCATACCGACAAAAGATATTTTATGGTTGATTTCGCCAGATTTCATATCAATAGTCATAGCAGTAAAGGCAGTGTCCACCTGGGTGGGGCTGACCGGGTGATAAATTTCTTGACAAGCAATTTCTATATTTTTATCGTCGATTGACAGGGTCTTCAAGGGACACGGTTTAAAATCATTTAAATAAGTTTGGCTGACCAGGTATATCTTATCTTGATACAATCTAGCTGATACTAAATAATTATTATCATCAAATTTTGCTGTCCAGGTTTTATTGGGTTTAGTCCGGTCGCTGACATCATAGGCCACTATTTCTTGGCCAGTAAAAATAGCTAATATATTGTCAGCCAAAAGCAAGTTTCCAGATTTTTCTATTTTGGTCAAAAATTCTACGTCTTTAGTGGGCCAAGCTTTGATAAGAGATGTTTTGCCGGTTTGATATTGCGGAGGCACAATGCTGCTGCCTACCCGCACCATTGGCATGATTTCATAATCATAATATGTCCGATAACCGGGCTCTTGGGAAAAATATATTGTCTGGCCATCAGTTTTAACTATATCCGGCTCATCAACTCCAGCTACTTGAACATTGGTGGTGGATACTCTTTCCGGAGCCGCGCTAGGAGCACTCAAGACATCCATAGCTTCTGTCCTGCCTTGAGCACTATTTTTGGCTATACCCATGCCAGGCATACTGATATTACTGGCTAGATCTTTGCCTGTCTCTAAATAGCTCAAAAATTCTTCTGCTGAAGAAAAGGCTGCTACTTGGGTATTAGTATTGGCCAAATTATTGTTGGGCAAAGTGATAATTGGTGGACGCTGATATGGCCTTTGTAATTTAGTTAATATTAAAACGCCAATAGCTATGACAAATAAAAAGAAAACAATAGCCAAAGTGGTGTTGCCATAATAATTATTGAGTTTAGCGACCTTGTTTTTTGCTGTCAATTTTTTGCTTTGGCTTTTCTTGCTAGCCATGATTTTTTTGGGCATATTTTTATTTTTTTAAAGCGATAAGTTATTTGCCTAAATTATACCACAAAAAAAGTTTTTTTCCAAAAACTTTTTTTGTGAATTTTGCTAGCATATCTAATTCCCACCAAAACGCCGTTGGCGTCGGCTATACTCTACTAAGGCTTTGTCAAAGTCTTGAGTAGAAAAATCCGGCCAATGCTTGTCCACAAAATATAATTCGCTGTAGACTGATTGCCAAGTCAAAAAACCAGACAATCTTTGTTCGCCTGAAGTGCGAATAATCAAATCGGGATCGGGCAAGCCAGCAGTATATAAATATTTATTGAACAGATTTTGATCAATGTCTTTTGGATTTATTTTATCTTGAATTATTTTTTTAATAGCCTGAATAATTTCCTCCCGGCCGCCATAATTCAAACAAACATTAAAAATACCATTTTTATTGTCGGCTGTGTTGTTTTGAGCATCAATAATCCCCCCTCTCAACTCTGTGTCAAAAGCAGTAATATCACCAGACACCGTAAGTTTAATCCCGCGATCAGCTAAAATCCTGAATTGATCCTTTAGCATCAATTTAAATAAATCCATCAAATAACCAACTTCTTCTTGGTTGCGTTTCCAATTTTCTACGGAAAAAGCAAAAACAGACATTATTTTTATGCCACGATCAAAAGCATAATTCGCAATGGTAGTAATGTTTTCTGAGCCTTGCCTATGGCCTTCAAAGGTAGGCAAGTTTCTACTCTTTGCCCAACGCCTGTTGCCATCTAAAATAATGCCGATATGCTCTGGAATTTTCAAATTTGTGTCCATTGTTTGATTATATCAAGAATAATGATTTTGACAATATTTTTATTATTTATTAAGCTATATAATGTATAGTCTTTGCCCCAGTGTGTGTCCCCCAACCAGGGAGGAAACTCATGGCTCGAGACAAGTTCTTAGATGAAAGTCACGTACCAAGTGGCAGACGACAACAATATCGACACTTTGGCCAAGGTCCGACCCACGGCCAAGCTGCTTCGCAGGAGCGCAAGCGATCAGCCAAGGCGGCCAAGCTGGCCGCACTCAACGGGCCCGATGCGGGCGAAATCTTGGCCATGCGCCAAAGCGAGGTTGAGAGTATCTGCCTGCGGTCCATGATGGAGCAGGATGCAGCTGCACGAGCGGCTCGGCGCGCTGCCGAGGATCACCGGCGCCTCTATGGCTGGTAGGTCCAACACTGCCTGTGCTAGCTTGCTTCACGACGGTTGGCCCCTTGTGGCCAACTTTTTTTCATAAAAAAAATAAAACTTGGGGCTTCAAATTTTTTTGGCTCGGGGGCTAGCCCCGCTATTCAGCATGGTCTACGCTTCGCTTCGAGAATCTAAATTAGGCTATTTTAATGTTAATTCAAAAACAAAAAGATCTGCAAAATATTTATTACCTTTTTTATAAATATTTATGCGACCACTTCTAGATTCACTCTCATACCAGTCTAAATCATCATAAATAAAATTTTTGACTGGCCCAGTATAAAAATGTATAAGTTTTGCTTGATATAATTTATAAATTGTTTGTAAGCTTTTTCTAAAATTACTCATTGAATAAATCACCACATACAATCTGGACAGTTTGTGCATATGTTTAGGAGCATTTTTTAAAACGTTTAATAAAATTTCGTTTCCATACTTGCCACCATGCATACCTATAAAAATTTCTTTACGCACAGATTTTATAATTTTAGGAGACAAATTTTCTTGCGGAATATTAGCAATAATTACATCATATTTATTTTTGATAACAGGCCTAAACAAATTACCATGTTTCAATCTAATTGTAACATGATTTTTTTTAAAATTTATCTTAGCCAATGCCACAGCTTTTGGTAGTACATCCACCGCAGTAACCTGACCGCCTAATTTTGCAGCTAAAATAGCTAGGATACCCGTGCCGGTACCGAGATCTAGAACCGATTCACCGCGATTGACTTTTATATTTTCTGCTAAAGCTGACGAACCGTGAATAGATGGGGAAAAAACATCTTCTTTTAATACCAAATTAATATTTTTTCCTTGAATCTTATACTTCATTTTATTAAAATTTGGCTGCCGGACTAGGAATCGAACCTAGATTATCAGGGCCAGAACCTGACGTCCTACCATTAGACGATCCGGCAATAAAACAAAAAAAGAATATTACAATTTTACCAATTAGTCAATTGACAATTATCATATTACCTGGCCGCCAAAAGTATCAAGCAAATCCTCTACTTCCTTTTCATTACGTCCTTTAAAATTCTGATGGTTGATCTGATATTCCGGATCAATGGTAAAATCAAACTTAACTCGATGGCCCAATAATTCCAATAAAATATCACTAAGGTTTTCCTTGATGGCAGGCTTATTGAGCTGCTCCAAATGAAAATTATATTCCAAACCCACAACCACTGTCTCGCCCCGCAAACTTAAAGGATGACTATTTAATAAAACAGCTGATAAAGAATGGTTTAAATTTTTACTTAAAATAATAAACTTTGGCCAATGATCTTGAATAGCTTTTAGATTCAATAAACCGGCTGTTGTTTTTTTGGTAGCTGTGGGTACTGCTTCACCAGCCAGCGGTTTCAGTACAGCCGGAGCTAATAAATATTCCACGCAAGCCAACTCCAAGGGCAGCTGGTCTATGAGTGATTCCTTGATAGCTAATTTATCTAAAATTATGCCAATCAGCTTAGACAGATCGGCCAAAGCAAAATCCTGTGCATGTTTCTTGATGGCTTGAGACACGTTATCCGCTACTTCCAAGCTAAAGCTCGGGCCGATAGTCTGATAAAGTAAAATCTGCCGCAGATAATCAAGCATCTCATCGGTGAAATTTTTCAAATCTATACCTTCATTAACCAGCTTGTTTATCTGGTTTAAGGCGGCGGACAAATTGCGCAGCCGCAAAGCTTCGACTAATATATCAATTTCTTGCCAATAGCTGCGCGGTAAAACAATTGAGGCCAGCTCATCAGTAACTTTGCCGGAACTTAGCGATATTATCTGGCCCAAGAGAGATTCGGCATCACGCAAACCACCGTCAGCCCGACGAGCAATATCAGCCAAAACATACTCTGGTACAACTACTTTTTCCCATTCAACAATTTCGGCCAGACGAGTAATAATTTCATTTTGGGATAATTTTTTGAAATCAAAACGCTGGCAACGGGAAATGATGGTCTCCGGCACTTTGTGCACTTCGGTAGTGGCCAAAATAAATATTACTCTTGGCGGGGGCTCTTCTAGAACTTTCAACAAAGCGTTGAAAGCTGATTTTGACAACATGTGCACTTCATCAATGATAAATACTTTATAACCCTGCCGATTGAATGGCGGCACCTGGGCATTATTGATGATATTTTCTCGGACATTGTCAACGCCGGTATGAGAAGCGGCGTCAATCTCAATCACATCCAAGGATCGACCGGCTAAAATCATCTGGCAGAGCTGGCAATTATTACAAGGTTCTGATTCGCCCGTCTTTCTAGCAGCGCAATTTAAAGACCGCGCAAACAATCTGGCCAGAGTAGTCTTGCCAGTGCCGCGCGGACCAACAAATAAATAAGCATGAGCTATGCGCCCACTGATAATTTCGTTTTCTAAAGTAATTTTGATCGGCTTTTGACCAACCACATCCTTGAAAGTCTGCGGCCGATATTTACGATATAATACTTCTGTCATCTAAAATCTATAAGCTAATTCCCAGATCATCTCCTTCGGCATCACGGCGGGCTTTGCTACGAATAATATTTTCAACCGCTGCCCAGATACTATCAGCTTCCTTGGGGACCAGAATCACCACTTCATCGCCCTCTTCACCCTTAAAGTAAGTGATGCTGGCCAGTAAGACCCGGTATATTTTGTCACCAGCCAAAACCACATACTCACCCAAAGCCTTGTCTTTGACCAAATGACCAACTAAGCGGGTCCTTTCTACTGGGGCTATCTGCTTATAGATAAATGCGCCTTGACGATCTATAGTTAATTTCAAAATATCGCCTTCCACTAGTTTGGACTTGGAAGCATAGTTAGCCGGCACAGAATACTGCTTGCCGTCTGGACCGATCATTATCTGACCATTAAACACGCCTTCGATCACCAGACCTTCATCATCTTGAGAGCTTGCGCCAAGCTCGGCTGCTTTTAAACTATAATCCAATGCCTGCTTGGTATTTTTGCCAGATAATTCACCCAAAATCAGTTTAGTCTTTTTCAGCTCCAACTCTAAATTATATATCAAGGATTCTAATTCTTTTATTTTTTTGGTTTTTGGCATTTTTTTATTTTTGTTTAAAGACTAGGCAGCGCTCTTTCAGCAATCTATGGATAATTTTAGAATATCATAAAAATAAATTCCTGGCAATTTTCTGTTAATATGATTATTTTGGCTAATATTAGCTAAAATATCTAAATGATAATCCTTTGCTGAACCTCGTCTTCTACTGTTTTTCTATCACGGCCATATTTTAATCGAGACAATTGTTTGATGGCCGCCGCTAGCTCAAAGTTGCCTTTTTCCGGCCTAATGGGATTAAAATTAAAGGCTGGCGGATTGGCATTATCAATCAATAATTTTATATAAGCCGTAAATTTTGGCATATTGATCAGGTCATATTCAGTAACCACCGGGGCCATTTGCTTGGCAATCACCTCTGCGTCCTCTACGCCTAGACGATAAGCGATGATAGTGCCGACATTGCCAAAAACAGCATCTCGAATCTTGGTGTCGTTATTTTTTACCAGCTGAGCGATATACTGATGAGCGATAATTAAATTCAGTTTGTATTTTCTGGCTTCGGATAAAATAATAGCGATACTATCGGTAGTATAATTTTGGAACTCATCAATATAGAGATAAAAATCATTGCGTTGCTCTTCAGTATAATCCGCTCTGCTCAAAGCGGCAAATAGTAGTTTACCAATAATAATCATGCCCAAAAGGCTACTATTCATGTCACCAATTTTGCCCTTGGATAGATTGATCATGATAATCTTTTTGCTATCCATTGCTTCACGAAAATTGAAAGCGCTTTTTTGCTGGGCAATAATCGGCCGGATGATATCATTGGCAATAAAAGGCGTGAGCTTGCTAGTGATATAGGGTACCATATTGGCTAGGGACGCTTCACCGCCGGCTTTTTGCGCTTCTTTTTCCCAAAAATCTTTGACTAAGCGGTTCTTGACCTTGCTCAACTTGTGCTTGCGGTAAGCTTCATCTGACAAGACTCTCGGCACTTCCAACAAAGTCGCTCCCGAATCTTTGTCGTCCATCACCAAAAGCATTGCATTACGCATATATTGCTCAAACATCGGCCCACCAGTAGCTTTCAGATCATAAAGCTTATCAAAGATAGCGATCATTTCGTTGATCACAAAAGTCTTCTGTTCATCGGTATCATATTCCAACATGTTAATGGCTACTGGCCGATCAGTATCCGATGGATCAAAAACAATCACGTCTTCGGCTCTTTCTTTTGGTATATAGGTTAAGCATCTTTCTACCAATTCACCGTGCGGATCAATCACGCACAATCCTTTGCCAGCTTCAATATCCTGTTTAATCAAGCTTTCCATAAAGGCAGACTTACCAGTACCGGTCTGGCCGATTTCGTACATGTGTCGCCGACGATCAGCATCCTTGATGCGCACCAAAGTTTCTTTGCCACGATAAATGCTTTTGCCCAAAATAATGCCTTCGCTGGGCAGACTGCTGGGCGGTGGCGCCTTGACAGCTTCTAGCCAATCAATATTTGGCGTTTCAGTGGTCGGTAAAGGCAGATGCACCACGCTGACCATTTCCTCAGCGTTGAGCAAAAGTTTACGCTTGTTTGAAAAATGTCGATAAATCAAGTACTCAATAATAGTATCCGGGTGGCGCGGTATACTGGCTTGAAAACGATTGCCAAACTCATAAATATTATATTGATTGTAGCTATTGAGAACGTCCAGTAAAACTGCCTTGGAGCGCTCCAAGCTTCTGGTTGAAACTACGATGCGAATATTGACATCCAAACCAGCTTTAGAAGTTTTTGCTTCTAGGCTTTTGGCCCGCTCTTGTTCCATGGCTGACAAGGGCTGTTTGACTTCCAGGGATTTCTTTTTTTGCTCATCCTCTTTTTTACTGGTAGCAAAAAAGCTGCCAAAAAAACTACCTGTTTTTTCCAATTTATCAAAAAAAGAAGTGCCACCAACCTGTTTAATAGCATCGGCAAAAGTAGCTCCGGCTTGCATTTTTTGAGCCAGTTGACGGCCGCGTTGATGCCATTTTTTGGGGGCAGATTTAAAGACATATTGCACAACAGCCGATTCGTCGTTGGTCAGCTTACTTAAGGTATTGGTAATTCCCTCTAAGGGGTCATTTTCAAAAGTCTTATATGTCTTGATGGGTAAAGTAAAATCATTGGCAAAAGATAAATTGCCAGCCAAGACCTGTCCTTGTGGCTGAAAAATATTATAATCAACCACTTCTTCTACATAAATTTTGGGATAGACAGCCTGCAGCTGGGCAATAAAGAAGTCTTTAAATTTTGGCGGCACGGCCGCGTAAAAATTTATAAAACCATCTACCGAAACAATATCTAGGGAAAAAATTTCTTTGGCTTGCCCCAAAAAAGGATGTTCGGCCTTGAGGCCAGCTAGGGCAGAAAAAAAATTTTCAATTTTACCTAAAGTCTGTTCAATGTATTGTTTGGACAACTCTTCTTTTTCTTGCTTGGTATATTTCGGCACTTTAATCAATAACATGTCCAATTTTAAATTCTTATCAACCTTATTTTTTTGATAATTTGCGATCACGGGAAAAATAATACTAAGAATAATAACCAGGCTAATGACAACAGCTATATTTTCAACGGTAAATTCCATGATAATAAATTATTGATTTTTATGTAAACGAATAATTTCTTCGGCCTTTAGCTTAGCTTCCTGTTCGAGGTAATATTTGTTGATACTAGGCACCAAACGCAACCAATCAACAATCAGGTTAATAATTTTCCTAACTTGAACCTTAGTTTTTTGCAATAAATTAGTAATAGCTACGGCTGTTTCTTCACCCTTGGCTTTAAATTTGGCTTGCGTAGCTAGATCCATAGACAAAAAAACCTTGTCCATGTCCCGAGCTAAAATATTTTCGACTTTTTCCAAAACAATGGTGGGCTGGGCTGGAGCGCTGGCTATTTTATCTAAATCCGGCACAGCTGGAGCGCTGGTTGCCAGAGCCGGAGTAGGCTGCTCCAGGGCAGCCGAAGTCGGCCCTGATTCAAAACCATCCACTTGATCTGGAGTAGTAATATTTTCAGGTTTAGATATAAAATTTTGATCCAAATTTTTTGGATTATCCATGGCTATATTATAACAAATTTACGTCTTTTTGGTAAGCCGCTATATTTAATTTTGTCACTAATGCCGCGTAAACCTGATCGCGCTGTTTTATATCTTTTAAATAATATCGATTTTGTTTGGTCAGCACCAAAATATCATGGTCGCCGCACTTTTCTAAAGCAATGATCAATCCCCTATCTATCGACCCCCTGATCCTAATATTATCAGCCTTGATATAAAAAACATGCCAAAGTTTATTGGTGCTTAATATATAGTAGCTAAAACGGCGTAAAAAATGATTAGCAATCGCCAATAATATAAACGCAGTCATGGTAAGCCATAAAAATATGCCCGGCCTACCCAAATGCCAAAGCGGATACATCATAAAAAAAGCTACCAGTAAAAATAATAGCCACAAATACAGCTTGTAGGCCGCTTCTTTAGGATAAATCAGCAAATCAAGACCTTCCTCAGTTGGTAAAAATTTGCTAAAATTAGGCATAGGATAAAGAAATGAAAAAATCAACGCAAAAAATCATTTGGGTAATACTGGGAATTTTCGTAGTTTTATCAATGGTGCTCTGGACCTTTGGCACTGCCAGCTACTAACGTTTCAAAATAGCCAAATAAGCCGATTGGGGTATTTCTACACGGCCGCTGTGGGCCATTTTTTTCTTGCCCTTTTTTTGCTTTTCCAAAAGCTTGCGCTTGCGCGTCACATCGCCACCATAAAGCTTGGCCGTCACATCTTTGCGCATAGCCGATATCCTCTCAGCGGCCACTATCTTGCCGCCCACAGCGGCCTGAAGCTTAATCACAAATTGTTGCCGCGGCAATACTTCTTTTAATTTATTGACGATGCTTTTGCCGACGCGATGAGCCTGGTCGCGATAAACCAAAGCAGTCAAAGCCTCGACTGGCTCTTCAGCTACCAAAATATCCATCTTAACCAAATCACAACGGCGATAATCGGCAAAATCATAATTTAAAGAAGCATAACCGGAAGATAAACTTTTTATTTTGTCATAAAAATCCACCAGAATACTAGCCAAAGGTATGCTATAGCGCAAAATGATCCGTTGTTCATCAAGATATTCGCTGTCCTTGGGCAAGCCGCCTACTTCAGCAATGTAAGACATCAGATTGCCTATATAATTTTTTGGCGTCAGAACCTCGATATTCATATATGGCTCCTCGATATAATCAATGGTTGACGGGTCGGGCATTTCAGCTGGCGTAGTCAAAATCTTATTAGTGTTATTTTTTAAATACAAATGATAAGCTACGGTCGGAGTAGTCACTACTAAATCAAGATTGAATTCCCGCTTCAGTCTTTCTTGAAAGATTTCTAAGTGCAGCAAGCCCAAAAAGCCACACCGAAAACCAAAACCTAAGGCTTGAGAGCTGGCCGGTTCAAAAACTAAACTGGCGTCATTGAGCTTTAATTTTAAAATGGCTTCGCGCAATTTATTATAATCATTACCCTCTTGGGGAAAAATGCCGGCATAAACCATAGGTTTGACATCCTTATATCCCGGCAAAGCCAAGGTGTGGGCGTCCTTATCAATCAGAGTATCGCCAACTTTGGCTTTTTCTAGATCTTTGATGCCGGTGATAACATAACCAATTTCACCATTATTTAGACTGTCTGATTTGACCCACTGCGGCTTAAAATAGCCGACTTCTAGGACTTCACTGATCTCATGACTAGCCACAAACTGGATTTTGTCAGCAGGCTTTATGTGCCCGGCAAAAATGCGCACATAAATCACCACGCCCCTATACTCATCATAAGTAGAATCAAAAATCAGGGCTTGCAGATCGCCGCCGGTTTCTTTGGGCTGGGGCAGGCGCTGAACAATGGCCTGTAAAACTTCCTGGACGCCCTGGCCGGTTTTAGCAGACACCAATAATATTTCCTCTTCCCGGCAGCCCAGGAGCTTTATCAGCTCACGCTTGACTTTGGGCACATCGGCTGCCGGTAAATCAATTTTATTTATGACCGGAATAATCTCTAGATTTTGTTCAATGGCTAAATATAGATTGGCTAAAGTCTGGGCCTCTACGCCCTGGCTGGCATCAACCAAAAGTATCGCTCCTTCCACAGCCGCCAAAGACCGCGAAACCTCATAAGTAAAATCAACATGCCCTGGAGTATCTATTAAGTTCAAAACAAAACCTTGCCAATGCATACGGGCCGGCTGAAGCTTGATGGTAATCCCGCGCTCTCTTTCTAAATCCATCTGATCCAGGATTTGCTCCTTCATCTGGCGCTTGGTGATAGTACCAGTCAGCTCCAGCATACGATCAGCTAGGGTGGATTTACCGTGATCAATATGGGCGATAATACAAAAATTTCTAATTTTTTCCATAAAAACAAAATCTTGACTTGGAAAAAGTCTAACGACCAGAACCGTTTTTAAATACGGCCAATGATCGCTTCAGCATGTCTTTGACAATCTGCACTTCTTCCAATTTGAATAATATACTTAAAATCAGGAAGCTTAGCAAGCCCAAAAGTCCTGCCACCAACCCTTGGGTAAAAATTCCCAGAAAAGTATGCATATTGACTAAGGGCGCCATAAAATTCAGGGCGCCATAGGCCACCATGCCGCCAATCAAAGAATTAAAGGATATTTTTAATAAAGAAATAAAAATTAAATTATCATTGATCTTACTCAATCGATAATGCAATATAATATACAAGATCAGCATGTTGAGAATATTGGTGATGGAAAAAGCTATCGCCAAACCAATCACGCCCAAGTTTGCCCAGACCGCCAAAGCCCAAGATAAAAATATATTAAAAATAATACAAATGATGCCCACTGAAGTCGGTGTTTTGGTGTCAGCTTGAGCATAAAAAGCTCTTGCCAAAAGCGGAATCAATCCTTGGGAAAAAATAGATATACTAAACCAGCCCAAGGTTTGGGCAGTATAATAAGTATTATCCCAGTTAAAATTACCGCTGCCCAGAATGACTCTCACTACCTGGGCCCGCAAAACCACCAACAAAACTGAAAGTGGTATCAATAAAAAAAGAATGCGACGCAAACTAGCGGTAAAATTAGCTGCAAATAGGTCCTGTCTATTTTCATTGAAAGCTTGAGTAAATGTGGGAAAAACCGCCACGGCCAAAGATACGGCAAACAAGCTGACCGGCAGACTTTGCAGATTATTAGCTAAATTAAAAATGGCAATGCTGCCAGCCGTTAAAGTAGAGCCAATCATGGTAACGGCCACTAAATTTATTTGCCCGGCAGCCAGACCAATGGTTCGCGGCACCATAAGCTTGAGTATCTGACGCAAATTGCTATCCCACTTTAAAATTATATTATAACGCCAGCCATTTTTTATAGCTTCGGGCAGTTGCACCAAACCGTGCATAGCCGCACCAATCACCACACCCCAAGCTAGGCCCGCTAAACCAACCTGGGGATAAAAAAATATAATGCCGATAATAATCCCTAAGTTATAAAAACTGGCTGCCAAGGAAAAGCTAAAAAATTTTTTCCAGGAATTTAATATGCCGCCCAAAATATTGGAAACTACGAAAAAAATAGTAGCCAAAAGCATGATCCGGCTTAGTCTAATGGTCTGCTCCAGCTCCCAAGGGCCAAAACCAGGAGTGATCCAAGATATGATGGGCGCTGCCCAAATAAAAGCGATGATTACCAGAACGACAATCAAAATCAAAAAAAAGTTTATTACCGAGTTAGCCAGATTCAACCCCCGCTTCTTATCCTGTAGCCAAACTTTCTGAAAAATAGGAATAAAAGCTGAAGTCAAAGCACCCAGTACTAAAGTATTAAAAATAAAATCTGGCAGACGAAAAGCGGCATAATAAATATCGGATAATTGGCTGGCACCAAAAGTAGCTGCAATCAATCTTTCTCTAAACAGGGCAACTATTTTTGCCAGCAGTGAAAAAAAAGCGATCAAAATCGCCCCACCGGTAACTGTATTATTAATCTTATACCAAACCTTTTGCCACATAACTATTTTTGTTTAGCCACCACAAAACCATAATACTGGTCTTTGTCCAAGGGATCGCTATAGTAAACACTATTATCGTTGACCATTATTTGTTCTGGGTCAGTGGCTACTGTCCAGGCTACTCGGCAGTCGGTAGGCAGTATCACTTCTGAACTAAAAACATTGTTGTGATTGCCACTCTGTGACTGCACCAATAAACCATAGTGGTCTAACTGCCAACTATTTCGCAAAAATATCTGACGCCAATCATTGACCAACTTTTCTCCCAAATCAAGCTTAAAAGGCAGTTTATACTTTATAGTCACGGTCTTGGTCTCGCCCGGCTTGAGAGTGAGCCAATTGGCAAAGACTGTTTTGTTAAGACTTTCATAGATTTCGGTGCCAGAAGTGGCATCAACCAATTTATTTTCCTCTGATACCACATCGGGATCTACTTGATCATTTATATTTTGATTGTGTAAAAATACTTCCGGCAATTGACTAAAACCATTGGCCTCCAAAAGTTCCGCGCTTTGAGGCACATAAACGCGCAAATAGCTGACATTGCCGCCATCCAGGCCAGCCAAAGGATTGAGAGGCGATCCTTGATTTTGACGAGTAATCTTTACTGTGTCTATCACCTCGCCGTTTACTTGGACCTCGGCCCTGTGTTCTATGGTCTGGTAAATATCATTATTGGTTTTGCCGCCGGCAATATTGGTGTCAACCACATTCAAATAATCTTTGTCGGTTGACAAAATTTCTCCCGACCAGCCAAAGTTACTGAGCTCTTTTTGCAAAACCTGATCGCTGGCAAAAATTTGGATGTCTTTATCGGTCAGCAACTTGGCCATTAACGCGGCTGTTTCTTTTTGTTTGTCTGTGCGCGATAATAATTGGGATAAAACTTGCGGCACCAAATCAGCAATGATAGCCTTGGGCGTATTGGCCTCATGATCATATTTGAATTCCACCTGCTCCTGTAAAACCGCAAAAACATTATCAGCATCAATGGTGATATTATAATCAGGCATATAAATTGGCCCGTAAATACGCAATAATTCCTGCAAAACACTGGCATTGATAGCAATGACCCCGTCTATACTACTGCCGCCGCTATTATTATAAAACCAGGTTATTTTTTTGGCTGAAGTCGGAAAATCTGGCCACCAATTCGCATCCCAAATATTAAAATTGGGATTAATAATACTCAAGGCTTGTGGCGCCCGTAATTTTGTCTTTTGCCCAGCTGTCAAATCATAGGTTCCGCCTTTGGGAATTTCCAAATTTTTTACTTGCCCCTTGTAAACATCCAGGACAGCATAGCTACCAATAAAGCCACCGGTAGCCCTTAGCTCATTATTATTTTGGAATAAAACCAAATACCTTTTTTCCTGGTCCTGGCCCAATAATTCTCCTGTCACTGATAAAATTTGCTGTAAATTCTTTAAATTATCAATGGTGGCCGGCAGATCATTTTTCAAATTCTGAAAATAGGGACGAAAATTTTCCGGCAAATTATTGAGACTCATCTTATCCAAATCATTACTAGCGCGCTCTAGATATGGTAAGGTGCTTTCTATCTGCCGACTGATGAAAATCAAGTAATCAGTCAGCTTGACATTATCTTGAATTTTTTTATTTAAAACCATAGCTGCCTCTGAAACATTGTTGGCTACGCTAAGTAAATTACGACCAACCGACAAAGACTTGCCCAAAATTGGTAATTGGCCGCCAACGTCTAAGAGCCACTGCTGATAATTATTTAATACGCCTTGGGCTTGACGAAAATTGTCCAGTGCCTGTTCAAAATCAATTTGGGCATTTTGATATGAATTCTCTGATGCAGACAAAAGGCCGGCCTGAAAACTAAAAATTCCCTGCTGACCAAAGGCCAATAATTTATCCTTATCTTTTTGCACCTGACCCAGCCAAACCAGACCGCGCAAAGGTAATAAAATCAGGGCTGTCACCAAACCAACAACTGCCGCCTGACTAAAAACATGAGATAAGCCAAAAGCTGACCAGTCTATCTTTGGCCGCTTAGAGACAGCTGCCTGCTCGCCTATATTACTAGGAAAATGCAAAACCAACTTATCAACTGACGCTTGGCCTTTTTGCTTTTTGGGCTGCTTGGCCGGCCGATTCAATTTGATTGACCAGGGTTTTTTGACTATGGCTGGCTTCTGCTGGCCTGGCCGCAAATCTATCAAATGGGCTGATTGCTGACCGCCAGCAAAGTTTGCTGAAATATCGTTAGTTGGTTTTTCTCTTTTTTCCGTCGTCTCTCTTTTTATCTTATCAATGCCGCTCGCCAGCTCTGCATAAGGCAAATCCTGCTTAATCAGTCTATCTAATTCAGCTAAGGCCTGGCGTCTTGCCAAATCAAACTCAGGCTGAGAAATCTTCTCCCCTGTCTTTTCTTCCAACAAAAATTCGTCTAATTCGGCAATAAATTCTTGTTTCAGTGCTTGCAAATTTTTTGGCTGTGCTGTTGGGTCGGTCATAAAAATTTCTGTTATATATTATAACAGATTTTCTGTAAAAAACAAAATAATTTTATTTTAAACTTAAATATAATTCTCTAATGCTAAATGCCATTTTTTGCCAAGAATATTTTTTTATCTGCTCTAGGCCGCGTTCTTTTAAACGAGCCCTCAGGTCATTGCTTTTCACAATAATTTCCATCTTGTTGAGCAAATCAGTTTGATTTTTAGGATCAAAATATAGAGCAGCTTCAGCTAAAATTTCCGGCAAGCAACTACTTTGGCTAGCCAAAACCGGCAAACCATGAGCACAGGCCTCTAAGGGGGGCAAACCAAAACCTTCATACAAAGAAGGGAAAATATAGGCTGTGGCTGCCTGATAATAGTGGGTCAGTTCACTGTCTGGCACAAAACCAGTAAATACTACCCGGTCGCTTTGTCCAGCCATAAAATCTTTGGCCCAAGCTTCCAAACGATTATAAAAATAATTTCGGCTACCCAGTAAATATAAATAATAATCGGGATAAATTTTTAGCCAGTCTTTGAAAGTTTTAATCAAAAACTCTAAATTTTTGTGAGGATAAGTATTACCAACATATAAGAAAAACTTCTTCGGCAAATTAGTTACGGCCCCACCCTCGGCCGGCACCAAAGAAACCCCTTCATAAATCACTGCTATCTTTTTGGCTTGCTGCGTCGTCAGCTCAAAGTATTCCTTAATATCCCGAGCAGTGAACTGGGAAACAGCAATAATCTTCTGTGCTTTGAGGACGGCTTGTTTGATAGCTAGTTGATACCCGATTCGCTTCAGCTTAAACATTAGTCTATTCAACGTACTGGCTCTTTGGCTGGGGAATTTAGTCATGATCAAATCATGGATTGTGACTATAAATTTACCACGATAAAATATAGGCACATTAAAATGAGTAAAGTGAACCAGATCAGGCTTCAGGCGCTTGAGCAGTAGCGGTAAAAATACTTGCTCTTGCCAGCTATACCAATGATAGGTGCAAATTTTTATTTGCCAATTACTCGGCCAGTTATGATCTTTGGGGACCTCTTGCAAGAGCACAATATATTCGTTGAGATGATCCTGCAAGCTCAAATTTTCTAAAAAAGCCTGATTGTAACGACCCAAGCCACCAAACTCCGGGCCATAAATCCGGGCATCAATTACTATTTTCATATCTTTTTATTTTTTCAAATATTTTTATCATTTCCTGCGCAGTTGCTGACCAAGTAGGTTTTAATATTTTTTGACCAGAGTCATATAATTGTTGACGCAAGTCACTATTGTCAGTAATTAATTTTAAGGCCTGATAAATATCAGCTACATTATATGGATCAACATACAAAGCGGCCTGACCCAAAACTTCCGGTAAAGAGCTTTTGTAGCTAGTAATGACCGGTGCGCCCTGGCTGATAGCTTCCAGCGGCGGAAAGCCAAAACCCTCATAAAAAGAGGGCCAAATCAGCCCTTGGCTCAAAAAATACAAAGCGTCTTTCTTGGGGCTGCTCAGATAATTTAAATAATGAATATATGGTTTGTCTTTGATGGCTTGCAAAATATTTTTATAAGCCCAGCCGCGGCCGCCAACGATAAGTAAGTGGTAATCTGGCTGATCATTATGAAACATGGCAAAAGCCTGAATGATGCTAATAATGTTTTTTCTTGGCTCCAAAGTACCAAGATACAAAAAATATTTATCAGGCAGAGAAGATCCGGCCAGCTCCCTCTTAGCCCGCTCCTGATCCATGACCACAGCACTAATCCCAGAATAGACCACGCTGATCTTATCTGCCGGCAAATTAAAAAAGCGGATCAAATCGCGTTTTGTATTATGAGAAACAGCAATAATGTGATCGGCGCGCTGTAATAATCTTTTCACTCCGACTAATCTGTGCCACCAGATTCTTTTATAATCATAAAAAGCTTTATTTTGCAGCCAGGAAAGATCGTGGATAGTGATAATCAACGGTGTCTTAGCATTAATTTTTAAAAAATTTATATTTGGTAGCCAAAAAATATCCACCCCCCTATCGCCAACCATACTAAAATCCTTCCCCCGGCCCAAAATAAAATTAAAATTCAGCCACTTGTTGGCCTGCTTGATATGATGATAATTAAAATTATCGCTCTTTGGTAAAAAATGATTGTCCCCTGCTTTACAGCCAGAACTAAGCAAAAAATATTGGTTGTTTTTATCCTGCCGAGCCAGCTCTTCTAAAATATGAAGCGAATAATGCCCCACACCCGTGAGATGTTTGGTATTAAGACTGCGGATATCGACACCGATCCTCATATTAGTTTCCTAAATTTTTCACAAAGTCTAAAATTTTTTGTTTAAAAATTGCTTCATCAAATTGAGCGGCATGCTGACGTATCTTTTCTGGGTCATATTGGTTGGCGTCAAAACGTAAAATCTTGTGCGCTAATGATTCCCAGGTCTGTTCAGGAAAAAAAGTGCCGCTCAAACCTTCAACCACAGTTTCCAGTGCCCCACCCTTAGCATAAGCGATGACTGGCCGGCCACAAGCCATTGCCTCCAACGCAGTAATACCCAAGTCCTCAATCTGCGGATAGATAAAAGCCCGGCAACGAGACAAATAATAATTACGCTGCTGATCATCAAGTTCGCCTAAAAACTCTATGTTGCTTTGAGCTATTTTTTTTAGCCTCTGATACTCTGTACCGCTACCAATTATTTTGAGTGGCAACTTCAAATTATTGAAAGCCTTGATGGCTAAATCTACTTTTTTGTAAGGGCGCAAACGACTAATAATCAAATAGTACTCATCGGTCTGGGGACTGACGGAAAAATCAGCTAGGCGGATTGGCGGATAAATGACCGTGGCTCGGCGATGATAATGTCTAAAAATTTTATCAGCAATATATTTGGAATTGGCGATGAAGTAATCAACCTTTTGCGCTTTATCATAATCCCAATCCTGTAAAGATCCCAGGATTTTGGGCAAAAACCTTTTTAATATTCGACCTTCGGGCAAATTTTCCAAGTATTCTTCTTTTTCATCCCAGAGATAGCGGGTCGGAGCATGGCAATAGCAGATATGTTTAGTCTGCGGCCCTACTCTCAATCCTTTGACAAAAGCCGAGGAAGAACTGATCACCAGATCATAATCACTAAGATTTGTTTGCTCCCAAATTTTTGGCATCAAAATCAAAAAATACTTAAACCAGTGGCTGGGCTTGGGAATTCTTTGTAGTTTAGAGCTTATCACCCGGCCTTGGGGCAAAAATTGTTGGCTAATGCGCTTATCATTAATCAAAGTAAAAACCGGGGCTTCAGGATAAAGGCTAAATAAAGCCGCCAAAACTCTTTCGGCGCCACCGACTTGATATAGGTGATCATGCGCTAAAGCTACTTTCAGCATAAACTAATTAATCACCCGCCTGTTTAAAAGAAGCTTTTGGAGTTTTTAAGAGAATGATCAAATCCAGCAAAATTGACCAGTTTTCAATATAAAAAATATCCAACTTTGCTTCCTCACTAAAAAGAAGGTTGGAGCGCCCAGAAACTTGAGCCATGCCAGTCATACCTGGTTTAATGGCCAACAATTTTTTGTAGCCCCGCCGATATTGTGACACTTCTTGCGGCTCATGCGGCCGTGGCCCGACCAGGCTCATCTGTCCCAAGAGAACATTGAATAGCTGTGGCAGCTCGTCCAAAGAAGTTCGGCGTAAAAATCTGCCAAATTTCGTCACCCGTGGATCATTTTTCATTTTAAACAATGGCCCATCCGGCCTTTCATTGTACCGCAAGATGTCGGGCTTCAATAAATGCGCATTTTTGATCATTGAACGAAATTTGTACATCTTAAAAATCTTATTTTTTGCTCCCACGCGCTCTAAACCAACTATCATCGGACCCGGTGAAGTCAAAGCAACCAGAATAGCCAAAAGCAAAAGCACAGGCGATAAAATAATAATCAATAGTATAGACACCACTAAATCAAACAAGCGCTTATATACTCTGCGCCAACCCTCCAAAGGGGTACTTTTTATCTCTACCAAAGGCAAGCCAGCCACGCTATTGAGCTCCAGATGAGTGCTTTGTGCTTGAAATAGGTTGGCAACATAATTAAAATTTAGATGATTTTCTTGGCACCAGGTCAACAAATCCAAGGCATCGTCTTTGCCGATCGATGAATCTGTTTGTACGACTGTATCAAGCTGTTTCTTATTTAGCCAATCTCTAACTTGTGCAGAGCCACTTAGGGTTGCCAGATTATCAAACTCACCTAAAATTCTAAAGCCCAGATTTGGGAATTGACGATAGACTGACACTAGCGCCCCCCGACTCTGACTATCACCTAAGACAATAATACCTGACAGACCAATGCCCTTTTGAAAAAAATAATTTCTTACCAAAAAAATTAGCCAGCGAGCAATAAATAAATAAAGGATAGCCAAAAACCAGCCCAAGATAATAATAAATCGGGAAGAAAATAATTCTCGTTGCAAAAAAATAGCCATCACCAAAAAAATCACCAAAGTAGAAACGCCGGCAATAATTTTAGTGAACTCTTTAGAGATTTTTTTATTGCGCATGGTATAAAAACCAGACGCCGCAAAAATAATCACGCTAGCCGTAGCTACCCGCCAGACTATAGCCATGTACAGATTTATGGGCATGGTATACAAAACCGGCCAAGCATCAGCTATCAGAGTAGAAAAACGTAAATAATAGGCAGACACAGCAGCTAAAACCACCAACAGAAAATCAATTGGCACCAAGGCAATGTTTATAATAAAATCAGCCTTTTTCATAACGGTTTAATTTTATCATAACAATTTATGGTCATTTAGTAAACCCTGTTAGAATATTGTGCTAAACTAATAATGTTTTATTTTCTTGACAAAACATAAAAAATATTGTATAAAATAAATAGGCTTAAATTGGCCCAGATGATCGCCGCGAACCACTCGCCTTGCTCTGGTAAATGGCTAACCACGTAAGGGAATTTCAGGAGTTCTGCCCTGATACCCGAGCAAAGCGAGTGGTTCGGGGAGGAAAGTCCGAACACCGATAAAAGAGTAGTTGGTAACGCCAACCGATCAAAGGGGTGACCCATTGATCAGGACAAGTACAACAGAAAATATTCCTTCCGCCAAAGCTTCGGCCTAGGTGGATAAGGGTGAAATTGTCTGGTAATGACTAGACACGTTAGCTTGGTGACAAGCTAAAAGAGGCAAACTCTACTTGGTGAAAGGTTAAGTAGGTCATGCACCATATGGTGTATGGCGGGTAAACCGCTTGAGCTTAACAGCAATGTTAGGCCTAGATAGATGATCATCCTAGACAGAATTCGGCTTACAGGGTCAGCTTAAGCCTTTTTAGTTTGCTTAAATCATTCTAATATATATTTTAAAGTCTCTGCGGCGCATTTGGCCCAAGAGAAATCTTTCACTCGTTGCAAACCTAAAGTGCTAAAATTCTGTCTAAGATCTGGCCGAGAAATAATTTCTGCCAATTGTCTAGCCATGGCTTCTGGACTACCCGGATCAAAATAAGCAGCCGCCTCCCCAGCCACTTCGCGTAAAACCGGCAAATCAGAGCAGATTACTGGCGTACCACAGGCCATGGCCTCCAAAACTGGTATGCCAAAACCTTCAAACTCTGAAGGAAAAACAAATAAGTCGGCAGCAGCCAATAACAAGCGATAGTGCTTTTGACTCAAATAACCCAAAAATAATATTTTGTCTTTGATTTCATCGCTGACCAAAGATTTAATTTCGTTATAGCCGTATTTCCCCCACGGACCAGCCAAAACCAAGGGCCAAGACTTATCAGGTAATAATTTGTAGGCTCGAATAAGATTGGGGATATTTTTTTTGAGCTCTAGCCGACCAACATAAAACAAAAAATTATCAGGCAAATCAAATTTATCCTTAATCTCTTGCTTCTGTGCCTCAGGGATGGGAGTAAACTCCTGAGCATCATAACCATTGTATATCACTCGAATCTTATTTTTAGCATAGGGAAAATAATGCCTAATATCATCAGCGGTAGCTTGCGAGGGAGCGATAATTTTTTGGGCCCTGATGGCGGCCCACCAATGCATCAATAGATGATAAGGTCGAGCTAAAGGATGGTATAGTTTTGGGTATCGTAAAAACCCCAAATCATGCATAGTAGCTGTCACTTGGCCTCGAACAATAAAGGGAACGGTATTACTGGAAAAAAATTTATCCACCTTATGCCAAAGCAATTCCCAAGACAAGCGCACCTGTGTCCATAATTTCTTCCACGGCCAAGCTAATTTTTTGAAATAAAAATTAGCCGGGGCTTGACCCAAATTTCCGGCTAATGTCTGATTATAATAAATTATGAAATCATTTTTGTGATCAAGCTGCTTGAACTGCTGTAATAAATGCCAAGCATACCATTCGGTTCCGGTCTTGTGTTCTCTATTAGCGCGACTTGCTTCCAAACCAATTTTGGCCATAAAACCTATTTAGCTGATAATATGCTACGCTTATATGACTCTAGGTTTTCTAGGGCAATACCCGTGCCTCTAGCCACGCACAATAAAGCATCTTCGGCCACATAGGCTGGCACGCCAGTGGCTTGAGACAAGAGCTTGTCCATGTTGCGCAACAAAGCAGTGCCGCCCGATAAAACCATGCCCTTATCCATAATGTCAGCTGATAATTCTGGCGGCGTTTGATACAAGACAGATTTAACGGCTGATATCAAGCCCTGCAGCTCATTTTGCAAAGCCTCTGTCACATCA
Organism: Patescibacteria group bacterium; assembly: GCA_041650755.1. Lineage (GTDB taxonomy): Bacteria > Patescibacteriota > Patescibacteriia > UBA1558 > GWA2-36-10 > JBAZKN01. The sequence goes on along the minus strand of JBAZKN010000001.1, from coordinate 100,019 downwards.
TCCGAGCCTACTGTGATGGTGCGCGGCAGGCCACTGATCATATCGCGGCCCTTGATGTCAATATATAATTTTTCACCTTTTGGCAAAAACTGAGCTGAACCAGCTTTGATTTTAATTTCTTCAGCAGTTCTTTCGCCAATAGCTAAATTATATTTCTTTTTAATAAATTCGGAAATAGCCGCATCATAGCGATTACCGCCGATACGCACTGAAGTATTAGCCACAATACCACCCAAAGAAATCACAGCCACCTCGGAAGTGCCGCCACCCATGTCAACGATCATGTGCCCGGAAGCTGAACCAATCGGAATATCAGCACCAATGGCAGCCGCAATAGGCTCTTTGATAATAAAGGCTGCTTTGGCGCCAGCCGCCAAAGTAGCATCAATCACTGCTCGCCGCTCGGTTGATGTAATACCGGCCGGCACGGCAATCATTACTTCCGGTCTAAAAATCTTCATGCCGCCAACTGCTTTGCCAATAAAATAGCGCAGCATGCTTTCCGTGGTTTTATAATCAGCAATCACTCCATTTTTCAAAGGCCGAGCAGCTACTATAGAATCCGGCGTGCGACCAATCATTTCTTTGGCCTCATCCCCTACTGCCAAAACTTTTTTATCAAACACAGAAATAGCGACTACTGACGGCTCATTGATAACAATCCCTCGCTTAGGGATATAAACCAGAGTATAAGTCGTGCCTAAATCAATGCCGATTTTCTTGATAAACATTATTTGATATCCAAAATTTTATATATTGCTATACCCCCGGGCAATTTTACTTCTACTTCATCGCCTATTTTTTTATTAAGCAAAGCTTGACCCAAAGGTGATTCTAGGGAAATTTTTTTGTTGGCCGGATCAGCTTCGGTACTACCTACAATAGTAAAATTTAGCGTCTGCCCATCGCGCTGCACGGCAACATGAGAGCCAATGCCTACAATATTGTGATCATTAACCTGCTTATCGGCTAAAATAGCTGTTTTTATCAAGGCTTCTAATTCTAAAATACGCCCCTCAACATACCCCTGCTGATCCTTAGCTTCTTGATATTCGGCGTTTTCTGATAAATCACCGTATTCTTTGGCAATTTTAATACGCTCGGCCACTTCTTTACGCTTATTGGTCTTCAAATCCTCTAGTTCAGCTTTCAGATTATTTAGGCCCTCTTGAGTCAAAACTTTTTTATCCATATTTATCTCAAAAAATTAATAATAAATCTGCTTTTACTATAACAAACTATTGGGAAAAATACCACTCCATAAACTGTCTTGCTACAGTGACTGCCAAACCGGTGTCTCCGCCCTCTTCCACAATAACTGTCATTACTATTTTGGGATCGTCATAGGGAGCAAAGGCAGTAAACCAAGAATGTGGTGATTTATTACGATTAAATTGGGCGGTACCAGTCTTGCCGGCTACTGGCACGCTGACTGACTGCAAGCTCACTGCTGTCCCCTGAATCACAGTTTGCCGCAATGCTTGACGAATCACATTTAAATTATCAGATGAAACAATGTTAGTCAAAATTGGCTTGGGGATAATAGATTGAACACCATCTTTGGTTTTTATTTCTTTGACTAAATGTGGCTGAAAAGCTTGTCCAAAATTAGCAAAATAAGAAGTATAAACAGCTGCCTGCAAAGGCGTTGCCAGCAAATACCCCTGACCAATGGATAGATTATAAGTATCACCCAAATACCATCTTTCTTTAATATTCTCTTCTTTCCATTGTTTGCTGGGCAAAAATCCCGGATTCTCTCCCAATAAATCAATGCCAGTCAATTTACTTAGGCCAAATCTTTTGGCATAATCAATAATTTTGTCTACTCCTAAGCCAATTTTTAGCCATTGATTATTACCGCCGCCCACAGTATAAAAAAAAGTATTGACTGAATCGGCTATCGCCCAATAAATATTGGTCAAACCATGTCCGCCTGATCGCCAGTCGGGAAAAAAATTGCTGCTGACCGAAACTCCGCCGGTACTATTGACTGTAAAACTGGTATCAATAATTTTTTCCTGCAGAGCAGCCGAGCCGACTATTAATTTAAAAACTGAACCCAAAGGATAAGTGCCGGCAATCACCCTATTGAGCAAAGGAGTATTCGAATCATAAATAATTTTTCCATATTCATCATTATTTAAAATCGTGGTAAAAATATTATTATCATAAGTGGGCAAACTTACCATAGCTAATACTCCGCCGTCTTTGGCATCCAAAACAACAGCGGCCATTTTTAGTTTGCCGTTGGTTCTGGCTTGAGTTTCCATAATCTCTGTCAGCTTAGCTTCAGCCTTATTATCAATAGTCAAAACCAAATCCTGGCCATCTACCGGCTCAGTCATGGAGACAATGTTTTTTTCATGATACAAGGCGTCAACTTCTACCTGACGCTGACCGTCTTCACCTTTCAAAATAGACTCATAGACAGCTTCTAGCCCGTCTTTACCCAAGCGGTCATTATAATGATAGCCGGGGTTTTTTTGTAAGTCTTCTGGGCTGACCACACCCAAATAGCCCAAAACGTGCGATAGACCGGTAGAGGCTAAATATTGCCGCCGCGGTTCATAGTTCACTTGAATAGCCGGATAATTTTCCGACAACACCATCAACTGCATAGCTGACTCATAGGGCAAATTTTCATAAACCAAAGCCTTGTCTGCGTCTTGGGGTGCAACTTGCAGACGTTGGCTTAGCTCATCAGCAGAAATCTTCAAAATCGGGAGCAACTTATCAGTCAACTCGGCAGCTGCCACGCTGTCTTTATCCAAAATTTGCTTATTTAAATAAAGGAAAAAATAGGATACATTGCGCACCAATAAATTGCCAAAACGATCATAAATCAAGCCACGATTAGCTGGAATCACATCATTGCGCAAACGATTTCCTTCAGCTATACCGCGAAAATGGGTTCCTTGGATAATCTGCAGGTAGCTAGCCCGCGCCAAAAGAACAAATAAAACTGCCAAAAACAATACTAAGGTAATTTTAATTTTTTTATCAGAGATAAATTTACCCAAATCCTGCGCCTTGGGCACAAATTCAAAGCTCAAATAATCACCAGTTTGCCGGTGCTTTAGCCATTCGGCCACGCGACCATCTCGAACAGTGCCTTCCTGGATTTTAAAAGGATTGTCTTTCATGTAGCTTTAACCAAAAATTATAATATAAAATATGCCCCAAAATAATAATCAATAAATTGGCTATTGCCCCTTTAGCAATGTGCCCAAGTAGTGACCAGGTAAAAACGTAAGCATAGCCGGCAAATAAAAAGTTTAACAACCAGAACATCAGCCAAAAAATAATTATAGAAAAAACCACCAATAAAATAACCGTCAGCATATTGCGAGCGGTAAAAACCGTCAATTGCAGAGTGCGTAAAATAAATATCAAACTAATAAATATGACACTATACAAACCAAAAATACCGCCGACCGAATCAAGATAGAGACCAGAAATCAGGGCTAAGATATAAGGCAGCCAATCATCCTCGGTATTAAAATAAAACAACAAAACCACTATCAAAAATGGCTGCAAAAACTGCCAACCATTATTAGACCAAGTCAGAATCGTAAAGCAATATATACTTGATAGAAATAAAAATGCTGATACTAAATATTTCATCCGGAAATAATTACTGCTACTATGGTAAGATTATTTAAGTCTACCAAAGGCGTGACCGCCGCTTGTTTAAACAATTCTTCAGCAGCCGCTTTCACCTCTTCCACTTTGCCCACCACCAATCCAGGCGGGATGAGCAGATCAAGATTGGTGGTAACCAATATATCATTTTGTTTTATCTCTTGACTTTGTGGGATATAGCTCAAATCCATGCCTAAGCCCAAAGAACCGGTCAATAGCCCTGAAACATTGGGCTGGCCGCTGACGCTGACAGTCAATTTGCTAAAACTATCTGACAAGAGCCTGACTTTGGCGGTATCACTGCTCACCTCCATTACCTTGCCCACCATAATACCCTTATTAACCACTACCGCCTGACCCTCGACTAAGCCCTGACTGCGTCCCAAATTGATAGTCACGATATTGTGATTGACAGCATCGCGACTAATCAATTGTCCGGGCAGCAGATTATATCTAGTCTGATTTTTAAAATCCAAAAGATCTCTCAATTGCTGATTTTCTTGAGCCAAGGCCTGCAAACGATTATTGTCTGACAATAATTCTTGGTAAGCCCGCTGCATATCATCTGGCTTTTGCAATAAAGAATTAGCTGGCTGATTGGGCAAAAAACCGGCTCTGACTAAAAAACCCAAATCAAAAAATCTGCTTTGTTTTAAGAAGATAAAAAATAAAATTATCGCCAATAACCAGGCAAAAATTTTCAAGTTTTTTCGCACCATAAAATTTTAGCCCAAACCAATATCTCGAGTTGGGGGCAATAAAATTTCTTTTAAATTTTCCAGATCATCCAAAACCTTACCAGTGCCCCTGACCACTGCCGTCAATGGCTCATCAGTAATATGAACCGGCATTTTCGTTTCTTTGGCAATCAACTCATCCAACCCTCGCAGCATAGCTCCGCCACCAGTCAAAACCATGCCTCGCTCATATAAATCAGATACTAGCTCTGGCGGCGCTGTTTCAATCGTATTTTTGATGTTATCAATAATCAACTTAATTTGTTTGGCAATAGCTTCGCGAATATTAGCATCGGTAATATGCACCTCTTTGGGCAAGCCGGTCAATAAATCACGACCGCGCATAATAGTCTCCAGTGTCTGATCTTGTGGTAAAACCGAGCCAACTTGCATTTTTATTTTTTCCGCTGTCCGTTGGCCCAAGAGTAAATTAAATTTATCGCGGGCATATTGGATAATGGCGTCATCTAGTTTATCGCCGGCCAATTTCAATGATTTCCAAGACACAATGCCCGACAAAGAAATAATGGCTATTTCCGTAGTGCCGCCACCAATGTCCACTATCATGCTGCCGGCCGCTTCTTGAATAGGCAAGCCAGCGCCAATAGCTGCGGCCATTGGCTCTTCAATCAAAAAGACTTCCGCCGCACCAGCACGCAAGACCGCATCTTCTACTGCTTTACGCTCTACTTCGGTGACATCCAGAGGAATAGCTACTACCACCCTAGGTCGCGGGACAAAAGTCATAGATTCACGATGCACTTTTTCAATAAAATGCTTGATCATTTTTTCTGATACCTCAAAATCCGAAATCACCCCGTCCACCAAAGGCTTGGTCACGGTAATATGCATTGGGGTTTTGCCCAACATTATTTTGGCATCCTCCCCGACAGCAATAATTTTTTCTGTTCGATTATTGACTGCTACCACACTGGGTTCATTGATCACAATGCCTTGATCGCGCACATAAACCAAAGTATTGGCCGTACCCAGGTCAATTCCCATATCCTTAGAAAATTTGCGGAAAAATCTCCTCAACATTACCTTTGTCTTATCATTTTTTGCCTATTTTGGCAAATCGCTAAATTTGGTTTTAATTCTTTCTTTTTCTTGCTGCAGAATATCGCCATCATAATCAGCGCTGTGCGCCCTTTGCCCCGGATAAGACGGTTTTTTTTGATCCAAGTGCAAAGATATTTCCAGTTTATTATCAGACAACTCTGTTAAATAAATGTGCAAGCGCGGATAAACATTTCTTCCCAGACGCCGACTAAAACTGGCCGCTCCACGATCTGGATGATAACCCAAAAAACGCATAAAGTTTGCGGGAGCAACAGCTGGCTTGGCAATCATAAATTTCATAAATTTTTAAAAAATATTCTTTAATGCTTGCCAAATTCCGGCGCCATAGCGACCGATATCCTTGAAAGTGATAAAAATAATTAATAACATCAACAAAGCAAAGCCGGTATTGTGCACTATAGCCTCGACTTTTTCATTTATTCTGCGCCGGCGAATTTTTTCTATCAAAACAAACAGCAAACGTCCGCCATCCAAAGCCGGAATGGGCAAAATATTTAATACACCCAAATTTATCGACAAAATCGCCATAAATTGCAATAAGTATATCCAGCCCATCTTGGCTACCTGGCCGGTCAAAACGGCTACGCCTATCGGACCAGACAAGTCGGCGCTAACTCTGCCTGAGCTAAATAAATTTTTCAACAGCTCATAAAAAGCTTCTGCTACCCGTACTATTAAAAAACCTGTGGTTTTCAAACCCTGCCAAATGCTGCCAAAAAACCCATAATGAATAACACCGGTGTTGACCATGCCTATGCCTATCATGGGTGTTTGCCCGCCGGGCAAAATCTCCGGTTTAACAGCGACCTGGCTTTCAGTGGCTTGACGCTTGATGCGAAAAAGCAACTCTTTGTCCGGATTATTTTTTATGATGTCAAAAACCTGATCAATATTATTAACCGGCTGTTGATCAACCTGCAAAATTTCATCACCCATTTCCAAGCCTTGTTTGGCGGCCGGACTATTAGGCAAGACTTCGGCAATAACCACATTGTGATAAGTTACTTGACTGTCTGGAGTATTATTTTCTATGGCCTGCGGCAACCCGAAATAAAAACCAACTGCTAGCAATATCCAGGCCAATAAAAAATTCATCAGGACCCCGGCCGATAAAATCAATGATTTTTTCCAGGGCTTTTGATTGGCAAAACTGCGTGGATTGTCGCTTGCATCACCAGATTCACCAGTAATTTTCACAAAGCCGCCCAGAGGCAATAAATTTATGGAATAAATAATGCCCTCGGTGTTATCGGCAGACAGCTTTTGTTTGTTACCCCAAAACCATTGCCAATGCCTAATTGTCTTGGGCTGGTCAATCTCTCGAATAGTATCGGTCACCTTTTCTTTGATTAATTCAGTTTCCGAGTCAAGCTGCTCATCGCTGACCTCTACTTGGATTGATTCTGTTTGCGCGATTTTCTGCAAAACTTTTTTTTGGCTGACCTTTACTCCCAATATTCTGGGCGGATAACCAAAACCAAACTCCTCTACCTCTACTCCTGATTTTATAGCACTGATAAAATGGCCCAACTCGTGGACAAAAATCAAAACACCTAAAACTAAAACAAAGGTAATGATGGTCAGCATATTTTAGACTTTCATTATTTCTTGCTCTTTTTGATCGCCAATAACTTTTATTTTGTCGTTGTATTCTTTAGTCATGACATCCAAGTCCTTGAGGGCCTGAAATTTTTCATCTTCCGAGATTTCTTTAGCTTTCTCCAGAGCAATAATGTCTTCACGATTCTTTTCTCGTTGGCTGCGCAATGTTACTCGGCTATCCTCCAACTTTTTATGCAAAATTTTGACCAGATCCTTGCGACGCTCCTCGGTCAGGGGCGGAAAATTGAGACGAATCAGGTCGCCATCAACCACTGGATTGACATTTAAATCCGATGACTGAATGGCCCGCTCAATATCCTTGACAATATTTTTATCCCAAGGCTTGATGGCAATAGTCTGCGGCTCGGGCGTATGAATGGCAGCTAATTGCAAAAGTTCGGAAACAGTGCCATAAGACTCTACTTTGATTTTTTCCACTACGCTGGGCGCTACTCGACCGGTGCGCAGTGATCCCAAATCACTCTTTAAAAACTCCAAAGTTTTCTCGTATTGCTCTTTATTTTTTTGTACTAAAGGATGCATATAAATAAATTAATTGTTTATTTTTTTGCGGCAGCATAGCTACCATAATATAAATATTTTCCATCATCAGAAAAAATCAAAATATTTGGCCAGCCAGAATTTGGCACTTTACTGACATTCCAATTGGCACCATTGTCAACCGAATGATAAAAAGCGCCGGCTGTGCCATAAAAAATCTCGTTGGTATTTTTGGAATTAACTACCACTGCCCGAACTGTCTCTTTGCGCTGTGGCGGCAGAAGCTGGACCTCTTTCCACATATCTCCATAAGTCAAGCGGAAAATACCGATAGTATTGGCATAAATAAGCCCATCTGGCACACTATAGTCAATGTTAACAGACAAAAGACTAGCGGCTCCGGGTAATTTATTGAATGGTTTTAAATCATCCTGCGGCGCATCTATCTGGGCCACTTTTTCATTTAATAAATTTACCCAGGCGCTGGGGTCAGATCCACCATCGGCCGACCGGAAGATGCCGGCCGTAGCAGTCACTACATACATAATCTTGCTGTCTAGCTGATTTTGAATAAATATTTTTCTGATTGGATTGTTGAAGCGATTGATCACATCCCAGGAAAAACCATGATCTTTGCTTTTCATCAGCCAACCATCGGAATTGCCGGCATACACTATACTGGGTTCAGCGTGATTTATATTGAGGCTGGTAATATAAATATTTGGTCGGTTCTCAAAATAAATTTGCTGCCAAGTTCGGCTGCAGTCGATACTTTTGTAAATACTGTTATAAATCGCTGCATAAATTGTGCACTTATCTTTGGGGTCAACGGCAATATCGTTGATGGTGCCTTTGGCTGGTATGGTATTTAGCCAGGCCTTACCATAATCATAGCTATAAAAAATCCCATAAGCATCAGTCCCCACATAAATAGCCGCCTTGTCAGATGGGTCCATAGCTAGGGTGGTGATATTGGCCGCATTAAAATTGAGCTGCTGGCCGCCAGTACTATAGATATTAACTATTTGCTCCCAATGACTAGCTAGATCAGGACTGCGCCACATACCGCCTTTGAAAGTAGCGGCTGCCTGATTTTTGTTGGCTGGCGATACTCCTAAGCTACAGCCAGATAAAATCAAGGGTAAGAAAATGAGGCTCAAAGAAATTTTTTTTATTCCAGGCATACTTTTATTTTAAACTTAAAAATAAATTTTCCCACGCTAGCTGTGGCGTGACATTATATTTTATCTTTTGTTTATAATCATCTATAGCCAAAAGGTTTTTCAACAAACCGTCAGCCGAGAACTGCCCGGCTAGCTTTTGCATGTCAGATTGATAAAGACTATTGACCACCGGCCGCTCTAGCTTGATCCACAAAAGATCACGCAAGCAAACTGCCAATAGATCCAAATATTGCTTAGTCATATTGCCCAGCTCCGAAACCTTGGCATCAGGATTCTCTTTTTTTAAAATCTCAAACCACTTCTCAATGGTCTGCAAAGCATTGAATTGATTGCCGGCCAAAAGCTTGATGATAAAACTACAATTCTTCTTAAAAGTTGTCAGATCATCAGCCAGCATTGTCAAAGCCGTGCCAGGCCGACCAAAAGATAAATTGATAATGGTTTCGCGCGTTGCTTCGTTGACTTCTTCATAATTTTTCAGCCAAGCCTCCATGTCAGATCGCGCCAGAGCCTGAAATTTTATCAGCTGGCAACGAGAAATAATAGTGGCCGGCAATTGATTGATATTATCAGCCACCAAAAGAATGGTTGTGTGGCTGGGCGGCTCTTCCAAGATCTTAAGCATGGCATTGGCGCCAAATAAATTCATATTTTCTACTCCATAGATAATGGCTAATTTATGAGTATTATGCACCCGCGACATGGACAAGCTATGTAAAAATTCCCTGATATTCTCGGCTGACAACTCGGTATCTTGCTCGCCCAAAGTAAAGATGTCTAGAAAAACCTTTCTTTTGATCAGCAAACAATGCTCACAGCGACCACAGGGCTTTTCCTGCAAATTAGTACAAAATAAGCTGGCGCCAAAATATTGGGCAGTTAATTTTTTACCCAAACCTTTTGGCCCATAAAACAAATAAGCATTGGCCACGCGCTGATTGGCGATAGCCGATTGGAGAAATTTTATTTGGGCTTGGTGCCCATAAATTGGCCAAAAAAATTTGACTGGCATTGTCTTTAAAATAACATTTTTACTGCATAAAATCAAGGGAAGAAAAAAACTCTCCGCAGAGTAGTTTTTATATTATTACCTATTTTAAAAATTTAAAATTAAAGAATCTTCCAGCTACCACCAATATATCTGGCCACTATTGTGCCGAAAAAAGGAATGCCATCTTTATAGTAAGCTATACTAATCTCGGTGTTTGTACTTTGGCTTTGTGGGTAGCGCCCCATTCTTGTATAAATATATTCCACCATTTCTCCCTCTTCATCACCGGGCGTTTGAACATCTAATCGGTAAATACCCCTTTCATCCTCATATCTACCAACTTCTATAAATTCTCTATTTATCACACGCTCAAGTATCTCCAATATTTCTTCTGGAGTCGGGATTTGTTCTGACGATTCCTCAAAAGGATTGAATCTTTTTTCTTTCATATTATTTTTCTTTATCTAAAGCTAGATTGACCAATCTATCGGCTGCTTTGTTTTTTTCTCGCGGAATATGGTGCCAGGTAATTTTTTTAAAATTCAGCGTCTCATTCCAAGCTTTGACAAATAGCTTTTGTAGATCCTTATCTTTGACCTTGTATTCCTGACGCATTTGTTTGACCACCAGCTCGCTATCCAAATAACACTCCAGAACATCTACCTGATTTTTGTGGGCCAATTTCAAACCAGCGATTATGGCCTCATACTCTGCCTGATTATTGGTAGCCTCGCCCAAATAATGAGACGATTCAACTACGCTTTGGCCGTCAATATGCAAAACCGCCCCGATGGCCGCTGGCCCAGGATTGCCCCGCGCTCCCCCGTCTGTAAATAGTTTACCTTGAATCATGCTGACGCAAATCTTTAATTTTTAATTGAACTTCTCGGTTGCCATTCCATTCATTGACATTGATATTATACGCCAGATCCACCCGGTGGCCAATGGCCAAATCAAAATCCGCTTGGCCAAAAGCAATGCCGCCAATTCTTTTTTCTCCTTGGGTAAGCTCTAATTTCCAATGCTGCCCATCGCTGCCAACCTTACGTGCCTGGCTGACCAGAACATTTTCACTAGAAAAAATTGGTTCAGGATTAGCCTGACCATAGGGCTCAAATTTTTTCAACCAATCTAGTAATTCCCAATTTATCTGGCTCAAGGCAATATTTTTTTCCACCAAAAGCTTGTTTTGCAAAGCAACATTTTTCAGTTTTTCCTCGGCTAGGTTTTTCAGATTTTTTAATAACTGATCATAATTTGCCTGCCGCACAGTAAAACCAGCCGCTTGCGGATGACCGCCAAAACGCTCCAGTAAATTTTTATTTTCTTCCAAGGCCCAATTAATATCAAATTCAGGAAAACTGCGGGCCGAGGCAACTATTTTATCCCCCTGACCGCAAACCACCAAACAAGGCCGATTGTATTCTCGCAACAATCTATTAGCGGCCAAACTTATTAAACCAGCTGGCCAGTCAGCTTTGTAGAAGACTAATAATTTTTCTTCCAAATTAATCTCCTGCATTTTGGCCTCGCGGATAATTTGTTCAGTCACTCTTTGCCGATCAATATTATTTTGATTAAGGCTTGAGGCCATTTCAGTCGCTTTTTCTGGATCAGTGGTTGTCAGCAAATAATAGGCCAGATTGGCATGATCCATGCGCCCGGCAGTATTGATGCGCGGCGCTATGGAAAAAGCAATGCTATTGGCATCCAAAGCCCTCGTGTCGATGCCAGCCACTTTGATCATCAACTGCAGGCCTACGCGCCGCGTCTTCCGCAAGACTATGAGTCCATGTTTTACTAAAGTACGATTTTCTCCCAAAAGCGGCACCATGTCAGCTACTGTGGAAATGGCTACCATATCCAAGAGCCATTTTTCTTTAACTTCACTATCTTTCACGGTAAACTTATTGTCCGCATGCTTCAATAAAGCTTGGGCCAGCTTAAAAGCCACGCCACCGCCAGCCAAAAACTTGAAAGGATAAGTTTCGCCGGCTAATTGGGGATGAATAATAGCATAGGCTTGAGGCAGGACCAAGGGAATGGCATGATGATCGGTAATAATGACATCAAGCCCCTGGCTATTAGCTAGGGCTACTTCTTCTACATTGCTGATGGCGCAATCACAAGTAATGATAAGCTGCGTGCCATTTTTAGCTATTTCCTCTATAGCCGGCAAATTTAGGCCATAGCCTTCTTTTTCACGATGCGGTAAATAAACATTTATTTTGGCTCCCAGGTCAGTCAAGATACTTTTCAAAATTACGGCTGCCGATACTCCATCAGCATCGTAGTCAGCGTAAACGGTAATTAATTCTTGCTTGGTTATGGCTTCATAGATTCGCCGGCAGGCCCGCTGCATGTCTTTAAATAAAAAAGGATCGTGCACGTCCTGACTATAATCGGGCAACAAAAATTCATCAATTGCCTCTTGAGTTTTTAATTCACGGTTATACAAAAGTTGAACCACAATAGGTGGCAGCTCAGGAAATTTATCTAAAAATTCTTTGGGTGCTTTATCTTTTATTTGCCAAATATAGGACATATTTTCATCAATAAATAATCACGCCTGTGTAACGTGATTATTGTAGCAATAATTAATAAATTTGGGAAATTATATCTTCGTCATACCAAAGCAGGCTCCATCACTTTATATTAGTGGCTATATAAATACCAAGGAGGGCCCATAAAGTTAATGAAATTAACAAAATAGTTTGCGGTATGAATAGTCCCCAACAAACGTACTTGTAGCGTGAATCGGTCTTAGTTTTTACAGCACAAAAAACGATTCCCGCTAAATAAATAATAATCTGCAACACTGAAATATAATTACTAGATGCTCCACTAAAAAAACGATAAGATAAATTTGTGATACCAATATAGATAACACTAATAACTACCCCAAGAAAAAACCTACCTACCTTTACTTTTGTTGATAATGTGCCCATAATAATTAAAATTATTTTACCTTCTCCACTTTTATTTTAATCGGCCCCTTTTTGGACTCTTTGGCTGGAGCTAGGACTGGTTTTTTTGCTTTAATTTTAGCTTCGGTTTTTTCAACCGGCTTGAAGGCAATTTTGGGTTCAATCTTTTTTTCCGGTATCTCTTGCTGGGGAGCAAATTTTATAGCTTCTACTTTTTCTCCTGCCTTATCTTCAGCTGAGCTTTGGATGTAGGTCAGGGGTTCTAATTTTGGCAATTCGGGCTTGACCCTATTCTTTCGTTCTTTATTTTGCAATTCAGCCAATAGAAATAAAAGTCCGAAAGCCAATAACAATAAGCCGGCTAGCACAAACCAAAAATAAATATTGCTCAAATCAAAAAATGAATAATTGGTGGGTTGGCTGGCCACCGCATTATATTCTTCTTTGAGCAAATCTAGATTAGCATTTAGGTTTTGCAATTGCTCTTCGGTATTTTGTAAATTTTGATTGATGTTGGTAGAAGTAGCCGCTTGGGCTAATTCTATTATTTTTTGAGCAAACATTGTAGTGTTTTTTGGGCAAGCATCGTCATTTCTCCTTCCGGAGCAACGAAGATTTTGCAATTTTTAGGAATTTGTAAATCTTTTAAAACAAGTTTTCTAATAACCGGACTATTGACGCCTACTGTGCCGGTGAAAACTATGGCTTGCAATTTTTGCGTCATGGCTATATATGAAGCCAAGTAGCGCTTGATGTCATAAATATAAATAGCTAGGGCTAGTTTAGCCTTCTTTTTTTGTTCAGCGCTAAATTTCAAGCTGGATTTATACCCTTGGACTCGATAGCCGGCAGCCAACAGTATTTCTCGCAAATCAGATAGTCCGGATATGCCCAAAAGACCGGATTGTTCATTGAACATTTTATGGATTGCCGGCAAAGACATCTTGAGCTCTTGAGCCAAATACAAGACAATGCTTGACGGCAGATCACCCGATCTAGTAGCCATAGTCAGGCCTTCGTTGGGCGAAAAGCCCATAGTTGTATCTTTGACTTTGCCCTTGATATACCAGCTAAGGCTGGCACCGGCACCCAAATGGCAGCTAATGGCTTGCAATTGATTTAAGGGCAGACGTAATTTTTTGGCAGCAAAATTAGTAGCCGCTTCATGGCTAAGCCCGTGAAAACCATATTTGCGAATTTTATTTTTTTCGTAATATTTTAAAGGTAAAGAATAAAGATAAACTTCCGGCGCTAAATCTTTGTACCAAGCTGTATCAAAACTAGCGGCTAGCTTACTTCTTGGCCAAGTGGCCTGAACTAGCTTGATTAATTCTATAGCGGCTGGATTATGCAATGGTGCTAAAACATTAAATTGGCTAATATTAGCCAAAAACTGCTTATCAATTCGACAAGTACTGGTATACAGTTCCCCGCCATGCACCACCCTGACGCCAACCATATCTATATCAAAATCTTTGAGCAAATCGTGAATATACTGCCACCAGGCTTTCAAATTGTGCCCAACTGAATAATTTATTTTTTGTTTTTGGCCGCGCGCCTGATACATTAGGACTGTTTTACCGTTCTGCCCGCTGACCATGCCATTAAAAACCAGGCTGCCAACATTTTTGTCTTTAATTTCAAAAACCGTCAGCCGCAAGCTGCTTGACCCTGGATTCAAAACTAAAAGATGCTTGGTGTGCATATCAAATGGATAATTTTACTTTAGTGCCTGATTTTATACCAGCTGCATTGCCTTCATCAGTGTCCAGATGAAGACGGGTGACAAATGGCCCAGGCCGAACAATAATATTTTTGAATTCTATTGCCCGCTGGCCAGGAATAATTGCTGAAATCCTCTGGCCGGCTCTTAGCCGCCAAAGCTTGGCTTGAGCCAAGCTGATGTGCAAATGCCGCCAAGGCACAATGGCCGGGACCTTCACTCTGCCCTTTGGCCCCTGGACAATAACCAAAGTTGCTTTAGCGACGTGTTCTGATAGCTGAATGGCTGGCTTGATACCCAAGAAAATACAATCCGTCATGGCTAATTCGACTTGGGATTTTTTTCTGGCTGGGCCAACGATGCGTAAACTTAAATGTTTTTTGGCACCCAAAATAAAAACTTTTTCTTTAGCCGCAAATTGCGTGGGTTCTGACAAGGCTCTAAATTTTTTTAACTTATAATTTTTACCAAAAAGTTTAGCTAAATCTTCTTGGCTAAGATGAATATGCTTAGCTGAAATTTCAGCGATGACTGTTTTTGTCATATTACAATTTATACTTACTTAAGTCTTTACTATGCAAAATGCCGGCCTGGGCGCCTATTTTGGTGACAACCGAACCGCTATTTATAATACCCAAATGCAAAGCTTTACTGATATGTCGGCTACCATATTTTATCAGACCAGCCACAAAACCAGAACCAAAAGCATCGCCGGCACCAGTGGTATTGACGGTCTTTTTCCTAGTAGCCGGCCGAAAATATACCTGCTGACCATCATAGACATGGGCCCCCTTAGCGCCATCAGTAATGACAGTAATCTTCTGGCCGCTTTTGTGTAAATTTTTTAATAACCAATTAATATTATTGTTGATTTTCTTTTTACCTCCCCTACTCAAAAGCTCCAGCGCCTCATCGCGGTTTAGCAACAAAACATAAGTTTTTTCCAAATAAGGTTTTAGTCTAGCCAAACCCAAGGCGATTTGCTGGCTAGCTGGATTCCAAGCTACTTTTATTTTCTTACGCCTGGCCTGTTCAAAAATATGATCTAATTTTGTTTTAAAATTTATTCCCAAGGCAGTCAAATATAGCCAGGGAGTATTTATCTTTTTGACAATATGCGGAGTCAAGTCAATAGCATCATTGGCCCCTCGCACGGCAAAAATGACATGTTCGCTGCCCTGACCAACATTGATAACAAAAGAAATGCCCGTCAGCTCTTGAGGCTTTATCTGAACTAGTTTGGTGGCTATGCGGTGCTTTTTTAGATGCTCCATGATACTACGGCCCAGCATATCCTCACCTATGGCCGTGATAATTTGTGTCTTGATGCCTAAGCTAGCAAAAGTCATGGCTGTGTTGGCGCCGCCGCCGCCAAAGGCAAAATATACCTTTTTGCCATAAATTTTGGCGCCGTATTCAAAGGCAATCAGCTTCTGCCGCAAAAGATCCTGGCGGTTATCCAATAGCAAAATATTATCGGTATAAAACATAATGTCATAGACTGATCCGCCAATAGTGGTGATTTTATTGTTTAACATTTGTTTTTGTTTACCCCATGAAATAGTTTTCGCATAATATGCGGCATTTCATGCAGTTAATTATAGCAAAAACTCAATCATTCGCCTAATTATTTTTTATAACGAATACAATATCCAGCTACAGCCATAGCCACGCCGACATTTAAAGATTCTTTTTTGCCGCGCATGGGTAAGGCTATTATTTTGTCGGCCTGTTTTAATAAACTCGAGGAAATGCCACGGACTTCATTGCCGACCAAAAGCGCTAAAGGAAACTTTGGCCGAAATTTAAAAATATCAATAGATTTTTTATTCAGCTCCAGAGCCACAATCTGTATGCAACGCCCCCTTAACTTATCGATCAGGACACTGATATTTTTGTATTGTTCCCAAGGCACGGTATTTTCTGCTCCCAAGGCAACTTTGGCAATGCCGGACTGCGGCGGTGTGCCAGAGTAGCCGGTCAAAAAAATCTTGTCTATGCCCAAAGCATCGGCCGTTCGAAAAAACGTACCTATGTTGTATAAACTGCGAATATTGTGAGCGATCAAATAAAAAGGTTTATTTGTCGTCATGATAGACTTCTTCTTTCTTTTCTCTCATAAACCCTATCCAGTCCTCCAGAATAGCCACAAAAGACTTGAATGGCGCTTCAATAATATAATCAAAAATAAAAGCAAACAAATTTATTTTCTTAAATTTGGTGGCCATCCAGCGGCCCACTCCGACTATCGGCAAAGCAAAAAAGTTTATCAAAAATGCCAGCACGCCTTCTTTGTTGTCAGTCACCCTGAATTCTTTGGCTGTATTGCGAATGCGTACGGCAAAAAAGCTGACAGCTGTCAGGAAGAACAAGAAGATAGCACCGCTTAATAAATTGAAGTTTAGCTTTTCTAACAGATAAATGACGCCGCCGAATACTAGGATATACAATAGGGTGTACATGAAATTATAGAAAATCTGAAAAGACAAGCTCTTGCGAAATTTAGTCTTGAGCTGGCATAGAATGGTCGGCTCAGCTTTATCATACACTGTATCGTATAAATTGCTGAGGATTTTTTCCGTGTTCTTCTTGCCCGGCACTTGAGCGCTCAAAGTCACCAAAAACATCAGCATGGGCGGGAAAATGGCATTAATAGCTAAGTTGACATAGTTGGTTTCCTTGATGACATAAACCTCGTAAGGAAACTCCAAAATAAAAGCAATCAACACTTTGGTAATGAAAATATAAATAATGGCCCTAATGGAGCTTTGGCTAAGCTTGGAACGTAAGCTTTTATATTTTTTATTGATTAAGTCTTGGGCTTCAGACTCCAATAAATCGGGGTTCACCAATAATTCTTCCATTTCTTCACCCTTGTTGATAATCAACTCATGCAAGACCTGGAAAGTGACTACCGGCTCCTGAATAGCGTTGTATATTTTGCGCTGATAGGGATGGCGCAGATGATGCTGGATAGTCCGATAAATGGCCGGCAAATTTTGCGCCACCAAGTCAACCAGCTCCTGGCTGGCGCTGGCCCATTGATCAAAATATAAATTAAGCAAATGATAGGAAATGATGGTGTCGTCTGATTTGACCAATGACTTGTGAATAGCGATATAGAGCTGAACATTTTTTTCCCGAATACTCAAATCGTCGCCCTTGATTTTGACGCGCGATTTGGTTTCCTGATACATCGCTTCAATCACGGCATCGGCTATATCTTCCGGCTTCAAAAGCATGTCAATCTCACAAGCCTCGACAGAAATCAACCAATCAACATATTCATGCAACTCTTTTTCCCGTATTTTAGCTGACTCGTATTGAACATTAAGTACGCTAAACAGGCTATTATATTTAGCAATAATGTTTTCTACTGTGGCAATCTGGCCATCAAGAATTTCGTTGTTGGGTAGATATTTGGAGCGGATCAAATCTTCCACCAAGCCGCGAGCAATATTAGGCTTGAGCATTTCCATCACAAAACGACGCTTGATGTTGCGCTCTATGGCATAGCGCCGCAAAAGATGGACCTCTTTAAAATCTATACTATTTCTCAATCTTTCATATAAAGAAGATAGGTGGCTGGCTATCTCCTCTACTTGGATAACATTTTTATTTTCATCGCTGGCAACATATGCTCGCTCTGCATAAATCCTGGACACTTTCTTGTACAGTCGAGCAATTTCTGGAGCAATTCTCATAATGTCTATTATAATTTTAGGATGTTATAAAAATACCACAAAATAGACTTTTTTTCAATCATTGGTTATAATGCTTGGGTAATGTTAGAAAATATGGTTACTCTACTAAATATCATTATTGCCACTCTATTTGTCAGCTTGCTGTCTTTTGCTGGCTTGTTTATTTTTAGCCAGAAAGCCAAGGCGCAAAAAATCATGGAAGCTACCATTTCTCTGGCAGCAGCCGTTTTGCTGGCCAATGTATTTTTTGAGCTTTTGCCAGAACTCATGTCCATGTCCCAGGCCCAAAACCAAAACGATGCTTTTCAAACCGTATCGGCCTGGATTTTGGTCTCGATTATATTATTTATTTTAGCGGAAAAATATTTACATTGGCACCACTGTCACCATCACCATGATAGTGAAAAAAATATACACCCCATGGGCTACAATGTCCTGATCGGTGATGGTCTGCATAATTTTGTTGACGGTATGGTAATCGCTTCCAGCTTTATGCTGGGCACCAATATCGGGCTTATCACCACGGTGGCTATTGCCTTACATGAAATACCCCAAGAAGTCGGTGATTTCAGTTTACTTCTACATGCCGGCTTTAATCGTACCAAGGCCTTGATTTTTAACTTTATTTCCGGCATGTTGGCTGTCCTGGGCGGCATCAGCGCTTTCTTTTATGGCCAAAGCGCATCTCATCAATTGGCCTTGACTGCCTTGGCTACCGGCTCTTTTCTTTATATTTCTTTATCAGACATTATTCCGCGCTTACACCAACAAAATAGCAAACACTATTTACAACAATTAATCTGGTTTTTTATTGGCTTAGTAATAGTATTTTTAGCTAATCGCTTTTTTCACGAATAATTTATCCCCTATTGACAAAATATGGGTAATATGATATATTGCTAATTGTTAACAATATAATACACTAATGAGGCTATGAATGACCACCTGTATATGGACGCTTGGGTGGTCAGGAGCTAGTAGCGTAACCGGCATAATAGTCAAAATGACTTTAACGGTTACGCCTCTTAAATGGGAGGTGTATTTTGTTAAAGTTCATTTCAATATATCGAGGATCAAAATGAGGCTGTGAATAATCGTTTGTATATGGACGCTTGAACGATTAGGAGCTAGTAGCGTAACCGGCATAATGGCTTTTGGCTACTCTCCTTCCTGCACCCTCATTGGGTGTCTTTTTGTTACTCATCAACCAGAGGTAGAAAATCGTGAATAAGTTCAACGATGTCTGGCAAGCCTTGTTGGCCATTTTCAGCAAATGGGAATGGTAAATCAATCACCACAAGGAAGTCCATAAAGGGACTAGGAGGTCAACGACCATGTCGCGCATCTTCATTTTTGACAAAGACCACAGCACCATCACCGCTCTGTGCCAGGCTCTTGAAGGCAATGGTCACGAAGTACTGACCAACATAGTGCTGCCCAAGGGCAGCACTAGCCCCAAGATGGTGCTCCACCCAGTCGACGTCATCGGGCTTTTGGCCAGCACCAGGCCATTCCCCGATGTGATCATCGCCGAAACCAGCGAAGTGGATGGCGGCTGGCTCTGTGGTCTGGTTTATGACATGGAGATGTCTCAGAAGTGTTCGGTCATCCTGACTGGACACCACCACACCGATCAAGTCCGCCACCTGCAAGAACTCTATCGCGTGCCTTTCTGGTCCAAACCTTTCAACGTCATGCGCTTTGTCGAGTACATCGAGACTTTCTTCGCCGTCTCCTGCTGACCCCCCCCAACCTCCAACCACTTACCAAACTGATCCTCATGGCTAAGTGCCAAATCTGACACTTAGCATCCGGGCCTGCCTACAGCTAGTTCTCTATCTGTTCATGGCAGGCCCCTCCTTATCTTCAGATACATGTATTGCAAAATATTTGAAAAAGGTGTATATATAAAATATACTAAAAGTGAGGCAATGACTGATTACCATCCATATTTTGGACGCCAAATAGGTAATCAAGAGCTAGTGGCGTAACCGGCACTTATCCCAAGAAAATAACCCAAATAATGATAAAAGGCCTCACTTAGTGGGGTTTTTGTCTATGCAAAAGGTCAAGTCTTGACAAAAAACCACGTAAGTATTTATATAAAGAGTTAACGAGAGTTGACATAATGGCGGCCAAAAGCCAGCCAATCGGTTCTTTGAAAAGCAACCCCTCATTGCCCCAAAGGGGCAGAAGGAGTACCAACATGTTGAGAAGAGTCGCTTTCCTCATCCTGTCGCTGATTGTCTTTTGCGGCCTTGGACTGCTAGACACAGCGGCAATCGCTGGCAGGCCGACGGACATCACCTACACTCCGCTACCTAGCCTGACTCCAGACGTGATCTTCTCTACCATGAACAGCGGCTGGGGCGATCCCAAGCAATGGTACGACAGGCGCATACAAGAGCTTGACCAGTTGTTCAGGGATCGCGGTGTCCCAGCATCTATGGCCGGTATCAAGCAATTGATGACTGGCGTTGACCCGGATGGTAAGCCTATCACCCCGCATCCCCGCTCCGACTATCTCCTGTCCAAGTTGGTCACCAACCCCAACCTGGTAGTGTATCGCCTGGCCATCACCATGCCAGACGACTACAAGATTCTCTTCCGCCGAGGCACAATCACCCTGTACATCTCGACCGCTGACTCTTCGACCATCCCTGTCAGCGACAGTGGCGTTCTGTGCTTCCAAGAACAAAGAGGAAGAGAGCCTTTGTGCGATAGCCGCAGGCAAGTGGTGGAGTTCAGCAACAATGCGTTCAATACGCAAGAGCCGGACGGAACCAAAAAGATCGTCTGGGTGCTAGTAGAGCGCCGATACCTCGGCGCTCAAGTCGCCAGCATCGCGCTGGACCCAGGCATCGTAGCGCCCAGGCAAACAGCTCTGTTTCGCTAACGTCCCTCGGGAAAGGAGGAATCTATCAGCCGGTAACCCAGGTTCTTTGATTTGCGTCCAGCTTCCCCACCAACGCGAGGAGAGGAACATGAAGAGGAATGTCGTTTTGATCGGCTTGTGCACGCTGGCGATCACGGTCTTGATGGCCGTGCCTTTGCCGCAGCACAACGCGACCATGCCGCCGCAGCCGAACGAGATCGTCCTGACGACGATGATGCCCGCTGTCGCTTCGCCGCCGGCCACCGCTGTCATCACCGCGATCGAGAGCATGATGTCGATCATCGGTCCGACGAACGCCCAGGCCGATGTGTTCGACAGCATCTACTGCGAGACCGCCAAGGAGTTCAACTGGGCGCGGACGGCGTTCAATTGGCTCTGTCTGGTCTCGATCTACATCGAGACCGAATACGGCGATGACGGCTGGCTGGGAGACCTGCCGTAGCCACTCCTCCTCTGCACCCTCATCTAGTGATTGAGGGGTGGCTGTGAACTCGAGAGGTCTGCTCTGGATGCGCCGCACGCATCCACAGACCTCTCTTTTTTTATTTTTATAATTATCAATAAAAAATAAAAACAGGGATTTCAACTCTGTTTTTTTGATTATATGCTCATACTGATTGGCTCGGGACGCTGCGCTATTGCGCAGCATATCATTTTGTTTTTGTTGCAATGAACCATGCGCTACGCTAGGGTTCATTGCATGCACTACGTATCCTTTCACCCCAGTGGCTTTGCCATGCACCCGAAATTATTGAGTGATAGCGAGAGAATGGGTGGTGCATGGCTCGGGGCGCTGCGCTATTGCGCAGCATCTTAGGTTGCTCCGCCTATTGCGGAGCATCCTTTGAAGTTTCGAACCAAGCTCACTTCGTTCGCTTGGCTCGGGGACTAGGAGTCGAACCTAGATTCACGGCTCCAAAGGCCGCTGTCCTACCATTAGACGATCCCCGATCACTATAAAAACTATAAAATAATACTAAATTATGGCTATTATGTCAATCATTGAAATCAAAAACTAGTCAAAAACCTGATTTTTCATTCGCATAAATATTCACTCTAATTGCTATTTGCGTCAAAGTATGTTAGATTTAGACGAATTGCGCATTAATTAACTCAAAACATAATAATATGGCAAATTTTGATAGAAACCGCAACCGCCAAGGGGGTGGCTTTAATCGTGGTTTTGGCGGCAATAAATCATTTGGCGGCGGAAAAAGATTCGGCGGCCGAGATGGTGCTAAAACAATGCACAAAGCTATCTGCAGTGAATGCGGCTATGCTTGCGAAGTTCCTTTCAAGCCCACTGGTGACCGACCAATTTATTGCAGTAACTGCTTTGGTAAACAAGATGGCGGCAATGCCAGATCAAATAAATTCGGTGGTGATAGAGGCGGTAAACAAATTTATGACGCGGTTTGCGATAAATGCGGTCAGACTTGCCAAATACCTTTTCGGCCAACTGCCGGCAAACCGGTTTATTGTAATAACTGTTTTGGTAAGGGCGGCAATATAAATCAACATTCCGGGGATGTCATGAGTGAGATCAAAAAACTAAATGCCAAAATAGACGAGTTAATAAAAATCCTGGCACCTAAAAATTCAGTAACAAAAACAGAGCCAATAGCAACGGTTAAAGAGATTAAGGCGAAAAAACCAGCTAAAGAAAAAAAGGCAAAAACTGCTCCAAAAAAATCAGCCGCTAAAAAGAAAAAATAAATTACATAAAAAACTGCCGCGTTAGGCGCGGCAGTTTTTTGTTTCATGTAATTATCCCTGCAACAGAACCTGAGCTACATTATATGAGTTTACTTTCTATCAGTTTTTATTTTTTCATAAATAATGCTATGATTATTCTACAAAAATATATGTCTAAACCAATACTATCGTCAAGAACCAATAGCCTGGTCGCTTCTCCGATCAGAAAATTTCTGCCTCTGGTCAGACAGGCGGAAAAACGAGGCATCAAGGTTTTAAAAATAAATATCGGCGATCCTGATATCTTACCGCCGCCCAAATTTTTTCAGACACTAAAAAAAATAAAATCCGGACAAGTCCCCTATGCTCCCTCCAGCGGCCTAGTCGAACATGTGTCTGCTTGGCAAAAATATTATGCTGCCTATGGTCTTAATTTTAAGCCAGAAAATCTTCTACCCACCATCGGCGCTGGCGAGGCCATACTCTGGTCTCTATTACTAGTCGCCAACCCCAATGATGAAATTATTGTTTTTGAGCCGCTATATACCAATTATCGCGGTTTTGCCAAAATGGCCCAGGTAAAACTAGTGCCCATCACTTTGCAACTAGCTGATAATTTTGCTTTGCCGAAAAAAACGGAAATTTTAAAAAAGATTTCTCCAAAAACCAAAGCTATTATCATCATCAATCCTGATAATCCCACTGGCAAAGTCTGGTCAGACAAAGAGCTGAAAATGATTGTGGAGATTGCCCGGCAAAAAAATCTTTTTATTATTGCTGATGAAACTTACCGGGAAATTGTCTTTACCGGCCGAGCCAAAAGTATTTTACAGCAAGCTGCCGCCAGACCGCGCACTATACTAATAGATAGTCTGTCCAAAAGGTTTTCCCTCCCCGGAGCCAGACTAGGGATAATCGCCAGCTACAATCTGGAGATGATGTCTGCTGCTCTAAAGCTGGCTATGATCAGACTATCGGCACCAACTATTGAACAAATCGCCTGTACGCCACTGATCAAAGATTTTAGGGCCTATACCAAAAAAATAAAGACCACCTACCAAAAACGCAGCCAAATTGTCAATCAGGCGCTCAAAAAAATCCCCAATGTTGTCAGCAACACTCCGGCCGGCGCTTTTTATCAAGTGGCCAAGCTGCCGGTCAAAGACACTGAAGATTTTATTCGTTTTATGCTGACTAAATTTAGCCACAAAAAACAAACTATCCTGATATCGCCTCTGAAAGATTTTTATATCACTCCTGGTTTAGGTAAAAATGAAGTGCGTATTGCTTATGTTTTGTCAGCTGACAAACTACGCACAGCTATGCATATATTTAAATTGGGCCTGGAAGCGTATCTCAAAAAATAAGTTACAAGCTTTGAGCGGCTCGTCCCTCGACTACGCTCGGGACGAGCCGCTTTAATTCCTTTTTTCGCAAAATGAAAAGGGGCTCAAGACCTATGTCGGTCCAGCGCCCCTTTGCGTTGTTGTTGGCTCTTGGTGTCAGAAGATGCGACAGACCGCCTCCACCCAGTCAGGCGAACCCTTGGCGAGAAGTCTGGCCCCGCGGCGGAAGTCTTCATAGTAGATGAGCCTTGTCTCCTTGTCGCTGACTCGGTGCACCAGGATACACTTCTTGTCGGGATGATTCTCCAACACCTTATAGACCGTCGTTCCATCCTTGATCAGATCGTACCTCTGTACCAGCTCCGGCTTGAGCGAATCCGGAGCCGCCGACAACGAGTCGGCATGTGTCTTGGCGTTAATCAAGGCGTTGTTGATGTTGAACAACTCCTGGTACAATCGCTCACCAGTGAAGAACAGAACATTGCCAAAGTGCTCCAACTCGTTGTGTGCACCCACCTGCACGTAGCTGGTGGGAGTGAAGCACCTAGAACTCGGCCGCGGAAGCCGAAGCTCCCACATTAGCTCATAGGCCGAATGCCACTCTTCAGGCGTCAAGAAGGCAAGGCCTTGAAAGGTGCCCACTTGGGCATTGTAGTCCATCACCGTATCGACCAGCCAGTAGTACATTGTACGCAGGCTATCCTGACCGACAATGTACGTACCACTGGTCATAGAGAACGGCAGACCCTCGATCAACTCCCAAGCAGCAAACTCCTGTGTGGCTAGACGGTTGAACGCCTTGATCAGCCGCGGATCGAACTTCTTCTCGGCCTCGGACCTGTCCAAGATTCTGAACTTGGCCGGGGGCCGCTCATCTTTCGCAGCCTTGATGATCGAGTCGACTCGAGCGATCTGGGTCTGCGCCGTGGTCTGCTGCGTCTCGTGACTGCACCCCAGCATGAGCAGGACGATGCTTGCGAGCAGAAGCATCACGATCAGAGGGAAGCATGCCTTGAACCAACCGTTCTTCTTCATCTCACACTCTCTCTTTCTGCTCTAACCCAACGGGTTGAGCGGAACGCAACCAGTGACTCTGCGCCGCGAGCATCGCAGCTGTTTATCTTTATAGAGACTGCCTAGCCTCTGTTTTGCTTTAATTTGCCTTAAAATAGAGCCAAATTGTGAGGAACATAAGAATATATTATAATAGCATAATTCGTTAATTTTGTCAATATTAATAAATATCAAAAAAACCGCGTTTAATCGCGTCTAATGCGATAATGCGGTTTTTTTAAATTTACTTAATTTGATAACTAATATTCATCTCCATTGAGATCTCGCCGCTACCAGTCGGAATGCTGCTTGGTAAGGTGCCGCCGCCTACTCCCAAACCGCCCTTAGCATCATAGTACGGGGTTGGATAATTTTCCCACCAACTAACTATCTTGCCCAAACGCACACCCATCACTCTTGAGAGTTGTTTGGCTTTGCTGCGAGCGTCGCTAATGGCCAAAATCCTGGCTTGTTGCTTCAAACCCTCCAAATTGCTGGCCTCAAAACTGACACCGTTTACTTGGTTAGCCCCAGCTTTACTTGCCTCAGAAATCACTTTGCCAACCAAATCATTATTCTTGTCTATCCCTCTGACTGTCACCAATAAATCTTCATTGGCGCCATAACCAATCACCGAACTAATATTATCAACATTATTGTACTGGGGATACAAAGCATAATTCTGGGTATTGATATCATTTTTGTCTATACCCAAAGCTGTGACGGCTGTTATTACTTTTCCCATGCTGGTATTAATCTGCTTTAAAGCTTCTTCGGCGCTATCTACCTTGTCTACTCTGACGCCAAGATTAATTTTGGCAATATCCGGCACAAAGGTCACTTTGCCCTGGCCAACTACCGATACCTGCCACTGCGGCGGGTTGACTATCCGATCCCTGACAATTGCAATAATCAAAACGGCTGCTAATAATACTACGCCAACGATGCGCAAAATAAAAGTTGATGTATCGCCTTTTAAATTTAATGCTAATTTTTTTATTTTCATGTTATTTGCCCTGTTAATATAAAATTTAATTATTAATTTATTTTATTTAGTTTATTAGTTAATTTATTATAGCATAGTTTTTTATTTCATCCAAAAAATACCCTAAGCGACCTGTGCGGGATCTTATTTTAAAGATGCTTTGATGAAGTCCCGAAACAAGGGATGCGGCCTAAAGGGACGCGACTTGAACTCCGGATGAAACTGCACAGCCACAAAAAACGGATGATCCTTTATTTCAATTATTTCCACTAATCTTTTATCCGGCGAGATTCCGGCAATACGCAAACCGGCCGTTTCCATGCGCTCGCGATAATCCATATTAAATTCATAGCGATGCCGATGGCGCTCATCTACCCTGAGCTTGCCATAAGCCTTAAAGCTCAAAGAATCCTTATCCAAAACGCAAGGGTACGATCCCAGGCGCAACGTGCCTCCCTTGGCTTCTGCTTCATGGTGGCCAGGCAAAATATGAATGACTGGGTTGGCTGTCTTGGCATTAAATTCGGTAGAATTTGCGTCCAAAGTATTGAGGGCATGGCGAGCGAACTCAATGGTAGCCACCTGCATCCCCAAACACAAACCCAAATATGGTTTTTTGTGTTCCCGAGCATATTTAGCTGCCATGATTTTACCCTCTATGCCGCGGTGGCCAAATCCTCCCGGCACCACAATGCCGGCTACTTTCTGCAGTTTGGCCAATTCGGCCTTATCTTTTTTCTCAAGCTTAGCGGCATTTACCCAGACCAAATCCAAAGCAACATTGGAAAAATAGCAAGCTGATTTCAATGCCTCAACGACGCTCAAATAAGCATCAAGGTTTTCATTATACTTGCCAACCAAGGCAATGGCTAATTTCTTTTTATGATTAGTGATAATATTTTTGACCAACTTTTCCCACTGCTCAAGCTTAGTTTTTCTTTTGGGCAAATCCAATTTGGAAAAAATACGTTCAGAAATTTTATATTTATTTTCAAAATTAATCGGCACTTCAAAGATAGTCCTCACCGTCGGCGCTGGAATCACGTCACTTTCTGCCACATCAGCAAATAAGGCAATCTTGGCAATCGCTTCTTTGGTGACTGGCTTATCAGAACGCGCCAAAATAATATCCGGCTGTATGCCACGATGAAATAATTCTCTGACTGACATTTGCGTGGGTTTGGTCTTGAGCTCGCCCGAGGTGCGCAAAAATGGCAAAAGCGTCAAATGCACAAATAAAACATTATGCCCGCCCATCTCATGATGAAATTGCCGAGCTGCCTCCAGATATGGCTCGCCCTCAATATCCCCGACTGTGCCGCCGATTTCTATCAGCACAAACTCAGCTTGCGATTCTTGGGCGGCTAATTTTATATAATTTTTTATTTCATCGGTAATATGCGGCACTATTTGGATGGTTTTGCCTAAGTATGCTCCGCTACGCTCACCGCGCAAAACTTTTTCATAAATCTGCCCAGTGGTCAAATTTGATAATTTGGTCAAATTGACATCGATGAATCTCTCATAGTGCCCCAAATCTAGATCGGTTTCTGCTCCATCGTCAGTCACATAAACTTCACCGTGCTGATAGGGGCTCATGGTGCCAGGATCAATATTTAGATAAGGGTCCAGCTTCAGGGAAAATACAGAAAATCCAGCTGAACGCAATATCGCCCCAATCGATGCTGAGGCGATACCCTTACCCAAACCAGAACAAACTCCACCGGTTATAAAGATAAATTTTGTTTGGGGCATAAAAATATTATTGCTTTAATAATTCCTTGGCTTTATCTAACTGCGGATCAATCCCTTGATTATAATCATCGGCCGTCAAATCAACTTCTATATCGGGACTAATGCCGGTGCCGTCTATGGTGTTGCCTTTTGGCGTCAGCCATTTGGCCACTGTGATTTTCACTGAAGTCTGATCACTCAAAGGAATGAGTTGTTGAACCGATCCCTTGCCATAAGTTTTTTGGCCAATTAAAGTAGCTAAAGCATAATCTTTCAGTGCCCCGGCCAAAATTTCGCTGGCTGAAGCAGAACCCTCATTCACCAAAACAATGGTTTTAAAACGGCTCAGGCTAGGTTTGCGCACGGCTTGGTGGGTTTGATTGAGGCTTTTATCAGCAAACTCCTCCCTAACTACCACTTGCCCTGGCTCCAGCCAATAACTGGTCAGTGACACGGCTGTTTCCAAAAATCCTCCGGGATTATTGCGTAGATCCAAGATAATGCCATTGGGATTATCCACTAAAACTTTTTGTACTACCTTGGCAAACTGGCCATCTGTTTCTTCATTAAAATTGCTTACCTTGATCAAGGCCAAACTATCTTCCAAACGATAGGTCACGCTAGGCACATCAATTTTAGCCCGCACAATAGTCACATTTTTGGTCTTATTTTCCCCGTTGGATAAAACAGTCAGAGTGACTTTAGTACCCTTATTGCCTCGAATCAAAGAAATTGCCTGATCAATGGAAAATTCAGTGGCATCTTTGCTATCAATGGCCAATATCTTATCTCCAGCCTTGAGGCCGGCTTTTTCTGCCGGCGAGCCAGACAAAGGAGCGACAATCACCAACAGGCCGTCTCGTCTGCCAATCTCAGCGCCAATACCGTCAAACGACCCTTTCAACTCTTGGGCAAAATCTTTGGTTGACTTGGGATCAAAAAAGACTGAATGCGGATCACCCAAAGCATCCACCATGCCAGCCAATGCCCCATAAAATAAAGCTTGATCTTTGACTTGGCCTTTATCGAAATAATTCTGATGGATAGTGTCCCAGACTTCTTTAAACAAACTAATATTCACTCCGGAATTTTGACCAAATATGCTAGCCAGTTCATCACTAGCCTGACTAATTATCTGCTCAGAAGTAAAAGCGGGCTGCTGACGTTTGACACCGACTCCCAAACCGACGAAAAAGGCTAAAATGACCAAAAGTCCCCAAACAAAAAATCTGCCTGATTTTTCCCAAGTACTTTTTTGGCTTTGATTATTAGCGAAGGTTTTAAACTGATCCACTTTATTTTAAAAATTAATATGCAAATTATATTTTTACCACTGCTAAAATACGCAAAGTCATGCCTGTTTATTTTGTTAATCTTCTACTCTTTCTATTTTAGCGCCTAATTTCGACAAGCGTTGATCCAGAGCTTCATAGCCTCGGTCGACCTGATAAATATTGGATATTGTACTGGCCCCTTCGGCGGCCAAAGCAGCAATTATCAAAGTAGCACCGGCCCGCAAATCAAAACTGATAAGCTCCTTGCCATAAAGTGGCGACGGCCCCAAAATAATGACGCGGTGTGGATCAGAAATCACAATATTGGCCCCCATTTTTTTGAGTTCTGCCACATATTTCAAGCGGCCGTCATACATCCAATCATGAATTAACGAAGTGCCTTCAGCCTGGGTCATCAACACGGCAAAAGGCTGCAGCAAATCAGCCGCAAAGCCAGGATATGGCATATCATGCAATTTTTTGATGGCCTTTAAGTCTACTTGGCCATCAACCATAATATTTGCCAAACGATAATTTTTGTTATGACTATGACTGGTATAATCAATCGCCAATTTTAAACCAACTTCTCTATATTTTTCAATTTCCAAAGCCATCAGCTCGGGTGCACAATCAGTAATAGTCAGCCGTGAACGAGTAGCTCCAGCTAAAGAAATAAATGTGCCGGTTTCAATTGGGTCTGGCATAATATAATATTCACTGCCATGCAACTTACTGGAACCCTTGATCTTAAGAGTATGGGTGCCAATGCCCTCTATGCCCACTCCCAAAGACACCAGAAACCAACATAAGTCCTGAACCGAAGGGTCAGCCGCGGCAATCTTGACTACCACGGTGCCGTGATTTAGGGCGGCGGCCATTATCACATTTTCTGTGCCGGTAACTGAAAATTCGGTCATCACAATCTCTGGCACTGCCGGTCTGACTTTTTCTAAATGGTAAAATTTACCTTCTTGCCTGATATCAACACCTAGCTGATCAAAAGCCATTAAATGCGCATCCAACGAACGGGCGCCGATCTGGCAGCCACCCGGCTCGCGAGTAGCCAATTTACCGAATCTGGCAACCAGTGAACCCATCAATAATATTGAGGAGCGCATAGTTTTGACGAGCTCCATATCAAGCTTGGCTGGGTCAAGGTCAGAAGCGTCAATCTCTAGGCTATTCTTATCTGTCCAAACTACTTTGGCGCCCATTGAAACTATGATCTGAATCATTTTTTTGACATCTTCAATGACCGGAACATTGTGCAGCTTGACCTTCTCTTTAGTTAAAATACTGGCAGCAATAATAGGCGTAGCGGCATTTTTAAAACCAGCTACTTTAATATCTCCTTTGAGATGGGCTCCACCTTGAATAATAAAATTAGACATAGTATTATTGCTTATAGCATATAGCTTATGGCTTATAGAAAAAAATTTAAAAAGTAACTATAGGCTATCAGCTATAAGCCATTAGCTAACATCCATATGCCTGTAATAATAGCATAAAAATCCCAACCCCAACAAGATGAACAAAATTGCCAGCCGATTCACATATTCATTTTTTATCCTAATATTCCTTATACTGACTCCTATTTTCATAGCCTATTCTTTGGGCTATCGTTATAATTGGTCAACTCACACTATCAACAAGCTGGGCGCTTTATATATAAAATCTTATCCCCGCGGAGCAGAAATATATATTGATGATAAGCGTATCAGGCAAAAAACTCCTACCCAAATCACCAATGTAAGCTCCGGCCTATATACCATCACCGTTGCTAAAGACAAATATGTGCCTTGGCAGAAAAAACTTAGTGTCTATCCTGGCAATACTACTTTTGCCGAAGATATAGTTTTGTTTTTAGACAAAAGAGAGAAAACTTCCTTAGGCGGTGGCGGTGAACAAAGTCTGATCAATCGCAACCGCGATAAATATGCCTATCTGGACAAAGATAATAATCTATTTGTCACTGATCTGGAAGAGGCAAAAAATATCAAGATTGCTACCTTGGACAAAAAATACCAACTACTCGACTGGTCAGGCGATAATCAGCGGCTGCTGATGGCTGATGACAAAAATTATTATT
Organism: Patescibacteria group bacterium; assembly: GCA_041650755.1. Classification (GTDB taxonomy): domain Bacteria; phylum Patescibacteriota; class Patescibacteriia; order UBA1558; family GWA2-36-10; genus JBAZKN01. Next base: position 68,850 of record JBAZKN010000001.1, on the reverse strand, counting down.
GGTACGATATCAACCAAAAAACTACCAATAAATTGCCTCTTAGCGGCATTGATAAAATCATCTGGGACAGCAATCAAACCACCTTGCTCTGGTACCAAAAAAATAAACAGCTCTGGCGTTATGATTTAAATCAAGTCAACGCATCGCCGACAACCAAGGTGGATATTGATTACCAGATAAATGATTTTGACCTTAAAGATAATTGGCTACTGGTCCAATATGGCCTTAAAGATCAACAATCATTGGCTCAATTAAATAAAGACAGCCTTAGTCTGCGACGGATAGTCAATAAACTAAATTTGGGCGAGCTGACTGCCTTGTTGGCTGAAAATGATCGTTTGATTTTTATTCTCGGCTCTCAAGCCTATATCCAAACCGAAGACGAAGATTTGGTCGATATTCCGGTCACTATCGCCGAAATACACGACGAGAGAATCCTGTTAACCAATGGTTATGAGATTATATTATATGACTATAAAAATAACTGGCAAAGCTTGGTTGATCGCTCTTCCCAAGTTGTCAGCGATGTCTTCTGGCACCCCAACGGCAGTTATTTTATAGATGAAATCAATGGCCAAACCTATTTGATAGAAATTGACGGCCGCGACCAGAGAAACACTATTGAGCTTTTGAATAACCAATTGAAAAAATATTATCTTTTTAATAAAAAGGGAGACAGGCTTTTTGTGCTGACACCTGAAGAAAATTTTTATCTGACAATACAATAATATATTTTTAAAAGCTGCTGATTCTAGCGGTTTTTTTATTATAAAAAACTTATCCACAACCATATCCTTGACGTTCGGTTTTTGTTCGGTATATAATTAGATTATAGCAAATGGCATATAGCCTATGGTGATAAGCCTGTATTTCACCTATAGGCTATTTGCCACAAGCTACCACAAGCCATAAGCCACAAACTATTAACTATAAGATACAAGCCATAAGCCAAAACATATGCCGCACCTCACTAAAAAACAAAAACAAATTCTGGACTATGTCACAGAATTTATCAATACCCAAGGCTTTGCACCTAGCTATCGAGAAATTGCCGAATACTTTGGTCTGTCCTCTACCGCTACTGTGCATGAGCACATCAAGGCTTTGGAAGACAAGGGCCTGATCAGCAGCACTCACAAAGCCGCTCGCTCTCTGGAGATCACCAGCTTTCGTTTTGGCAAGGCCATTGAGTTACCATTAGCCGGCTTAATCACCGCCGGTGAACCAATTGAAGCCATTGAAGAGCATGAAACCATCGCCATACCCCAAAACATGGTACGAGATGAAAACAGCTTTGTGCTCAAAGTCCGCGGAGATTCCATGATCGAGGATGGCATCTTGGATGGCGATTATGTGATTGTTGAAAGAAATTATTACCCCCAAAATGGCGACGTAGTAGTGGCGCTTTTAGACAATACCTATGCTACCCTCAAAAAATATTACCGCGAAAAAAATCGGATTCGCTTGCAGCCAGCCAATCATAACATGAGGCCCATTTATGACAAAAATCCGGCTATTCAGGGTATTGTACGCGGTATTTTAAGGACCTTTGCCTAAAAATTATGACATCAAAAAGAAAAATAAAATATTGGTATAGACGTTTGCGCTTAAATAAAGAAGACGAACTTTTGCGAAAATACGCCCGCAAAATGAGCTATTTTAAATACCTCAATTTTGTACCCAAAAAACAAACCTGGAAAACTCTTTAAAATATAGCCCAAAGCCTCTCTTCTATTGACATAATGGACTTTTTTTAGTATCATGGTAAACACTGTTTTTAGTAAAAATAATCCAACCATATGGCACATAAGAAGCAACAGGGTTCTACAAGTTTAGGCCGAGATTCACAAAGTCAGCGCTTAGGCGTCAAGCTTTTTGCTGGTCAAAAAGCTAAGGCTGGCTCAATTTTGGTACGCCAACGCGGCACCAAGTTTAAAGCTGGTTTAAATGTCAAACGCGGAAAAGACGATACTTTATTTGCTAAAATAACTGGAGTAGTCAAGTTTCGCAGCTTGAAGAAAAGACGTTTTGACTCTGCCCTAAAAACCGCCCGTTATATAGACGTCATTCCTCAATAATAAAATAAAAAATCAGCCCCAAAAACTTAAGGGCTGGTTTTTTGTTTCTAAACTTTAAGATATTTTCTAATAGCTAGGGCTGTACTGACAATATTTAAAAATACCAAAACAATAAACTCGCCGCCAAAGATAAACCAGAAATTACTCTGGAAATATTGCAAAAGATTTATTACTGCCTCGCCCTGAAAATAGGTATTGAGTGATGGTTGTAATAAATTAACTACCGAATAAACAACGCCAACCAATATCAGTGTGGCCGCCAAGGCATACAAAATGCTTTCTAGCAAAAATGGCGCCCGCACAAACCAACTGCTGGCCCCCACTAGTCTCATGATGACAATTTCGTCTCGACGGGTGTAGATGCTCATACGAATAGTGTTGAAAATCACCACTACCGAAATCAATAAAAATATCAAGATAATATACCAGCTATAGCGATTCACTGCCTTGGAAATATTATCTATCTTGTTGACAAAGCTCTCATAGTCACGAAAGGCGCTATCCTCCACCAAATCTTGGTATTTGTCTTGTTTCACAAAATCTAATATTTTTTGGTATTGATCCAAATTATAAGCATTGACCGCCAAAGAATAACTGAAGGGGTTTTCGTTGGCATCAAAAACCTCCAGCGCTTTGCGCACGCGGCTATCGGCGTTATTTTTTTCAAACAAAGCTTTATTTTCTTCCGGAGTGATGATGGTGACTTTTTGCACTTCGGGCAAATATTTCAAGTCATCATAGAGTATGTCTAAGCGAGCCTTATCAATATTTGGCTTCAGGGAAATCAAAATATCCACTTTTTGCTCCATGCCCTTGATAGTAGCCTGCTTGATATAATCAATACCCAAAAGCAAGGTGACAGAAAACAAGGCCATCAACATCATGGTCACAGTCACAATCGACAACCAAAAATTTCTGGCTACACCCTGCAGGGCGAATTTTATAATCCGAACAATGCTGTGCATATATTTTATTTTATTTTTTTCTACAAGAGATAACGACCCTGAACTTGATCACTAATAATATATCCGCTATCTAAGGTGATCACCCGACTGCGCAGACTATTGACCACCTCTCGATTGTGAGTGACCAGTAACACTGTTGTTCCTAGATTATTTATTTTTTTAAGCAAGTCAATAATCTCCCGAGTATTTATAGAATCTAGGTTCCCTGTTGGCTCATCGGCTACCAATAATTTTGGCTTGTGAACCAGGCTGCGCGCAATGGCTACCCGTTGTTGTTCACCACCAGACAGCTGATGCGGATAACGATCAGCCTTGTCTTTTAGCCCTACCAAGGACATCATTTGTGGCACAATCTTTTTGATCTCAACTGACTTGAAACCGCAAACCTCCATAGCAAAAGCTATATTTTCATAGACTGTCTTTTTGGGCAAAAGTTTAAAATCCTGAAAAATCACGCCCAGCTGCCGGCGCAGAGTGGGTATTTCTCTATCTTTGATATGAGTAGTGTCCCAGCCGCCAATTACTATAGTCCCTGAACTTGGCTTTTCTTCAGCAATGATAAGCTTGATCAAGGTAGATTTGCCTGATCCACTTTGGCCGACCACTGATACAAATTCGCCCGGCTTGATGTGCAGATTGATATCGCGCAAAGCCTGAATGTTCTTTTTATAGACTTTGGATAAATTATTTAGCTTGATCATAGGGTTCCACTCTCACATATATTATTCCGGCTCTAGTTGAGCCGATTTTTTTAAAGGCAGATATATCAAGATCTATCAGGCGGCCGGTCCTTGACTCTGGGCCATAATCATTGACGGTCACCACTACTGATTGGCCGGTCAAAATGCGGGTCACTTTCAGCTTGGTGCCTTTGGGATAGATAGTTGAAGCCGCGAAATTACCATTTTTATAATTAAAGGCGCGATAACGAGCCTGATTATAAAAGCTGGCCACTCCATCATAAGCTTCTCCATCAGCCACAATCGCTATAATCAAATCCTGTGCCTGATTTTTGATGTCTAAAGTCAAAAAATTCTCTTCGGGATTATGATAAGATTTTAGCGGCTGCCAAACTCCGCCCACCTGATCATAGCTATATAAAGTTCTAGCTATGCTGTCATCAGCCTGATAATAAAATTTTATCTGGTAATTTAGCACTTGGCTACTAATCTTATAAACCTCGGATGCTAAGCCAATTTGGTCGCTTGTGTCTACGGTAAACAATTCTATCGCGGCCTGATCTGGCTTGATATTTAAAACTACTTGGCCGTCGTCTGATTGCGCCCATTGTTTGGCTATCGGCGCTGGCCGCACCCTGATCTGTTTATCCTGGATAATAACTCCATCGGCAGCCAACCACTCCACTGCGTCTAACGGCTGATATTCAAGAGCGAGCTTAGCTCTAATGGTATAGCTAACTGGCTGATTATTGGGATAAATGCCGATTTGTTGATAGCCATCCACCTCATCCATCACCACCACCCATTGATTAATACTAGGCGCAAACGACACCAAATCTATAGTAATGCCGTTTTTGGTCAAAGTATGGAAAAAATCGGTATTAATCACTTCCAACTCTGCTTGACTGCCCGTTGGCCAGAACAAACAAAAGATAAACAATAAAAATATTAAGCGAACGAATTTTTTCATTTATACCATCGGTTAATCTGGGCGCCACTCAAATAATCATTGAAAAATGCGCCTATACTTTTGGCGGCAACTGCAATACCCCTCAACTCATAAATATTTTCCTGGGTCTCAGGATCGGTAGTTTTGGTCTCCAGCCGCCAAATAACATAAGCGCCAGGATCGCCTGGCAAAATCACTATTCTGCTATAGCCGCCCGGCTCCAAACTTTTTATTGGTTCATCAAAATTGCTTAGCTGGCTCTCTTTTAAAAACAAACTGTTACCTATATACTGCATATCGTCTGAATATTCTTGGGCCACTTCCTTGAAATCTCTTTTTTCCTTGACTAAAGCGTCATAAGCGGCCTGGGCTTTTTTTATACCATCCATATCGTTAAAATTCTCTAGCATATATTGGTAAACTTTAGCCTCCAACACTAATGGTTTGATAATAAATTTCTGGTAAACCGAAAAGGAGACTTTTAGACCATTGGTAACGCTTTGTTTCATCGCCTCCAAATCATCAACACCTTTCAAATATTCTGCCACATCTTGATCGGTCACCTTAATGCCGTGCTGTTTGGCAATCTCTTGCAGCCAAGCCTCTTTCAAAATCTTCTGCCAAGCTGCGTCACCGATATTTTCATCTGACAATACTTCTCCTGGCTTCATCCCACTGGCCAACTGCTGAGCCACGTAGCGCTGGCCCAAATCTTTATTAATCAGATAATCATACAGGACGACTTTTATCTGCTTTTCATCTTTGATGGCTTGCCCGGCTGATAAATGATAAACCCTGGCTAACCACAAAGCGGTTTGGCCTTTAAATTGTTGATTATAAATCATACGAATTGACCACCACTGACTAGCGGCCAATAAAATAATAATCACAACTGCGACCAGCCATTTTTTATTCGGCTTAGGTATTTTGGTTAGGGATAATCTTATTTTTTTCATATTTAATTAAAAAAATAATTAAACCATTTAACAATATTATTGGCACTGGGGCCATTATCAATAACAGGCGCGGCAGCATCGCTGTCTTCGTTTGCCAAATTTACCTGTTTTTCGCCTGGCGCACCTAAATTTAACTTTTCTCTGGCTTGCTTTTCTACATATTCATCAGTTTTTAGATAATCAATCAATTGATTCATCTTATCGGTCTTACCCTGAACATCCGATAATTTAGCCTCCAGATTATTGATCTCTTGTTTAATTTCATAGCGCAACAAGGCCTCTTTGCCTACTTTTACCAAAGAAAAAATCAATAGCACCAATAAAAAAATGGTAAAAAAATTAGAGTGCCATATTTGTTTTAAGTCGTGGTTATTTTTTACCATCAACAATCATTAATTACTAGGACAATTATACCACAAAGTCGCTTTTTACCAAAATCTTTTGCCTTAAAAGCAAAAAAGTATTATAATATATAAAAAGCTCTATGGCCATCGAAAGAATAAAAACAAAAAATTTATTATGGCTGCATATCAGCCAGCCTAGCCCGAAAGATCTTGACCAGCTCAAAGAAGAATATGGCTTCCATCCTTTGGACTTGGAAGATTGTCTGGTAAAAATCCAACGGCCGCAAATCAGCGAATATCCGCACTATATTTTCTTTATTTTGACTTGGCCATTTTATGACCGCAAGACCAGAACCATAGAATCTAGTGAGATGGATTTTTTTGTTGGCCCAAAATATCTGGTGACTATCAGCGACGGCTTGGTACCGACTGTCAATAATTTCTTCCGAGAAATGAAACGTAATGATTATAGCCAGGAGCAATACATGCAAGCCAATCATCCCGCTCTTTTACTATATGAAATTTTGCATCGTTTGCAAAATTATACTATGCCCATGCTGGATCATGTCAATCAAGACATAGAAAATATCGAACACGAAATATTTTCTGGCAAAGAAAAAATTATTGCCAAGGAAATCCTCAACATCAAACGGAATATCGTCAACTTGCGCAAAATCATGCAGGCTCACAAAAACATCATCAAAAAACTGATAGGGACCAACCAAAAATCTTTTATGCCCGATAATGCCGATGTATACTTTGCCAACATCTTGGACCGGACAAAAGACATCTGGGATATCTTAGAGACCCAAAAAGAAAATATAGTGGCTTTTCATGAAGCCAATGAATCGTTGATATCATTCAAACTCAATGAGATCATGCGCATCCTGACTATTATTTCTGTAATCCTGCTGCCAGCTAATTTAATAGCCGTCACCTTTGGCATGGAAACACACTATACGCCCATCATAGGTTCCAACTACGACTTTTATATTATTTTTTCTATCATGATAATATTGATGCTCAGCCTGGTAGGATACTTCAAGAAAAAAGACTGGCTTTAAAATGGCTTATAGCTTATGGCCTAGAGTTATCCGGCTTTTTATTTTTTCTATAAGCTATTTACTATTAGCTATAAGTCATAAGCCACAACGTCATGGTTAACTTTTGGGAAAAACTAGAAAAACCAATCTTAACAACTACGCCTATGGCCGGCATTACCGATTCGGCTTGGCGGCAAATGTGTAAGGCCTGGGGCGCACAAGTAGTCCATACTGAATTTGTTTCGGTCGACGCTTTGTATTATGATAGCCAGAAAAGCCTGAAACTTCTAGAGTTTAAAGCCGGCGAACAACCGGTAGTAGCCCAAATTTTCGGCAAAAGAGCCGAGCTCTACCCCAAGGCTGCCAAACTAGTAGCTTCTTTGGGTGTGGCTGGCTTAGATATAAATTTTGGCTGTCCAGCAAAAAAAGTTGCTGGACACGGCGGCGGCATTTGCTTGCTACGCGATATGCCAACGGTCAAAAAAATAGTTGCCAATACTATCGCGGCAGTTGACATACCAATTTCTATCAAAAGCCGCATTAGCATTAATACTATAAAAGGGCACCCCGATAAAGGCAATATTACTGCCCTAGATCTAGTAGATGCCCTAGCTGAATTCCCTATAGCGGCTCTAATAATTCATGGGCGCACCTATGAAACGCCATTTACCGGGCCGGTTGATTTGGAGATGCTAAAATCAATAAAAAGTAAATTTAAAACCGGCGTTTTTTTAATCAACGGATCTTTCCAAACAGTAGAATCGGTGGTGGCTGACTTAAAACACACCGGCGCCGATGGCATTGCCCTATCTCGTTCTCTCTATGGTCGGCCTTGGCTTTTCAAGCAAATACGTGACTATATCAATACTGGCCAATATCAAGAAATAACTTGGCCGGAAATCAAAAAAGTCGCTATCCAGCACGCCGATCTCTTGTATGAAAGTAAAAGCGCTTCAGGATTTAAGGAAATGCGCAAACATTTATTGTTTTATGTCCGGGGGCACCCCCAAGCCTCTAACTTGCGAAAAAAATTGGTGGCTGTTGACAGCCCCAAGGATGTCAGAAAAATATTTTCTCAAATATAAAATCCAAGCTAAATAATAATCACCTACGCTTGGATTTTAAAAATTATTTTTCTATTTTTGCATCTCTCAGGGCGCGCTTTATTTCATCGGCCCAGTCTTTTTGGGGAACATTGGCTATCTTATCTTGAATTATTAAAATCGCCTTCGAAACTCTGTCTATATTTTCGGCATTAATTTCTATAGGCGGCCGATTGCCGATGTGCCACAGTATTTTGTCATTTTCGCCCGACAAAACAATGCCACCAATATTTACTTTTCCGCCAGCCGGTATTTCTGCAGCCAAAGCGCTCAAGCGGTTTTCCTGGCTTAAGTGGCTATCTAAAAATTTGTCCAAGGCAAATATATTTCTATTCAATTGATCTAAATCCATCTCGGGCTGGCCGGTCATAGAATCAGAAGCTCCATTAAATGAATCAGCCGAGGCTAGTGGCCTAGAATTGTCAGTGTGCGTTAAGAAACTATGTTTAGCAAAGATTGATTTCATGGCCGCATCGTCTGTAGCAACAATATCAACCTCCGTATTGCCATCCGTATCTATCAGCCAATGATCCCGTCTTATTGGCCAAACAGAAGTGTGGTATTTTTGCACCAAAGCATATTCATTGCCCGCTTGGACTGGGTGCCATTCACCGGCTGGCATGTGTTTTACATCATGATAGCTATCCAAAAGATTGTGCTTAAAGGCTTCATAGTTTTGCTGCAAAACTTCTAAATTTTTGACTTCCAGCCGGCCAGCTAAGGTCAAATCAATACGATCATTATCTCTTAATGTGGCTAAAAATATATCTTGCTGATTTTGCGATATTTCATGATCGCCCGCCCAATCACGGATAAAGCGTTCCATTACCACTTGATCTTTTGATTCTGCGGCCTTCATGAATATTTGATCCAGCTGCCCGTTGCCCTTGGCCGTCAAATAAACATCGTGGTTGTAGTGCTGGGGATCACTACTAGCCAAAAATTGCTCAACTGGCTGTTGGGCTGTCTGTGCAACCGTTTCTTGAGCAGCAGCCGCTTGGGTAGCAGTTTCTTGAGCAACCACTTCTGAGTCTTTTTGAGATCCTTGATTTATTGTCTCTGCCAAATCTGGAGTCTGTAAATGTTGGCCCGAATCAACTACCACAAAATCTCCATTTGGCATTCTATCTACTGCCTGGCCATGCCAAGCCCAATCATGCACCGAGCCATCCTGGCTCAAATAATCAACACCGTGCTGTCTGACAGCAGCTGCCACTTGGTCAACATTTTCATTGGTCAAATGCACTCCATGATCAGCCGCTGCTCGCAAATCAGCATTGGTGTGGATAATATTTTGTAATTCGGCTGCGCTGTGTTGATCGGCATGCAATTCCAATTGCGCCAGGGCGTCTGGTTTACTAAATGAGGGTGAAAAATCAACTTTTTCTCCTACACGCAGCTCGTCTATATCATGGTGCAGGCCATAGGCCTCGGGATGAGCTGCTACCTGATCTTTAATTTCATCAATCATGTGGGTTTGTCTAGCTTCACCAAAAGTTTCCCACCTATCATGGCCATAGCGCTGTTCCAGCTGCTCTTTGGCTAATTTCCAAACAGAATCACCACTCTGTACTTCGGACTCCATGGGTATTTGCGGAGCTTGTTCAGCTGGCGGTACCACTGTTTGTTCTGCTCCGGCAGTTGGCGGCTCTTTTTGCCCAACTGGATGAGTATTATCCTGCTCTGGTTTTTTATGAGTCAGCTCCCCGGCTGCCCAGGCCAGTGCTCCGCCGACCACAGCACCACCGATAGTTGTCCAGAGGCGTCGATTCTTGATCTTGCCGCCAATTATTTGTAAGTCATCTTCCACTTGTTTAGCACGCTTATCCGTCCGCTCACTTAAACTGGATAATAATTTCTGCAAAGACTCCTGATTGGCTAGCTCCAATTTTTGCACCTGATGAACAAAATTTTCTGCCCGACTATACAAAAGCGGATCATTATCCAATAAACCCAAATCTAGTTTACTTTTTACAAAAATACTGTTGTCTTTTAAATCAGCTATTTGATCTGAGGGTAATTCAATATCTCGAATCATTGCTTCGCCCTCATCTACCATTTTGGCAATTTCTGCCAAAGCCTTTTGCTCTGCCTTTTTCTCTATAGCTTCGCCAACTTTATAGCCAATACCAGCGCCTACCACTGCGCCCATAGCTATTCTGCCTATACCAGAGGTTCTGACAGCCACACCGACAGCTGTACCAATGCCAAGACTCATTAATTCATACTTTGATTTGCGCCAAACGCTTTCTTCTTGAGATGTCATGCCGGCTGGTTTCCTGTCTGGCCGACCAGCACTCAATAAATTATATTTCTCAATGACTTTATACAAGGCTGGTTTTGATTGCCTAATGGCTTCTAGCCTTTGTCGAGCGTCATTTTCCGTCCTTTCATGCTGCCCTAAAGTCAAAGCCATAGTCAGGGCCATATTTTTCTGCTGCTCTATACTGGATTCTGGATATTCGGCTTTTACTTTAGTCAAAGCATTCAAATAAAGCTCCTTTTCTACATCGCGCAATCTAGCGTCTAGAACTTCTGCCTCGCCTTCGCCACCAGCCTGCTTATACCCCCGCAGAGCTTGCAAAGCCTGCTCACTGGTCTGCTCCCGCAAAACATTGGCAATGTGGCCACTTAATTGGCAGCGCAACTTTTCTATATTGTTCTGACTAAATAAATTTTTTAGAGCCTCTGATTTTTCTTTAGCTAAGTCATCTTCATAATCTTTTTGGCGCTGGACTGCATTTTTTCTCTCCTGTCTTTCATTTATTTTCCTAGATAAAAGTCTGACTCCGGCCATAGCTCCAGCCGCACCAACTACCCCTATGCCACCCGTAGCAATACCTAGGGTTCCAATCATAAAAGAAGCACCGGCCATTATAGCCGCATTGACAGCCAATTTAGCAACCATAGCACCCTTGCCTTTGGCGCCGCTTTTTAATAATGCCCTCTGGGCCTCAAATTCGACGGTTTCTTGAATAATGGCATTGATAGATGCAGCTGACTCTTGCAATAGCTGCTCATTATTAGCCGCATCTTTTTGTTGTTCTGTTAAAACATCTTTGATCTTTGTCTTGTAAAATTCTTCCAGTTTTGCAGTGTCGCCATTCTGCATCAAATCCTGCAAAACTTTGATATCCTCTGGTGTCAATTTCTCCCAAATTGCTTTTGGATCAATATCCAAATAGCCTAGGTCTTTTTCTATATATAAATTAATAAATTCTTGCTTAGCTAATCTCCCGGCTTCAGCTAAGCCCTCTTCGCCAATACACTGGCTTGGCAAAACTTGAGTTGATTTTCCTTCTTTATCCAAAAGAAAGCCATCATCATTGCACTGACCGCTGTATTTGGATAAAAATATGTCCTTGTTTGGATCCTTGGTCATCAAATATAGCAGACACTGCCGTTCTAAAAGCTCGACATAACGAGGATCATGCTCTAATTTTGCATAGCGCTTCTCTGCTTTTGCCGGCTCAGGAGACTCTGTCGCCATGCCTTTTATTTGCACGTCTTCTATTTTATCAATCCAACTATTATCATATAATAATTGTGAGGCAATATTCATATCTTCTTGTTCAGGAGCTTTGCCTGGAGCAGTCCTTTCAAACGTAACAACTTCTGGCCCTATGTTTAAAACTTTACGGCGAGTGCCAGACTTTGAAACAATAACATCTCCAACTCTTAATGCTTTAATCCTTTCAACCAAGGCCTCCCGTTGAACAGCTCTTTCTTTTTGTATCTCGGCCTGCTTTGTCCTATAAAAATCAATAATTTTACTATTATCGCCGGCTGCCACTAAATTGCGCAATGCCCGCTGATCTTCTGGTTTTAAATTTTTCCAAATAACTGATTGCAAAAGAAGATCAATACCCAGGGATTTTAATAACTCAAGCGTAAGCTCTGGTGATAAAGTCGGTGCTCCTGTCTCACTTTCCTCTCTTTCGCCGACCATTGCCGGCCCTATAGTCGCCGGCTCGGCAGCCACTCTATCTACTTCAGTGTGAGCGGTTTCCGCAGCAGCTTGTCCTTGAGCAACTTCAGTTCGATTAGCGCTATCCGCTGTCAATAATTCTGTAAAATCTGCCAAAGCACCTTCTATTTGACGATGGGTATTAGCCTGTTCTTTGGCCACAAATTCTGGGCCTGCTTCGACCGGCACGACCTCGCCTGCTTGTTGGGGGACTTCCTGGCCGCCTACTGGTTTTTTGTCTTCTGGCATATTAATAATCCTTATTTATTTTAGCTAATAACTCATCAATTTTTGCTTTTTCTTGCGCCTTGACTCGATTAGCTGATCTATCAGCCACCACTTTTTTTAGTTTGTTTAGGGTAGCCAAAAAATCAGCAAAAATTTGACGAAAGCGTTCAATTTTTTCCTGATTGGTCATAAAAGTCTATTTCTATATTTTGGCGCTCTTTAAGTCGGCTGCGCTAGACAAAAATTCTTTAGCAAAATCCTGCAAAGTCTGATTAGCTTTGGCAGAAAAATCACTAATGTGGCTATTAAAAAACTCCAAAAATTCCTCTGATTTTGGAGCCTCTCGCGTGCTCATGAAAGCCTCAAACTCTTCTAGGCCTTTGGCGTCTAATTCTTCCATGGCCATTACGCCTAAACGTCTTTCCGCTTCTATGGCCAATTTTTCCAAGTATTCTTTTTTAAATTCTTCAGGCATATTATCAATGCCGGCTTGTTTCAATAAATCCAGGGCAAAATTTTGGATTATGTCTTCCGCCCCATTAGAAATATTTGGATTTTTCATGTTCATAAAAAATTAATAATTTTTTATTTTGTTATTATATTAACCCCGATTCGATTTATTGTATATATCTAACGGGGTAAATATTTTTGTTTTAATAATAATTTTAACTACTAATATTATGGCATTTATTTCCAAAAAAAACAACCCCGTCCAGCTGACTGTTGCCAGCAGCTAGACGGGGTTCCCGCGCCACGCAATGGGCACGAGGAGTTGGGAGTTAGGCCCTTGCAACCAAGGCAGCCAAGATCTTCTGCAGATCAATGCCGCCCGGGTTGATGCTGATATTCCTGTTCTCCGTGGCCCGCTTGAATTCGGTCCAAGCGAGCAGAAGGCTAGCGTTGTCATCCTCCTTGAGAAGAGTCAGCACGCCCTTCAGGGAGTTGGCATCCCGAGCGCTGATGGCGTTACCATCAGCCCCCAGGATCTGAACGTTGATCAAGGCCTTCTGGAGGGCCAGCCTAGCCAAGGTGACACTGTTAATGGCCGCCTCGATGTCCGGAGGCGCATTGCGATCCTTGACTCGGATGTCTTCGATGTAGCACCCGATCAAGACCAACACGCGCTTGCGGAGCTCCAGAAAGCGCTTGTAGAGATCCATCTGCGTTTTGTTGTGACGAAACACCCTAGAAGCGAGATGCAGAAAGTCGCTCTCCGGAGCATCGCTCTTAATTAGAGTTTCGCACAGTCCACCCAGGCCGGCCTGGTCAGCTGCATGCTGAAGGTCGACGTTGGTGATGAAGTACTTCTTCAGTTGTCGGGCAATCATGAACGGCATCTCTAGGAGCAGCTCGGTCTCCATCGCTTCAATGATATTGAACACGATGGTCTTGATCTGCTCCCTGTCCGTCCTGGAGTACCTGATAAATTTCCAGGGCCACCAGTTGGTCCAGAACAAGACCCAGTTCTCCAGTGAAATAGTACTGCTCAGGGTCTCATCTTCCGAAGTTGGATCACCAGTCGCCTTGGCAGTCGCCTTGATCATCAAGGGCGTATCGCCGGTCGGCAGTTGCTGAGTGGGGAAGTTCGCTTCAATCTTGGCCCGCGACAGATTCCAAATCTGCCACACGCCAGACTTGAAGAAACTGGGAAAGCCGAAACGAAACCCCCTCTGCCAGAACGCCACCTGATGCTGAAGAACGAAAATGGCATAGGTGTGGAGAAATGGCACGATGTATAGACAGTCAAACACCAGCGCCGCCAAGCAGAACCACCAAAGCTTACCTAGATGCACTCCGAGGATAGTGAGGGATCCGAATAGCCCGAGAAGTACGCACGACAACACACTGGACCAGCGCACACGCGCCGGCTTAATGATGTTGCCATCTTCGTCCTTCTCAATGGACCACTCCTTGGGTTCAATGGTACTCTTAGTCATGTACCCAAAGTAGACTGCCCAAGCCAGAGCGATGATGATGCGCAACCAAGGAAATCCCTTGGCCGGCTGTCCGCTGTCCGTCTCGGCAGACTTGGAGTCGCCGAAGACGCTCAGGACATCCACGCCAGCATGATTCAGAACCAGGCCGCAGACCACCAGGATCACGATAGTCGTGATGACCGTCGTGATGATCTTGGTAGTCCTCGACCACTTGACCTGGGTGGGCCAAATGGCCGAAATCAGCACGCCTCCGAAAGTCAGGATCGCGGCTAGTATAGCCGCAACCCCATTGTGCAAAGAAATCCAATCGAACATGACGCACCGTCCCTTCTATTCAAAGCCCAGGAACTTGGTTAACTCCCAATTTCAAAGATCGCTGGCCAAAGACCATACGATCTTTGGCTAACATTATATTAAATCATATATTTAGAAAAAAGTCAATAGTTAACAAAAAACACCCAATTTAAGGGCTAAAAAACAATTTTTTTTGCTTAGAGTTTAAAATTGACAATTCGGGCAATAATGAGTACCTCGGCCAGCTAATTTTATTTTTTTTATGCTGGCCCGATGACAACGACTGCACATTTCCCCTGCCCGGCCATAGACTTTGAGGTATTTTTCATAGTTGCCAACCCTGCCATCAGTATCAAGATAATCGCTAAAAGTCGTGCCGCGATGTTTGATTGCTTTTTTGATAATATAAAGACAAGCCAAATATAATCTTTTTATTTCCGCCGCTTTTAAGCTAGCCACTATTCTAGTTGGTCTGACCTGACTGCGAAAACAAATTTCATCAACATAGATATTGCCCAGGCCGGCAATTAATTTCTGGTTCAATAAAACAGCTTTGATACTGATCCGCCTCTTAGCCAAGGCTTTGGTAAAATTAATCAGCGTAAAATCTGGGGTCAAAGGCTCAATGCCAAATTGGCCGGCTATCTGCTGATGATATTTTTTGGGATGCAACTTAAAATATCCGAATTGCCGCAGATCATTAAAAAATAAACGCGAGCCGTCGGCAAACTTGATAATGATATGAGAATATTTATTAGGCAGCTTACCTAAATTCGGCAGATTGTGCCCGCCGGCAATGATGCTATCACCCAACACATAAATCAACTGACCGGTCATCTTCAAATGCACCAACAGATAATGCTCGCCCCGGGACAGTCGCCAGATCAACAATTTACCCAGGCGCTTGATGTCGGTAAATTTATTATGCTGTAAATTTTTTTTAAAAAATTTAAAATCACTCTTGACCAGCGATTTGGTGCGCACCACCACACCGACTATGGGTTTATCCAAAATTTTATTCGCCAATCCCCGCCTAATTGTCTCTACTTCTGGTAATTCCGGCATATCACAAACTATAACATAAGTTTTTAGAAAAACCAAAACGTCCCCATTCATCTAAGCCCTACGGCTTGAAAAATGGGGACGCGGAAAATTAAAGAGTTATTGTTTTATTTTCAGACCGCTGACTGTGCCTTGAAAATTCTGATAAGAGGCCAATACCTCTTGGCTGACATTATAAATTCTCTTGCCAAAGAAATTGTCGTGCAAAATCTGCCAGCTCATGATATGAAACTTTTTGCCCTGTACAATGAGATATACTTCTGGGCCGCAACTTCTGATCAATTTACCGTTGGCAAAAGTTTTCACATTCTTTATGTCTTGATCAATCTTGGGCACGCAGGCATTGGCATCTTCTTTGACGCCCAAGACTTGGGGTACCAAACCGCCAACCGTCAGGGTGGTAAAAGTGTGTTCAGTGTCATAAACCGTATTACCACCGCTATCTCTGGCCCGCAATTGATAATGATAAGTGGTATTTGGTTTAAGGCCAGTCAAATCTATTTTATGCGTTGGTTTATAGACATCATCTTTTGACTCTGTCTCCAAATAAGTATCCAAGCCATAGAACATCCAAGTCAAAGAATCTCTGGAGGTCTGCCAAGTAATAGTGGCTTTATCTGTACCAGGTGTCACTTGAACATTAAAAATGCTGATCGGCATATAGCCGCCACCGCCGCCACCGCCACTTGGAGCTGGAGGTGGTGGAGTTGGCTGGGCAGCCACATTGACAGTCCTGGTGACTGGTACGGCTGGATTGCCAGCGGCATCAGATACATCATAAGTCAAAATATAAGCGCCAACCGTGCTAGTATTTACTGTGCCAGATAAAACAATATTAGCACTAATATCACCATCTATATCATCTGAGGCAGTTGCGCCTGCATCAGTATAGCTATCGCCAACATAAATATCTACCGGGTTAGAACCCAACAAAGTGATAACTGGCGGCACTGTGTCTGGCTCTGGCCAGCTAGGCATAGGCGGCACATAGTGCAAATAACAAGCTGCCTGATCATCAGCCCCGACTAATTGAGCCATTAAAACTACGTCTGTAAGATTAATAGTACCATCGTCATTCAAATCAAATATCGGGGAAAAATTGGGGTCTCCGGTACTTGAGCCGGTACCGTCAGTAATCCCTTGCTTTAAACCCAAACACCAATCAATATTTTGATAGTTGCTTTGGTTAAAGTTAAAATTACCGGGACTTGGCTCAAAACGGGAATAGCAGGCATCATTGTTGCCGGTATTATACCAATCGTCTAGCATCACTGTATCGGTCAAATTCACACCGCCCAAATCATCGATGTTAATAACCTGATTATCATGATGGGCCGTCGAGGACATCATGCCTAACAAGGCACTGCACCAAGCACCATGCGTAGTTGGCGCCGGCATGGCCAGCGGCACTGGTACTGGGTCGGGGTTTGGTTTTTCCTCATTGATAAGCAAAGGTATCTCAAGAGGTAATTCGCCAGCTTCTTGGGCTTGGGCTTTGATAATTTGTTGCGAGCCAAAACTGATGGACCACACCAAAACTGTCACAAAAACCAGCCAAGTTGAATACTTAAAAATTTTATTACTCATAGGCTTGAAATAAGATAATTAATAAAAAATATATATAAAAATATTACTAATATTTTAAGTATATAAGAATCACTTTAGAAATGTCAATTGACCTTTAAATATACAACACGCTACTTACAATTGTCAACGGCTTGACAAAATATAAATTTAATGTCGTACAATCAAATAGCCCAAGCCTTGTGAGCTTGGGCTATGAATTTTATTTACTTGACTTGATTGATGACTTAACTATTTGATTAGCGGGCTTTGGCTTGATAGCTGAAACCTTCGGCGTCCAATCAGGGTATGAATCCAAAACATCTTGACTGACATTATAGATTCTCTTGCCGGCATACTTCTTGAGAGTAGCCAAATTCTCAATATATAACTTCTGTCCATCCTTAATCAAATATATCTTAGCGTTGCAAGCTCGCAATAAAGTACCATTAGCGAACTTTGTTTTATTGGCCACATCTTTATCAACTTTGCAATTACTAGCGTTAACTTGTTCAGATAAAACTTGCGGCTGCAAGGTCGGTGTAGGAACTATATAGCTGTCAGAACTACCACTACTATTGCCGGGATTAGCTGGTGTAGTTTCTGTTAAGGCAACGGGGTTCTCGGCAGGAATAAAATCGTGGCAGAATTGAGCCAACAACACCACGTCGGTTAAATTAATCACTTTATCAGTAACACCATTCTGACCACCTCGGTCCAACTCAGCCAATAAAACTGTATCGGTCAAATTGACTGCATGATCGCCATTTAGATCGCCGGGCAGAGAATGATCAGCGCTTTGCACCATTTCCATATCAGCAATCAAGGCATGACATTGCTCTTCGGTTGGTGGAATGATAGCGACATTATTAATCTCCGGGTTATTTCTGGGGGGATTTTGAATCTGCGGCTGCTCTAATTGCGGCACTTCAAAATGACATTGAGCAGCTAAAACTACATCGGTCAAATTGACAACACCATCGCCATTGACATCAGCAGATGGTTGAGCGGCAGTAGCAATTACCACATCAGATAAATTAATTGCACCATCGGCGTCTAAATCAAAAGCGGCATCATAAGTGCCATTCTTGATATTGGCATGTACACCCTGAAAATTCTTGATGTTTTGTACCAAGACACTGCAATATTGATGCACTGGATCAGAATTTACACACTGGGCAGCTAAAACTACATCGGTCAAATTGACAACACCATCGCCATTGACATCAGCAGATGGTTGAGCGGCAGTAGCAATTACCACATCAGATAAATTAATTGCGTCATCGGCGTCTAAATCAAAAGCGGCATCATAAGTGCCATTCTTGATATTGGCATGTACACCCTGAAAATTCTTGATGTTTTGCATTAGGGCGGCACAATGATCCACTGGCGCGGAGCATACACCCATAGTATCGCCGTGCGCCAAATGGGCCTCGAGAGCATTGACGCTTACTTCAATGGTGTGAGCATTATTTGGATTACCTGCGGTCAAATGACAGATAGTCACCTTGCTGGCACCATCACCCTTGGGGGCGATTGACTGCACTTGCTCTACTGTGTTTGTTTCTTGGGTTTGATCTGGGGTCACTTCTTGCTTATTGCGGCTTTGCTCGCGAATTGGCAATGTTAAACTTTCTTCCAATCCTTCTTCACTGGCAGCCAAAGCTACATTGTAGCTATAGCTAAATAGGCCGGAATTCAAAGCAGAAACGCTCAAGGCAATCAATAAAGCCAGAAATTTGGTTAAATTTTTACTCATAACTATTAATAAATTATTAATTAAAAAACCTGTGTTTCTTGCCATACCTTTACACAATTTCAAACTTTTGTCAATAGATAAAACAATAATTAAATCAGAATCAAAATAACCAACAAAGCAATGAAACACATGGTTGAAGCAATGGTTTTGGGGTGTTGTTTTTTTATTTCAATAAAAATATTCAACAAAAGCGCCAGGCAAGCTAAAACCAAAATAAATTTATAATATATCGAGCTAATGTCAAACAGCGGAGCTGTATAATTTGTTTGGTTTTGCTTCAAAAATAAATATTGGCTCAAGGGAGTGGTTTCCTTTGGTATAACCGCACCCCAACTAATATCCTCAATAGCTGTATTGCCCGCCAAATCCACAGAGCTAATACTGGCTGGCACGACTGGATTGGATAACTGCTCGTTTTCTTCTTCACTAATAATCAGATGTCCGGTCCATTTTTGTTTATCAAAACTATCTTGCTGCAAATCTATATTATATTTATCTATTTTGATAGTGGCTAGCCTAGTATCTGCGCTCATGTAAACTTCCGCTTTTATAACCACTTGGTCTTGGCCACTGGGCTGCAAAGCAGAGATGTGAGTACGTTCCTGATCCACTTGAGGAGCGGCCATGTCAACTTTTATGGTATAAATAGTAGAATAAACTGTCTGCTCCAATCCATCAGCTTGCAAGATAATTTTATTTTCGCCTTCTGGCAAAATTAGGTCGGTCTCGGCTTTATCAAAATCGACCTGACCCTGCCACTTGGCCTGCTTATTGACCCAAACAGTCAAGCCCTCGGCCCGCGGAGCGCTGATCACAAGATGAATTTTACTATCCTTGGTCAAAAAATTATCTGCAGGCGACATCAGGCGCGGGTTAGCCAAGACCGGCTTGCCAACAGGAACAACTGGCAAGCTTGCGCTTGTCTCTGGTAAATCTTTGCTGGACAAAACTGCATTGGTGCTGGTTTGACTAGTGCTAGTTGGTGTCAAAGTATTTTCAGGACCAAAAATCGATGTTGATGTCTCTATGCTGGGCTCATTTTTTAGAGTACCAAAATATTGAGCCACTAAAGTGGTATCAAAACCCTGATAAGTGCCGGCGATCATAGCTACGCCGATATCTTTATAGTCCGAATCGATTAAATTAGCATAGTGGGTAGGGCTTGTTTCCCAAGCTTGCACTACCGCTTCCGGGCTAGAAAAACCCAAGGCCAAATTTTCACCAGCCACACTATAATTATAGCGATAAATCTGCAGCCAATGTTTCAAACCTTTTTTATCTGGACTGACGTGAGCAAAATATTGGTTGACCAACATGTCCTCGGCTTTAGCTAAAGCCGCCTGCTGCAAAACTTCATTGTTACGCAACGGGCTAATGTTTAATCTGATGCGTAAATTATTGGTCAATTCTACTATTCGTCCGCTTTCTTCTGAAAGTAAATCCGGTGTCAACCAAGCCTGAATAGGAAAAGATAAGGCTAAGGCCACTACCAAAGCCTTGATTAAAATTGCCGCCAAAGAATAAAAAGCTAGACGCTTACCGTGCAAAGCATGCGGTTTATAATTATTGTGTTGGCTAGGAATGAATAATTTATGAAAAAAATGGGGACCAGAATAATCAGTGCTCCCCACATTGTTATCATCGGGAAAATTTTTTTTGTCGAGGAAAAATTCTGGCATAATTAATCTTAATTTTATATTATAGTATAATTACAAAAAATTGTCAAGCAATCAACTTTTATATATTATATTATACCATAGTCATCATAAAAAAATAAAAAAACACCCGCAAACTTGGGGATAAATATTAAAAAACCAGCTAACAGTGCTGATTTTTATTCCACTTATTATTTTATCTCGTGCCCCTCGATGCGCTTAATTCACTCGTGACACTCGCCTCTTTATGGTGGTCGGAGTTCAAGGCAAAGCCGAGAACGTAGACCACGAGCGAAGTCACGCAAAGCGGGATGGAGTCGAATGGAGCCGTCTCGCGGGCTTGAACCGCGGACCTACGCCTTACCATGAATGGTCGCTGTGCTGATTCTATTGTCCTCAGCTAATCTTAGGGAATAATTTGGAAAAACTATTAAAATTTTTATGCCGTGGCAATGACCCGTTTACACTACAACTAATTTTAATTATTTCTATTATCATATTAGCACAATTATTTAAGATTTTGAAGGGTGACTTGATCAATATATTTATCATTTTCGTCATCTGGAAAATTTTCTAGATATTTTTGAGTATGTTGCACGGCACTGTGCCCCAACAAATTCTGTATCGAAGAAGTGTTTGTGTTGTTTTTTTTCAAAATATAGGCAAACGTGTGCCTGAAATTGTGCATGTGAAAATCAATGCCAGAGGTATTCTCTACCTTTTTCAACATGTGCTTTAACCCATGTGTCGTAAAGGGCCTATCAACCATATCAGAAACAAACAAATGTGGATTTTTATAATGTTTATTACGCCTCTCCAATAGATACTTTTTTAATATATCCATACACCAAGCATTAATGTGTAAAAATCTAGTTTTTTTACTCTTTGATGTCACCCCTCTAATAGTAATTTTACGATTATCTAAATCTATGTCTGACAAAGTTATGCCTAATAACTCAGATCTTCTCAAACCACAAGTAATGGCCAAAACTATTATCAATTCATTTCTGGCTTTAATAAAATTACTGCTCCAACGTATATTATGACTAATGGCTACCAATATCCTTCTTACCTGATCTAAATCCAAGTATTTCCTATTTTTATATATAATCTTTGGGCGCGGCATACTCTCCTTATCCATAGGATTATCTCTTTTATAACCATTCCTATTCAACCACACGCAGAAAGTATTTAATTTACTAATATAAGTCCTTTTAGTACTGGTGCTTATACCCACTACCTTTTCATGGCCCACGGTTTTCTCTCTAGTACTGACTCTTTTCAAAAATTCGACCACATTGTCATGATTAATGTCATTCAAGACTTTGATTTCAGGCATTAATTGTAATAAATGCTTAAAAACCCAATGATAATTATCTATCGTGGCTTTTGAGCGATCTTCAGCAAATTCCTTCTGATCCATAAATTTGCTTATTATTTCCTTAATTTCAACCATATAATTTGTGTCATTTACGTACTTTTTGTATTTTGGCATTTTGAGCCATAAAATACGTTTTCGCCTATTAAAACCTATATATCTTACATGTCGCACCCTGTTAAATTTGTATCAAATGAACAATAAATTGAGTGCAAGGCATCACTCCCTCTGCTTAATACCGTTTTATTTTCAACTTTTACAAAAACACTAATATGTAGTGGGGGTATTAATACTAAGATTTTTTATTTTTAGTACTTCACCCCCTGTTATTAGGACGTTTTTAATAGAACTCCAACAAAAACAAAAAAGTTAAAGTATAATCACTTTAACTATAAAACAGCTCTATACGGCCCACTTACGGATCGTATTTTATCAATATTGTCTTATTATATAGCCCTTGTTACTGCGAAATAACAAATCATTGGTTCCTATAAGCCCCCTGACTTTATTGTTAACCATATAAACCGTATCTTCTATTATCTTCTTACATTTTTTATCATTCTCTGGCTCGTGCCCACCTTGAATTGCTTCATATATATCCACCCAATATACTGGCACACCAACCCCCCTCTTAAACATGATTTTACATAAATAATCTTGGTTGGTTGAATTATCTATCAAAATTTCCTCATTACCAATTATTAATATTTTTCTATCTTCATCATAAGAAATATCAAAATTACTTAAACTGATATTTTTATTAGCGATATTTTTCTTCAAAACTTCTCTATAATATTCTAAATTATCTTGCATTATATTTAGTGACAATCTATCGCCGTTAGATAAAATTATGGTACGCCACTCTGAAGTATCATTAACCCCTCTAACATTTTTTACGCACTTCCTCCTTTCAAAATCCTCAATTATTTTCACCAGATTAGCGCGGCCACCAGCGGCATCAGCAAATATATCTATATCAATATAAAAAAATGGATTACTAATTTGATCAAAAAACATCCACTGAGAAAGAAGAAGATTCATGACGTTAATTGTACACTCTATCTGATTCATATAACTAATAAAATCATACACCTTATATTATTGATAAACAAGTCGCCAGCTTGAATAAATAGCTCTTTTTTGATAAACTCAACTTACAATTAAAAGGCCTAAACTCCATTTTTGGAGCATGGCTTCAAATACCTATCCTACACAGAGATGGTCTCGTGACCGGTACTTGTAGGATAGGTCTATGCCTGAAAGGGCGTAGTGGTAACACCGCAAGGGGTTGCCAACTGGCGCGAGGCCTTTTTTGTATCATTAATTCAAATTTATGACTAAAGAGAAAACAGCCAAGTTAAGTATCATCTTGTACACTTTAATTAATTTGATTTTAATTGGCGGATTCTTGTTTGTTATTTTCGAATTTGGAGAATTTTGGTTCCTTTCCTTGGCACAAGTACCATCTGGTGGTTTAATGTTTATAGGAGTAATTCTAATGATGTTTTTGAATACTACAGTTATCCTTTATTACACTAGAAAATAATTTTTATTATGCTTTGGCCAAATAAGAAAAAAATTGTAATTACATCCATATACGATTTAATTACAAGTGCCGAAAGAGCCATGCCGGCTTATTTTACCAGCAATTATCAAGATGACGTTGGCTTTGTTGGCACGCCTAGACCAAAAACATTTAACATTAACTTTGATATTAATCCAGTTGATGAATATGAAATGGCTAGTTTTGTTTGGAATAAAGTACCAAAAAGTGACATATACCAAAAAGCAGATCACTTATTTGAGGCCACCATTATTCTAGGTGAGGATATCACTGTTGGAGCGTATATCATATGTCGGCTAGGTAATCCCCATTTAGTGCCAAAACTGACAAACTTAATAGTAAAAAACAGATTAAATAGTTTTTCTAGAAAAAATTTATACTCCGCAATTATAAAAATCGACCCATCTATCCCACATTACCTGCGTAGATGTATGGATTTTGGGAAAATGCGAGCCGAATTAGATGATAAACAAAAAAATGAGCAATTACCACTCAATTTATCTTTAACTAAAAATAGTTTCGATTATTATAGAGAACTTAGATAATTTTTTATCAAATTCAAAGGGCCCGGATGTCAGAATGTTATGTTCGTTCATCGGGCCCTTTTGTCTGTGCAGACTACCTCTCCCGGTAGTTGGGAAGGTCAACCACACGAGGAAGAGCGGTGTCTGCGACGTTGAGCGTTTCCGAGGTGATGTTCTTGTCGCCATCGATGGTGGCGTTGAACACCCTCATTTCCTGCTGAACATCCACTTGAAGCGTCAATCGCTTGTAGTGCTCAGCTAGATGCAGGAGAGTGTACAGGATGCTACCTGCCATCCTGCCAAGCGACGGGACATCTTGAAGCGGATGTACCCGCTGGTCGAGGAACACTTGGGTGATTCTCTCCGGTCCATACTCAAGTACTGCTTGGAGCAGAATAGCCACCTCTACACTATACCCGGAGTAGAAAGTGGCTTTCTCGAGGAACTCGCGAGTCCCAGCGTATTCCCCCGCCAACGGTTGTATGAAACTCGCAGCTTCGGGAAACAGCATGTTGAGGAAAGGCCGAGCAAGAATCTCGGTCACCCGGGCATCACCCTTGGGTCGCTTGTAGTAACCTTTGGCAAAGATCACCTCGGGATCCATCAGGAAAGGAGCGACGATTCCTTGGATGAAGCGCGGATGGATGTTCTCTATGTCAGTGTCAATCCAGGCGATGACATCACCGCGCGTGAAGTAGACACTGCTCCACAGATTCCATCCTTTTCCTCTGGCTAGAGGGATAGACATGGCCTTGGCCAACTGTTCGTCAGGGATCGCATCCAGTCCTAACCTTGAACACACCTCCCGCGTGTTGTCGGTAGAACCGCTGTCCAAGACGATAATCTCGTCAACTAACGGCTGGCACGATCTGGCACACTCGATGACACGACCAATGGTCGCCTCCTCGTTTCTGACGGGGAGAGCTAAACTGATCGTGATCTGACGCTCTTGTTTGAGGGCCAAGAGGTGTGCCATATCAGCAGCCTCAACATAGGACAAGTGCTTCATGACTCACCTCCCGTAGCCCAACACCTTGCGTATGGCTGTGCAACACACTTCTACGAAGGCGTAGGACACGTCAGGGTTGGTGTAAAGGTTGAACAGTGACGTCGCGACTCGATGCGATACTGTAGGCTGATTGGAGCCGACAAATATCGCTGTTCTCGACAATGCTAACGGATAAAGGCAGTTGACCATTGCCCCTTCAGCTCTCACAGCCTTAAGAAACCATTCACGCGATAGTTCAGCTGGAAGAACTGCAGTCAAGCAGTGGTCCACGTGACCATCCGCGTCTTCCTGGAAGTGCAACGGGAGAGTGTCCAACCCTTCACGGTAGAGCTTGGCATTCTGACGACGGTAATGGTTGAGAGTTGCGAGTTTACGCAACTGCACAATACCAATTGCCGCCTGAAGCTCAGTCATTGCGTAGTTGTAGCCAAGCTTATCGTAGTTGTAGACACCCAAGTCATCGCCGATAAGTCCGTGTCGGGTCAAAGACCTGCATCTTTGAGCCAGCTCCTCATTAGCGGTAATGACCATTCCCCCTTCTCCACAGCTCATGTTCTTCGTCTGATAGAAGCTGTAGCAAGCCAAGTCACCGAACGTTCCTACGAGTTGCCCGCAGATGGTGGCTCCATGGGCCTGAGCACAGTCTTCGATCAGACGAATACCGTGTTTTGTTGTCAGTTGCAGGATCTGGTCCATATCGGCGGGTCTGCCGTACAGATGTACCACGATCACTGCTTTGGTACGGGGGGTTATCTTCGCTTTGAGATCAGTCACGGACAGGTTGAAGGTGTCGAGGTCAATGTCACAGAAGACGACTTTCGCTCCCGCTTGTAAAGCTACTGAAGCTGTGGAAACGAAGGTCAAGTCAGGGACAATGACTTCGTCTCCCGGGCCTATCTGCAAAGCGTCGACAGCCGTGTGAAGGGCACTGGTACCGGACGTGGTCGCTATGGCGTAGGGCATCTGGTGATAAGCGGCGAATTCCCATTCAAACCGTTGCACCATTTCACCCATGCCAGCTTTTGAGACTACGCCCTTTCCCATTACCTCCCAGACGGCCTGCCGCTCTTCTTCACCGAAGACCCGACCTCGTTTGAGGCTTCCTGGATAAACGGCTTTTCCACCGTTTATTGCCAGCAAAGGTTCTTCGTGCATGATCACTCCTTAAGGATGCCGGCGAAGCTTTCGCCAAGAGGAATGGGATTGGCTCCTATCAAACCACAGATAGTCTGGCCTAGATCGGCAAAGCTCGTCCTGGTTCCCAGGTCTGAGCTAGAACCACCGTTGCCATCCAGTACTAGAAGTGGCACGTACTCTCGAGTATGCCCCCGAATTGCTATAACCGGATCACAGCCATGATCAGCCACAATCAACAGAAGGTCATCGCAGTTGATCATCGGCAAAACCTCGCCAAGTCTCTGATCGAAGTACATAAGGTCGAGAGCGTATTGACGGGGTTTACGAGCATGGCCAGACATATCAAAGTCTGGCACAACGAACATAGCCACGCCATCTTTACCAACTCTCAGGTATTCCAGGACAGAATCCATAACACCAGCCGAATCCATAATCCCAGGTATTACTTCGGTGACGAACTCACTGCCTATCACCGAAGCGAGGTGTTCAGTAGCCGTAAAAGGCATTCCGACTTCTCGAATCCGTTGGAATAGGTGTTCACAACTCTTATTAAGCGGCACGATAATATCGGCCCGATTCTCGGTGCGGACGAAGTTATCCTTTTCACCGATAAAAGCTCGGGCGATGATTCTCGTGACGTTCTTCCCGATAAAGAAACGAGACATCTTCCGGGCAATCTCATGTAGCCTAGCTGGTGGAACAACACCTTCGTGAGCTGCTACTAAGACCACCCCATCGTCACAGGTGTAGACAATAGGCTGACCTGTTGCGAAGTGTTGGTCGGCGTATTCGTCAAACACCTTGAAACCAGAGATGTAGGCGTTACAGAGCGTAAGGGTGCCTATGGCCTGTTGCATTTGCTGCACCAAGTCAAGCGACATCTTGGGGTAGAACGATGCGAATCGTTCTGTAAAAGTAACGCCTGCCATTTCCCAGATGCCGGCGAAGGTGTCATTTCCCGACGTCGTTTCCATCATGCGCCCGAAGTGCGCAAGAGGTCGATGAACGGTCGGGATACAACTTACTCCGACGATGTTACCGAAACCCAGTTTCTCAAGGTTGGGAACCCTGAAATCCTGGTGTGCTTCAGCTGCGTGATGGAAGGTATTAGCGCCAACGCTCTTGTAGTCTGCTGCGTCAGGCTGAGCGCCGATGCCGACGCTATCCATCACTAAGATAATGATGCGTCGAAACATCGTAGTTCCTTTCCGACTTTTCAGTCGAGTTCCACCGGCCCCCCCTTTTTAGCCGACATATAGATGGCATCGACGATGCTCATCAGCCTGCAGGCTTCAAAGGGAGTAGTCAGCGGTTCAGCCTGTCTTTGCAGAGTTTCCACGAAGTTGCTTGCAGCAGCTACGCGTCCCATTGAACCGTCGAAAGGCACCGTAATGCCTTGGTTTCTCGGCTGTCCTGACTCCTGAGAGTACAGCTCGCAAGTACCGGTGATGCTATCACAGGTATTGCTTTGAAACAGCCTTGAAACCTTAGCTCCGAGTTTCTGACCTTGGAGAACTACGAAGCACTGCTCTTCTCGGACCATCTCAGCCCATGAAGTGTGGACTGTAAGAACTTGTCCGGTTTGGAAGGTGATGAAGGCGTGAGCACTCGACTCAACATCTGCAGCACCGTCTCTCTTGGCTACTCCGTAGGTTCCCCGGCGTGAAGGGTCGTCCATGAAGTCATTAAAAGTTTGACCCAACACGTGTTTCGGCTTGGGGTAACCCATGAAGTACAGAGCCAAATCGAGCATGTGCATCAGATCAATCAACGCACCGCCCCCAGCTTTCTCCCGGATTGTAAACCAGCTTCCGAAAGCCGGAATACCTGATCTACGAACCCAAACGGCTTGAGCGGAGTTGATTCGCCCGAAGAATCCCTCGTTAATACGTCGGATGATCTCCTCTGCTTCCGGTCGCGCTCTATTGTTGAAATCAAACAGAAGATGAAGACCTGAAGCCTGAGCTACCTCTGCCATCTCTCGAACCTGCCCAGCGTTCATGGCCGGCGGCTTTTCGCAAAACACGTGCTTTCCAGCTCGAAGAGCTTGGATTGCAAGGTTCATGTGGCACACCGGCGGCGTGAGAACGCTGATAGCGTCAACATCCGAAGATGCTGACTCTAACATTGTCTCAAGAGAGGTGAAGGTCCGAGGAATCTCCCACTGAGTAGCCGCCTTTTGGGCAGCAGCTTGGTCTGGATCGGCAATGCAGGTTATCTCAGCACCAGCTAAACGGAATCCGTTTACTTGGTACTTGAGCATCACGCCTGCACCGACGATGCCGATTCTTACTGACATCGCTCTCTCCTCCTAGATTTTGGTGCAGACGAAAGTTCCGCGTGACCGATCCAAGACGATCGGCATTTCTCTACTGGCCAGTAAGCTTCTCATTTCTGCCGCCAGAGTAGATTTTGTTGCCGGATCGCTGGTGGACTCCTGAAAGCTTGGCAGTGTCGTGTAATACAACATGAAGCTACCCACGTCAGGGAACGCCATCTGGAAACCGTAGAAGTGATATCTCACGTCTCCGAAGAGACTACTGAGGTACTCTCTAGCGTTTCCACAATGGAAAGGAGAACGAGAAAGACGCACAGTGGTTTCGATGCCAACACGCGATATTGCTTCTTGGTGGCACACTCTCAGCAGATCGTCATCGGGCGTCTTAACGCCAGTCGTGACTACTACTTTTCCCCTCCTCTTCACTACTCGCTGTGTTTCTCTCATTCCACGCTCAAGATCATCGACATGGTTAAGGACGTGCTTGGCGACTACTACATCAAATTGACCATCGCCGAAAGGCAGACTCTCAATTGACGCAATAGCGCACAGGGGTGTGGTGATTGTGTTACAAGCCCTCTGACAGGTGATACTCAACAGTGCTTGCGAGATGTCTACGGCAAAGACTTTTCCGCCTTTGTTCAGCCGTTGGCTAATTATGGCAACGTCCCTTCCAGTTCCTGAACCGGCATCAAGTACCAGCTCATTTCCCTCGAAGTTGATGAAGTCTATGCCATATTTACCAGCGCCGACGCCGTATTTATCCCAAGCAAGCTCTCTGTTGAGTAGATTACGGGCAGTCCCGTACTGGACCTGCGGATCACTATATTTGATCCTCATGTCTATCTACTCCTTGTTAAGGTACATGGTCAAACGACTTTGACTTTACAAAATACCAGAAAACGTTTACTATGTCAATGTATGAATTTGACTAAAAAAATAGAAAAAACCACAGTAAAAGCACTATTTGAGGAGGATAAAAAAATCCTTTTAGTGAAGGATCATAAGGGCGTCTGGGAGATGCCCGGTGGACGTATGGAGAACGATGAGACTCCAGAAAAAACACTGAAAAGAGAGCTCAAAGAAGAGCTAGGCTGGGAAAATTTTGAAATCAAGACAGCTTTGGAACCATGGAATTTTTCTTCAGAAGTAAATGCAACACAGTATCAATTTACTGTTAAAATTTATATCTGCATTTCACACGAAAATAAAATTATGGAAAATAATGAATACTCGGAATATAGATGGGTATCAATAGATGAAATAGATGGCTTAAATATGCGAGATGGTTATAAACAGGCAATAAAAGAATACATTGGGAAATGATTCCCAAAGATAGTATAAGTGAATATCAAAAAATTTATAAAGAAGTACACGGAAAAGAAATCAGTCGCGAGGAAGCATACAGCCAAGGAACTCAGTTCATCAATTTTTTTCAACTACTTCTTGAAATAGATATGCGGAATAATCCTGAAAATTATAAAAACCAAAAATCGCCCATTTAGGCGATTTATTTTATTCCACTGGATCGTATTTATAAAGAGTTTTACCACTATTATTATAATCTCTCGCTTTTTCAGAGAGGGGCAGTAATCTATTTGCTAATCGCTTAGTAATAAATATCACATAAATTGCGTCCTTGTAATCAAATAGGCTTTCGTCTTTATAATGATTAAAGTCATGTTTTGCTTGCGTATATATCAAATTAAATAAACACAAACATTCATAAAGGTCATTGTCTATATATTTTTTTAATTTTATGATGTTTGGTCCGAGCGGCCTCTTCGACCATCTCGACAAAAAATTTTTTTCTTCCAGGGTAAACCTAACTATCTGGTCAATATAATCTCCTAAATAACGGATTATATCTCTAGTTCCAAAATCAGGCAGATGAATAATATTGGCGACGACATAATACAATGGTCTCTTTGGCACGACGCCAACAAATGCCATTAATTCATCTCTGGCTCTTCTTCTACATTGTGGCTGATTAAAATCTTCTATCAACTTTAAGATATTTTCAAAATCTTTTTCGGCCAATAATTTTTTAGCTAGATCTTTAATTTTGGCGGCAACCATATTACAAATAAAAGAATATGCAAGTTATCTTTCGTATAATAATCTTATAAATTGAATAAATCTTCTAACTTCCAAAAAACGCTACCACCTTCACGAATAAGGTCATCTATAAGTTTGTATGTACCCTGTTTTGTAATCGGATTTTTATATAAAATTTTGAACGTTTGTATCCATTCATCATCTAAATAAAATGGCCTACGCTTTTCTTCTTTCATTCCTTCAAAGAAGAAATATCTTGTTATTAAAAGTGAATCTTCTGGAGCAATCTCTGCTAACCTAGTTATAGATTTTGTTAACCCATAATCCCACGTAATTGATCCTTTTGACTTCTCTAGAGTCTTTGCAATATTTTTTGCCAGCCACTTTTCATCAAACACATTCTTTTCAATGTTCATCCAAAAACCAAAATTTTCAAACAATTTTGGATCTTCAAAGTTTTGAAGTACATAATCCCATATTTTTTCAAGTCTTTTTTTAGCTAAAGGATTTTTAATTAGTAGTTTATCAGCATTATCATTACTACCAGATATATACAAGCTGCCCAAATACCTGATGAATTCATCACGTCGGGTGTTCTGCCTTTTCCAAAATTCACGAAATAAGTTGTTCCTAAATCCAAACTTTTCATAATGCATGAATGCCAATGCCAAATGATCGGCTATCCCTTCTTCCGGCGCTTTCACGTATTTTCTATGAGTATCCTGACCACTATTTGCACTCAAACCTCTATAATATAGTTTTTGAAAATCTTCATCTCCAAAAATTTGTTCATACAATGGGCCAGTCAAATAGCCTTCCCATGCTGCCAAATATAGATTATTCTTGCTTGGGTCAATTGGAAAAATAAATTCCAACAAACCCTTAATCCATTGTTTATCTCTTAGATAAAAGGATGGCAAAAATCTCCCGAACATAAACATTAATGCGCGAGTATTTTCGTCTTTCAAAACAGTTTCGTATTCTTTTTTTATATCTTTACTTATCTCTTTGCCGTCTCTATATACAAAAAGTACAAGTGCTTGAAATGCTCTTCCACGAACAGTATTTATGGCCATCGAATATGGATCGCTTACAAAGTAATCTTTGGAGCCTCTTCCACTAGTTTTCATTTTGGCAGTCTCAATATTTTCGTCAGAGGGCACTGGATCTTTATATTCAAGTAAATAACTTATAATCTGAATTAATTTCTCTCTATACTTAGGAAAATTTATGATATGTTTTTCCTCTCCTTCACCAATCAAAATCTGTATAACATCCACTATAGCTGAATGCACCGAATCCCATCCAGCTAACCATGAATCAAATTCTTCTCTCTCTTCTTTTTCGTCATTCGATAAATTTTCTTGACCTAATCCTCTTATACGAATTAAAAATGAAATTAAAATACTCCAGTCTACTTTTTTTGCAGTATCTATATTATCCTTTATTGCCGTTTCAATACCTCTAAAGAATGAATAAGAATAATGCGGCGCTAAAGACTGAGGATCAAAAAATAAATCCGCATTTGAGACATAATCTTGCAATCTTTTAGATATATCACTTTTTAAGATTTCACCTACTCCTTCAGCATTACGTGGTTTTAGGAAATCATCATTTTTATATTTATTATATAAATTTTTCGGACTCCAATTATTTCGCAAATTCTCCGCAATCTCTTTTATAGAAAATTTTGTGAATTCTTCGGCGCTAATTGGACCTATCGGAGTTACGGTTCCAGCGAAAAATTTGCGAAATAGTGGCTCGGGTTTATAGTCAAGAATACATTGTTTTTCAAATACATCTTCACATTTTGAAAGCTCTTCATCAGTTAAGTATCGACAAATATTTGACAAAAGTTCTAATCCGCGTTGTTTATTCCACTTAAGCTCTTTCTTATCTGCCACTTTTGCTCCGAAAAATTCGAAAACTTGAGCGACGTAACTACGCTTGTCAACTTCTGCCATATTGGAA
Organism: Patescibacteria group bacterium; assembly: GCA_041650755.1. GTDB lineage: Bacteria > Patescibacteriota > Patescibacteriia > UBA1558 > GWA2-36-10 > JBAZKN01. The sequence goes on along the minus strand of JBAZKN010000001.1, from coordinate 36,348 downwards.
AAATTCAAGCCTAATAACTTTTGATACTCAATAATCAATTTATCATATGGATTCCCATTGAAAAGAGAAAATAGTTCCTCTTTTATACTATTCTGGAAGATTTCAGAAGATAAATTAAGCGCGAATAATCGAAAACGCCACATTGCTTCACAAGAAGGTAAAGTAAAAATATACTCATTATAAATCCTTTCAATTTCACTTTTGTTGATACAATCTTTTACGAAACGTTCTAAAAACAGTTTTAGTGCAGCGATTAAATTTTGAACATCTCCACCAAATCGATCATGCTTATTCTCCCCAAGATTCAAAGAAAAAAAATCTATACCATAAGAAAAAGTATCAATAATTGAAAAAGTGCTACTACTATCTTCCGAATTAATAAGTGAAATTTTTAATATCGTTTTATTTATTAAAGACAAAGCTCTTTCTATATGGCTAACTGGTAATTTGACAAGATGTTCAAAAACTTTTGTGTAGAATAATTTTTCTATATAAAATGGACTCTCTCTCGAAACACCATCTCTTTGATATTCCTCTTGAGACTTAACTGATAGAACAGCTTCGGCCAATAATAATATACTTTCATAATCTTTAGCACCTTCGAGGATCTGAAACATTTTATCGTATTCAAACCCCCAATCTCTAAATCTGCTCATCAAAATCACCCAATTTTCATTTAGAATTTTTGGCACTATCCTAGAAAGCTGCGGTGCAGGCATTGTACTACAAATCCATAAAAATCTATCTACCACTTCCGAGTTAAAGCCTTCTTCAACAGGCACTTCCAATATAATTTTTGCTGTTTCGTCAGGAACTTTTTCAGCTACCTTTACTAAATAATTTAGTTCTGAGCTAGCATATGCATACGATGAAGAATCTTTTATTTTTTCTTTAATGGCATCCATGAACCCATTTTGCCACAACCAAACAAGCCATTTTTCATCGGCCTTACTGAAAAAATATCTTCTAGCATCATCGTTGGTTGAAATTATGCTTTTAATCTCATCAGCATCTGTTTCCCCAATATTACCCGCTAAAATCTTTAATATTTTATTATGTAACTCTATCTGGTTCATAATTTATATTCTTCTTTAACCTAAAAAAAGCGGCTTCAAAATTTTTAATAATGCCACACAGCAGTTTTTCGTCACTAGATTGATCAATTACGAATTTATCAATTTCATTAAAAGAGTGCTCCATCATTGAAAGTGCCTCTTGATCAAAAACTCCGTCATAAGTATTCTGATCAAGAAATATCCCTTTGATTATTGAAAATGCCCTAGCAAATTCTGCAGCAGATGCACATACTAGATGTTTATTTAACTGTACGTAAGCCTGCCTATACCAAGGACTAAAAAATAAGTTAATTTTTCTATAAATAAGTATTTTATCTATTTCATTCCCGATAAAAAGTTTTTCCTGATCTATTTGATCATTGTTATCTAAACCATTGTTAGTGTTCACAGTAACTTGATTATCATTCCCGGTTACGCCTACATTCGTTACTGGACTATGGTCTCCTGTTTTAGATTTCGAATTAATTCTATTTTTATTTATAATTTTTTGACTGATATGCAACGTAGATTCAATAGTAATTCCACCCAATAATCCCAAAATTAAACCAACCAACTGCTTTAGTATCTCAATAAGGGAAGTTGTTTGAGATGTATCTGGTGGAGGTATTGGTACTGCCATAATAAAGATTTTGCTTTAATTATGGCCCTAAAAAGAGAGTTAGTCAATAAGTGTCTATGGTTCAAATTTCGAGAGGATTCTTTATTATTTGTTGTCTCAAATGCTCCCCACTAGCCGCCAAATATATAGTTGTTGTTTTAATGTCGCTATGGCCCATTATCCTTGATAAACTATAAATATCACAGCCACCTTCTAACATTAGGGTAGCAAAAGTATGTCTTAGGCGATGGACGTTAAAACTAATACCAGAAACCTTTCTAACTTGCTCAACCAAACGCCTTAAACCGATCTGCTTAAACCCCATATTACGGTTTAGGGAAGTAAAAAACTCTGGACATGTCTTATTGAGTCTAGAGCGTTCCTGGTTGTATTTCTGGAGTATTGAAGCTAGTTTATAATTTAGTGGCACAATCCTGTCCTTACTGCCCTTGCCCTGCCTTACATAAAGCGTCAGATTCTCAAGATCAATGTCAGTATATTTCAAGTTTAATAGTTCTTTTCTTCTGATACCGGTAAATAAAAAGGTGGCAAAAATAGCATGGTTTCTAAAATGCAAAAACTTGTATTGATAAGGATAATTATATACGACCTCTAGAAGCCTAAGCGCCTGCTGTTTTGTGAGTTTGGGAGGCAATCTCTTCTCTATTCTGGGAGTTTCTACGTCTTGGGCCAAATTAGCCACCATATGCCCCTCCTTTACGCACCAACGAAAAAACACCACCAGTGTCTTGTGATAGCAAACAAAGGTGTTAGAAGACCAACTTTTGGCTGTACGACCATTAAAAAAGAAGTTCCTGACATTACTTTCATTTATCTCCTCTATGTCTTCTATGCCGGCGTATTTACAAAACAACAATACTACTCTCCTATAACGGCCTATTGTAGTAGTCGCGTATCCCCTAATATACTGGGAATAATCACAAAACTCTTGTAAAAGTAGACTGATTTTCATAAACAAAAATACTCCAACATTAGTTGCAGTATTTATGGAGCCGTCTCGCGGGCTTGAACCGCGGACCTACGCCTTACCATGGCGTTGCTCTACCAACTGAGCTAAGACGGCATATAAATTAATATGAAATATCTCGTGTCCCTCGACTACGCCCTCTCGACTTCGCTCGAGGACTCTGTTCGGGACATTCGACTTCATACACTGATATACAATAGAGTGGTCGAAGACTATGAGCGACCCTACACCATATGGTGCAGGGGAGTCGAGTGGTGGGCCGGGACGGATTCGAACCGCCGAAGGCTAATGCCAGCAGATTTACAGTCTGCCCCGTTTGACCGCTTCGGTACCGACCCTTAAATAAAAAATTTGGCCACCTATTTCAAAGCATCAATCTGTTCACCAAACTCTATCAACTTATTATTTTCTGGATTTACCTCGCGTAATTTATTTAAATATTGCTTGGCCAATTCTTGGTCTTGGATAATTATACTAAGATTTATCAAAAAGTCAAGAATTTTGGGGTTATTGGGAGACAAAATTAAGGCTCGCTGAGCCGTTGATAAGGCTTTTTCTGATTGATCTAAATCCAGATAAACCTCGGCTAATGAAAGAAAATATAAATAATTATCATCCGACAAAGAAATTGATTTCAAATAATCCTCCTCTGCTTGTTTTAAATTGCCCCGCTGCTTGGCAATATCAGCCAAAGAAAAGTAAACTGCTGGGTCGGATTCGTGCGTCAATTTCAATAAATACTCCAATGTCTCGCGAGCTTGTTCATACTCCTTGCGAGCGCGATAAACCTCAGCCAAAAGCTTATAAGCCTCAACATTGTGATTATCCAAACTCAAAACATCTATCAATAAATTTTCGGCTGCCTGATAATCCTCGTCATTGATCTGCTGCCTAGCTTGCGTCAACATTTCGTCCAATGTTTGTGATTTACTGATGGCCGAGCTCAAGCGTTCTTGTCCGCGACGTTGTAAATCTTTTTCTATAACCTTGAGCCTTTGGTAATAATTTTTAAAACGGCTATTTACTTGGTCCTGCCACGGCTCTACCAGCTCTTTTATTTTTACCCAAAATTCATTGGCCAAACGATACAAACGATTTTGTAAAATCAGCTGCTTTTGCCGATTGGCCTTCACCTCTGGTAAATTATTAACATTAATATTAGCTAGATAAGGAAATTTTCTCACTAGCAAGCGGATTATAAAAAATCCAGCGACAACGGCGATGATAATTAAAATTATATCAAGCATAGCTTAAGCCTTATTAGCACTGCCAAAAACCTTGATTAGTCGCTCCACTTCCCGCTGCATCAGATCAATAGCTGGATGCAAAATCGCTCGCGGATCAATAATTTTAGCTGGCTGCCTTAAGCCCCCGGCTACCCCCTGTTTGAATTTTAACCGCAAATTAGTATCAATATTTATAATGCGAACGCCATTTTTGATGGCCTGTTGAAATTCTCGAGGAGACAATCCTGAACCGCCATGCAATACTAGCGGAATTTTGGTCTCTTGTCTAATGGCTCGTAAACGCTTTTGATCAACTTTTTCTATGCCGACAAAACGCCCATGAATAGTACCAACTGATACTGCCAGGGTATCCACTCCCGTTGTTTTAACAAATTTTTTGGCTTGCCCGGGGTCAGTCATATAATCTGCCATTTTTATTGTGCCTTTTTGCAGTTTGACCAAACCTTCGGCACCAAAAATCGCCCCTAATTCTGCCTGCACCCAAGTGTGTTTCTTTTTAGCCAAAGCAACTACCTGCTTGGTCAAACGAATATTTTTGGCAAAATCATATTCAGAGGCATCAATATGCACTGAATTATAGCCTATTCTTAGACAATTTTTGATTATGGAGAGGTCTTTGCCATGATCCAAATGAATAGCTATCGGCACCTGACAACCTGCAGTATTGGCTAAAGTTTTAATAAGATTATAGATGGTCTCTAGGTTTGAGTATTTTATGGCTGATTCGGAAGTTTGAATAATAACGGGAGATTTCAACCTAACAGCCGCCCGCACTATCGCTAAAGTAATTTCCAAATTGGAGGTATTAAACGCACCAACGGCATATCTGCCTCGTTCTGCTCGGCTAATAATTTTTTGCATTGATACTAGCATAGATTTATTTAACCAGCTTAAATATTTTTTATAATAGAAACAAAAGTTTTGGCGTCCAGGCTGGCGCCACCCACCAAGGCTCCGGAAATGTTAGGCAAACCAGTAAAATCTTTGATGTTTTCCGGATTAACGCTGCCACCATAAATTATCGAGACTGATCCATGGCTTTCTTTCTCAAAAACATCCAAAGTACTCTGCCCAATAACCAAGGCGGCGTCATAAGCGTCAGCGCTACCTATAGCTTGGCCACTGCCTATCACCCAAACTGGCTCATAGGCTATCACTATCTTCTGTTTTGGCTTGAGCCTGACTTCGTGCAAGGCCTGATAAACTTGGTGCATGACTACCAGGTCTTTTTGGCCCTCCTTTCTTTCTTCAAAAGTCTCGCCCACACAAATAATTGGTGTCAAACCGTGGGCCAAAGCAGCCCTTACTTTTTTGTTTATCACAATGTCAGTCTCGCCTAAATTCCGCTTTTCTGAATGCCCCAAGATCACATACTGGCAACCACTAGCTTTAAGATCAGATAAAGATATCTGGCCAGTGTAAGCCCCGGCCTCTTCATAAAAGCCATCTTGAGCGCCAATTTTTACCCGGCTGCCTTTAAAAATATCAGCTACCTCGACCAGACTCAAAAAATCTGGACAAATAACAATCTCGATATTTTTATCAATTTTACTTTTGCCTAATAATTTTTTTAAATTAAGCGCCTGCTGTTTGGCCTCAGACACAGTCAGCTGCATTTTCCAGTTGGCTACTATTATTTTGTATTCTGGCATAAAAATAAATTCATACTTACATATATGATACCACCTTTTGATGGATATTGAACAGTTAACCACTAAGACCAAGAAAAATTATCCAAAATCCAGGCCAGCAGTATTTTTAAATCTTGAAAACGCTGTTCGTGGTTGGCTGAACCCAAAACTACGCCGATAATATTTTGACCGGTTTTGTTTTCTATCCTGGCCACCAAACAATAGCCAGCCGCATTAGTTGATCCGGTTTTACCAGCCTTAATGGTCAAATAACTGCGTAATAAATTATTGGTTGAATTAATTTTTTTACTTCGACCGGCTTGCGTAGTTAAATTATAGCTGGCTTGACTGGTAGCCTGAACAATGTCGGCCTGATCAAAGGCAACTTTAGCTAAATGGATAATATCCAAAGCAGTTGAATGATCATTGTCATCCAGGCCCGTGACATCAACAAAAGTAGTCTGGCTCAACCCCAAGTCCTTAGCTTTTTGATTCATCAGCTTCACAAAATCATTATCTGACAAACCGGTGCTGCGCACCAAGGCCTTGGTAGTATTATTATCCGAAGCAATCAGGCTAACATAAAATAAATCTTTGACTGTGACTGTCTCGCTTCGCAAAATATTTGGGCTATTCTCTCCGGTTTCATCCACAGCCTGCATAGTAATCAGCTTATCCCAACCAGGATTTTTCTCCAAAAAAACTAATGCCGTCATTAATTTAGTAATACTGGCCAGCGACCTTATTTCATCAGCATTTTTTTGCCACAAAATCACTCCCGAACCTTCATCCATTACCGCTGAGGCTTGAGCGCTGATTTTTACTCCCCAGGAATTATTATCTTTTTTGTGGGGCACAATCTTATTATCATCTAACGCCTGATCAACCAAAGTTGCTGTTGGCCTTTCATTATGATTTTCCAAAATAACTGTCGGTAAATGATAAATCACCTTGGCTGTCAAATCCCAAGATATTATTAAACTAGCAAGCAACGCCCAAATATTCATCTGTAAAATTTATTTAATATCTTTTCTTTGTAAAATTTTATATTTACCGACTGCTAAATTCCCCAAAGACAAATTGCCCTCTTGCACTCTGGTCAGGGATACGACATTATAGCCCAGACCTGCTAACATCCGCCGGATTTGTCTTTTCCAGCCCTGATGAATGCTTAATGATAATGCTTTTTGGCCCTGGATACTTACTTGATCAGCTTTAGCTAGCCCCTCAGTTAATCTAATGCCCTGTTTTAATTTTATCAAATCAGTTGATCTTACTTGCTTATCTACTTTGACTAAGTACGTCTTGACCACAGAAAATTTTGGATGAGTCAATTGGAATGTCAAATCGCCATCATTGGTCAGCAATAAAAGCCCGGATGAGTCCATATCTAGACGACCGACTGGCCAAACCTTTGGTTGTGGCGGCACTAAAGTCAAGACTGTCTTTGGGTTGTGCGGATCACGCACCGAACAAATATAGCCAACTGGCTTATTGAGTAAATAATAAACTTTAGTGGCTGATCTAACCAGTTTGCCCCGACAAGAAACTTTGACCAAACGAGGGTTGATCTTTGTCCCCAGTGACATTACTTTGACACCGTTGACTGTCACCTGACCAGCCTTAATCAGCTTGTCTGCTTGCCGACGCGAAGCCGAGCCGCTATCGGACAAAAATCTAGATAATCTAATTAAACCGTCTTCTTGGGACATAAACTAATCTTTTTTGGCTTCGGCCAAATCTTCAGTCACGGCCAATAATTTTTCTAAATTAGCATCACTATTGAGCTTTTCATAATCCGGTAGTTCGGTCACAGAATTTATGCCCAAGTGCTTGATAAAATCCATGGTTACTGCATATTTGGGGCTCAAATCCGCCTTTTCTTCTTGTACCTCTACAAGGCCGCGAATCAGTAAATTACGCAAAATTAAACTACAATTTACGCCTCTGATTTGCTCCAATTCTTCTTTGGCTATTGGCTGACGATAAGCAATAATAGTCAAGGTTTCCAAAGAGGCATTGGTCAATTCACCGCTAAGCTCATCTTTAAAATAATCACGCAAAATCTGGGCATTACTTGGATTAGTGATAAACTGGACTTTTTTGTTGTTGACTGCCAAATGAATGCCGCTGTCTGCTTGATTGTATTTATTTTCCAAACTGATAACTAGGTCTTTGATTTCATTTTCGGAAACTTTCAAAAAATTAGCCAGTTCTCTAAAGCTCAATGGCTTAGCTGTCACCAACAATAAACTTTCTAAACAGGAAATATTTTTTGCCATAACACTTAGTGATTATTTTTATAAATATTAAAATCTGAAAATATATTGTCCTGCTGGACGACAATATCTCTTTGCTTGACCAGCTCCAAAATTGCCAAAAAACTGACAACCACATCTGTTTTGCTGTTTTTAGCGTCAATCAACTGACTAAACTTTAGTTCAGCAGCATTGGCTATCAAATCTTTAATGTGTCTGATTTTTTCGGCAATAGAAACAGCCTTGGCCATGACTACTTTGGGCAAATTTACAATCTGATCGAGACGCTGTAAAATTTCTAGCCACCAGTCACGCAAGTCCTGGGGTTTTATCTTTTGCGGTGGCACAAAGCCAACCTCAATAAAATTTCTATAATCGCCACTGCGGCTATAAGATTTTAATTTTCTATCAAGCCACAATTTATTTATGTCTTTACTGGCTAAGTAATACTGACGATAAATCTTGAGCTGTCTGGCCAAAGACAAGCCATCGTCCTCTTCGCTGACAGACAGGTCGGGCAACAAATATCTGGATTTTAGATAAATCAATTTGGCGGCAATCACCAAAAAATCAGCCACTTCTTCAGAGGCAATATTTTTGTTTTCCTCGATATAGACCAAATACTGGTCTGTGACTTTGGTCAAGGAAATTTCTGTAATATTGAGCTTATTTTTTTCAATCAGCTGCAATAACAGATCCAGGGGGCCTTCAAATTTTTCTAAAGTAATTTGCCGCATTACTAACTCTAAATATAAAAATAGCCCCCATATTATATCATTTGACTGCAATTTTTCCAAATTTTTTAAAACAAAAAATGAGGACCCGCCGCACAGGCAACGGGTCCCCGGACGCCGAAAAGGGGGGAGGCTTGAGAGCAAAAAGCCCCTTTCCGGCATTAGACCGGCTTGAGAACGCCTAAGGGCGCGTTCTACTGGCAGCCGGTCCTTGCCACCTGGCAGGGTGCTACCAGGTGGGCGAGTCCAAGAAACATAATTTTCTATATTATAAACTAAAACTTATAATATGTCAAGGTAAACAAAAAAAGTCCCGGGCCAAAAGGCACCCGGGACCTCAGCCGCAGGAAGAGGTTTGGGGGTTTGGAGGGAGTACACCCCTCCCTGACGGCCAGCGCTATTGCATAGCACTGTATACGAGGGGAACAGGTTGACTATCCACTATATAGTAAAAATAAAATTTTGTCAATGTCTTTTCTTAATCTGCAGATCTAATTCGTCTAGCTGTTCTTTACTGACTTCTGAAGGAGAATCCATCATTGGATCACGCCCATCGGACGTGAGCGGAAAAGCTGTCACTTCTTTTAGGTTCTTTTCCGCCAATAATACCATCAATAATCTATCTATACCCGGGGCAATGCCGCCATGCGGAGGCACGCCATATTTGAAAGCTTCAAAATAATGTTTAAACTCTTCTTTTTGTTTTTTGGTAAAACCAATTAAATCCCAGATCTTTTCTTGGACTTTCATGTCATGAATACGAATGGCACCCCCGCCAACTTCAAAGCCATTTAATACCAAGTCGTGCTGGTATGATCTTGCTTTCCCGGGATCTTTATCTAAAAAGTGCAAGTCCTCTTCTTTGGGAGCGGTAAACATATTATGCGTCGGCCCCCAAGTGTCGCCAGCGCCGACAAATTTGTCTTCCTCTGTCTGAGGAGTAAATAGTGGGAAATTAACTACCCAGACAAAAGCCAGCTCATTTGGATCATGTTTATCCTTCCTTAAATCCGGTTTATCGCTGCCGTATTTTTTCATTACTTCTTCATAATTCAAGCGTGGCCAGGGTTCATGGCTGATTTTTTTCTCTGGAAAAAGCTTTTTGACCATTTTGCTAAACATGCCCTCTACCAAATCCAAAATCTCCTCTTGTTTGACAAAGGACATTTCCATGTCTAGCTGATAAAATTCTCCCGGACTTCTGTCTGATCTGGCGTCTTCATCTCTGAAACAAGGAGCAACCTGAAAATATCTGTCAAAGCCAGCTACCATCAACAGCTGCTTATATTGCTGGGGCGCCTGCGGCAAGGCAAAAAATTTACCCGGATGCAGGCGGGATGGCACCAGGTAGTCTCTAGCACCTTCAGGCGTAGATTTTGACAAGATCGGTGTTTGGATTTCTATAAAATCTTCACCATGTAGATAATCTCTAAAAAAACTAAGCACTTTATCGCGTATCTCCAAATTATGCTTCATACGTTGGTGACGTAAATCTAGATAACGATATTTCAAACGTAATTCTTCATTAGCTTGGTGATCTTCATCATCAATCTCAAAAGGCGGTGTTTCGGCAGCAGATAAAATCTGTATCTTTTTGGCCAAAAGCTCTACCTCGCCGGTAGCCAAATCTTTATTGATCTGCTTATCTCCTCGCTTTTGCACCACACCCTCGATGCTGATTATGTACTCTGGTCTAATTTCTTTGACTATTTCTTGAGAATCAGCAGACAAATCAAAGGGCACACAGACAACTTGCAGCAAACCCCAGCGATCACGGACATCAAGAAAAACGATTTTGCCCATATTGCGCCGCGTATTGACCCAGCCCTTGACGTTTACCATCTGCCCGACTTGGCCTACGGTATCAATTGTTTTTGTTCTTATCACCCTGTTAGAAATTAAAAAATTAAGCTTATCTATAAACATTATACCCCTTTTAGAAATAAAATGTAAATTTCTAACGGGGTAAATAAAATTTTATGATAATGTCCCTCGACTACGCCCTCTCGACTTCGCTCGAGGACTCTGTTCGGGACACTCGTCTCGTCTCACGAGGAGGAGTAAAACGACGACGAGTCGAGTGGAGCCGAGAACAGGAGTCGAACCTGCGACCCGCGGTTTACGATACCGCTGCTCTACCAACTGAGCTATCTCGGCATATTCTGCCAGTTGCCTGTCCGCCGAAGCTCTACAGGAACGTAGGAGGAGGCTAGAATGGCAAATTATGATATATTACTTATTTTTCTCCAAATTTGCTACTATATTTTCGACTTCCTTATCATCAACAAATGTTTTGCTGATTATTTCTTTTTCCGCTTCAGAGAAATCTTTTACCAAAATAAAGGTGCCCTCTGTCCTATTTTTACCAATCGTATATTCTGTTATCACTATTCTGGCCAAAAATTTCCAATCACGAGTTCGTAAATCCATTGGGACATTTATCTGATATAATCTGTGACCGATTTTTTTAAAATGATACTCTTCGCTAAATTCCAATGGCTTGGGAATTTGCGCATCGTCCAATCGTAAACAAGCTTGTACTAAAAATGGATTGCCCATACTACGGTCTCAAACGATAAATCGTCCTAGGAAAAGGTATAGTCTCTCTGACGTGCTCCAAGCCGCAAACCCAAGCCACAATGCGCTCCAAGCCAAAGCCAAAACCGCCATGCGGCACGCTACCATATTTTCTCAAATCCAAATACCACTCAAATTCTTTGACCGGCAATTTATACTCTTTGATGCGCTTCAATAAAGCGTCATAATCATCTTCGCGCTGTGAACCGCCGATAATCTCGCCATAGCCTTCTGGTGCCAATAAATCACTGCAAGATGCTTTATCTTTATCCTTGACATCATGCTTCATGTAAAAAGCCTTGATTTTGGCTGGATAGTTGGTGACAAAAATCGGATTATCGTATTCTTTGGTGAGCATTGTCTCGTCATCAGCGCCAAAATCATCGCCATCTTTGATATCCGAACCCAGTTTTTGCAATTTTTTAATAACTTCCGAATAGCTAAGCCGATAAAATGGCTTATCAATGTTTTGCAAAACTTTTGTGTCGCGTTCTAAAATTTCCAACTCCGCTTTATTTTTCTCCAAAACCCTTTTTACCATAAAGCGAATCAAGCTTTCCTGAACATCCATGTTTTGTGTTAAATCACAAAAGGCCATTTCCGCATCCATCATCCAAAATTCTGTCAGATGCCTTCTGGTCTTTGACTTTTCCGCTCTAAAGGTAGGGCCAAAATCATAAACACGACCGTGAGCAAAAATAGCTGCCTCCAGATAAAGCTGGCCACTCTGCGAAAGATAAGCTGTTTCATCAAAATACTTCACGGCAAACAAATCGGTCGTACCCTCGCAAGCGCTGGGCGTCAAAATCGGCGAATCAATTTTAATAAAATTATTTTCGCTCATGTATTCATAAGTTGCCTGGACAAGTGTGTCTCTGACTCTTTGGATGGCCCACTGACGCCTGGATCGCAACCACAAATGCCTATGGTCCATAAGGAAATCTATGCCATGATCTTTTTTGGCTATAGGGTACTCTTCGGCTATCTGGAAAAAATCAAAATCTTTGACCAAAATTTCATACTCCTCTTTTTTGGGATGCTTGTTGACCGTGCCGATTATTTTCACTGAAGACTCTAAAGAGACTTTCTGAGCCAGCTCCCACTTTTTTTTCGGCAAATCATCGGCATTGACTATGGCCTGGGAAAAATCAGAACCATCTCTTAATTGCCAGAACATAATCTTGCCCGAGGAGCGAAAATTATAAACCCAAGCTTTGATTTCTACTTCTTGGCCGACAAATTTAGCTAAATCTTTAAGTAATATTGCTTGCATAATAATTATTTTATACGTAAATAATACCTAAAATTGGCTTTTTTTTCAAGTCATTTGACCCAAAACAAATTTGATGTTTTAATATTAACGTCCTCTTTGTCCTTCTATACTTCAGCCAAAGGAGTGGAGTATGCACCTATATGACACCGTCCTGTTGGTGACCTTGCAACAGTGCGGCTGGGAACAATCATGGATCAGGGCCATCATTGATCAGATTTACGAAAATGGTGCGGCTACTATTGAGCTGCCGGAGATTCGTCTATCTGATTGCCTGATGCGCCCGGCCGATGGCTCAATTATGACTGTGGTCATTGAGCAACGACCTACTCGAAACGGCACGCTAGTGCCAAACTATGAGGAGAGTGAAGTCGCTATTACGCTACCCGAGATCATGCTGGGTGATTACGTAATCCGCGACCACCTTGGTCAAGCCATGACTGTCGTTGTCGGACGACGTTAAGGGGGTGATCCTATGATGGGTCCCGACCACCCAGTGGTCCCGTTTCTTAGGTCTTACGGATACTCACCACAGGTCATCCACCACCTGATCGGTAAACTCGATCAAGATGGCCAGATCAGTCTACGGCTATCAAAGCCAATGGACTTACCAGCCATCGATGGCTACAACATCGAAACAGCCGGTCAGATGATCATCATCCGCCGCGCCACTCCGCTCTAGGCCGCCAAGCAGTATCGACTTGCTTTCGGCGGCTTTTTTATCCCGTCAAAAAATCACTCGACAATTTTACGAGTGATGTGCAAAATTTATATCCGACCACTGGATTTTGCCCCAATATAATATCTAGTGATTTCTTGACGGGGTAAAAATACTCAAATTCTTTTTATAAATTTCAAAAAGCCATAGGCTAATACACCGCCGGCCAAAGCACTGACTAGCTGCGGCCAACTCATCATGTTGGCCACTGTTTTGATAGCGATTTGATTTTTTATAAATAAATTAGCCGTGGCTGAAGTAGTGCTCCAAATGAAAATAAATTTTAATAGGCTGGCTATTACAACGCCCCAAGCAAAATTTATCCTCCACAAATAATTAAAAGTCACCACCAATATCACATTACTGACCATAATAAATGGCACTATAGGGGCTAAAATTGGCAACAATAGGCCGGCTGACAGAGCCATCAAGCTTGGCACAAAACAAATAACCAATGCCTGCCGCAAACCTAAAATAACTACGGCAATAAAAAGCAAAGCATTGATAATCGGCCCGGTCACCTGTTGTAAAGGAAATAAAGGTACTATCAAGGCAAGACCCATGATGGCCAACCAAATAGCCAAACTATTTGTTTTCGCTCTGTCTTGCACTTCGGCTTCTGCTTCAGCCATATATTTCATCTTTTAGGATTTACCCCGTTAAATAGAATTTAAGCAGGGCTTAAATTCTAAATTCAAATTAATAAAATTAATTTGAATCTATTTAACTGGGTAAACTTCTTTATTTCTGCGACGATATTTGGTATGAGCCACTTTCTCGGCGTTTTGCTTGTCATTCATAAACTCGCCATAGATGGTCTTTACTATATCACTATCTTCGGCGGCTCGAATTTCTTTTTTAGCATCAATTCTATACAAAGACTCTGCCCGCTTGCGCCTGATCTCGGTGTTGACTGGCACCGGTTGCCCACCACCACCAATACAGCCACCTGGACAGGCCATCACCTCGACATAATCATAGCTTTGGGGATTTTTTTTGAGCTCTTCGATTATTTTCTGGCCATTGGTCAATTGATTGACTACGGCTACGCGTAAAGTTCTATCGCCAATTTTTATAGCTGCCCGCTTGAAACCTTGCAAGCCCCTGACTTCTTTAAAATCAAGCTGCCGCAAATGCTGACCAGTCAATTTGTAATAAGCCGTGCGCAAGGCTGATTCCATCACTCCGCCAGAAGCACCATAAATCACCCCCGCACCAGTCGGTATGCCCAAAGCCGGATCAGCCTCTTCAGATGGTAAATTCTTTAAATCAATATTATTGGCCTTGAACAGCCAAGCCAACTCTCTGGTGGTCATAACATAATCAACTGGTTTTAAACCATTGATTTTAAGCTCTGGCTTTTCTTTTTCATATTTTTTGGCCACACAAGGCATGACTGACACCACTACTATATCCTTGGGATTGATTTTTTGCTTTTTGGCCCAATATGTCTTGATGAGTCCGCCCATGATAATCTGCGGTGAGCGCACGGTAGTCATATTTGGCACTAATTCGGGAGTAAAAAATTCTACGTATTTTACCCAAGCCGGACAACAGGCCGTAAACATAGGCAGTCGGCCTCCATTTTTAATACGCTCAACCAGCTCACTAGCTTCTTCCATAGTAGTCACATCCGCACCAACACTGACATCAAAAACATATTTGATGCCCAAACGATGAATGCCGGCCACCAATTGGCCGGTGACTATAGTACCGTGCGGTAAATCAAACTCTTCACCGATGGCCGCCCGAATTGACGGAGCGAATTGAAAAACCACAATCTTATTTTTTTCCTGCAAAGGTTTGGCTATATCTTCAAACTCTCCCACTGCCTCAAAAGCACCCACCGGACAATGGACCAAGCATTGTCCGCAATAAATACAGTCTTTGTTTTTATCTGCCGAAGGGCAGACTTGCCAAAAATCACCTACTTTTTTATATTCCAAAAAGTCTACTCCTTCTTGATGGCAAACGTCTACGCACAGCCCGCAGTCTATACATTTTGAGCTTTGAAAAATCAAGCTTTTACCAAACTCGTGCACCGGAAAACCCTGTTTTCTGTCAACAAAACGGGTAATTGGCACTTGATATTTTTGGGCTAAATCTTTGATTAAGCAATTGCGTTTTAAGATGCAATCATTGCATTCTTCACAATGTTCCGTGAAAATCAGCTGTAGATTTACTAGCCTAGATAATCTGATGGAAGGCGAATCAGTCACAATCTCCATGCCGTCAACGACTTCAGTAGAGCAAGCTGTCACCAGCCCTGGCCTACCTTTTATCTCTACACTGCACAAGCGGCAACTAGCTTGAATTTTGACATCCGGGTGATGACAAAGAGCAGGAATGTAAATTTTATTTTTTTGAGCAACAGACAAAATAGTCTCGCCTTTTTGAGCAGTCAAGGCCAGACCATCAATAGTAATTTTGATAGTGTCTGTAGTTTTATTCATAAAGATAATTTCTTGATCAAAGATTTGCAGGGCAAAGCAGCCATCTTACCCAAAGGACAAAAACTGGTATTTTCTAAAACGAAAATCATGTCATCCAGTACTCCCTTATCTATCTTTCTTTTTCTAAACATTTCTCGTAGGCGATAAATGCCTTCTCGGCAGGGCGTACATTTGTCACAATTTTCGGCAATGAAAAAGTCTGCCCACTGAACTAATAGTTTATATGGATCAGTTTTTTTGCGGTCATAAACTACTATCACTCCGCCGCCTGGTGTAGGAACATGCAGCTCCTGCGGCAACAATATCTCGCCGCTAGCTCCGCCGCCCGCTTGCACAAAAAAATCTCCCACCGGCCAATTATCACTTTCCAATAAAACTTTGTTGATATCATAAGCTACCGGTAATTCATAAACCCCGGGGTGCTTGACATGACCAGAGATAGAATAAAACCTAGTTTGTTTATAATCGTCTTGGGCTATTTTGGCCACATAATAAAAGGTTTCAATATTATTGATCAAAGTGGGCTTGCCAAAAATACCAACTTGAGCAGTAAAGGGCGGCTTTTGTCGCGGCCGCAATAATCCTTTTTCAATTTCCTGACAAACCATGGTCTCTTCGCCGGATAAATAGCCGCCGCTTTCCTTAAAAACTTTGATAGGCAAATCGCCGATCAAGCTCTCTAGCCGACTCTTGTATTGCTCATAATATTTTTTATTCAAAAAAATAAAAGCCTCGGCATGATCTATGATGTCTAAGGCTATTTTTAATCCATTGATCAAATCCGCGGGATAATGCTCCAAAATATAACCATCTTTGAAGGTGGCTGGCTCGCCTTCGGAGCCGTTGGCAACAATATATTTTTTATCAGCTTTACAGTTTTTGACAATTTCCCACTTTTGCCAAGTAGGAAACGAGGCCCCACCACGGCCAAGCAGATTAGCTGCTTTTAATTTTTCTATTATTTCAGCCATAGCTTAAAAGTAATCTAAATGCATTGCCTCTCTCACCTCTTGCAAAGTTTTGGCAGCGACTTGCCGGGCCGCTTGGCTGCCGGCTACCAACATTTTCATCACCTCTTTTGGATCTTTGGCATACTCTTGGCGTTGCTCACGGATTGGTTTGAGTAAATCCTGCAGAATTTCATTGAGACGATTTTTGACCACTGTATCTCCCAAACCACCTTGGCGATAATGGGATTTTAATTTAGCAACAGCGTCTTTATCTGGATCAAAAGCATCAAGGTAGGCAAAAACTATATTGCCCTCAATCTTACCAGGATCTTCTACGCGCAAATGTCCGGGATCAGTAAACATGCTCTTTACCTTTTTTTCAATAACAGCGGAGGTGTCTGATAAATTTATAGTATTGCCCAGAGATTTACCCATCTTGGCTTGGCCATCAATACCAGGCAAACGCAAAACTGATGACAGCATAGCCCGACACTCCACCAATACTCTTTTCTTATAAATACTATTGAATTTTCTCACTATTTCATTGGTTTGTTCTATCATGGGTAATTGATCCTGGCCAACTGGTACCAGCTCGGCCTTAAAAGCCGTGATGTCAGCTGCCTGACTTACAGGATAGACCAAAAAACCGCTTGGTACATTGGCACCAAAACCTTTTTGTTGCATTTCATCTTTGACGGTGGGATTGCGTTGGAGTCTGGCCAAAGTCACCAAATTTAAATAATACATGGTCAGCTCGGCTAACTCTGGAATCAAGGACTGAATAAAAATAGTGTTGAGTTTCGGCTTTAAGCCGACAGCCAGATAATCCAGAGCTACCTCCAAAACATTATCCCTGACTTTTTTGGGATTATCAGCATTATCAGTCAAGGCTTGCATATCAGCAATCATGATAAATTGATTGTTTTCTGTCTGCAGTTTTACCCTATTGAGTAACGAACCAATATAATGGCCCAAATGCAGCGGTCCAGTAGGACGGTCGCCAGTTAAAATTACTTTTTTATCTTTCATGGCTTTATCTTTTTATGGTGTATATATTTTACCATATTTTGCCATAATGAAAAAACGGTGGGTGTCAGCATCAGCTTGATGATGACAAACCCACCGCCTCGGGTATGACGCCACCCTTTTGGCCAGGGCGTCCTTTGCGGCATCCTATAACCGCTGTGCAACTGCCCCAGAGGTCTCTTGGGAGCTCCGAGAGCAGCGCTGACGCTGTACCAGGCGCACTTCCCACTTACGGCCGGGAAGGCCACGCCATTGACTTGGGACCCACCCCCAAGCCAAATTAACCTGGCGATACGCCAGGTCTTGCAGCTTTCGGACCATCAAACCATGGCCCTGGGCTACAAGAGTCAAGGAGGGTCAAAAAGACCCAAGTAGCTTGGGCAGAGAGCTGCCTTTGGCTTCATGGTCCCTTAAGGGAGCCCTCCGAATGTACTACTAATTGAGTACTGTAACACAAAAGTTATTTAATGTCAATAGCTAACCAAAAACACCCATTTTTTGAATGGGTGTTTTAAATTCTAATAAAATTTTTATATCCGACTTTTTTTAGTAGCATCATTACCGCAGGAATAATGCAATGCCATATATTCTCTAAATAATTCCAGAGATTCATTCTTTACCCTCTTCAGTACCGCTAAACTACTATCTGGCTTTCTTTGATCCAGCAATTCCTTTAATGCGCGATCCAAATCAGCTACTTGCCCCCTATAATAATCTTGTTTAGTTTTTCCAAAAACTACTATCAATTTTTCTATATCTTCCTTATATTCTCTGATACTATCACCTAAAGACATAAACCAAGTACTGATGCTTCCAGATGAATCATCGGAAAATTTCTTTAATTGTTTGTCCCAAATTTCTTGATTTCTCTGATCACTATATGGTCGATCTGCGGTCAATTCTGGAGTGGCCATTTCTCCAGTAGTAGAAGCTCGGCTTGTATTCAAAGAATCCAACGTACTATCAATATCAATTGCCTGGGAGGCCTTCATGGCTTTTTCCATGTCTGCTTTTTGGGCCAATAAAGTAGCATTGTTGGGGTCTGCTTCCAATTGTTTTAATAGTATAGAATATTGGTCCAACCAAACATCTGTCGGTTTAGGACCTTGTGGTATTTCGTGCCTAGACATAATACTTTATTTAATACTTAGATTTTAATTTTAACATATTCAAAACACCTCCGACAAGGGAGGCATTTTGAATTATATTTATAAACTTACATCTGTGCCTTGGGCTTCGTACAGACGCCAGGGTACATTGCAACTCTTGGAATCAGTATTAAATTTCTTCCAAGCAGCCCTGACTGCTGTTTTATAGACGCTGCGAGCATCGCGGTTTGCCTTATTAAATTTTGTCCAGGCAGCTTTAATGGCTGTTCGCCTGTCTTTATTGACAACTATACCCCAAGCAGTATTAAGCTCGGTCTTACGTGTGGCTAAGGCTGATTTAATAGCGGCTGACATGGTATCATAAGCCGTATCTATACTGGCCTCACGAGTAGCTACTGTAGCCTGCAGGCAAGCCAAATTTTCTGCTGGCGTAGTGGTGGCATATAGAGGAATGGTGGAAGTGGAAACCCTAAACTGCTGCCAATTAAATTTATTTTCCTCTTTCTTTGGCGGATTATTGCCACGATTCTCAGCCAAGACTGCGCCACCCACAAAAGCCAAAAGGGCAAAAACGCTTAAAAAAATTGCAAATTTTTTCATAATTTTTTATTTTATATTAATTAAGATTACTCAACTAATATAATATACACTGATTATGTATTGCTGTTACAATTTATTTGGCTACCCAGCCACCATCAACAGCCAAAACCTGGCCCGTAACATATGAGGACATTTCTGATGATAAATACAAAGCAGCATCGGCAATATTTTTCACTTCGCCAACATGGCCTAAAGGTGTCATGGCCTGCACCATTTTCTGAAAGCCAGGATCAGCCAAATAATCTTTGGTCATATTGGTGGTAATCACGCCCGGAGCAATCGCATTGACCCTGATATGGGCGGCTGCTAAATCAAGCGCGGCCGCTCTGGTCAATTGGATAATGCCCCCTTTGGAGGCGCAATAAGCTAAAGAACCCTGAAATCCCACCAAACCAGCTATAGAAGCCATGTTGATAATAGAGCCGGCTGTCTTGTTTTTTAGCATTACTTTGGCCGCTGCCCTAGTACCATAAAAAACTCCGGACAAATTTATTTCTATAGTCTTATGCCAAACCTCATCAGTCGTATCACTGGCACTGCCCGAGGTGGCAATACCAGCATTATTTATCATGATGTCTAAAGTGCCAAATTTATCCAGAGCCGCTTTAAGCAAAGCATCGACTTCTGAAGATTTTGACACGTCGCACTTAACAAATATGGCTTGATCGCCATATTTTTTAGCGGCTGCCTGGCCGGCATCAGAAATGTCAGCCAAGACTACTTTGGCACCTTCGCTTAAGAACTTTTCTGCAATTGCCAAGCCGATGCCAGATGAAGCGCCGGTGACAATAGCTACTTTCTTATCTAATTGCATATTTTTATAAAATTAATAATTAGCTGTAAAAATAAAAAATCAACTTTAATTATATTTTGAGGGAAAAATTGAGCAGTCAATAACACGGCCGGTAAAATCTGGTTTAGCTAGCTGAAAAGTTTTTTTGGTTCTTAGCCCACTTGAAAGCGGTCAGATTCATCTTCAAGTTTTTTAGCTTCATCCGTACTGATCTTGGGTGCTGGCGGTGTGCTCTTCAATAGTATGTCTGGCGTAGGGGCAATAAACTTGGCGCCGCAATTAGAGCAATATTTTGCCTGATACGGCACAGTCTGCCTGCAGTGTGGGCAAGTTTTCGAATTCTGTAGCATAATATTGAAATTATGACAAAATTATCTAACCAAAACTTGCTGTATCTTATACTGTTAGTATAGGTTTTTACCCGGTTTTCGTCAAATAAAAAACCACCGCCTCGAACCAGCGGTGGATCATTCGTGGAAGAACAGACTCGGGAACAAGATCACGAACGCGACGCCGAACAGTAACAGGAAGACTAGTAATCCCCAGAAGCAATGCCAATACAGGCGCCAGCCGGTCAGTTTCGGCCTTGACGGCGATGGACTGGTCTCCATATCTGCCTCCCTTCACGCGAAAGAGCCACGTCAAAAAACCATTGACATCTTAACAAAAATAAACAAACTGTCAATGTTTATTTGGCGTAAAAATTTAAATCTCAATTTTAGAGAAAAAATAGCTGCCGAGTGATAAAAACAATAAAGTCACTATTGACAATACTAATATATCCAAACTTAGGCCGAAATGTTGGACGTTGATAAGTAATTCCCGCAAAGCATCAATACCATAAGCCAAAGGATTAAAACGGGCAATAGTTGCTAGAACTTGAGGGACGTCTTTGAGCGGAAAAAGCGCACCCGATAAGAAAAATAAGGGCATAACTAAAAAATTGATGATCAGCTGAAAACCTTGAATATCATCAAGTCGAGAGGCAATCAATATTCCCAGGGCTGTAAACAATAAAGCAATTAAAAATATCATCAGTATAGCCGGTAAAAGCAGATACCAATTAGCCGGATGAAAGCCGGCCAACAGAGAAACCAAAAAGACTATGACGCCCTGCAAAGCGGCCACTGTTGCCCCGCCCAAAGTGCGCCCGATCATAATATGAAACCTAGGCACTGGCGCCACCAAAGTTTCTTTCAAAAAACCAAATTGTCTATCCCAGATAATTTCCATGCCAGAAAAAATAGAAGTAAAAATAATGCTCATGCCAATGATGCCAGGTGCCAAAAAATTGATATAGCTACCTTCGCCAGCTTTTTGAAAAACCGCTCCAAAACCATAGCCTAGCGAAACTAAAAAAAGTAAAGGTTGGGCTAATGAGCCTATCATCCTTGATCGAGAGCGCACATAACGCTTAAGTTGGCGTAGCCATAAAATATAAATTGTTCTCATATTATTTTTTAGTAAAAAGATGTCGTCTCATGCGCAGTTTATCTATATTGCTAGCTTCTTCTTCGCGAATTGATTTGCCTGTCAGGTTTAAAAATGCTTCTTCAAGCGATACAGTCTTGGTTTTTTCTTTTAACTCTGCGGCTGTGCCGATGGCCACTATTTTACCATGATCAATGATAGCAATGCGCTGAGCTATCTTTTCTGCTTCTTCCATATAATGGGTGGTGAAAAAAACTGTGGTGCCATTGGTCTGATTTAATTCCTGCAGATAATTCCACATGTGATTTCTGGTCTGCGGATCAAGGCCAAGGGTTGGCTCATCCAAAAACATCACTTCCGGATGATGCAGCAAGCCTCTGGCTATTTCCAAGCGCCGCTTCATGCCGCCGGAAAATTCTTTAACCAGGCTATTACGCCTATCCCATAGATCAACAAACTTAAGCAGACTAGCTGTCCTTTCGCTGCATAATTTTTTGGGAATACCGTATAAAACACCATGAAACTCCATATTTTCATAAGCAGTCAGCTCATCGTCTAAGCTTGGGTCTTGAAAAACAATGCCAAAAGACCGACGGACTTTGCTAGCTTGCTTGATGGGGTCGAAACCATTGAGGCTGATCTGCCCGCGACTAGGATTCAGTAGAGTAGTCAGAATTTTGATCGTGGTTGATTTACCGGCGCCGTTTGGCCCCAAAAAGGCAAAAATCTCTCCTTTGGCTACGGAAAATGAAACATCATCCACAGCTACAAAATGACCAAATTTCTTGGTCAAATTTTTCACTTCGATAATATTGGGCATAAATAAAAAAATATCAAACTTTTTAATATTGCTGGGAACTAATAATAACACATTATGATAATATGGCCAAACAAGAAAAAAATTTTTATGATTAAAAAGGCTGGCAAATCAATAAACGATCTGGCACTCGGTATTTATGCACTTAATATTTTCTTCTTTGGGAAACTGCTCGCAAGGTTCACATAATACTTGCTTTTTCTGGAAGGGACAATATGGCTGCCAAGCTCGGTTGGCCGCAAAACCACAAGAACAAGGACTGCAATCAATCTGCGTCAAATGGCAATCAGCATCTTCCACGCAAGAAATTTTCGGTCGGTTGTTTATAAAGTTATTAATAATATCATTGAAGCCAGCCAAGCGACTACGACTATCTAAATACCTAAATAAAACTGCAAAAAATAAAATAATAATAATCAGCCAAACAATAAATGCTTTCATCTTATTTATAGCTTAATAATTAATAAAAATTTTACTGAAATTATAATGATATTTTACCACTCAGAATCATATTTTGGTATTTGTCGGCTGCCTTTGACCAGCTAACCATTTTTTTAAAAAAATTTATCTTGTTTTGCTCGGTCATCAGCCTGACTTGCGAAGCTTGTGACTCAATGGGCAATAAATAGATATTCTCTGACCGATTTTTGAGGTCAACGCTCACGCCTAGAGCCAAGCCGGTTTGGGTATCAGCAGAAAAATACTGATCAAAAATAAAATTGCCCAGTGAGTAAAAAATCGGCTTATTATTATAAATTTCCAAGCCCTGTACCACATGCGGATGATGACCAATAATAATGTCAGCACCAGAATCTACTATGGCATGGGCGATTGTCTGTTGTGTCGTATTATATTCATGATCGTATTCTACTCCCCAGTGGATATTCACTACCACCAGATCACTTTGTTTTTTTAAATCACTTATTATTTTTTTGGCTAGCTCTAGATCGAAATGATGATAAACCATAGACAAGCCAATCATAGCTATTTTACTGCCGTCGATATCTACAATTTTACTACTACACTCCCCCACTTCAGCATCGCTACAACCGGAAAAATCAAAACCCAAGGCCTGCAAATTCTCCAGTGTTTCCTTGACGCCTTTGGCTCCTTGGTCGGTCAGATGATTTTGGGCAATATTAAAAAAATTAAAATTATATTTTTTTAGCTCACCTACGATCTCCGGACTAAAAGCAAAATCATTACTAGCTACCGGCGCATAATGCTCGCCCCCATTAGTCACCGCACCTTCAAGATTAGCAGAAATTATATCAGGCCCCATAAAGAATCTTTTTTCTTCACCGGCCAGCTGGTCAAATAATGGCGCCACTCCACTCTTGGCAATTTTAGCTCCGACATTTCTATCTAGCATGATGTCGCCAAAAAATAAAAAATCAATTACCTTGGTTTTTTTTGGCTCGCCCTTAGTAAAATAGAAAAACTGATGACTGGTGCCCGGAGTGTCCAAGCTATTTATCAAACGACTGGAATTTGTCTGCCATAACAAATTTGCTTTTTGCGCATCATTATCTGCGGCGTATTGCAAGGCTACAGCCAAAGAAGCTGGTGAATCCACTTCTAAACCCCAAACTCTATTTGTATCTAAGGCCTCAATCACACTGCGGCTTTTGTCATCATGAAAGTCTGCTACACCAGCTGGCTGATAGTGGGAAAAATCTACACTAGCCAGTACCAATGTATCATCACTACTATATTTTTTTATATTAGCAACTAGAGCAGTTATTTCTACCTGACTAGTTTTATTTTTTAAAATAATCGGCACAATTTTACTTTCCGGCAAACTTTTTTTGATAAAGGCCACTAAACCAGAGATGCCGTGCTCATTGCCAAAGGGCTGTTCATTGACTACCACCCTTTCTTGCTTTATTAAATTCTTTATTAGTTTCGTGTCGGGCAATAGATCACCAAAAGGCGTCTGCCATTTGGCGCTAGATAAAGTAATGTTGCTTCCGCCCTGTTCAAAGTGATTGGGACTGACCAAAACTACGGTTTTTATATCTTGATTTTTCAAACCCGCAAAAAAAGTGGCGATCTTACCTTTGACCATAAGATGATGGGGCAAAATGCCCACCTTGACTTTATCATCATAAACAAAATTTTTATCAGCTTGATTATAGGCCTCATCATAAAAATCAGCTGACATAAAATATGCGCGCTGAATGGCATAATTTTCATCTAGTCTGCCTGATACTGCGGAACGGACCGGCTGATAATTTGTTTTATTTAAGACCAGAAAACTTAGTCCTACTTGAATAGCAAGCAGGACTAAAATTAAGATTACTAATTGTCTGGTTCTGAAATACATTTATTATTTATGTATGGCTCCACCCCATTCAACCACGGTAAAGCCAACACGTTTTGGTGTAGCTAAAATCTGCGGTGCCACTGGCATTGGTTTGTCTAATCCTTTGTAGTCCATGAATACACGAATGACAGTGTCTGGCTTGGGATTGATTTGCAGTGGCGCTAGTTTATCAAATTCAGCTTGTGGCACAAAGGTGATAAAATAGTAAGGATCACTTTGCATCTTGGGCAACCAAAAATCAATAAATTCTGAATATTCTTTGACTATCAAACCTTGCTGGGCTAGTTTTTCTTGTAAGAATTTTTCTACATCTGCTTTGGCAACCACAAAACCTTGTTTTGGTATTTGATAATTTAATCCATATCCTTCCCAGAATAGATAAGGATAATTGGTCTTGTTGGCATAATTATACAGATTGCCATTGGGTTCAGCTTTGACTAGCCAACCAGTGCCATAATCTGGGTCGGTAAACTTAAACCCACCCGTCGGGTTGACTTTTACCGATACGTCTGTAGTTTTGGTGGGGTATAGGTAAATAACCGGCTTACCACATTCGGCCACTGGCCCCAAACTTCCATTTCTAAAAATAACGAAACTGTCCAATGGGTCACGCCAAATAACAATTGGGTACTGTTTAAGAAACTCATCATATGAAAGTTTTCCTGAATTATCGCCTAGTCCCGGCACATAATACGCATCATACATGGATCTCAACACGCTCTTTGTTTCTTTGGGATCCGATTTTTGATTCACATCTTTAAAGGTATAAAAAGACTCTCCTTTTGAATTTGTACCAATTTTAGTAAGTTGAGTCAAACTAGTAATATAATCAGCAAATTCATAACATAAACTACACCCGCCTCTTGATTGATAATCCTTATTATCCAACACTGATGGAATATTTAATAATATTGAACCGGAATTATTAGCGTAATTTACATTGGTATTGGTATCAAGCGAACTTAAATCTAAATAATATTTCCAGGCAGTACCATCGCCAGCTCGCGCAATATAGCAATCGCTATTAGAATCCTTATATAAATATTGACCAGTAGAATAAGCAAACAATTTCTGGGCATTGCTATAATCACTAAATAATTGCCAACTTTGCTCAAATTTTAGCAAACGATACTTCGTATTCGGAACGCTAATTGTATCAGGCAAATCCAAATTACCAATCATTGCATTATTGTCCAAATTAAATAATGCCGAATCAAGTGATGCCGTATAATTGGATATTGGCCCATCATAAAAATTGGACTGCTTGCCCAGAACAACTAGACTATCGCCCTGTTTTATGACTCTCTTAAATGAATAATTCATCTCAATGGTGCCCACCAAATAAACGTCGGCATTTATTATGGGTTGTCCTTCAGCCACAGTCCCCACCTTCCAAATCTTATAAGTACCGTCCAATTCTTTGATAAAATCAGTTTCACTTTCCGATCCATATTTATATCCCGCAGTTTTTAGTTTAGCTTGTATTGTTGCTATGTCAAAAAATTTATCGACTGCTACTGGCGTTGGGTTATCTTGCCATGATACTTTAATTACTTTCTGACCCAAATCAATTGGCGGTAAATTTAAATCACTACTACTAGTTGTGTTGGTGTTTGCGTTTTCAACATTCAAATTCTCATTCACATCGATCACTATATTAGTGTTGACCGGCAGTGAAGCTGGCTTTTTGAATAAAAAGTACAAAGTTACGCCATTGGCTAACAATAAAACAACCACTATGATCATTAAAATTACATTAGTGGCTTTTTGCGGCTTGGGTAATGGATTGGATGGCAGGGGCACGTTATTTTGGATGTCCATAATTATTGATTAATTAATAATTCTATTATAATACAAAACTAGATTCAACAAAAAAACATCGATCGTGGGCAACTGTGCTGAAGGCTAATTTTTTTCATAGGCTAATTATACACCCCAACCTGCTCTCTCCACAAGGCGGCATATAAACCGCTTTTTTTCAGAAGCTCATGGTGCGAACCGGACTCTGACAAACGCCCTTTTTCCAAAACAAATATCTTGTGAGCGTGCGCTACAGTCGATAATCTATGAGCAATAATAATAGTAATAAGCTGCGGCCGCTCTTTCTCTATATTTTTAATAGTTTCGGTAATTTCTTTTTCGGTCAAAGAGTCCAAACTACTAGTGGCCTCATCAAAAATTATCAAATCCGGGTTGCGTAACAGCGCGCGCGCAATAGCCAAGCGCTGTCTTTCGCCACCAGATAGCTTCAAGCCCCCTTCGCCTATTTTGGTATCCAAACCTTTTTCCGCTCTCGACAAAACACTGCTAGCCGCGGCTAAGTGCAAAACATCAAGGCAATCCTGATCTGAGGCATCAGCTTTAACAAAAAGCAAATTCTCTCTAATGGTGCCGGCAAATAGCTGCGTTTCCTGGGCCACTAAACCAATCCTTTGGCGCAGTTGCCCTAAATCAATAGCTGCGCTAGGCACGCCATTATACTCCAATTTACCTTCAGTCGGCTGGTATAAACCTACCAGCATTTTTATCAATGTTGTTTTGCCTGAACCAGAGGGCCCGACAAAAGCCACCGTCTGACCGGCCTTGATAGTAGCTGACAATCCGTGCACCGCTGTCACGTCAGCTGAATTATATTTAAAACTAACTTTATCAAAATTAATTTGCTGCAAAGCGCCCAAGATCACGGCCCGCTCTGGCCTTTTTTCTGGCTCTTGCTTTAATATTTCCTCCAATTTCTCCATGCTGGCCGTAGTTTGTTGGTATTGTGAAGCCACCTGGCCGAACTGTACTAAGGGTGTAAAAATAAAAAAAGAATAAATAAATAAAGAAAAAAATTGGCCTAAAGTAATACTCTGACTAAAAATCAAATACATCATAACCCCGATCAGCAAAGCGCGCATGGTATTCAATATGGTACCCTGCCAAAAAGAAAATGTCCTGACAATCTTTACTTTTTTCAATTCCAACTTTAAAATCTCCTCATTAACATTATTCAAACGATCAATCTCCTGCTGATCCAGACCCAAAGATTTGACCAATTCTACATTGCGCAAGGTCTCCGTGGTTGACCCGGCTAAATCAGCCTGCTGTGTGACAATTTGTTTTTGGGCCTCTTTTATTCTTTTGCTCAAGAAGAAAGTGCTAAAACCCAAAATTGGTAATAAGAGAAAATAAATCAAACCAACTACCCAATGCACTATAAAGGCGTAAATTAAAACAAAAATAATGCCAATCAAAGAGATAAAAACTAAGTTGATCAATTGATTAATAAGCTCTTGCGAGTCATTACGGGCCTTTTGCATTTTTTGCAGCAGCTCACCAGAGCGCTGATCCTCAAAACTCAAAAAAGGCAAAGAAAAAGAATGCTGCACGCTATCTGAATAAAGCTTGGCACCAACCCGCTGAGCAATGACGTTGACATAGTAATCCTGAAAATTTTTAGCAATGCGTGAAATCAAAGCAACGCCCATATAAGCCAAAACCAGCCAGGTGATACCTAGCAAAAATTGCTGCTGGCTTAATTCGCCAAAACGCGAAGCATAACGATCAATCATCAAGCGAAAAATCTGCGGATCTAATAAAGAAAAAAGTTGATTAATGGCCGCCAAAATTAAAGAATAAGCCAATAATTTTTTATAATTAAATAAATATTGCCATAATAATTTCATAAAATTTATATTAATTCTGACTGGTAGCCCTCTTGTTCTATTATTTTTTGTATCTCGACTACCTTTATTTTATTTTCATCAAATTTTATCTTAGTTTCGCTTTTGGCAAAATTAGTCCTGGCCTCTTGCACTCCGGCATCTTCCAATGCGCCGTCAATATTCATAGCGCAGGCCGTGCAATGCATCCCTGTTATTTTTAA
Organism: Patescibacteria group bacterium; assembly: GCA_041650755.1. Taxonomy (GTDB): domain Bacteria; phylum Patescibacteriota; class Patescibacteriia; order UBA1558; family GWA2-36-10; genus JBAZKN01. The sequence goes on along the minus strand of JBAZKN010000001.1, from coordinate 7,878 downwards.
AATAATTTCTTTTTGCATATTATTTAACTACGTTAAGCACCCCTCGGTACATGCCCATACTGCAAGTATAGGCAATACGCGTAACGTCACTGGGCGCAGTAAATTGAATTGTTTCAGTGGTCCCGGGTCGAACTATTTTCTCTATGCCTAAGCTTGGAATAGTAAAGGCCTGGGCGCAGCTATAAGCTTTATCATTAACCAAATGCAGAGTCACGGGTTCACCGGCTTTGACTGTAATACTATTTGGATAATATCCGCTATTTTGTATATTGATAGTGGCTTCCTGTTTCGTCGCGGAGACAATGGCTGATTTGTCTTGAGGCAAATTCCAGGTGGCACCAGCTAAATTAAATACGCCAATCATTGAATATAAAGCTAAAATAATCACAGCTACCCCGGCTATTCGATAAAAATGCTGGCTAGCCTTACCGCTTAAAGAATTAGCGGTATAGCCTAGGATAAAAAATAAAGGTATTGTACCCAGCACAAAAACAAACATAATAACCAGACCAGTCCAGGCCTGACCCGAACCAATGGCCAGAGCCATCATGGCTTGGGTAACACCGCAAGGTATAAATATGGTCATCAAGCCAAGAATAGCCGGACTAAATATATCGGCGCTTTTGGAACGCCCGCGCACCCAGCGAGTCAAAAACTTCGGTGGCTGGATGATAAAATAGCGAAACAATGGATGGATATTGAGCAGACTGAGACCAGTACCAATCATGAAAATAGCAATAACAAATTGTAATATGACCCTGACTGATAAAGATAAGGAAAAAAGCGAGCCAAACCATCCTAACAAAAACCCTAAAATCGTATAGGCAGCTAATTTAGCCAACAAAAATACTACTATAGGAAAGGCTTTGCGCTTTTTTTCCTCCTGATCATCACCTTGACGCTGAGCAATGGCTGTGGCCAGCAATCCGCCCTGGACAGCCAAACAGCTCAAACCACCGGTCAGCAACCCGGTAAAAAAAATAGTAAGTAAATTTATATTATTCATAAATTTTTTATCTGCTTAATTTTCCGCCCAAGGGGCGGTCAACCTCTGGCTGACACTTTTTTTAAACGCAAAGAATTAGCGACAACCGAAACTGAACTCAAAGCCATGGCGGCTGATGCAAAAATAGGGTTAAGCAAAATGCCCCAGATAGGATAAAGCGCGCCCATGGCCACCGGTATCAAAATAATATTATAGCCAAAAGCCCAGAACAGATTCATCTTGATGGTGGTCATGGTTTTTTTAGACAAAGCTAGGGCTGCCACTACGGAGTGTAAATCCTTATTAACTAAAGTGATATTGGCTGACTCCATAGCTATATCGGTGCCAGACCCCATAGCAATACCAAGATCAGACGCTGCTAAGGCCGGCGCATCATTTATACCATCACCGACCATAGCCACGATTTTTCCTTTAGCTTGTAGGGCTTTAATCGCCTGTACTTTATCAGCCGGCATTACTTCAGCAATAACCTGCTTAATCCCGATATAAGAGGCTATATACTCAGCTGTTATCTGATTATCACCCGTCAACATAACCGTCTCAATGCCTAAATTATGTAAATCAGCTATAGCCCGCCTAGCTGTATCTTTGATGACATCAGCGACCGCAATCAAACCAATGGCCTTTTTATCCATCGCCAAAATCATTATTGTCTTGCCTTGTTTTTCTAAATGATTAATTTCATCTTCGGCTATATCCACTTTAGCGGCCAGCATCATTTTTTTGTTACCTAAAAGAATACTCTTTTTGTCAATCAGGCCACGAACCCCCTGGCCCGGCACAGCCAAAAATTTTTCAACCGCCAAAAATTCCAAATTATTATCCAGGGCCTTATGTATAATACTGTTGGCCAAAGCATGCTCCGAATTCTTTTCCAAAGATGCGGCTAGCTGCAAAATTTTATTACCATCAATTTCTGCCAGAGGCAAAACATCAGTAACTTCCGGCTGCCCCTTGGTCAAAGTGCCAGTCTTATCAAAAACTACAACTCTAACTTTGTGGGCTATCTCTAAACTACTAGCATCTTTAATCAATATACCCATGCCAGCTCCGCGACCAGTACCGACCATAATGGCCGTAGGCGTGGCTAAACCCATGGCGCAAGGACAAGCAATTATTAAAACTGTTACTGTGTTGATCAATGCCTTGGTCAAAGCAGGTTCCGGACCAAAAAAATACCAGATTACAAAGGTAATGCTTGCTAAGACTAAAACAATTGGCACAAAATAAGCCGAAATAATGTCTGCCAATCTTTGAATTGGTGCTTTGCTGCCCTGCGCATCTGATACTAATTTTATAATCTGCGACAATACAGTATCGTCACCCACTTTGGTAACCCGAAAACTAAAACTGCCTAATTTATTAATGGTCGATCCTATGACTTTATCACCAACTTTTTTATCAACTGGCAAGCTCTCGCCGGTAACCATTGATTCATCAATGGCCGATTGGCCAGCAATAATTTCTCCGTCAACTGGAACCTTCTCTCCTGGCCTGACCAAAATAATATCATTGACCCTGACCTGCTCCAGTGGAATATCCAGCTCTTGGTTATCCCTAATTATTCTGGCTGTCTTGGCTTGCAACCCAATTAATTTATTTATGGCTTCTGAGGTATTTAATTTTGCCCTATTCTCCAGATATCTCCCCAATAAAATCAAGGCGATAATTAATGTCGAAGCGTCAAAATACGGCATAGGCTCAATGCCGCTGTCCATTATCAATTTTGGCGCTAAAGTAATAACCAGAGAATAAATAAAAGCTGCCATGGTCCCCAAAACTACCAGCGTATCCATATTGGCTCTCAATCTCTTTAAAGATGACCAGGCTGCTTTATAAAAATCAGAGGCCGCCCAAAACTGTACAGGCACAGCCAAAAACAACTGCACATAAAAATTCTTAAGCAAATTTGGGGCAATTAAAGCCAGACCAGGAAAGCTGCCCCACAAAATCAGACCACCCAAAAACAAACTAATGGCCACTTTAACTTTTAATCTTTTTAGCTGCCTATATTTACCGAGCTGACTGGCCTGCCAGGACTTTTCGGTACCACCAATAACTGCTCGATAGCCAACGGCTGATACGGCGGCCGATATATCGGCCCATTTGACACTTGGGTCATAAGTAATAGTAGCAATTTCGGTTGATAGATTGACATCAGCAGAAGCCACCCCTGAAACTTTTTTTAAAGCACGCTCCACCAAACTAACACAGGAAGCACAATGCATCCCTTCAATGGGAATGTTTTTTATATTCTTAGACATTAAAATTAAATTAGTAGAAAGTGTAAAGTAAAAAGTATAAAGTTTAGACCGGTAGCCACTTTAATACTTTTTCCCTTTTTACTTGATACTTTAAGCTCAGCTATGACCAACGTCGGATAATTTGCATCACTTCAGTGACAGCTGATTTTGATTTGCCGCTTTTGATAGCTTTGGCCGTACAAGTCTTTAAGTGATTTTCCAAAATCACATGATCGGTTTCTTTCAAGGCGCGCTGGACTGCCTGGGACTGGTGAATCACATCTAAACAATAGGCATTGTTAGCCACCATATCCACCACTTTCTCTAGCTGGCCCAGAGAAATTTTCAGACGATGCAGAATCTTTTCATGATTTGATTTGGCTTTGTACATAAATTTTTGATTTAATCTAAATCTATATCCCCCCTATAGGGATATAATAGCAGATTTGAAAAAAATAAACAAATGCTCGCTTATTTTTTATCTTTCTTTTTATAGTAAATGTTTAAGACAAATTTCATTATCTCGATCACCACCACTGACAGTAAAGTAAGCGTGATAATCAATGACCATTCATACCAAGACAAAGGCACGGTGTGCAAAAAATGATTTAATACTGGATTATAAACAGCCAAAAACTGCAGGATCAGGCCAACCAGCACCGCTATATTGAGATACCGATTCTTAAACGGCGCGCTGGCAAAAATATTTTTTTCCAGGCTTTTGATGCTAAAAACATAAACCAAGGTGCCTAAGCCTAAAGACATAAAGGCCATAGTCTGGGCCAAATCTAGATTGCCGGTTTCTACCCACATATAGGCAAAAAGGCCAGCCGATAATAGGCCCGTGACCAAGCTAATGACTACCATCAAAAATTTATGCTCAAAACCCAAAAGCTGCTTGGGTTGATGGGGTCTTTTGTCCATGATATCCTTATCCTCCGGTTCAGTAGTCAAAGCCAGGGCTGGCAAGCCATCACTGACCAGATTGATCCATAAAATCTGACCAGCAGTCAAGGGCAAGGGCAAAGCAAAAATAAGGCTACCAATAATAATCACCATTTCCGAAAAACTGTCAGATAATAAATATAAAATCACCTTGCGAATATTGGCAAAAATAACCCTGCCCTCTTTCACGGCCATGACAATAGTGGAAAAATTATTATCCAAAAGTATCAAATCAGCCGTTTCTTTGGCGATATCTGAGCCGGAGCTGACCGACACACCAACATCGGCTGCCTTTATGGCCGGGGCATCATTGACACCATCACCAGTCATAGCCACCACCTCTCCCCGCTGCTGCCAAGCTTTGACGATGCGCAACTTGTCAGCTGGTGTTACGCGAGCATATACCTTCCAAGTAGTAATTTTTTCAAATAGTTGCTCATCGCTTAACTTCAATAATTCGCTGCCGGTAATAATCTCGTCATCGTTTATATTTAAACCCAAACTTTGGGCAATATGGTGAGCCGTAAACTTGTTATCACCAGTGATAATAACTGTTTTGATGCCGGCTTTGGCCGTATCCTGCAAAGTAGCCTTGGCCGCCAAACGCAATGGATCAGATAAACCCCACAGGCAAACTACGGTCAATTGATCGGGCAGATTATCTTCGGCGCTGATAATCGGATAATCTCTGGGCACTACTGCCATGGCTCCCGCCAAAACCCTCAAGCCTCGGCGCAATAAATGTTCTGCTTGTTCGTGCCACTTCTTGAGCGCTTGGGGAGTCAAATTTTGTGATTTATTTTCATGCCAAAAAGAATGGGCCAAAGAAAAAACTTTTTCCGGAGCACCTTTGACTAAAATCAAATCACGATCATGATCGGCCCTATAGCGCGTCAACATAAACTTATAACGCGAATCAAAAGGCACTTCGCTCTTACGCTGTCTATCTTTAAACAATTTCTCGGCACCAAAATTTATACTGGAAAGCAGCAGGGCTTTCTCTGTCGGCGTACCCAAAATCATCCACTTATCTTTTGGCTCTTGGGGATTGGCCACAGCCGCATCGTTGCATAGCCAAGCAATCTGAATGGATTTTTCCAGCTCCTTGTCCCAGGTGATATTTCTCAAGCCTTGGGACTGCCAATCAAAATGATGGCTGGAAGTAATAAGTTCGGTGACCCGCATCTCTCCCTCGGTCAAAGTACCTGTCTTATCTGTGCAAATCACAGTGGTTGAACCCAGGGTTTCTGCAGAAATCAATTGGCGCACCAAGCCCTTGTGTTTTAAAATACGCTGCATGCCGATAGTCAAAATCATCATCAGACTGATGCTTAGGCCCTCGGGAATTGCTGAAACCGCTACAGCTACTGCCAAAGCAAACATATTGGCCAAAGGATAGCCTTGCAGCGAACCCCAGGCAAACAAGAAAGCGGCCACTAGTAAAATAATTTTTGTAATATTTTTGGCAAAAACATCCAATTTTAACTGCAGGGGCGTACGATTTTCTTGAGTACTTTTTAATAGGCGGGAAATCTGACCAATCTCTGTGCGCAGACCGGTGTTGACAACGACTGCCTGGCCGCTGCCCTCGACTACCAAGGTCCCCATAAACACCAGATTGCTGCGCTCGGCCAATAATGTGCCGGCTGGCAAAACTCGATCTTCTTTTTTTACCGGCAAAGATTCACCGGTCAAAGAAGATTCGTTGACTTGCAGATCATTGGCCATCAGCACTCTGGCATCAGCTGACACTCTGTCGCCAGCTCGCAAGATAATCACATCGCCCGGGACTAAAAATTGACTATCCAGCAATTCTTCATGGTCGTCTCGCCACAAAAGACTAGTTTGTTTAACTATTTTATTGAGCCTTTGCAGGGCCTGATTGGCCTTATACTCTTGGACAAAACCAACGATGACATTCAAAAAAACCGCTGTCCAAATCACATAAGCATCAACATACTCGCCTGATAAAAGGCTGAGAAAACCGGCGATAATCAAAATATAAATCAAAGCGCTTTTAAACTGCGAGAAAAAAACCTTAGCTCCGTGCCAGCGCTCTTTGGCCTGCAGAACATTTGGCCCATATTTAATCAGGCGTTTTTGCGCCTCACTACTAGTCAGGCCGCGACTTTGGCTATCTAGTTTTTTTAAAACTTGATGTTTACTCAAAACATACCAAGCTGTTTCCGTTTTTGCCATATACTATAAGCTATATACCATAAGCCATAAGCTATAAGCTATGCGCCATAAGCTATCAATATTATACCAAAAAAACACTAAATCGGCGAAAAAATGTGCCCGCTACTTGAAAATTGAAAAATTTTTAAGTATAATTATGGTCTATTTAATAAAATAATCAGGAGACCAAAACCTACCCAAATAAAATGGATAAAAAACTTTATAAATACTGGAGCGAAGAAGAATTCAAAAAAGCCAAGGATTTTGCCGCCAACAAGCAGACTCCTTTTTTGTTGATTGACCCAAAGCGAGCCGCCAAAAAATATAAAAGTTTAAAAAACAATCTACCGATGGCTAAAATATTTTATGCCATCAAAGCTAATCCTCATCCGGAAATAATCCGCCACTTAGCCGACATAGGTTCAAACTTTGATGTCGCTTCAGTTTATGAGATACAAAGTTTGATGGACTTGGGCATAACCGGCGACCGAATGAGCTTTGGCAATCCGGCCAAAAAAGAAAGTGATATCCAATTTGCTTACCAGCATGGCATCCGCATCTTTGTCACTGATTCTTTGGATGATGTGCGCAAACTGGCAAAAAATGCTCCGGGAGCCAAAATTTTCTTTCGCTTACTATTTGAAGGCAATGGCGCTATCTGGCCTTTATCAAAAAAATTTGGCGCCCACCCTGATATGCTATATAAGCTTATTTTAGAAGCCAAAAACTTAGGTCTAGAACCCTACGGCATATCTTTTCATGTCGGCTCCCAACAGCGCGATGTCGGCCAATGGGATCACGCCCTATCTTTATGCAAATATATGTTCGACATTATGAAAGCAGAAGGCTTAGAGCTGAAAGCCATTAATCTGGGCGGCGGCTTTCCCACCAAATATGTCGGCCCCGTACCGCCCCTAAAAAAATATACGGATGTTATCACTCGCCTACTTAATGAAAATTTTGGCGAAAAGATGCCGGAAATTTTTATCGAGCCGGGACGTTATATTGCCGGTGACTGCGGTATGATTGTTTCGGAAATTATTTTAATCTCCAAAAAATCTGAAACTTCCGAGCATCGCTGGGTCTATATCGACGTCGGTCATTTTACCGGCCTATGTGAAACTGAAGAAGTCATCTTTCCAATTTATGCCGACCCGGAAACATACGTGCCCGGACAGGGTACGGAAAGCGAGGTTATTTTGGCTGGACCAACCTGTGATTCATCTGACATTATCTACCAAAACTATAAACATAAATTACCAGACAACTTAAAAGAGGGTGATCGTCTTTATATTATGAGTGCTGGCGCATATACTTATGCCTATAGCTCAATTTGCTTCAATGGTTTCCCGGTCTTAAAAACTTATATTTTGCGATAAAAAAGCGCCCCCGAAAGGACGCTCTCACTCGCGCTGCCACGAAGTGACCAGCTGAGCATACTCAGCAAAAGACCGAACTTCGCCAGTCAAACCAACTAGGCTAGCCGCCTGATTGTAGTTGTGACGC